>NZ_ATGG01000065.1 GCF_000413855.1 Acinetobacter gyllenbergii CIP 110306 = MTCC 11365 | reverse complement strand
ATTTAGAGTTGGTCTATGATGAAAATAGGTACATACAGGAATTTAACAACTTAAAAAAGATGATGAGTGATCCTGAAAATGAATGTAATTAAGTAATTAAGTAATTAAGTAATTAAGTAATTAAGTAATTAAGTAATTAAGTAATTAAGTAATTAAGTAATTAAGTAATTATACCTTCTTTGTATCTTGAGGAGAATAGGAGGTTTTCCCTTGATCTTGAAGGCTACGAGATCCAAGAAGATGCTGATAAAGATAAGGCTGATATCTTGGGAAAGTCATTGAACTCTACAAGTACGAAAAAACCTATGCGTCGAAAACACCGCACGAAATTGGGCAAATCAAATTTTTAGGTGGTCATGCCTGAGCCACCCGGATCATCTTATGCTGAGGAGTCTATCTTGCTGGCATTTTGTACGATTTGGAGATCCAGACGATATGGACAGAGTACGCCGTTATCTATAGATCAGCAGGCTATTAATGTTTATGCTGAGTATAATTATTTGCCAGGTGGTCCACATATCTTGAATGATTGTATTTTTGCTTTGGATGATTGATGAGGTTCATAAAAAGTCTAAAGCCAAAAATAAAAGTGGGTGAGAAAATGATAATAATTTAACCTCCTTTTTTAATTAAGTTATTGAAGTAACAGCTATAATTTTATGGTGTGTGGAAAGTGCATGAGTTATGTAAATATATAAATTTTTAAAGAGCTTTAATACGGTGGGGTTTTATCTAACTGTGGCCAGCATCTTGCTAGCATCACTTCTTTTTAATTTTTACTTTCTAAATCCAAAATAAGTGTTAGATAAGCAAAAATCCACCTTCGGGTGGTTTTTTAATGACTTTTTATCCGATTTCTCACATATTGAAAGTGATTTATTTATACTACTTGTTCAATTATAAAAAAGGTAAACGAAGTGAAGAAGATAATATTGGGCATTCTTATCATAGCCATTCCTGCAATGCACACTTTCGCAGCGTGTATTTATAATTTTGATGCTAATCAGACGCAACTAAATGCGGTTTCATCAGGATCTCTACCTTTTCCAACTATTTCTGGGCAAAAAGTTTCCTTAACCATAAGCCCGACAACAGGAAGTAAAAGATACGTTGCTGCAAGTGGAAATTTTGGCAATAAGCAATTAAGTCAACCAGGCAAAATGATCGGCGATGTTGCATTATCCCAAAGTAACATTATTGCCTATGAAATGATTGTGAAAGTTCCAAATGTGGTCTTAAGTAACAACAGTATTATTGGTCTTTTTCCGTTTACTTTTTTTGGAACTAAAGAAGATAAGCATGTTTTATCCAATTCGATTATGAGTCTTAATAATATACCTGAGGTTCCAAACCAAATATTATCAGCATGGCAATCAAGAGATCTGTCAAACAATGCCTTAATAGGTGAAAATGCTATAGATAATAATGCTTTGAATAACGGAGTAAGGTTAGGTTTTTACATCAATCAACAGACTCAACAAATTGGTGTAATTTCAAATGGCACAAATTATGGCTATGTGGGAAGTTACTCTACAAAGCCAAATGAAGGTTATTTTCTAGCACAAATTGCTGTTCAAGATATTCCATCAAACTCAGCTATGGTCGGGAAAACATTTTCACTTGAGCTAGTTACGGACCGTACTAAACTTCAAAACACTTATCCTACTGGTGCAAAAGACATTTGTGGAAATACAATCTAATTGAGTTAAACCACCTTCGGGTGGTTTTTTAGTAAACTTATTAAGCTTACTAAATAAAGTTGGAGAAAACTTTTAAAAATCGTTGTGAAAGTGGTAAAAAGGTAAAGAAATTTCAACTGCAATTTATGAGTTAGTAAAGATCTACCGTGAAGATGCAGAAAATAGTGTTTGTTGGATAAAGTTGCCTGGTTTGTATCGTCCTTAATTGGAGTTTATTTATGAGTGAATATAAATTTACTGCTGCCGATCTAGATGAAGAGTTTCATCAAATGACACGTGAAGAGCTTTTACAGGATATTGCTTACAGAATTCAATCTGATAGAAAAATGATAGAGCTTAATTGGGAAGAAAAGCAGGCATTATTGGATGAGAATAAAGAGCTTAGAGATGCCATTAATTTCGGAACAAGTGTTATTGAGGATGCAAAACAGGAAATTGAGTACTTTGGAAAAGTGCTCAAAGATAATTCCAACACGATTTTGATGTGGAGAAGAACCAGTTATATATTAGCCACACTACTACTATGGTTGGGCGCTCTTTTACTTTTCAGTTAATACTAGAATGGAAACCCGCGGTATGCGGGTTTTTTATGACTATAGTAAAGCCCCAAGGGGCTTTTTCTACATTCAAGAGTAGTGTCATTTACCATGTAGGGCCAATAACAAGATCAACAAAAATATTCATGTTGAAATATGTGCAAAAGCCTTTGATAGAGGCTTTATTATTGAATACATTTAAGCCATTAAATAATGATAAAACATTTGATTAACTTAATAATTAAATTTCTAGAGGTATACTTGGCCACGCTTAATTTTTTAAATTTTTAATATATGGATGCAATATGAAATCGTTATTGAAATCTGTCATAGCTGTTGTTTTGTTTGGCTCTTCGGTGTCAGCTACTATGGCTGCTACTCTGGAAGGGCAAATCAAAACCCTATCCGAAAAGGGATGGCAGATTGGTGTATCTATCCTAGATATGGATGATAAATTGATTTCGATCAATGGCGATAAACGCTTTCCTTTGGACAGCACTGTAAAAGCGCTTGCTTGTGCGAATGTATTGGCGAAGGTTGATGCTAAAAAGCTGACTTTAGATTATTCAAAAACGATTCAGCAAAAAGACCTCGTTACTTATTCACCAGTGGTCAAAGATTACGTAAATAAAAAACTGACGATCAAACAAGCTTGTGAAATTACGACCGCATACAGTGATAATACGGCAGCAAACTTTGCGATAGAGGCAGGTGGAGGCCCTGTAGGCCTAACCTCATTCATGCGTTCAATTGGCGATGAAGTTACAAGATCAGATAGATATGAACCAGATCTTGTCATTAATCCCGAAGATGACATCCGAGATACAACGACTCCCAATGCCATGAATGCCAGTATGAAAAAGTTATTGACGGGTAATGTGTTATCTAAAAGCTCAAAAGAGCAATTAAAAGAATGGATGATAGGGAATAAAGTTGCAGATAATATGTTAAGAGCTGCTTTACCTAAAGGATGGAAAATCGCTGATCGTACGGGTGCCAGTGATTATGGCATTAGAGGTTTAACTTCAATGGTATGGTCAGAAACTCATGCACCTGTATTTATCAGTATTTATGTGAGAAAAAGTGAGACTTCTTTAGTTGAACGCTCAGAAGTTATTAAACTTTTAAGTGATCATATTGTGAAAGAATATTTAACTAAATAAAGAAGAATGTTCATTTGATCAGTTAGATAGCCTTCATTAGAGGGTTATCTATTACGATAGTTAAAGCATTGAGAACTTGAAATAGCTTTGAATCGAAAATTGTATTTTTATTGAAGTTAAATGAGTGTGAGTAACATGAGTAGGAATGTTTCTTTAAAGTATGAAGCTGCAGAAGAATTGAGCGAAAATGATTTAGACAAAATAAACCAGATGATCGTATTTACTTGGGATTATCATTCATGGGTTCCTCAAAAGAATGTGAAACCTATGGCGGAGTTTTTTCTAGGTGAGGTTATTATAAACTCCTCTCGTATCTTTGTGGTACGTAATGAGAATGAGATTGTTGGAGTTATTGCAGCATCAATGATAGATAATATTAAGCAGAAAGCTAATGCAAAAATAAGAAAATATAAGGCTTTAAAGGAAATAATCTTAGAAAAGAAAGAAGATGTTTTTGAGGGTTATTTGGATACATTGATATTAAATGAAAAATTACTTCTAAAAAGTGGTAAGAAATTTGTTGCATCCTTAAACTTATTTATCCTAGATGAACAATATCAAGGTATGGGAATAGGCAATAAATTGTATTCAATGTTTACTGATTATCTTATTGAAATGAAGGTTAAAGAGTTTTTTCTTTATACGGATGATAGTTCAAACTTTCAATTTTATGAAAGAAAAGGTTTGAAGCGGATTGGCGAAGAAAAATATAGCTGGGGCGGAGATACAGACAATGCTGAATTGTATTACCTGTATGAAGGGCAAGTAAAATGACTAATTGAAAGTTGCTGTCAGGATTATAGCATTTTATATGATTCTGATTTTTTGAGCTTTCGCCTACTGTACCTAATGTCGGGGTCTTGTCTATCTAGCTTTTCCTATAGTTTCTAATAGCTCACGATAAGTTAATTTAAAAATTAATTTACTGTGAGTAGATCTTCCCATCTAAATGGATTTCTACTCAGTTTATCCCGACTCATGGACCAATTACGGTTAAGTATAAAGCAAGGTCCAATTCCTATCTTCTTATATTTAATCCCTTCTTCGTAGATATGGTTCAACATCAATGTAGCAGCCTTAGCCAATTCAGGTGCAAAGTCTGTAGGCTCAGGAAATGTATAGCTGACATAGCAATTGTTTACGTCAACTAACACAAATACTTTATTTTCGTACTTCATATTTTTCTTGTTTTTTTCAGTATGAAAGTAACGATACCCCAAACTTCTAGCAGTTGGTCATCATCAAAATAAATATTGCTGTATTCAGGATTCTCGGCTTTTAACCCGATTCGGTCATCTTCATCAAGCATTAAACGTTTAACGGTAAAATGATTGTTGACCAAGGCAACAATGATATCTCTATGCTTAACTTCTAAACTACGATCAACAATCAATTCATCATCAATATCAATACCAGCGTTTTTCATTGAGAGTGAGCCGACTTTAACAATGAAGGTCGCGTATTCATTACCAATCAAATGCTGATTCATATCGATATAATCTTGGGTTGGGGAAGGGAAACCTGCTGAAATTTTTTCTATTGAGACAGTAATAGCCATACGCATAGAAGGATGTATCACTATGATGGAAGATACATCTGAGAGTAAGTCATGCCTGAGATGATTCTTGATTTCGATGATTTGGTTTGAATGGCTCATGGCTACAATTTGAATTTGTAACATATTCAAGTTGTATTTTAGGTTTGGCCTAAAATGTTTTCAAATTTTAAAATTTTAGTGGAAATAAAGGGGAGTCATTACTTGTCGCTGCTAGTGTGCGTTTGGTCGGAATTTACGCGTGTCTTCTGTAGAGTGTTCGCTTGGGTTTTTCAAAACTAAAAATTTCTGACAGTCTGAATAGAAATTGAAAAAGCCCTTAGTTCAAATATGCTATTGGAGCTTAATTGAACAAAGGGCCATAAGTAAAAAATGATCAGCTAACTTCAATTTCAATCCCTGAATTCTCGTTTACAGATAATACTCTTATCGTGTAACCAGATTCTTCATCGATCAGTGTTCTCCCAATAGTTAGCGGAGAGTCTTTAGAGTCGGTATTTGGGGTTGTGTCAATTATTGTATTGGTAATAGTGTTCAGAGAGTCATATTTCACTTTTCGAACAGTTAAACCATTACTAATTGTTTGATTGGGTTTTGCTGAAAATTGGTCATAGCGCTCTTGATTAGGACGGTATTCGAATTCCAAATATCCATCTTTATGAGCAATACGAAGGCCCTTATTTCCTTTTTGTGAACTAAATGCGGGCAATAAGGTGTATTTACCTTTGGATTCAATATATGGCACACTTTCACGGTCAAGCCATCCCAACCACAATCTGTAATTAACGGTATATAAGGCAGCACCACCAGCACCTAATGCATCCCCATAATCTATACCCCAACTTTCAGGTGTTGCTGTTTTAGTTAATTTAACAGTACTACCATTCACCGATTCCGTGGTTATAAATTGAGTATGCATAAAACCTTGATTGTGTCCAAATTCATGTGTCCACATCCAGTATTTATGACCGGATCCATTGGAGTGGATTCTTGTTCCATTGATGTCTGCTACAGCACCATATTTACATAGATTTGTAGCTGGGAGTTCTACAAAAAGATATTCATAGGAAATCCCTTTGTCTGCTGCTAATTTTTTAATAGGATTGAATATTTTCTCGTTTTTTTCATCTCCTGAGCATGAACTAAGTGGGGATGAACTTAGTTTGATATTGTCTAAAAACTCTCCAGATATAGTCGCTCTACCATTAGAAGAAAGTTCAATATTTTCCTGAAGATTTAGTTTGTTACTGGAATTTTTAAACACAGCATTGTAAACGTCGGTTCCATTTTGAGGCTTTTGCCCATCAAAATAAGCATTGACCAATAGAACTTTATGGTTACCTAAAAAAGCGCTGGGATTTTCATATTTTCCGCTAAATTTCCAAATGGATTTATCGCCCCCCAATTGACTATACGTAACTCCTGAATTGGCCAGATTGGCCGCTAGATAATTAGGTTGCTCAAGTTGAGTTTTGTACTGATTAAAAATACTAAACTTGTTAGTTGAGGTTTGGCGCAGATAAAACTTTCTATATGTTGAATATCCTGGACCTGTACAAGAATCATATTTGTTCGTAACAGCATTAAAACAAAGAGATGGATTTGCCTTATTTTTTAAGTACCAATACCCACTGTTTTCAGCCTTCACAAAAGCCCATTGTTGGTTTTCTGCCCCAGTCGAACCTGAGAAGGACACTGAATTATCTGCATTTAAAGTTAAAAAGTTGCTTCCCGCAATTCCAGTATTTTCCAGTGTAGAGTATGTGACTTCAGCATAAGCAGAAGAACATATTGATAATAGAACGATTGGTATTAATTTTTTTTGCATTATCTTTTACCATTTTTTAATGGACTTTAAGGGTATGCGGCTCACAATCAAAACACTTGGGGATAACTATGTAAACATTGTTTGGTTTATGTAAGATATTTTTATAGGATTGTTTATTTCATGATTTAACAGAGAGCGGATAAAAGGAGTATATAGATGAGATATAAAGTGTTATTCATATTGGTGTTTATCGTGTTGGCATTTATTGTGTATACATTTAAAACCGATATAGCAAAAGTAAATAATTCAAGTTTAAATCATTCAGATAACAGAGAAAGTCAAGTTAATGAATCTAGTGTTACAAGTGATGTTGGTCTGTCTAAAATTACTGATAATAGTGCTCGATTAAAGGGGGCTGAAGTCACACAAAATGCAAGTAATAAAGAGCATGAAGTAAATGAACATCAGCAGAAAACCGCTGAAGAGCAGGAGGCTGAGTACGATCGGAATTTCGCAGAGTTAGAGGCAGCACAAGAAAAAGAAATGGAATTAAGAAATAGGTGAGGATTCAGAAGATAACGCTGAATGTAAAAATCAAAAAATTTTTTGCCTTTAATTATTTTATTTCATGTTTAGGCTCAGAAGTGTATTCATCAATCGGCATTTCAACTAAAAAGTCTTTAGCTTGATCATGATTGCAGTTAAGCCAGTCATTATGGCGGCCTTTGGGGATGACTACAATCGATCGCTTTTCATCGTTTGGTGCATGGAATTGTTTCATAAATGGGTGATCATCAGCATTGATCTTTAACATGCTCATTGAAATAACCAGCTCGCCGTTTACAGTCGCATGTTCATAAATATTAACAGCAGTGAAGGGTATATGGTCTTCTCGATAAATTCCATACCAATGGGATTTCCCATCAATGTACTTGGGTTCAAAACTAGTTTTTACTGGAATCAAGCAGAATTGATTTTTAGACCATGCATGTCGAAAGCTAGGCTTTGTTGCCACGTTCTCAGAACGGGCGTTATATGTGTTTTTTAAGTTCTTTAGATCATCAGCCCAATTTGGTACCAGACCAAAGCGAGCAGATCTCTACTCGATACCATACTATGGATTCATAGTTTGCACATATGTTCTAATCATCAAATATGTCAGAAAGTCATCTTTTAGATTGTTTTTTTTGATCAGTAATTAAGCAGTTAATTTGTAAAATAGAGCTATTAATCCATGACATTTTAGTCAATAAAGATATTATTCAAGGTAAAGATATTGCTAAAATTTTGTGAAGATGAAATTTCAACGAACAAAAGACCCAAGCAAAAAACTGGAAAATTCGATAAAATGATTAAAAATATTCATTCGATTTAAAATTTGGCTCTTTATATAAATGACTGATATAGAAATAGAAACACACCCATTACAACCGTTTCTACCTGCGACTGCAAAATTGCTGATGCTGGGCAGTTTTCCACCGCCACAAAGCCGTTGGAAGATGGATTTTTACTATCCTAATTATCAAAACGTAATGAAGTGAAATCAAATTAAGGTATTGATTTATATTAATTATAGCTATAAAAATCAGTGTTTTTTAACGCAAAAATGGGACTTATAGAAATCATAGAAAACAATAACTTATAAACCCCATTTGTTAAAAGATTTTATGTCATTTAGGCAAATGGCAAGGCAATCCCCACATCTACGTCATTCCAAACAATTTCATGTCCTGCCTCATAATGTTCTGTCATTTTTACCGAGCTGTGACCAGCTAATGCCTGAGCACTACGACCAGCTTTTTTATGTAGAAAAATAGCCAATGCTCGTATTTCATGAAAAGTCGGAATTTGCCTACCTTTCAGATCCGGATATGCCTTAGCACGTTTAACAATCCTCAAAAATTCTTCGGATAAATATTGAGGGAGAATTTGAGTCCAATGCTCTTTATTCGCATTCTTGGTTTTACGCTTAGGGATTTGATGAATTACAAATGGAGTAAGAAGTTTATCTGGTTTGCATCGATCTAAAACCTTTTGCAGTTCTGCATCAATTTTAATTCGGACATACCCAGCACCTTCCATAACCTCAAATTCATCCAGTGAATCGGTCGTGGTTTTCTGTTGTGCAATATGTATATATCCATCGTAAATATCAGTCCAACGCAAGGCCACAATATCAGTACGTCTTTGTGTGGTTAAAAGAGATAAATCAATTGCATTTTGGAGCCACAATGGGGAATTGGCTCTAATCTGTTGTAAACCTGCAAGAGTATGGCATTTTCGCTGTCTCTGGACATGCTTTGTCAAAGTGATGCGTGCAGGATTATCAGGACAGATCCCTTTACTCATCGCTACATCAAAAATACTGCACAGTAAGCTTCTTATCGCCTTTCTGTTCGAAGGTGTCAGTTCATCTAATTGATCATTTACCATTTTTAAAGTAATTGAGTCTAAAGATATCTTGCCTCAAACCCTGTAAATTCGGTTTAAATGGATCTTGTAATTCTTCTTTGTGTTTTCAGATAAAGGCCGCCCATCTTTACGTCTCTTTTCTTCTAAAAACTGTTCGCAAAAATCCTTAAATGAGATTGTCTTGCCTGTGACACTAGAAACATAATCTTCTTCCTGAATCAGTAATGAGTTAAGTTTGCGTGCAGCTTGGACTGCAACTGACTTGTTACTCCCCATGGAATGAAACTTACCCGTATCAGGATGGCGATATCGCCATGACTTTCCATTCGCTTTATAGAGATTCGCAGGCAAGTCTTTGTTGCCTGCATTTCTAGAACGTGACATTTTTAACCTTGCAATACTTTATTTACTAACTCATCGCCAGTTTGCTTTTCATAAGCTTCCCAGTTGATGTACCAGGTACCACGTTTGCCATCTTCTGCACCATGTAATTCAGCAGGTAATTTACCTATTCGGCATTTACGTGTGATGGTTTGAGGAGTAGGAGGCGTCGCACCATCGCTTGCATCTCCATAGACTCGTTTAATAAATTCAGATACTCGAATTAAGCAAGACATAGTTAATTCACCTCAAATTAGTTATTTATTTTTTCAAAAGACTGCGCACGTGCAGCCTTTTGATTGGTTAATAGCGATACTGAGACATCCTTGATCAATTCATTGCCTTGTAATATCTGCTGTTTTGCTTGGAGAGCTGTCGTAGCCTCTACACGTCCTCGTAAGCTGCCTTTGCCGTGAAGTTTGGCCACATACTTAAAGATGTAGGTTTTTACGCACTCCAACCCTCCATGTCCTTTTTTGCCTT
>NZ_ATGG01000064.1 GCF_000413855.1 Acinetobacter gyllenbergii CIP 110306 = MTCC 11365 | reverse complement strand
GCAACTCGTTTGACAACTCAAGGTTTCGCTTGGGATCAACCGATTGCTGACAACAAAACTAAAGAAGGTCGTGCTATGAACCGTCGCGTATTCGCTGCGATTACTGGTAGCCGTACTGTTCTTGTACAACCAGGTCAACAAGCTCAATAATTTGAGTTTATGAACTGAAAAAAAGCGACTCGTCAGAGTCGCTTTTTTTATATGATGGATTTAAGTCATAAAACATTGGGATTCTCCTTTTATTGAATAGGTTTAAAATATTTTAATCACTATTAATTATTTACCATATTTCTTTTTTAAGCTGCTGCTTAGTATTTTGTCTTTCACGTCGATGCTGTGCTCGAGGTTTCTCTGTTTCATGAATTCCACCTTTATGTAATAAAGGCGAAAGCGCTACAGGGTTGCGGACTTTAATTTTTGGCATTTCTTTGAGTTTCATTTGATTATCCTTTGATACATAAAATCTGTTTGAGGGTATGTACGATTTCGATCAAATCAGATTGGTTTGCCATGACTTGATCAATATCTTTATAAGCAGCTGGAATTTCATCAATCACAGCACTGTCTTTTCGACATTCAATCCCTTGGGTTTGCTGAATCAAATCATCCTGACTAAACAGTAGTTTGGCTTTGCTGCGACTCATTTTACGTCCTGCGCCATGTGAGCATGAACAGAAGGACTCAGGATTGGCTTTGCCTTTTACAATATAGGAGCGTGCTCCCATTGAGCCAGGGATAATGCCTAATTCATCTTGACCTGCTCGAATTGCACCTTTACGTGTAATCAAGAGATTCTCACCAAAGTGAGTTTCTTGACTGACGTAATTGTGGTGGCAGTTAATTGCTTCTTTGGTCATTTGAAACGGTGGTAGCAGTGGGCGGATTGCTTCTAAAATCAGACGCATCATTTCACGTCGATTTTCAAAGGCATATTCTTGTGCCCATTCCACGGCTTCAACATAATCATCAAAACTATTTGAACCTTCAGCAAAATAACTTAAGTCTTTGTCAGGGACATGACCGAAACGATGCTGTGCTTCTTTCTTTGCCAATTCAATGAAGTAGGTTCCAATCACATTGCCTAAACCGCGGCTACCAGAATGCAGCATGACCCAAACATCCTGATTTTCATCTAAACACAGTTCGATAAAGTGATTGCCGCCACCTAAGGTCCCCAGTTGTTTTTGCCAAGTGGCATCAAACTTTCTGAGCATCCGAACCAAACCTGGATGTTTTTTGATGATCGGTTGTAAGCGTTTCTCCAGAGGAATAATGCTAGAAGCTTTTGCTTTTACTTGTTTATGCAGTTCAAAGCCCACAGGAACCTTACGTTCAATGGCATGACGTAGCGGTGCGAGGTTGTCTGGAAGCTGTGAGGCCTTGAGGTTGAGTCGAATCGCATTCATCCCACAACCAATATCAACACCGACAGCTGCGGGGATGATGGCATTTTTGGTAGGAATGACGCTGCCTACGGTCGCACCTTTGCCGACATGTACATCAGGCATCACCGCAATATGTGAATAAACAAATTGCAGTTGTGCCATTTTTTTCAGTTGTTCAATACTTTCGCTATCAATATCGGTTGTGAAAATTTTCACTGGAACACCATATTGCGCATCTGCATTGAGTATTTTTTGTATGCCCATTTTCTTGTCTCGGGTATTTTAATTGTTGGTCCGAATAGGCATAAAAAAACCTAGCGAATGCTAGGTTAAATAGAGCATTCGGACAAGTGATCAATTGATTTGTACACTTGTCCGTGAGTCGACAGTGCCAAATCTTATGGTGTAGTTCCTAGTTGTAATGGCATGTTGTCATCCTCCTATCATGTGGTGCCGTTGAAAATATGAGCGAGATTTTACTCATATTTTCATTTGGGTCAAGTAAAAAGCGGTTTTTTTATTCGCCTTCTTTGACATTCATGTCTTTGTAAGCAATCAGTTTGGTCTTGTGTTTCCACTTATAACCCAACCAGATCGCCAAAAATAATGGAATGCTGATATAGGTTGAAACTAGACCTAGCCAGTCTATTTTACCACCAAGTAACGCTTGATAGTTTTGACCTAAGATAATGATTGAACAAAGAATAAATGCAAACCATGGGGCAAATGGGAAGAACTTGGCGCGATATGCCAGATCTTCAACTTTATAGCCTTGCGCAATATAGCCCTTACGGAAACGATAATGTGAAATCGCAATACCTAACCATACAATGAAACCACACATTCCTGACATGTTGAGTAACCAGTTAAAAACTTGTTTCTCGCCAATAAAGGTGGTTAAGAAGCACAATGCCGCAACTGCAGTGGTTGCATAGAGTGCATTCATTGGTACGCCACGGCCATCGAGTTTGGAGAACCATTTCGGCGCACGGCCTTCTTTGGCCATGTCAAATAACATACGGGTAGAGGAGTACATTCCCGAGTTACCCGCAGATAAGATTGCACTGAGAATTACCGCATTCATTAAGCTTGCTGCAAAGGCAAAGCCTGCTTTTTCATATAAAAGCGTAAATGGAGAGAGTGCAATATCTTCGCTCTGAGCTGCTTTTAACAGTAGAGGATCGTCATAGCTGACCAAGGTACCAATGATGAAAATACATAGGATATAAAACAGTAAAATACGCCAGAAAATTTGTTTAATCGCCAATGGAATGGTCTTTTTAGGGTCTTTTGATTCACCTGCGGCAACCCCCACCATCTCAGTCCCTTGGAATGAGAATCCAGCAATCATGGCAACCCCGATTAAGGCTTGTAAACCACCGACAAAAGGAGCTTCCTTGTAAGTCCAGTGCTGAAATACCGAGACATTTGGCGTCATCATGATTTTAGCAATCATCCAGATACCAATCACGATAAACACGATAATGGCAATGACTTTAATCAAAGAGAATAAGAACTCACTTTCACCAAAACCTTTCACCGTTAAGGCATTAATCCCAAAAATAATGGCAAGGAAGATCGCACTCCAGTAGAAACCTGGAATATCAGGGAACCAAAATTTCATGATGAACTGGACGGCAACCAATTCGAAAGCAACGGTAATGGCCCAGTTATACCAATAATTCCAACCTAAGGCGAAACCAAAGCCATCTTCGACATAGCGGCTACCATAGGTAAAGAACGCACCTGATGTTGGATTATGCGTTGCGAGTTCACCTAAGCTGGTCATCAAGAAGTAAATCATGATCCCAATGAGGGCATAGGCCAATAACGCACCACCTGGACCCGCAGTGGCAATGGTTGAACCTGAAGCAAGGAATAAGCCTGTGCCGATCGATCCACCAATGGCAATCATGTTCAGGTGTCGAGCCCCGAGCTTGCGCTGAAGGTGTTGAGGAGCAGATGTATCGCTCATAAAAATTCCTTAAACTGTATAAGGGTCTGTTGACACTTTATATCTGGGTTGCGTTATAAGCTGAAATTTCATTAATCAAGGCATGAAACGAAAGTAATAGCGACTCTATTGCTAAGT
The DNA here is from genome assembly GCF_000413855.1 of Acinetobacter gyllenbergii CIP 110306 = MTCC 11365. GTDB lineage: Bacteria > Pseudomonadota > Gammaproteobacteria > Pseudomonadales > Moraxellaceae > Acinetobacter > Acinetobacter gyllenbergii. Next base: position 39,005 of record NZ_ATGG01000064.1, on the reverse strand, counting down.
TTCATAACGAAGAGTGAGGAAATTTCAACCATAACCCTTCGGGGCAGGAATATTTTTTGCCGCTATAGCGTTATGGCTGACTCATTTAGAATCACTAAATTTCATCAACCATGCCTTATACCGCCTAAAAAATATTCTCTGCCGCAACCATAGATAAAGTATCAGCTGCCCCTGTTTGCACAGGCATATAACACCTTGAATCCTTGTTGATCGGCTTTCACCTGACATTCACCAAAACTCTGTTCAATCAGAGGAGGGTAGTTTAGAAAACGATTTGCCACGATCCATAATTCACCTGAATTTTTCAGATGTTTTTTCGCACGTTGGCAAAGTTCCTCACTCGCATCGTAATTGGTATGAATTCCCTGATGAAAAGGCGGATTGCTGACGATCGCATCTAAATCATTCGGTGCATCTACAAAACCAGTGACAGCTTGGAGATTTAACTGAGTTAAATTCAGACCATTTCGTTGAAAGGTCAGCTCAGTAGACCGTAATGCAAATGCATCAACATCAAGTGCAAAAATTTGCCGATTCGAATCTAGTTTGGCCAAATAGGCACTAATAATTCCAGCGCCACAACCAAAGTCGGCAATCTTACCTGATTTTACTTGACTAAGGTAAGGGACTAATACGGCTGTACCGACATCTAAATGATCTTGACTAAATACACCAGGCAAGGCACAGATATTTAACTGTTCTTGATCTATTTGAACTGTATAAGTTTTTAACCAGTGTTCCAGTGGTTTTAACTGCTCTGTTCGTTCGATCTTCATTTGCCAAAGTTGGCAGTGACGTGCACTGTCAAGTTTTAGTGTTTTGCCATATTGCAATAATTGTTTTGCTGCACGCTCAACCCCCCCTTTTTTTTCACCAACCAGAAAAATATTGTGATCAAGTTTTAAATGGCTAACGACAACGTGCAGAATATAATTTAGTAATTCTTTCGACTTGGGGACGAAAATAACAACCTGATCAAACGTTGCTTGTGGGAATTCAACTGAAAAATGCGATGTGATCCCCGTATTTAAGAAAGCTTGGTGATCTGCATAATTCCAAGTCCATACAGAAGCTTGAACATGTTGAGGTAGATTTTTGGCGAGTTGATCATTTGGGGCATTAATCAGTAAGATTTGCCCATTTAAATAATCTTGTTGTCTGATGACAACTTCACTACGTGGATCCATTTTGATCTCTCATCAAAAACAAAGCCCAGTCGTGAAACTGGGCACTTGCGATTGTTGGTTGATTATTTATGTGTTTCAGGTAAAACAATATTTAAAATTAGTGCAGCGATACCGCCTGTTGCAACACCAGAACTAAAAATATTTTTAAATAGTTCAGGTAGATGCTCGAGGATTTGAGGTACTTGTGCAACACCTAGACCTAATGCAAGTGAAATCGCAATAATCAACAAAGCACGACGGTCGAGGTGAATACTGGAAAGAATATTAATACCAGAAGCAGCGACTGCGCCAAACATGACCATGACAGCACCACCAAGTACCGCTTGTGGTACGGCCTGAATCACGGCAGCTACAGCAGGGAATAAACCTAAAATCACCAATAGCACGGCAATCCAAATCCCAACATATCGACTGGCAACACCAGTCAATTGAATCACACCATTGTTTTGTGCAAATACAGAACTTGGGAAGGTATTAAAGATACCTGCTAAAAATGAGTTGGCGCCATTGACCAACACACCACCTTTGATCCGTTGCATCCAGATTGGGCCATCGACTGGCTGATTTGAAATTTTACTGGTTGCTGTAACGTCACCAATTGCTTCGAGTGACGTGACCAGATAGATAAAAGCCATCGGGATGAACAGACTCCATGAGAAGCTGAGTCCAAAATGCATTGGTGTTGGAATTTGAATCAAGGGAGCATCACTGAGTACTGAAAAGTTTAAATGGCCCATAAAACCGGCAAGAATATAACCAATCACCAATGCAATTAAGATTGCTGAACTTTTGACCCAAATAATTTTGATACGATTGAGTAGAATAATAATACCCAGTACGGTACATGACATGATCAGGTTATCTGCATTGGCAAAGGTGTTGTCCTGCATTGCGGTATAACCACCGCCCATACTAATCAGACCTTCTTTAATCAAAGTAAGACCAATCAACAGCACCACAATACCTGTGACTAACGGCGTAATCAGCTTTTTTACCCATGGCAAAATTCGAGAAACGCCCATTTCAATAAATGAACCCGCAATCACCACACCAAAGATGGCAGCCATCACCTGCTCAACGGGTGTACCCGCAGCAACCATTGCGCTCCCGATACCAATGATTGGACCAATAAAGTTAAAACTTGTACCTTGGACAATGAGCAGTCCCGCACCAAATGGACCTACCTTTTTACACTGTAAAAAGGTTGCAATGCCTGAAATGATTAAAGACATCGAAAGGATCATATTGGTGTCTTCGCGGGAGACGCCAAGTGCCAAACAAATCAGTAATCCAGGGGTGACAATTGGGACTAAAATCGCCAAAAGATGCTGTAAGGCGGCTAAAAATGCAACAAAAGGTTTCGGTCGATCATTGAGTCCGTAGACCAGATCAAGCTGCTGCTGAGGTTGTGAATTCGACATGGGAGTATAAAAAGCGAGAGGCATTAGTGGAATATTCTAATAGAGTTAGCTCGCTTTACCAACGATTCTATAACACTTCGTCAGAAAAAAAGTGCACTGTCAATAAACTGTCACTACTAAAGTTTAGTATTTTTCTGTATAATTTGCCCTCAAATTTAAAGCGTATCGAATTTTACATGTCAGATATTAAAACTCTCCGTAACATTGCCATTATTGCGCACGTCGATCATGGTAAGACGACTCTAGTCGACAAACTTTTACAACAATCAGGTGCTCTTGGTGATCGCGCAGGCGAGATTGAACGTGTTATGGATTCTAACGCGCTTGAGTCTGAACGTGGTATTACCATTCTTGCAAAAAACACTGCAATCAAATGGTTAGACGCACGTACAAACACCGAATACCGCATCAACATTGTGGACACCCCGGGACACGCCGACTTCGGTGGTGAAGTGGAACGTGTAATGTCGATGGTTGACTGTGTATTGCTTCTTGTAGATTCACAAGAAGGTCCAATGCCACAAACTCGCTTCGTAACGCAAAAAGCGTTCGCGCGTGGTTTGAAGCCAATCGTGATTATCAACAAAGTTGACAAGCCAAGCGCGCGTCCAGATTGGGTAATCGATCAAGTATTCGATTTGTTTGATAACCTTGGTGGTTCTGACGAACAGTTAGACTTCCCAATCGTTTATGCTTCAGGCTTACGTGGTGTTGCTGGTCCTTCACCAGAAGAATTAGCGGAAGACATGACACCGTTGTTCCAAACGATTGTAGATATCGTTGAACCACCAGCAGTTGATGTTGATGGTCCTTTCCAAATGCAGATTTCATCACTTGACTATAACAGTTTCGTTGGTGTTATCGGTGTGGGCCGTATCCAACGTGGTTCTGTAAAATTAAATACACCTGTTACTGTTATCGATAAAGATGGCAATACACGTAACGGCCGTATCTTAAAAATCATGGGTTACCATGGTTTAGAGCGTGTTGATGTTGAATCAGCTTCAGCTGGTGACATCATCTGTATTACTGGTATTGATGCATTAAACATTTCTGATACGATTTGTGATCCGAAAAATGTAGAAGCATTACCAGCATTGTCTGTAGATGAACCAACAGTTTCGATGACATTCCAAGTCAATAACTCACCGTTTGCGGGTAAAGAAGGTAAGTTCGTAACTTCACGTAACATTCGTGAGCGTCTTGACCGTGAATTGATTCACAACGTAGCACTCCGTGTTGAAGATACTGACAGTCCAGACCGTTTCAAGGTTTCAGGCCGTGGTGAACTTCACCTTTCAGTATTGATTGAAAACATGCGTCGTGAAGGCTTCGAAATGGGCGTATCACGTCCACAAGTGATCATGAAAGAAATCGATGGTGAAAAACAAGAGCCATACGAAAATGTAACGTTTGACGTTGAAGAACAGCATCAAGGTTCTGTAATGGAACAAATGGGCTTCCGTAAAGGCGAAATGACCAATATGGAAGTTGACGGTAAAGGCCGTATCCGTATTGAAGCAACTGTACCTTCACGTGGCTTGATTGGTTTCCGTTCTGAATTCCTAACCATGACTTCTGGTACAGGGATCATGACATCAAGCTTCTCGCATTACGGTCCAGCAAAAGCGGGTACTGTTGCGAAACGTCAAAATGGTGTGTTGATTTCTATGGTTCAAGGGACTTGCTTGGGCTATGCACTGTTCACACTTCAAGACCGTGGTCGTTTATTCGCGAAGCCACAGTTAGAAGTGTATGAAGGGATGATCATTGGTATTAACTCACGTTCTGACGATATGGTTGTAAACCCGACCAAAGCGAAGCAGTTAACCAACGTTCGTGCGTCAGGTACTGATGAAGCTTTAACTTTAACACCTGCAATGGAATACACGCTTGAACAAGCGCTTGAATTCATTCAAGATGATGAGTTGGTTGAAGTAACACCAAAATCGATTCGTATCCGTAAGCGTTACTTAACTGAAAACGAACGTAAACGTAACCGCGATAAATAATTTTTCTTCACTGAAAAATGACAAAACCGCTAAATTTATTTAGCGGTTTTTTATTGCATAAATCAGAGGGGAGGAACATGCTTAAACACATATTTTTATGAAAATAAAAAGTGTTGTTAAAGTGTGAAATAACTTTCTTTTTTTGATAAAAATATTAAATTATCAACATTATGTGGATAACTGCGCCTGTGTAATAAACAATGCAAAAACAGGTTGCGATCAAGTTCAACTCTGGAGAGTTATAGATGAGTATTATTAAAGAATTTAAAGAATTTGCCATCAAAGGCAATATGATGGATTTAGCGATTGGTGTCATCATTGGTGGCGCTTTCGGTAAAATCATTGATTCATTGGTAAAAGATATCGTGATGCCGGTGATTTCATGGATCTTGGGTGGTGATGTGGATTACACCAACTGGTTCCTTATCCTTGGCGATAACCCGAATAATGTGACAACCCTGAAAGCGGCACAAGATGCAGGACTGAATGTATTTGCTTATGGTAGCTTCTTAACCATTCTGATTAACTTCTTGTTATTGGCATGGGTGGTATTCTTGTTGGTGAAAGTGATGAACCGTATCCGCAAACAAGAAGAGGCTGCACCTGAGCCTGAAGCAACACCAGAAGATGTTCAATTGTTACGTGAAATTCGTGATGAATTGAAAAAACAAGGTTAATTCAGCTTGAATAAAAAAACGGCATTTGAGATGCCGTTTTTTTATTGCCTATTGGAATAGATCATTGCAGGGTAATGATGTGAAAATCGTTATTTTTCATAGAAAAATTGCTGCTTTCATTTTAAGATGCTGTGCATATGATGAGGGGGATCAAGCAACATGAATCGATTATTTGTATATGGCACACTGTGCCCAAATCGAGAAAATGCCCATATTTTGGGGGAAATCGGCGGTGATTGGCGGCAGGCGTCGGTGCATGGCACCATTCATATTCTGGATTGGGGACCAGATCAAGGTTTACCTGCAATCGTGTTGAATGAAGCAGATCCTTTGGTTGAGGGATATTTGTTTAGTACCGAAAAATTAGAACAGAATTGGCAGATGTTGGATGATTTTGAAGGGATGCAATATCAACGGGTAGAGGTTCTGGTTCAACTGTCAGATGGCGGTACAACCTTGGCATGGACCTATGTGATGAAACCCCAAGATTAAATTCGTATAACCGTACAGTTGAGCTTAAATCTAAATTTAAGCTCAACGAGATCAATTATCTTAAACTGCCCATACGGAATTTGACTTCAACCAAATGAAAACCAAATTGGCTTTTAATTGGGCCATGTAAAATGCGTTCTGCGGCGCTAAAAACCAGTTTATCGATGACGGGCACCAGTTGACCTTTTTTCACCTCGCCCAATTCTCCCCCCCGTTTTGCTGAGTTACAGGTTGAGTATTGCTTGGCGACCTTGCCAAAATCAGCACCAGACTGAATGCGCTTTTTTAGCTGTTCAGCCAGATCTTTGTCTTTGACTAAAATATGTCGAACAATCGCAGTTTGCATGATATGTTCTCCTCCGTACATCTTAATAAGCTTACGCTTTTTTAAACTTCAGTGGTTGGCATTGCGGGCAGAATACACTGGCACGTTGGCCTAATTTCAGATTTTCCAAAGTCGTTTCACAATTCACGCACATTTCGCCTGCACGACCATAGGCCAAAAGCGTTTGTTGAAAGTAACCATTTTCGCCCATGGCATTGCTATAGTCGCGCAAGGTCGAGCCACCTAAATCAATTGCCTGCTTTAAGATGCGTTTAACTTCGATAACGAGTTTGTCGACTTGTCCTTTGCTTAAGGTTGAAGCTGGTTGTGCTGGGTGAACCCCGATGTTGAATAAACTTTCTGTTGCATAGATATTGCCGACACCAACCACCACATGGTTATCCATTAAAGCAATTTTAATGCCTACATTCTTTTTACTCAGCTTTTCACGGAGATAAGTTGCATTAAAATCTTCGCTTAATGGCTCAGGGCCAAGTGTGTCGATTAGTTTGCTTTGATTGTGTTGGTCTAACCACAAAATGCAGCCAAAGCGACGTGGGTCGTGATAGCGTAATTGCAGATATTCAAAATCAATCACCAGATGATCATGCTTTCTGAGTGCTTCATTGGGTTCACACAAACGAAAGCTGCCTGACATACCCAAATGCCAGAGCATCTGATCTTGTTCAAACTCAGCTAAAATATATTTAGAGCGACGTTTAAGTTGAGTCAAACGCTGTCCGACTAGTTTGTCGAGATCGTTTGGAATTGGCCAACGTAAACTTGCATTGAATACTTTGACGGCTTGAACACGTTGTTCTAACAGCGGTAGCAAGCTGGTTTTGGTGGTTTCAACTTCAGGAAGTTCGGGCATAGAAAGCTCAAGTTGTTTCAACAACAATACAATGAGGGCAAATGTTTCACTTACAATTATGACGATATTTAATTTTATTTACCAATGCCAATCAGTAACCAGATTGATGGTTTTGGCTAAAGTGAATGATGTAAGACAAATATAAAATAATCAGATGCTTACTTTTAAAAATCATCCTTTTGAAATTTTGAGAAATAAGGAACCTTCATGCCTTCACTGAAAATAAACCTTTTATATGGTTGCGTCGCAATGTGTATGGGGGCGAGTAGTAGCGCTGTCTGGGCAGTTGAATCCGATGCAGATCAGGCGGTGCAGCTTCCAACCATTAAAGTTGAAGCAACACGAACCAATACCCCTTATATGCAAACACCTGCATCGATCTTTAGAGTGGATATGCCGCAAAATGATCAATCTGCGCAGGTGAACTTAACCGAAGTGGTGAAAGGGATTCCAAGTGTTCAATTACGCAATCGTGAAAATTACGCTCAAGATTTGCAGCTCTCGATGCGTGGTTTTGGTGCGCGTTCTACCTTTGGTGTGCGCGGGATCCGTTTATATACCGATGGTATTCCAGCAACGATGCCAGATGGACAGGGCCAAACCTCGAATATTGATTTAAGTAGCCTCAGTCATCTTGAAGTATTAACTGGTCCATTTTCATCACTATATGGCAACTCATCAGGTGGTGCGATTTTGGCAACGACCAAAGAAGGTCAGGGCAAAGATTCGATTGAAATGAGTTATGCGGGTGGCAGCCATAACAAGAATCGTGCAGGAGTGGTACTACAGGGCGGTGCAAAAAATCAAAATGAACCGAGCTATATCATTAGTTCATCTTATTTTGATACCGATGGCTATCGTGACCATAGCAGTGCAGAAAAAGTCTTAAATAATGCCAAACTGACGTGGAACTTGGATGATGGCACTAAAATCAACTGGGTCACCAACTATGTCAAGATTCATGCTGATGATCCTCAAGGGTTAAATAGAGCTCAATGGCAGCAAAATCCGCGTCAAGTCAATGATGCGAATAATACTTATAATGTCCGTAAAGATATTGAGCAAACGCAAACGGGTGTGACGTGGTCTAAACCGATTAATGATCAGCATGAGCTGTATGTGATGGCTTATTTCGGCAATCGTCAAGTGACTCAGTATCAATCGATTCCTCAAACAGCTCAAGCCAATCCAAATCATGCGGGTGGGGTGATCGATTTTGAACGGAATTATTATGGTGCTGATTTCCGTTGGACAGGGAAAGAGCTGTTACCGAATACAACCTTCAGCGCAGGGCTTGCTGTTGATAGCATGGATGAAGACCGCAAAGGCTATGAGAATTTTAATCTCGTTAACGCTAAGCCAACTTATGGGGTGAAAGGCACATTGCGTCGCGATGAAGACAATACTTTATGGAATGTTGATCCCTATTTACAAGCCTCTTGGCAGTTTTTACCAGCTTGGCGTTTAGACACAGGTGTACGTTATAGCAATGTGCATTATAAATCTAAGGATCACTATTTAAGCAATGGCAATGATAGTGATAAAACAGATTATAACAAGGTGTTACCGTCGGCTGCTTTAAGCTGGCAAATTACACCTGCGTTATTGGCTTATGCGAGCTACGCCAAAGGCTTTGAAACCCCAACGTTTACCGAAATGGCTTATCAGGCGGATAAGGATAAAGCTGGATTTAACTTTAATCTAAAACCATCTAGCAGTGATAACTATGAACTCGGCGTAAAATCACAAAACCTGCTCGGTGATTTTACTTTGGCTGTTTTTCAGAGCAAAACCAAAGATGATATTGTTTCAGCAGGCACTTCAAATGGACGTGCGACCTTTCGGAATGCCGATAAAACGCTTCGTCAAGGGCTTGAGTTAGCATGGAATAAAAAGCTTTGGAAAGATCTTGAGATTAGCAGTAGTTACGGGTATTTAGATGCTAAGTTTGATGCTGCAATTCCAGCTATCGGTACGGTTAAGGCTGTTGAAAAGGGCAACGCAATCCCCGGTATTGCGAAGAACCAAGCTTCTCTTGGTTTAGCGTGGAAACCAGAGCAGGGCTTCTATGCGGGTGCAGATGCGCAGTATATGGACAAGGTTTATGTAGACGACGTGAATAGTGATACAGCGCCAAGCTATACCGTTGCTTCAATTTATACAGGATATGCATGGAAATATGCAGATTGGGGGGTTAATGGCTTTGCGCGTATTGATAATTTATTTGATAAGAACTATGCAGGCTCTGTGATTGTCAATGATAGCAATAGCCGTTTCTTTGAACCAGCGGATGGGCGTAATTGGAGTGCTGGAATTAAAGTAAGCAAACAATTCTAAGTGAAAAGAGCAGCATGTGTATGCTGCTCTTTATTTTTTACTTTTTGGGCGCTGCTTTTTTCGCAGCAATTACTTCTTCAACTTTGGCCAAAGACTCTTTCGCATTGGGGTAATTTGCTGCTGCTAAACGAGTAAAAATATTTTTTGCCTGTTCTAAATCTTGATCGATAATATTCCCGTTGGCGAGCATATTACCTAGAATCATCAGTGACGGTGCATAGTCTTTCTTGGCAAGCTCTTTTAAACTTTCAACCGCTTGTTGCTGCATGAATGGATTTTTATTCTTCACACCAATGCCAAGGTCATACACCGCTTTTAGATTTTTAGCAGGATAATAATCTTTTCTCAATAAAGGCAATAATTTCTGAATAGCAAGTTGATCATATTCAGGCTTACCTTGCCTAAAAAGAATATCAGCAAACTCAACGGTCGCTTCATCCGAGCCTTGAATTGAGGCTTTCTCTAAATATTCTTTGTATTTTTGTGGATTTTTACCTAGCCCAAGTGTGCCTTTATGGTAGGCCTGAGCGAGTGCAAAGGTTGCAGGGCCATAGCCTTTGTTTGATGCATCTTGATAATACTGCAATGCTTTCTTCTCATCTTTCGCTGTCCCTTGCCCAGCTTGAGTCATATAACCTAAATTAAAGATCGCTTGTTTATTTCCAGTATCGGCCAAACGTTGCATTTCCTGAAAGGCTGCAGGGTAGTCTTTTGCTTCGTAAAGTTGAGTCGCTTTGGTGAATAACGGATCGGCCTTGACGGTTGTTGCTTTAGTGTCTGCTGCAAATGTTGTATGGCTTGCAATCGTAATTAAACTCGCGATGAGCAATTTTTTCATGTTTATTTTCCTTTCATGTTGATCTGCTTTCATCCTTTGCATAGCAGAACTCAATATGCTGCCTTCATCATAAAAGTTTGGGCGAAAATGTAAATAAGGATTTTGTATAAATCGTAGTGAAATGGAAGAAGGGGAATTAAGTCTGTAAATTAAATAAATAAAATTAAATCAATAATTTATGTTTAATTTTTTGAATGAAAGCTTGTGAACCCTTTGTGGCAAAAAAGTCAACAAGCCTCCATCATTGCGTATTATTTGTTACTGCTGGCTTCCTGTAAAAGCTGCTCAATCTGTTCCGCATTTTGTGGGCTACCAGAGAGGCGCATCCCATTTTGCAGGAATAGGGTCGGGGTACCATCAATTTGTAGTTTTTGACCTAAGGCAAGATTCTTTTGTATTGGGGTTTCACACTGTACTGCGTTTTTCGGTGCTTTACGATGCAGCATATAATCCTCCCAAGCTTCATATTGGTTTTTTGAACACCAAATTTGATTGGCAACAGCTTCAGCTTGTGGATGTAAACTTTTTAGTGGGAACAAGAACAGATAAACCGTGACATTATCGATAGAGGTCATGTTCTGTTCAAGTTTTTGGCAATAGGGGCAGTCAGGATCGCTAAAGACGTAAAGGATACGTTCTCCCTTACCTTTTACATATTTGATTGCTTGATCGAGCGGTAGTTGTTTGACATCAATTTTGCCAAATTCAGCTAAGCGCTCTTCGGTCAAATTTTTCTTGTTTTTGACATCGAGAAGGTTACCGAAAAACAGATATTTGGCTGTTTCATCTGTATAGATGATTTTGCCAGCAGCATAGACTTCATAAATACCAGGTAAAGGTGAAGGACTAACTGATTTGACTGGAATATCTGGATAATTCTGTTTGAAGTTTCTTTCCAGTGTTTTGCTATCGGCATGTAGGCTTTGTAAGCTGAGCAGACTCAAGCTGAGTGCAGATAACCATGTTTTGATCGTTATTTTCATGAGGAATCGGTTGTGTTGAGAATAAAGGAACAATAACGTTGATTTGTGCTTTCGACAAGAATTTAGCCCAAACTTTATTTTAAATATGGTTGCATCGCCAATTGAAGTAATTCAATCAGCTCCGGGTCCATATAGCGATAGTCATCTGGAATATCGAGCACAAACACTCGTTTATGTATGAGTTGTTTAGAAAACTGTTCTTTGATCTGTTGCTTGTGTCGAGACTCCATTACAAAGATTTGTTCCGCCCAAGCAATATCCTTTAAAGAGAGAGTATGTTTGGCATGACGGCTGGTCCCTGCGGAACGGGTATGTAGGCCATAGCCTTGAGCGAAAATGCGCTCAGCTGTTGGGCTACGCCATTGATTACGACTACAAATAAACAGGGTATTCAAACAAGTACCTCATTCATGATCGACAGTATTAATAAAATTTTCTAAGCCTTCAAGTTCGGGTACCCCAACAACTCGATGTCCTTGTGAATTAAATATTGTCGGTGTTAGATTAATTCGATATTTTTTGGTTATTGCCATATTTTGATCGATGGGTTGATGACACGAATTTGCTCTTTTATTTGGTTTATCCCCATCTAATAAATATGCCTTCCAAGCTTTGACAGGATCTTTTGAGCACCAAATATTCTTGGAGGTTTCAATGGCCGTGGGGTGTAAATGTGCTAATCCCATTGGGAAAGTGTAAATTGTTATGTTATCAATATCCTCAAGAATCCCTTGTAATGCCTGACATGCAGGGCAGTCGGGATCTGCAAAAACATATAAAACTCTTTTACCATTCCCTTTTACTTCTTTTAATGCATTGGCTGTAGGGAGTTGCTTTGGGTTGATTGCATAATGTTTTTGATAATTATAGTCTGCTATGTTTTGCATATTCTCAAGATCAATCATATCCCCATCAATTAAATATCGGCCTGAAGCATCAATCAATATAGAACCTCTAATATTTGAAAGAGTATATAGATTGGGAATCGGTGTCTTATCTATAAATTCAGGTTTGAGCTCTTTTGGAAGGCTTTTTATTCGTTGGTGAATTTGTTCTGTATTTGCAAAAATAGATTGTGAGCTCAATATTATTGCAATTGTCATAATATAAAGTGAATTTAATTTATACACAGAAATTTCCCGTAAAAAAAGAATAGGCATAATTGTTTTAAATCAGTATATGTTGAATTTGAAAGGAAATTTTATTTTAATAATTTTATACATAATGCAAAAGCCCTAAGAGGGCTTTTGCTAGGGTTTTATGATTGCGGGCGAGCCACATCACCATTCAGTGCATCTGGTAGATCCAAAGCGGTTACACCGAGCTCTTCTAAAGCAGCGGGTTTTGCAATGACCAGTGCTAAATAGCCTTCTTCAAATGAAACACTATTCACCACCTCAACATCTTTGCTGAGTTGAGTTGCTGGCGCAGGCAGATCACCTTGGGCTTGAATTAAATGCAACCAATGCTTCGGCTTTGCTTTAAACCAAAGACGCGCCACGATTTCCTGACCGAGATAACAACCTTTATCAAAATGTACGCCATCACGTTGATGTAATCGTAATTCTTGTGGTTGAAATAAATGCTCTGTACTTTGACTAATCCACGCTTGTCCAGACTGAATTGCCTGAATTTGCCAAGTGTTGAGATCACTTTCTACTGATGAAAATTCGGTTTGAATGCCATTTACCGTTGGAAAGACAGGACCGATTTGTTCTAACTTCATTTTAGAGAAGGCACCAAACTTTTTAATGTGCTTAGCAAATTCTTCAGCTTGGTCTTGCGTGGTTACAAGTTCAAAGCTCTCTGGGCCAAGTCGTTTAATCCATAAACCAAAATGAATACGTCCTTTTAAATCACAAATAGCGGTATAGCGACTTTCATTTTCAGGTATACGCTCTACATGCACGGTCACCTGACCTTGTAAAAATTTTTGTGCATCTACACCATTTAAGCTAAAAGCAGTAAAAGCAAGCTGACTCATAGATCAATCCTAAATCTGCATTCTAATCACGAAAATATGGATTGTTATTTTGCGCTATTTTTCACAAAAAAGCAGCTTGAGATTCTCGATATTCGTGCTCAAATGAGGGATTAAAGGCATAGCATTTGTGCACCAAATCGCTATGATAAATCGATCCAACACAAGAATCCTAAGATTGGAGAATAATAATGACGGGTACCGTAAAATTACATCGCGTATTGAATGCGCCACCTGCTCGGGTTTATAAAGCCTTTTTAGATCCTGATGCCTTGGTAAAGTGGTTACCACCGCATGGATTCACCGCAAAAGTCCATCATCTTGATCCTCAAGAGGGTGGTAGCTATAAAATGTCATTTACCAATTTTTCAACCGGACGCTCGCATTCTTTTGGTGGAACCTATGTTGAACTGGTTCCCAATGAACGCTTGCGTTATACCGATCGCTTTGACGATCCGAATTTACCGGGTGACATTCAAGTCACGATTCAATTAAAACCAGTATTGGTCGGTACCGAAATCCATATCACTCAAGAAGGCATACCAGAGGTGATTCCTGTCGAAGCGTGTTATTTAGGGTGGCAGGAATCACTGTATCTGCTTGGCTTATTGGTGCAGGCTGAGATTCCAGATCAGTAATCGAAAAGAAAAATCAGCTTAAAAATATAGTTTATGATGATGACATCGGGGGATGCTATGTCAGAACAAGCAATTGTTGAACGCCGTGAGCAGCTTGCACGCCTTGCAATGCGGGAAGCTTTAGAAAATCAACAGGCCGAAGACAGTGTAGAGTTATTTATTCAACATCATCTTGAAGAGATTGAATCTGCATATTGGCAAAAACATTTTGGGACATCGACCCCAACGCCGTTGCAGGTATTAGCGTTTTTGGTTCTTGAACATCAATGCGAGGAGGAGGGCTTAGCGCCACATGATATGCTTGATTTTACCTTGCCCGATGGGGTTACCAATTATGTGATTTGTGTCAGCTTTGATACAAAAGGGCAGGTGATGGATATTGCAATGGAAAGTTAAGTCTAAGTTGAAGGCGAGTGAGTATGCAAATCGAGATTAAACGTATTTATGATCCTGTAGCCGTATCTGATGGAAAGCGGATCTTGGTTGATCGCTTATGGCCTAGAGGGGTTTCCAAAGAGCGTGCGCACTTAGACTTATGGTTAAAGGAAATTGCCCCCTCAACGGCATTGCGGCAGGCTTTTTGCCACAAGGCTGAGCATTGGCTTAGTTTTCAGCAAGGCTATTATCAAGAGCTTAAAGAGAATCCTTATGTACAGCAGCTCCGAGAAATGGCAGCGCAACAGCAATTGACGCTGATTTATGCAGCCAAAGATCCTCAACTGAATCATGCTTTAGTTTTGAAGAATTATTTACTTGGCATTGAGATTCAAGCCTAAAATTTTGAAAAATTACATCTATCCATCATAATAGCCGTTTTGAGTTTCTTTTATGTCTTTTCCACATTGCCCACAATGCCAATCAGAATATACTTACCAAGATGGCGATTTATTGATTTGTCCTGAATGTTCACATGAATGGAAGGAAGGGGAAGTAGCGGCTTCAGAATTACAGGACATCATTAAAGATGCCAATGGAAATGTGCTAGCCGATGGGGATAGCGTAACGGTTGTGAAAGACCTAAAAATTAAAGGTTCATCTTCTGTGGTGAAGGTTGGAACAAAAGTGAAAAGTATCCGCTTGGTTCCAGATGCCAGTGACGGTCATAATATTGATTGTAAAATTGATGGTGTCGGTGCGATGAAGCTAAAGTCAGAGTTCGTGAAAAAAGTTTAAACGATTTCTATTTAGGAGCATGAAAATGCTCCTTTTTTATGTTTGATGATAATTACCAAAAGCGAACAAAATTTAATCTTTTTAAACTTTCACAGCTGTTCTATATTGGATGAGATAACAAACAACACTAACTCCAAAAAATAGAGGTCCTTATGGCAGGATGGTTCGAAGTCAGTCAAGCAAGTGATGGGCAATATCGTTTTGTGTTAAAAGCCGGAAATGGCGAGCCCGTATTGAATAGTGAGTTGTATAAAACCAAAGCAGCGGCCTTAAATGGGATTGCATCGGTACAAAAAAATAGTCCAGATGATGGTCGTTATGAACGATTGACGTCTAAAAATGAAAAAGCTTATTTTAATTTAAAGGCTGCCAATCATCAGGTGATTGGAAGCAGTCAACTGTATGCAAGCGAACAGTCTCGTGATAAGGGGATTGAGTCTGTGAAAAATAATGGCCCATCAGAAACCATTAAAGATCTGACTGCTTAATGAATAAAAAAGCCGTTTCATGGAAACGGCTTTTTTATGTTTAGAATTTAGATTAGCGAACAAGTTTTGCTAATAATTCTTCTTTATTGAGATTGCTTGATTCAGCATCACGACGACCTTTGTACTCGAACGTACCTGCATCCAAACCTTTTTCACCAATCACGATACGATGTGGAATTCCCATTAATTCAAGATCAGAGAATTTCACACCTGGACGTTCGTTACGGTCATCTAGCAGGACATCATAACCTTGTGCTTGTAGCTCAGCATACAATGCTTCTGCTGCTTCAAGCGTACGTGGTGATTTATGTGCATTCATTGGCACAATCGCAATTTCAAAAGGAGCAATCGTTTGTGGCCAGATAATGCCTTTCTCATCGAAGTTTTGTTCGATCGCCGCAGCGACCACACGTGTTACACCGATGCCGTAACACCCCATGGTGACGGTAAATGGTTTACCATCTTCGCCAAGAACCTTACAGCCTAACGCTTCTGAGTATTTGGTGCCGAGCTGGAAGATATGACCGACTTCGATCCCACGTTTAATCAGGATTGTGCCTTTACCATCTGGAGATGGGTCACCTTCAACCACATTACGCAGGTCAAATACTTCTGTGAATTTGGCATCACGATCCCAGTTAACCCCAGTTGCATGTTTGTCGATTTCATTTGCACCTGCAACAAAGTCAGACAAGACCGATGCAGCACGATCCACAATCACGGTTAAGCCTTTTTCCACTAAACCTTGTGGGCCGCAGAAACCAGCGGTTAAACCATGCTGTTGCAATTGCTGTTCAGTCGCAAAGGCTAATGGTGCAGCAATCAATGGATGCTTTTCAGCTTTAATGTCATTAAGTTCATGGTCACCACGGAGGAACAAGGCAACAACTGGTGTATGACCTTTATCATCGGTCGGCCCTTGTACCAATAATGCTTTAACGGACTGTTTCGCATCAGCATTGAGGAATTGGCACACATCCGCAATGGTTTTTTGATTCGGTGTTTCGACTAGAGTATACGCTTGAGTTGCAGCAGCACGTTCACCCACTAACAGGGCTTCGGCCATTTCAACATTGGCTGCAAAGTCAGATTCTGTTGAGAAAGCGATGTCATCTTCACCACTTGACGCAAGTACATGGAACTCATGTGAAGCTGAACCACCAATTGAACCGGTATCTGCTTGTACTGGACGGAAGTCCAAACCTAGACGAGTGAAGATACGGCTATAAGTGTCGTACATCACATCATAGGTTTCTTGTAATGATGCTTGGTCCGCATGGAATGAATATGCATCTTTCATGATGAATTCACGCGAGCGCATTACCCCAAAGCGTGGACGAATTTCGTCACGGAATTTGGTTTGAATTTGATAGAAATTCAAAGGGAGCTGTTTATAGCTTTTGAGTTCATTACGGGCCAAGTCGGTAATTACTTCTTCGTGAGTTGGACCGAGCACAAATGGATTGTCATGACGATCTTTAAAGCGTAATAGTTCTGGGCCGTATTGTTCAAAACGACCCGACTCTTCCCAAAGCGAAGCAGGTTGAGTCACTGGCATAAAGACTTCTAATGCGCCTGAACGGTTCATCTCTTCACGGACAATGGCATCCACTTTCTTTAAAACGCGCGTTCCCATGGGCAACCAAGAGTATAAGCCAGAAGCGAGTTTACGAATCATCCCCGCACGTAGCATGAGCTGGTGTGAAATCACTTCAGCATCATTTGGGGTTTCTCTTAACGTTGCAAATAAAAAGCGGCTTGCGCGCATGGAAACTGTCCTAAAGTTAAGTGTTATTTAAAAAGTGCTATCAATGAGCAAAATAATCAGCTCAGTTTTGAGCAATGGGCATTATGACATGAATCATTCAATTTGGCGCAGTATAAAGTACAGGCATGCGCTTAAGTATTGGAATTGTTTAAAGATTAATGTCGAGATGGTCAGTGCGTGGTTGTATATTTAGGGTTTAGGTCGAGCCGAGTGCATTTAGGCGATTGATAATCTCGCTATATTCAACCTCAGTCTTATGGTAGGCATTACGTAGACTTTCAACCGTTTTTTTGACGTTTTCGATATTTTGAGCATTATTTTGCAGATTGCTTTTAAGTTGGGTCGGTAGCATTTCACCTTTGCGATGATATTCCATCTCTTGGCGTTTAAAAGCAATCTTGTCCTTTTGTAATTGCTGTAATTGTTCTTGCTGATAATTCAGTTGTTTTTTGAGATTTGCTAAGATTTGATCGCGTTTTGCTGCTGCGATTTGTGGACTACCATAGGCGCGTTTGAGTCTTAAATCTTGTTCGCGACGACGTGCGAGAGATTCACGTTGAGCCGATTGCTGAACATCAGCAGCGGCATTATAAGCACGATTGCGTTTGATCACCTGCATATTACGATCAAGTGCTTCATAGCCATGTCTGATATGTTCTGGGGTGACGGAGGTACTGACATTGGCAACGCCATTTTTGTCATAATAACGATACCAAACTGGTTTAACTTGTTCAGTAGCTGCAAGGCAAGAATGGCTGACAAATAGCAATAGAAAAAAACCACAAATGTAACTACGAGTAATCGTTGTAAAGTGACCAATGCGGAAACCGCACTTTAACGAACCAGTCATTACATTCCCCGAAAAAAAGTTAATTAAATCACTTATTTTTAAATAATAATCAGTTGTATATTAGTGCTAATTTAGACATTTAAAAATAGTTATTCAGCAAAAAAATTAGGAATTTAATCAAAAGTGTGAACTGTTTATGATTGTTAAGCGAAACTGATAGGTTGGTTCAAAAAACTTCATTGATAATGCAAGTAAAGATATGTTAAAAATATCAACTAATCTGTATAAAACAAATTAAACCAACCATAATTTGTATTGAGTATTGGGGCAGGACAATAAATGGAAGATAAATTTCAAAATTTGAAGGTCATGGTGATTGACGATTCAAAAACGATTCGTCGTACAGCTGAGACTTTATTACAACGTGAAGGTTGTGAAGTAATTACAGCGGTTGATGGCTTTGAAGCATTATCAAAAATTGCAGAAGCTAATCCAGATATCGTTTTTGTCGACATCATGATGCCTCGTTTAGACGGTTACCAAACCTGTGCATTAATTAAAAATTCTTTAAATTATCAAAATATTCCAGTCATTATGTTGTCAAGCAAAGACGGTTTGTTTGATCAGGCGAAAGGGCGTGTTGTGGGGTCGGATGAATATTTAACCAAGCCATTCAGTAAAGATGAGCTGTTAAACGCGATTCGCAACCATGTTAGCGCATAAAATTTAAGATTGAGGAAAAAATGGCTCGCATACTTATTGTAGATGATTCACCTACGGAAACGTTTCGCTTTAGAGAAATTTTAACGAAGCACGGTTATGACGTTATTGAAGCAACCAATGGTGCTGATGGGGTGACCATGGCGCAGGCAGAATTGCCTGACTTGGTGCTGATGGATGTGGTAATGCCAGGGATGAATGGCTTTCAGGCAACGCGTCAAATTAGTAAAGGTAAGGACACTCAACATATTCCAGTTGTGATTGTGAGTACCAAAGATCAGGCCACAGACCGTGTATGGGGTAAGCGTCAAGGGGCTTGTGATTATTTGACTAAGCCTATTGATGAACAGCAACTTATTGATGTCATTAAACAATTATTAAGTTAATTTTTTTGCTCAAGATGAGCCTTCTCATTACTCAATACGGGATAGGGTATGGCAGCAAATGGATTTATCGAGTTGCTTCGTTTATCCAAGCGAGGCAATAAACAATACACTTCAACTCAAAATGAAGTCAGCCGCTGGTCTGGTATCGCATTTGAGATGTTAGGGCAATATTTTGTTGCGCCTTTAGGGGAAATTTCGGAGGTAATCTATCCTCCGAAATACACACCAGTACCAAACACTCAGGCGTGGGTGCGAGGTTTGGCCAATATTCGTGGACGACTACTTTCGGTTTCTGATTTAACACACTTTATTTCAGGGCAGCGAAGTCAGTTTTCTCCAACGCAAAAAGTGATTTGTATTAGCCATCAAGACCATTATGTGGGGTTGGTCGTCGATCAGGTTTTGGGGATTCAACACTTTAATAAGAAGAGTTTTTTCTCTCAAAATAATGAGCTGGACAATAAATTGAAAGATTATTGCCAAGGTCATTTCCATCAACATAATCAACAATGGCATGTGTTTTTATTGAGCCGGTTATTAAACAACCCTCAGTACATGAATGCATCAATAAAATTTATAAACTAATTTATACGCTACGGAACATAAGCGCGTATTCAGGGGAGAAGCTGAGATGGGCTTTAAACTTAAAAAAAAGAACGGCAATGGCGATAGTGCAGGGCTGAAAAAGGGTGGGGCGTTCTTAGACAATATTCGAACGCAACTTGACCAGTTTTCGCGCTTATTCGGTGAAACTGAGAAATCAAAACCGATTATCTATCGTGCTTTAATTGCTTTGGCCCTTGCAGCGATCCTCTTGATTTACTTATTCGTGAGCGTTCCGCGTTCAAACCAGTTGACCCGTAGTTTGGGTGAATTGCGTTTGTTATCGCAAACCATTTCACGTCAAGCAACTGAAGCAACTGCATCTGGTACGCCAGAAGCCATGAAAAAATTGGTCGAGTCAGAGAAGCAGTTTGCTGAAAACCTAGACACTGTTGAAAGTGTTTATGGTAAAGGTTCTGATGAGTACAAGAAAGTCAGTGGTCTTTGGGACACTGTTGCCAAGAATATTGATCTGATTGCATCGCAACAAAAAGTCATTAACCAGCTTTACGACACCAACATCTCGATCAGTGAAACGATTCCTGAGATTCAGGCGGAATATAACCTGATGGTCGACCAAATGGTGCGTGAAAACATGCCGAGTAGTCAGGTAATTATCACCAAAAACCAAGTGTTCATTGCAGAACGTATTTTACGTTCGATCAACTCGGTACTGGTCGGCACAGACAACTCAAGCGTTTCTGCAAATGACTTTGGTGCCGATATTGATACTTTTGGTGTTTATCTGAATGCACAATTGAATGGTAGTTCTGAACTTGGTGTAGACCGTATCAGTTCAGCAGCATTGCGTGAATCTGTAGACAGCATTAAGTCAGATTATGATGCTGTATTGAAATCAGCAGCAGCAACCGTATTGCAAAACGCCAACCAGATTGTTCGTGTACGTCAAGCATCCTCGCAGATTTTCTCGCAGTCTGATGCGCTGTTGACCTCACTCAATGATTTATCAAATAAAGCCGAAGGTGGTTGGGATAACGTTGTTGCAGGTATTTTCTTAATCCTCTCTTTAGCGGCTCTGGTGTTTTTTGTATTACAACTCTTAATGTTACGTAGTAATACTGATAAAGAACGTGTAACGCGTCTACAAGACGAATATGACCGTAACCAAAACGCAATTTTACGTTTACTGGATGAGATTGCCGACTTGGCGGACGGTGACTTGCGTTCGTATGCAACAGTATCTGAAGACTTTACGGGGGCGATTGCCGACTCGATTAACTTCGCGATTGATCAGTTACGTGACCTTGTTTCTCGTATTACCGACACTTCGCAAGAGGTTGCACGTTATACCCAAGATACTCAGAGTATTACCAACCAGTTAGCAGAAGCATCTGAACATCAGGCACAAGAAATTGCAGGTGCATCAGCGGCGATGAACGAAATGGCATTGTCGATTGACCAAGTATCTGCCAACGCATCTGAATCTGCTGACGTAGCACAACGTTCGGTACAAATTGCAACCAATGGTGCGCAAGTGGTAAACCGTTCGATTGAAGGGATGGATCACATTCGTGAACAGATCCAAGAGACCTCAAAACGTATTAAACGTTTGGGTGAATCTTCGCAAGAGATTGGTAACATCGTCTCGTTGATTAACGATATTGCCGACCAAACCAACATCTTGGCATTAAACGCAGCGATCCAAGCATCGATGGCGGGTGAAGCAGGCCGTGGTTTCGCGGTCGTAGCCGATGAAGTCCAACGTCTTGCGGAACGTTCTGCATCAGCAACCAAGCAGATTGAAAGCTTGGTAAAAACTATTCAGACTGATACCAACGAAGCGGTCATTTCGATGGAACAAACCACGTCCGAGGTTGTTCGTGGTGCGAACTTGGCGAAGGATGCGGGGATTGCACTGGATGAGATTCAAACCGTATCGGGTGACTTGGCAAAACTGATTGCGAGCATTTCTGATGCAGCAAAACTTCAGTCTGCGTCTGCCAGTCATATTGCAACCACGATGAATGTCGTACAGGAAATTACTTCACAAACCACAACTGCAACGTTTGATACAGCACGCTCAGTATCTGAGTTGGCAAACATGGCTGAATCATTACGTGAATCGGTAACGGACTTTAAGTTACCTGATTAAACCGAATTGGAAAGGCAGATGGGGGTGTCTGTCTTTCCATTTTTAGAGATGTTGGATATCTCAACAAGGTGATGGCGAAATGTAACTACATCTTGTGTGATAGATAGACGTAATTTTTACCCACATTGGTGGATAAAAACGAAAGAAGCAGCTATGAAACAAATATTAAAAACGTTAGTTGAAACGATGACGCTTCCTGAAGACAGTTATCTTGAACAAGATGCAGAGATTCTTGAGATTTTTATTGAAGAATTAGATGAAATCTTTGTTGAGTTAGAACCATTACTCGTTCAATGGACAGAACAACCACATCAACACAATGTGTTGAGCGATATTCGCCGCCATTTTCATACCTTAAAAGGTTCTGGAAGAATGGTGGGTGCTAAGTCATCAGGTGAGTTGGCATGGACGGTTGAAGATACGTTGAATCGTGTGATCGCTGGTACGATTGTGCTCAACAGTGATATTCAACGCTATGTCCAAACAGTATTTAATCTTTATCGCTTTAAGCTTATACATGATTTTAAAGCAGTTCGAAGTCATCTCATTGATTTCAGACCATTGGTTTTATTGGGACAACAATTACAACAGCAGCAAAGTCCTGAACCTGCTTTGGCAGAGCTTCTGAATCTAGCCACCGACCTGAATCAAGCGCAGGGGTCGACAGGTCTTGAACTTGTTGGAGAAACTACGCTACTTGAGCAAGAACAGCTTGAGCCTGCTACCGAACTTGAATGGGCGGCACCATTTGAAGATGAGGCACTTGCTAAAGAAACGTTGGCCATCTTCTTGGAAGAAGCGGAAGAGCATCTTGCAACGATTGATCAGTTCTTAAAGAATGATCGCCCAAGTAATGATCACTACAATACGCTCATTCGTGCCTTACATACCTTGCGTGGTAGCTCTGCCATGGCGCATGTCGATCATGTGTTTGAGGCCAGCTCTAAAGTTGAAAATCTGTTTAAAACATTATTACAAGAAGAGCTGGATTCAAGCTCGGATGAAACGGCTTTACTGACGCATTATGCGCAATTTGTACGTGATTATTTGCATACCTTGAAGCAGCAAGCACCACAGCAACAGTTTGATGAAATTTATCAAACCTTCAATGTTGCTTGGGATAGCTATGACTTCCAACTTGAAGAAAAGAACGGAACATCTGTGCGGCCGCAAGGCTTGGTTTCTGAATTACTTGAATTGAATATCAATGATCTATTAGACGTTGAGTTTGATTTTGAGAAGCGTGCCCGTCACGAGTTCCCACAATATATTCAGTGCTTGAGTCAGCAAGCAGAAACCTTGTTACAGCATACCCATCACCATGCCACGATCGGGATGTATCAATACACCAGCTTGCTGCGTTCCAGCTATCAGGATTTGATCTATAAGCCAAGTTTACTTAATCTTGATTATGCCTTTGAGCTGTATCATCAGGTTCATCAACAGTTTATTCAACTGTTTGATACTTTGGCGGCGGGACAGCGTGTCACATTGAGTAAAACACATGAACGTGTTTTGAATGAATTAAGTTCGTTTACCCAGCAAAATATTGAGTCTTTGGAACAGGCTGCTGCGGTGGAAACAATGGATGTGCCTGTAGATGCATCTGTTATTGAGCCCGTTAGCGCAGTGAGTCATGCTTCCTCAGATGTGGCGACACAGTTTGCTTTAGATAAACAGCAACTCCAATCAGCAGATGCCAATCGTGATTTTGATCCAGATGTATTGGATATCTTCTTGGAAGAAGCAGATGAGTTACTCGGTGGTATTGATACCGATCTAAATACATGGGCAGCGGATCATCAAAACCTCAATGCCTTAAAGAATTTGATGCGTTATTTGCACACCTTAAAAGGTGGTTCAAATATGATTCAAGCGCGTCATATCGGTTTGATTGCGCATGAATTAGAAACAATTTATGAAAAGCTGATCAATCAACAGATTCAGGCAACGCCACAATTGATTGCGACGATTCGTTCAGTGCAAGATGATATCGCCGATCGTATCCAAATCATTCGAGATCAACAGGTAGATTACCCAGCGACGCACACGTTGATTGTACTTGCTGATTTATCTAAAACAGCACCCGTTGCTGATCAGGTTGGAATTGAAGCTGTATCAACAGTGGAACAAGATCAATCAATCGTGAGTGAAGCAGATGCCGAGCCAGTCGAAACATTGACGACAGCCACTTCTGTTCAAACTGAGTCTACTGCGATTGATGTCACTGCTTTTGCGGCACAGCTTGCCTTGGATAAGCAACAGCTCCAGTCAGCAGATGCTAACCGCGACTTTGATCCAGACCTACTGGATATCTTCTTAGAAGAAGCAGATGAGTTACTCGGTGGGATTGATACGGACCTGAATACATGGACTGCGGACCATCAAAACGTTAATGCCTTAAAGAATTTGATGCGTTATTTGCACACCTTAAAAGGTGGTTCAAATATGATTCAAGCGCGTCATATTGGTTTGATCGCGCATGAATTAGAAACCATTTATGAAAAGCTAATTAACCAACAGATTCAAGCGACGCCACAACTCATCGCGATTATTCGTTTGGTACAGGATGATATTGCAGATCGTATTCAAACCATTCGCGATCAGCAAACAGATTATCCATCGACGCATGTGGTGCAGTTATTACAACAGGCAGATCAATCAATTGAGTCTGTTGCTGTAGAGCTAGTGCCTGAGACAGCACAAGAATTTGACGCAGTTGAAGCGATTCAGGTGGAACAGCCTGCGTTGGACAATGTTGAAGCCGTAGTTGCTGAACAAGCGATTGAGCTTGAGGCTTCACCTGTTGAGACAGAAGTGCTTGAGGATATTTCCGCAGCACAATTGGTAGAAACCGTTGCTGATACGACAGATGATGATGTTCGTAATCTAGTTGAACAGACTTTCCTTGAAGAAGCAGAAGAATTGCTTGAGCAAGCACAAAGTTTATTGAAGCAATGGTTCGATCAACGGGGTAACCGTAGTTTGCTATTACAGTTACAGCGTAATGCCCACAGTCTGAAAGGTGGTGCACGCATGGCAGAAATGGATGCCATCGCGATTATTGCCTATCATTTAGAGAATGCTTTTGAGCAATTCGGTGTACATCACTTCAGTTCGAATGTGTATGACAATTTACTCAATACAGCATTCGCATGGTTGCATGATGCGATCTTTAAGCGCCAATATGCCAATTTTGATGGCTTAAAACAAAGCTTAGAGAAGATGGAGTTTGTCGATGTTTCGGCACAACTGCCACAGAAGCTCTCTGCTAAGGACATCTTTACGCCTGAATATACGATGGAGTTTGTTCAGGGGGATGGTACTGAGCCGCCGTCAATGTTGGGTGAGTGGGAAACCGCTGAACGTATTGAACAGAATAATGAAATGATCCGTGTCTCTGCTGACGTCATTGAAAAGATGATTGACTTGTCAGGGGAAAATGCGATCAACCGTTCACGTATCGAGATGGACTTAGGCCAATTGGGCGGTACCCTGACGGAAATGGAACTGGCGATCAAGCGTTTGGCGGATCAGTTACGCCGAATGGAAGGTGAGTTGGAAAGTCAGATCATTGCACGACATGGCGGTGAAAATTCGCGTTATGCCGACTTTGACCCACTGGAAATGGATCAATATTCATCGTTGAACCAATTGTCCAAGTCTTTAGCTGAGTCAGCATCGGATTTGGTTGATTTCAAAACCACGCTGTCTGAAAAGATTCGTGATACCGAAGGTTTGCTACTACAGCAGTCACGTATTCAGGCTGAAATTCAAGAAAGCTTGATGCGTACTCGCTTGGTCCCATTCTCGCGTCTATTACCACGTTTACAGCGTATTGTGCGTCAAACCGCATCGACCTTAAACCGCCCAACTGAATTGGTGGTGAATAATACCGAAGGTGAGTTAGACCGCAGTATTCTTGAGCGTTTGGTTGCGCCGTTTGAACATATGTTACGTAATGCGATTGACCACGGCATTGAAGACCGCGAACAGCGTTTACAAGCGCAAAAGCCAGAGACGGGTCATATTGTGCTGAACATTGGCCGTCAAGGCACAGATGTTGTGGTGACCTTTAGTGATGATGGTAAAGGCATTGATGTTAAGCGCATCAAGGAGAAAGCTTTACAAACAGGCTTGATGACCAAAGATCAGAAACTGGATCAGGAAGAAATTCTACAATTTATTTTCCATCCAGGCTTTAGTACCGCGGCTCAAGTGACACAGATTTCAGGTCGTGGTGTTGGGCTGGATGTTGTACAAAGTGATATTAAAGCCTTAGGTGGTCATGTCAGTGTCGATTCAAGCTTTGGTCAGGGCACCACCTTCACCATTCGCGTACCGACCACAGTGGCGGTGAGTGATGCCTTGATGGTAAAAGCTGGCGATCAACAGTTCGCCTTCCCATTGGCGCAGATCGATCGTATTGTACGTATCTCACCTGTGGCTTTAGAACAGTACTTTGAAAGCCAAGAAGATTACTTCAGTATTGATCAAGAACGTTATCGTTTACGCTACTTGTCTGAGTTCGTGGCTGGACAGCCAATTCCACGTTTAAGCGGCGTGGTACATTCTCTACCTGTGCTGTTGATTAAAGGGGCTCAAGGTCAGACCACGGCATTATTGGTTGATCAGTTGATTGGTTCGCGAGGACAAATTGTGGTCAAACCCGTGGGGCAACAGTTCTCAAGTATTGGCGTGATTGCAGGTGCAACGATTCTTGGTGATGGTCAAGTGTGTTTGATCTTGGATGGTCAAAACATTGCTCGACAAGCGCAGTCAACTGCACGCAGTAAGCAGGCCGATGAGACTTATACCAAGCAACGTTATGATGAACGTCGCTTGATTATGATTGTCGATGACTCGGTGACAGTACGTAAGGTGACCTCACGTCTATTAGAACGTCAAGGCTATGATGTTGTGACCGCTAAAGATGGTGTGGATGCAATTGAACAGCTTGAAACTGTGAAGCCAGACTTAATGTTGCTGGATATCGAGATGCCACGTATGGATGGTTTTGAAGTGTCTAACCTAGTACGACATCATGAAATTCATCGTGACTTGCCAATTATCATGATTACATCACGTACCGGTGAGAAGCATCGTGAACGTGCGTTATCGTTGGGTGTAAACCAGTATATGGGTAAACCATTCCAAGAAGAGGCGCTCTTGGAAAATATTGAAAGCTTACTTGCGGTGCGCTAAGAGGTGAAAAATAATGGCTAAGAAAAGTGCAAACTCCACACTGGGCCAGATTGACCAGCAAGAGTTACAACATTTAATTACGGTCTCAACGGGATTTATTGATGCATATATTATTCAGTGCCATCAAAAAGTACCGATGCTGTTACCACAAAATATTGTGTTGTCAGCGATGGATACCCAAACCAACGTTGATCATATCGAATGGCATGATCTAAAACTTCCTGTCTACGCTGTGAATGATCCAAAGCAGAAACACGGTGTTGCATTGGTGATTGAAGGCGATGACGTTTCTGAACGATTTGCACTGGTCTGCAATGAAATGCCTGAGTCGATTCGTGTGCGTATTTCTGAAATTGTGGATGAAGAGCGTGAAATCGATGATGATAAAGTGTTTAAATATGTGAAGATGGGAGAGCATGAATTTTATGTTCCCCATCTGCAAAATATACAAACCCAGCTTGGGCTATAATAAAAAAGGAACTCATTTGAGTTCCTTTTTTATAGCTGTCTTTTTATTTTAAGCAAGCAGCTCGATTAAGATTTGCTCATAAATTTCAGCCAATGGTTCAAGCTCGGCAACATTGACGTGTTCATTAATCTGATGAATCGTGGCATTCAATACGCCTAATTCAAGCACTTGAGCACCTGTTGGTGCAATGAAGCGACCATCCGAAGTACCACCACTGGTTGAAAGCACGGTATCGATGCCCGTGACACTCTTAATCGCGGTTTTTGCAGCATTGACTAACTCACCGACAGGCGTCAGGAATGGCAAACCAGATAAAGTCCATTGGATGTCGTAATTGAGTTTATGTTGATCTAAAGTCTCAAGTACGCGTTGTTTCAAGATATCGGCAGTGACTTCAGTCGAATAACGGAAATTAAAGGTCACTTTTAATGTGCCTGGAATGACGTTGGTTGCGCCAGTACCTGCTTGGATATTTGAAATCTGGAATGAGGTTGCAGGGAAATATTCATTACCATTGTCCCAAACGGTTTCGCAGAGCTCATTCAGTGCTTTAGAGGCCGTATGAATCGGGTTTTCTGCCAGATGTGGATATGCCACATGGCCTTGTTTACCATATACAGTTAAGACCGCATTCAAAGAACCACGACGACCATTCTTGACAATGTCCCCCAATTGATGGGTACTAGATGGTTCACCGACCAAGCACCATGTCATTTTTTCATTACGTGCTTCTAATGTTTCAACAACTTTTACGGTACCATTGATGGATGGGCCTTCCTCGTCAGAAGTAATTAAGAAGGCGATTGAGCCTTTATGGTCCGGATGTTTAGCAACAAAACGTTCAGAGGCAACCACCATCGCAGCCAAAGCTGTTTTCATATCGGCAGAACCACGACCATATAATTTACCATCACGGATACTTGGTAAAAATGGATCTGAATTCCAGTCGTCTAAGTGACCTGTAGGGACTACATCGGTATGGCCTGCAAAACAAAATACGGGATTTTCTGTGCCACGACGTGCCCATAAATTATCAACATCTTCAAAACGCATGTTTTCGATATTAAAGCCAATCTTTGCCAAACGTTCAGCCATGATATTTTGACAATCATGGTCAATAGGCGTTACAGAGGGTTGACGTAGGAGTTGTAAACTGAGTTCGAGTGTATCGGAATGGTTCATGCGGGATGTAGCTAAATCTGGTGAAATATGAACCGATATAATAGGGGAATATGCTAAAGAAAGGTATGTAAAAATAAACCTTATCTAGGTTTAGATAAGGTTTTACTAAGCTGCTTTCAAGGATTACATTTTATCTTGTGTTTTTTCAGCAGTTTGAGTGACTTTGTCACCTGCCTTAGACACATCTTTACCGATACCCTTGAATGTATTACAACCAGTTAAAACAAAAGCAGTCATGATTGAAGCAACTAAGATTTTTTTCATCATCTTCTCCGTTTGAATATAATTATGATGTACTTAAGAGGCTAAAAAATTTACCAGAAAATGAACATAAGTGTTTGATGGTAGAAGTGTTATGAAATGTTATCTTATTGGGTAATTACTTTGTTAAGTTACACTAAATAATAATGAGGGCTGACGAAACATATAAAAGTTTGGTTCAGCTGTTGCTTGATGATACAGACCATTGCTCCACCAGACTGCGGTTTGTGATGAGGGCTTTAGATCAGGGCAGAGCCATTCATGTCGTTGTAGGCGGTAATAAGGCGTTTGTGGGATGTGCGTACCCCAATGCCCTAAACGTCGTGATGCATTGATCCAAGATGGTAAATTTAAGTTATTTTGCTCTTGGGGTAGATAGAGTTGGCCTTTCATCACTGCAAACTTTCTTTGAATTTGATGGTGATTGGCTTCTAAAAACTGAAATTGCCGTTCAGTAAAATGTTTTAACTTTCGCTGTAAAGTATCTTCTCTGTTTAGGCCATACCATTGCGCTAAATCTAATTGTCCTTCGCCTAGATAATATTTTAAGGCGACTTCCCAATGTTCAACTTCTGCGGTCTGCTGATTAAATACCACGAAGTCGAGTTCACCCAAAGTGATTGCACCCGCAATTTTTTGAATACTGTGTCCTAGCAACTGATAGGGATGATAATCATCATCCAATAACCAAAACCAGAGCAAATTTTCAAAACGTAGACCAAGTCGGGTACTTTTGAGTTGTGCCAGAAAATCAATCAGTGGCTGGGGCTGCTGATCGAGCTGTTTTAAGCGTGATTCATAACGTTGATAATGACCTTGCCAAATCAGATCTGAGTGGAGTTCAAAATGATGTTTTACATGAAGCTCATTGGGAATTTCAGCCAATATATTAGGGCTGGCAATACAAAATGCTAAATGTCGTACGATTGGGTTGTTAAACTGTAACCACGGTTCAAAATAACTGGAAGTGGTAATCAGGTTAGGCATGAATTAACTCAATCATTGAAATAATAAGTGAAGTTTAAGAAAG
The DNA here is from genome assembly GCF_000413855.1 of Acinetobacter gyllenbergii CIP 110306 = MTCC 11365. Lineage (GTDB taxonomy): Bacteria > Pseudomonadota > Gammaproteobacteria > Pseudomonadales > Moraxellaceae > Acinetobacter > Acinetobacter gyllenbergii. The sequence continues at coordinate 9,052 of NZ_ATGG01000064.1, read as the reverse complement.
AACGATAAAAACACTTTATACTAGCACGGTTGTAAATCGGTGTTGGTTAATTGCTCAATGAAAACATTATTCTGGCGTAGTTTGGTCGTGATTTTTATTACGTTAGGAATCATTGGAGCAATTTTACCTGGCATGCCAACCACCGTATTTCTGATTCTTGCCGCATGGGCCGCTTCCAAAGGCTGGCCTGAAATGGATGCATGGTTGTTGAATCATCCCAAATATGGACCGACCTTACGCAATTGGCGCGAGCATGGCACTGTTCCTCGTAAGGCAAAATGGATTGCCAGTATCATGATGCTGATCAGTGGTATTTTGATGCTATTTACCAATGCGCCATTTTGGGTAAAAGTTTTTACCGATGTCACCATGTTTATCGTGGCTGTGTGGTTGTGGTTACGCCCCGAGCCTGAGCGAGGATAAACAAAGCAACGCTTTGTCCGAGCGCAAGACGAGAACTATGTTCGAGTGGCGAGTTTAAGCAAAGCAACGCTCTTGCGAAATGTATTTCTCATGCGCAAGACGAGAACTATGTTCGAGTGGCGAGTTAAGAAAAGCAACGCTCTTGCGGAATAATTCCTCATGCGCAAGACCTTGCGCCAAATATGGCTCATATGCTGCGAGTGGCGAGGATAAATAAACTTAAAGCAACGCTTTTAGCTTATCCCAAAGATAAATCATACTGTTTTGTTTTTTTATATTTAAAACCGACGAACAATTAAAACTACTGAAAAGCACAAGAAAAAGCTGACAGTCTATGTTGAAATAAAATTGTTCTATCAGTTTTCGAGATAAAAATGAGCTATACCCTAGATCAGGCAGACATCATCATTGACTTGGCACAACAAACCTTACATTTGCCAAAACATAATAAATTCTATGTGATCTCTTCGGGTAAAAACGGTATTGGTGAACAAGAGAATAGTGGTAAAACGCCACGAGGCTGGCATCAGGTCGCACAAAAGATCGGTGGGGATGCGCCTAAAAATGCGGTATTTATTGCTCGCCAACCCACGGGTGAGGTGTATGACCAACAACTAGCCCAGCAATTTCCGCAACGTGATTGGATCTTGTCACGAATCTTATGGTTGGATGGTTTAGAAGAAGGCTTTAACCATGGGGAAGGGCACGATACCTTTAAGCGCTATATCTATATTCATGGCACACCAGATACTGAACCGATGGGCATTCCCATGTCACATGGTTGTATCCGAATGAAAAATGATGAAGTGATAGAGCTTTTTGAGCTGATTTCTGAGCAGGCACGGGTTTATATTTCTGAACATGCCATTAAAAACGATGCATGAAAATCGCAATAAGTGCTTAAATAAAATACGAAAATATCGGTTTTTGCATGGAATGACTTATTTTTTAATCATTCGTGCGGTTTTTTCGGAAAAGAATGGCAAAAGCGTTTGACAGGCTGTAAAGATTCTCTATAATGCACCTCACAAACGATGAAGACGTTAAGGGCGCTTAGCTCAGTTGGTAGAGCGTCTGCCTTACAAGCAGAATGTCGGCGGTTCGATCCCGTCAGCGCCCACCAAGCTCTTTACGTTAAGACTCAAGTGCAGCGGTAGTTCAGTTGGTTAGAATACCGGCCTGTCACGCCGGGGGTCGCGGGTTCGAGCCCCGTCCGCTGCGCCACTTAAGTTTTAATCGTCGTTTGCTATGATTGCAAAATTATCGTGCAGCGGTAGTTCAGTTGGTTAGAATATCGGCCTGTCACGCCGAGGGTCGCGGGTTCGAGCCCCGTCCGCTGCGCCACTTTAAGATTGCAAGATTAGATAGAGTTGAGTACATTAGAATTTATGTCTTTTATATTCAAACAAATTTTTAAAGCGATGCTTTAGATTTGTTACCTCGCTCAGGGCGCTTAGCTCAGTTGGTAGAGCGTCTGCCTTACAAGCAGAATGTCGGCGGTTCGATCCCGTCAGCGCCCACCATAATTAGTGACATCTACTTCTCTATAGAAGTATACAGTGCAGCGGTAGTTCAGTTGGTTAGAATATCGGCCTGTCACGCCGAGGGTCGCGGGTTCGAGCCCCGTCCGCTGCGCCATTTTCTTGATTCCCTGTTCAAGGAAATGAAAATGTAAGACACTACGCACTCCGTTTGTCTTGCGTCATAAAAATTGATAGTCAATCAATTTTTATTCCTCAGGGCGCTTAGCTCAGTTGGTAGAGCGTCTGCCTTACAAGCAGAATGTCGGCGGTTCGATCCCGTCAGCGCCCACCATATTTCTCCCCATATCTCATACATTGTAATCCCAATAAAGTTATTTTATGATTAGCATCAATAATGATTCTAATATGAAGTACTTTATGAGAAACCCTTATCAACGCAAGGCTGCGTCGAAATCTCAAAATACACCTGCCAATTCTTCACTCAAAGATGCATATCGTCAGTTTATCCAAAATATTATTATGCAACGTCAGGTGATCGCACTTTATCACGACGGCTGGGCATTATGCTCAACACCCTCTGGACAGCATGCGTTATCGGTTTGGCAAAATAAAAGTTTGGCAAAACTATTAATTAAAGACAATTGGGCGCAATACGAAATTCAGGAAATAACTTTGCTGGCCTTTATTGAAAAAATGATTCCATTTTTAAAAGAAAACAATACCATCTTATCTTTGGATTTAACCCCTGAAGGCAATAACCTGTTGGTTTCTCCAGATGCTTTATTATTGGATATCAAGAATTTTTTATATCAAATCTATTTACAGCGTCCTGATGTGTTTGCTGAGTTAAAACTTCCGCTACCACGCGATATTCGTTTGCATAACTCAGCTTCATCCTAGTATTGAAGGAGGAGACCCTCAATCAATATTCATTTAAGATCCAACCACTGGCATAGGCAAAATATTCTCTTAGCCATGCATTGTAGCGTGTCGCAAGAGGTGTGGTTGCGCCAAGTAGGGTGATATTGCTGTAGCCCTGTTTCTTAGCAATCGCGGCAGCACGCAAGGTATGAAAATCACTGGTCACAATTGCAATCGGTTGCTGGATGCTAATTTGTTGTGTCTGCAAGAGTTGTTGGCTATTTTTAAGATTTAGCTCGGTACTGGTGCTTTTATCTTCCAAGATGATTTGTGAGGTTGGGATTTGATAGTGCTGCTGTACATAACGTGACATCACCATTGCTTCACTATCATGTTCACCAAAATCAATCCCTCCTGTCATGACTAATTTGGCTTGTGGTTGAGCCAAAGCAATCGGGGCAGCGCGATCTAGGCGTTTAGCCAATGTGGCAGAAGGTTGGCCATTTTCAACGCCGCTACCTAATACAATAATCGCTTTGACGGGTGGAATATGTTGGGTTTTGGCATTATTGTCTGAAAGATAATCAAAGAAATAGCCTAAGCTCACTAACCAGATCCAGAAACATAGCCAACCAAAGCGCCAAATCGAATGCAGGCGGAAATGATAGAAGAAGAAACGTTCAATATGATAATAGAAATAAGCATAAAGACAGAAAAATAGCCCAAGGAGGAGAGGGAGTACTGTTCCGATGTGAATCTTTTTAAAGGCGATCAGAATTGCGCCATCTAAAAAAAGAATTGAACCGATAAGGGCGAAAACAATACGAACCCATGAACTTATTTGCATAATCTTAATTGTGTCGATTTGAACCGTGCTAAGTGTATGCAAAATTCTGAGAAAGGCAAATTCTCTTATGCGCTGATGAAAAAAAACGAGTGGCTGGCACTCGTTTTTTAGATCGGAAAAAGATTAATAAACGTCTCGACGATAACGCCCAGCCTGTCTTAATGCATCTAGTTTTTCTTCACTGAGAATATCTGTCAAAGCTTGATCAACACCTGAGGCCATGCCTTCAATGCTACCACAGACATAAATCACAGCCCCTTGCTCAATCCACTTGATCAGTTCATCAGCATTGTTGCGTAATACATCCTGAACGTAGACGCGCTGCTCTTGATCGCGAGAAAAAGCCAAATCAAGACGTTGTAGTGTCCCCATGTTTAACCAAGCTTGAATGGTTTCTTGGTAGAAGAAATCATGTTCGCGTTGGCGCTCACCAAAGATCAGCCAGTTTGCCGTGTAATTTTGTCGATTACGCTGTTGTAACAGGCTCATCAAACCAGCAATACCTGTACCATTACCAATACAAATAATCGGGCGGTTATCGTCAATTAAATGGAAGGATTCATTGGTCCGAATACGTAAAGCAACCGTTTGCTTAAGCTCTGCAAATTCGGTTAACCAACCAGAACCAAGGCCGAGTTGATCATTTTCATCGCGTTTTTGACGAACCACTAGTCGCAGTATTTGTTGCGATGGAATGCTGGCAATCGAATATTCACGCGTAGGTAAAGTCGGCAACTGTTCCAGTAAATCTTCAAGCGAACTGAAAGGCTTGATTTCAACCCGCAAATTTTTATCCCAAAGTGCTTGTTCAATATTTTGGTTCAATGATTTAACGATACTGTGGGCTGGGGTTTGGTACTTGATCAAGAAGTTTTGAATTTCAGCTAGGCTATTGGCTGGTTGAATTTCTGCAATATCTCCCGCATGCCATGTCATATCAGAAGCCGAACGCAGTTCGATATTGTAGGCTGCTTGCCCGAGGCTATCTGGATTGAGCAGGGAGCGTTCGCTTAAGGTCCATTGATCAAATACTTTCTCAATATTCATTGCATGTAGCTCATGCTGGGTTACTGCAGATAGACCTTGATTCCAACGCTGAATATCGTTGGCATTGGCATTATCCACTTCGATCAAATCGAACAATGGTTGTGCTTTGCATTGTTTTAACCATGCATCGACTGCATAGCCGAAGCTGCAATAACTATCAGAGTATTCTTTTGAACCGAGCGCGAGTACAGCATAGTGCATTTGGCTAAGATCAAGCTTTTGTTGCATCAGTTTCTTGCTAAAACTTGCAGCGAGATCGGGTGCCTCACCTGTGCCATAGGTACTGATCACAAATAAAACTTGCTCCGCCTGCAATAGGTCTTGCTCAGTCAATTGCTGGATCGGTTTAACCGTCGTTGGCTGTTGCGCTTCCTGCAAGCTGGTCGCAGTACGCCATGCCAGTTGTTCAGCCACACCTGTTTGCGTCGCATAAGTGATCAGCCAAGGCTTAGCATTTGGATCAATCTGCTGTGCGCTAAGTGACTGACGTGCAGCTTGAGTCAGCTTTTTCTGTTTGCGACGTTTTAGATACAGCATCCAGCCCGTTACAAAGAATAGTGGCATTGCCAGTGAAGCCAGCATGGCAATAAATTGATAGGTCGAACCAAAAAAGCTGCCGCGATGCACAGGCAACATGCTGCTCATGATTTTTTCGTTGAGCTTCTTGTCTTCATACAATTCAAATTTTTCGAATTTATTGTCTTGATAATTATAGACTGCTTGGTTACGCGCACGTTCATGTTGAGGGGTGGCATCGACAAACGAGAGTTCAACTTTTGCATCCGCATTTTTTGGAATATTCAAGGTTAAGCTTGAGTATTCACGCCCAATCTGCGCATTTACCCCAGTCCATGTCTGCGTCAGGATGCTGTTAAGCTGTGCTTTTTCCAGCTCAGGCTGTTTATTTTTGCCACGTTCATTGTTTTGTTGATTACGTTGTGGTTGTTCAACACCCATGACTTTGAACATACCTGCACGCCACCAGTCATAAGACCAATATAAGCCGGTGCATGCAAACAATAGATAGAACACCACCACCCAGGTTCCAACCACTGCATGTAGATCCCAAATAAAATTACGACCTTTCAGTTTTGGCTTAATAAATAACCATTGTTTGATGCTATGTTTCTTTGGAAAGCGCAGATAGATGCCACTCAATACAAAGAAAATCAACATCAGCGTAGATGCGCCAGTAATCTGTGCCCCAAATTCTCCCGCGGTTAAATTACGGTGCAACCGCTGAATAAATTGCAGCGTGTCACGACCTTTAATATCAGGTAGGACCTCAGCGGTATAAGGATTCACCATCATATTATAGCCACGACGTGCACCTTCTTTTTTGATATTGACGGTCGAAGATGCCGTTGGGTCAGAAGCAATGGTAATGCTGTTAATTTCAATCTCGGGTTGCTGCTGATTGAAATGTTGATACAGCTGAGCAGGCGTGAGTTTTGGGGTTTGAGCAACCTCAACAACATAGCTGTCTTGGTTGATCCATTTTAGAATCTGTGGTTCGTATGAGTAGATTGCACCTGTTACCCCCATCAAAGAGAGAATAAGCCCCGCAGTAATCCCTAAAAACCAATGAATTTGGAAGAATGCTTTTTTAAACATGGTCAAAAAATGGAAAGATAATGAAGTTCATGTAAGAAATTATAACCTAAGAATAAGTACATAATATGGATTTTGTAGGTAATGTTGATTTTGATTCTCATTTCTTTCAGTGCAATCAGAATTCTCTTTAAAGCTGTAGAGGTTTACTTAATTTTACTAATAAGATGGACTGGTCTGTATACAGGTGACTTTTATTGTTTATAATTTAGTTAAATTAAAAACAATGATAAGGATATCTATATGGCTCTAGCTATAATTGTGCAAGGTTGCAAAACTGATCATGGCGGTGTGGTCATACAAGGACACCCAAGTATTTCAATTAATGGTATCGGCATGGCGGGCAAAGGCTATATGGTTGCCTGTCCGAAATGTAAAGGTGTTTTCCCGATTACCCAAGGTGAAAATAGTTTTATATTGCCCGATGGGCGGGCTGTTGCCCTAGCCAATATGAAAACAGCATGTGGTGCAAGCTTGTTGCCCAGCCAATATTTGGTGATAGTTGACCCAAGTTCTCCATTTTCTTCTTACCTGATAGGAAATCCGAACGATGAAGATGCAGAGACGGTCGCTGCGCCTGAGCACCAAAACTATAGTGGCCGATTTCAAATCGTCGATCAAAAGACAGGTGAGCCAATTGCGCATCGGCGTGTCAGAGTTACGACAGAGGATGGCACAAGCACGATTTATGCAAGTGATGAAAATGGGTTTACTGACTGGATTTATACACCGTCTGAGGCAAAAATCTATCTGGATTTAGTCGGTGAGTTAAATTATGGCTAAGGGCGGAAAACCACTTGGAACACTCACCACGACGCAGTTAGAACCCATCAAAGTCATTGCGCTTGATCAAGGGGCTTTAACGCCACAAGATAAAGAAGTGTTATGTAAGGCGATTTGTTATTGTGGTCTGAGACCAAATAAAGGGAAGACTGGGCAAAATCTGCATCAGTCCTGTGTCTCGGAACGCTTGCGTGAATTGGATAAATTTATGAGGCATCAAAGTCCTTATAAACCCGAGGTGACCTACGATATGACAACCTCTCCACCTGAGCCAATCATGAGTAAGCGTCTGCTGACAAAAGTTCATGAATATGTGCCTGCTTGGATTCGTAAATATTGGGAGAAAGAAAAAGGGTATCCTTATGAAAAAGGACAGAATTTAACTAAACGACCCGATGTGATCATTGTCAAAGATCCAAGCAAGCCACCGACACAGGAGAATATTAAGAATGTGGTGGAAATTAAATTTGGTAATGATGTGTATGGCCGAGATCAAGAAAAAAGCTATACAGAGATTGCTGGGGATGCAAATAAAGTTAAAGTTTTAACGCCAGAAGAGTGCGATTGCGGCAATCTGGAAGAGAGTACTGTAACTGAGCTATCTACGGCTGCGGCTTGGGCTGCTGGAATTGCAGGCGCATTATTATATGTTATCTCTCGTGGGAAAACTCCAGCGCCGAGATTTCCTGTACCTGTTTGGTAGAACAAAGGAAAAAGTATGTATTTAAAAACGCAAGAGGAATATGAAGCTTGGGCAAAAACACAGTCAAAAGGAGCTTTGGGGCATGGCTTATTTGTTGCACCTGCCCCTGAAGATTATGTAGGGGCTAATCTAGCGATTCGTGCGGTACTGTATTTTAAAGAAGGCTATAGCGATGAGATGCGTGAAGCGATTGCACAGTGTTTTGATGATTATCAGACTTATGCCAACGAGCATCTCACTTGGTTGTGGCAAGGTTCGCCACCTAAAGGTGCTGGGGCAGATTGTATTGCCTATAGCAAGTTAAAACCAATCCGTGAAATTTTTAAACTCTATAGCCCAATGACACCGATTAGCTTTTTATATACCAGTGGTAAAGAAAAATTTGAGACGGGGGCTTGGGAGTTTAATATTGGTGGAATTAGCCGTTGGCAATTTGCAAAGGGAACACAACAAAGCACTCTAACCTTTGCCATGCCGATTGAATGGGTAGAAGAGCACAGTAAGGCATTTATTGAACTGTTTTTGAATTGTGCTCGCCGTTTAAAAGCACATCATGGTTATGCTGGTTATGCCTGTTTAATCTCAGAAATTCGCAGTGATAAAAATGAACCAACTGAAGCTTTCTTTTCAAGAAAAATGTGGGCAATGGATATTGGTAACCCTTATCTAGAATCAGATAATTTAATTCATGGCATTAAAACTGTAAATTGGTTAACTGCGATTAACACGGAATGGTTTAATCAAATTCGTGAAGAAAAAGCACTAAATATTGAATTACCGATGAGTTGGTTTATCGGTTATGACTATGGCGCAGGCGTAGTGATTCAAGCAGGAAGATTACCGCTGCCGGGTTCAATTGAAACAGATCCATTACCAGCGCCTTATGTATTAATGAATCGTGTTTTAAAACCGTTACGGGTTGAAAAGATTGGCAGTTTCCATCGCGGTAACTACTCCACTGATGAGATTCCGTTGGTCAAAGGCTATCTTGCGGACAATTGGTTAAAACGTTTTGATATTCCAGAGAGTGACGTACTGGATTATTTTGAAAAATTACAGGCAGAACCTAAACTAAGCTCTAAATATGCATTTTTAGATCGGCGTGTGGATTGGGGATAGGTCTTTGCATTTTAAAAATCAAGAAGACTATAAGGTTTGGGCTGATCAACAGGAAAAAGGTGCAATTGGTGGAGGTATTTTCACTCCCCAAGGTCCAGAAGATTATGTTGGGGCTATTCCTGCCATTCGTGCTGTGCTTTATTTTAAAGAAGGCTATAGCGCTGAAATGCGTGA
>NZ_ATGG01000063.1 GCF_000413855.1 Acinetobacter gyllenbergii CIP 110306 = MTCC 11365 | reverse complement strand
ATGACTGTCTCGTCCTGAAATAGGTTGACACTTATTTCAAACAAACGCCTGATGCATTTCATTAGGCGTTTTGTATTTTAACGATAGATGCGGTCTACGACTATTGTAAATCTCTATGCACTCTGCAACCATTCGTTTAGCATCTTCAATATTCCTTGGTTTATGAAGTAAATATTCATTCTTCAATATACCATTAACCCTTTCTGCTAAAGCATTCTGGTAACAATCATATCCATCTGTCATTGAACATCGGATATTATGTTCTTGATGTAATTCCTGATATTTCTTTGAACAATATTGGATACCTCGATCTGAATGATGAATGAGTGAAGATTGTGGTGTTTGTCTTGTTTTTAATGCTTTTAGATAGGCTTGACTGACAGCTTCCGCACCTAAATTGTCATCCACATGATAACCCACTATTTTTCTAGACCAAGCATCGGTTATTAGGCTCAGATAAGCTTCTCCTGTTTCTATAGGTAGATAGGTTATATCTGCAACCCAGAGTTGCTCAGGTTTTTGTGGTATCACTTGCTTAACTCCTAACTTAACTAAGTTGGGATGCTTGTAAAAACGATGATGACTATCCGTTGTCTTGTGATAGGCACGTTTAGGTTGCACTAATAAACGATGCTCTCTGAGTACGTCAAACAACCGGTCTCTACCAATTTTGATACCCATTACCCTATTCAGCAAGTAGTGAAGTTTCCTTGTCCCTATACGAGGTTGAAACATTCTTTCTTGTTGAATTCGTTGTAATACATCTTGTTCATGCTTATGTCTTACATTGGCTTGCTTGCTTTGCTTATAATAAGCTTGCCGTGTTGTGCCAAGATAATAACAACATTCAGTGATGCTAAAACCTACCGTTTGCTTTTCTTTGATTGCTTGCCTTGTGGCTTTTTTATGGTACTTACTCCGTAATCTCTTTCAAGTATGTTGATGATAGATTCAAATAACTCTGCTTTTCTTTTGGTTTCATATAACTGCTGTTCAAGCTCTTTAATTCTTTGTTCGGGAGTGAGTGGTAGAGGATCGGACATTTGTTTTTCTCCATGATGAAATGGGCCTCCTTGACTCCAATCTAATCTACCATGCTTTCTTAGCCAGACTAAAACTGTTGAACGCCCTTGAATACCATATCTGCTCTGAGCCTGTTTATAAGTCATTTCACCTTTTTCAACTTGATCTATGACTGATAATTTAAAAGCTAAGCTGTAATCTCGTTGCGTTCTTTTAACTATTGTTTTCATTACACTCTCCAAATTTAAGTTTAGAAAGTGTCAACCTTATCTAGGACGGGACAGAC
>NZ_ATGG01000062.1 GCF_000413855.1 Acinetobacter gyllenbergii CIP 110306 = MTCC 11365 | reverse complement strand
TCGGTTAAAACTGAAATCGAGAGAATTGAACCCGCCATATAATATTTGGCTGGATAGTTGTGGTAGGGATAGGCAATCACACCGAGTGGTGCAGTGGTTGTATGATTAAAGGGATAAACCACTTTATAGGACGTACCGACCACATAAGGGAATCGGGTATCTTTAAATGATGGTGCATTAACTGAACCATACGCCGATTTTTGTAAGAAGGGATTGAGCATCCAGAGTCGATGCCCCACATCTCCTGCAAACAGGTTTAATTTGTCATGCACCATATTGGTAATGCTTTCGGCAGGTGAATAGTCATTCTTATTCTGTCTTACTCCCATTTCCAGACTACTGGTTCTTGCACCCACTGCACCAATATCGGAATAGCAGTTTGTGTTAGCTTCGGGGTAATGGGTCAGGATGTTGTTTGCCGCAAGAATCAGTGCGGTTTGCATCATTTCATCTTCACGGGCATAGTCGTATGTAATACTTGGCAGCCCATGCAAGGCACGAACTGTATTGAGCTCATTTAAAAATTCATTTCTAAACTTTGCACTGAGCTTGCCTGCATAACAGTTGTTGATATCGGGGGCATCACTCATGGATGAGCCTTTAAACACATCGAAACTAATCGTCTGACTCTGTGCTGCCAATGTTTTGGCATCACCCTCCTGAGTGAGTTTAAGGGTACATGTACCCGCACCACTCCCCTTTAGTTCACCATTAGAATAAGTACAGGTTGCAGTAGATAGGCTGCTAATCGTGACAGGAAGTTTGGCACTGGATTCAGTATCCAGTGAATACACACTCTCCGTCAGGATGTATTTCATTTTGAATGGGACAATGGTTTGTTTGAGCTTATTGACACAAACATTATTTTCTAGATATTGATCGGCAGCACAAGTCACATTGACGGTCATGCTGCTATTCAATGGTAGAACTTTTGCCGTGCCTGCCTGTGTCAATCCCAGAGTACATTGTCCAACCTTTAGAGCTTTGAGTTCACTGCCATTTACACTACAGATGTTGGGAGTGTTACTGCTAAAAGTCACTGCCAGCCCTTGATCTGTCTGAAGCGATAATGGATAGCTTTGACCTTGAATCAGGGTACTGAATGGTAGTGACTGAATATTCTGCACTACCTTGTTTTTACATACACCCTCTTCCAGATATTGGCTTTCAACACAGGTCACGGGCTTAGGGATTG
>NZ_ATGG01000061.1 GCF_000413855.1 Acinetobacter gyllenbergii CIP 110306 = MTCC 11365 | reverse complement strand
GTAACTGGTCGTGTAGAAGCTGGTATCGTAAAAGTTGGTGAAGAAGTTGAAATCGTAGGTATCAAAGATACGGTTAAGACAACTGTAACTGGCGTAGAAATGTTCCGTAAATTGCTTGACGAAGGTCGTGCAGGCGAGAACTGTGGTGTTCTTCTTCGTGGTACTAAGCGTGAAGACGTACAACGTGGTCAAGTACTTGCTAAACCAGGTACAATCAAGCCGCACACTAAATTCGACGCAGAAGTATACGTACTTTCTAAAGAAGAAGGTGGTCGTCATACACCATTCCTTAACGGTTACCGTCCACAGTTCTACTTCCGTACAACTGACGTAACTGGCGCGATCAAATTACAAGATGGCGTAGAAATGGTAATGCCTGGTGACAACGTTGAGATGTCAGTAGAGTTAATCCACCCGATCGCAATGGACCCAGGTCTACGTTTTGCGATCCGTGAAGGTGGTCGTACTGTAGGCGCTGGTGTTGTTGCTAAAGTAACTGCATAATCGCTTAGAGTGATAAAAAAACACCCCTCTGGGGTGTTTTTTTTGTTTATTGTTAGACAATCCTTTTGTAAGAGTGTCCTTAACTGATAGTTTGCTGTCCCAAACTGCACTTAATTGATTTGCATAACAACGTAATATAAAACGCAAGAAACAGACAAAAGTGCTCAGTGGAAGGTTTCACTGAAAAGGAGTTGGCAGCATGAATGCTAAAGTAAATATTTCAAATCGTGCGGGTGCAAGCTTCCCAGTCCGTCGTATGAACTTTGATTTTGATCAAGTCCCGGAATACTGGATGAACGGTTCGGCAGGTTTAACTCATTTCATGACAGGTTTATCTGCACTGTTCCCAGATGGTGAAAAATTATTTATTGATGCGGTACGTGCAGTTCGTTATTACCCCGCAATTAAAGACAACGAAGAGCTGCAAAAAGAAATCAGTGCCTTTATTGGCCAAGAAGCCATGCATACTCAGGAGCATGTTAACTTTAATGCCTCTGCACAGAAATATGGACATGATGTAAGAACTTTAGAGCAAATTACTGGTCGTTATATTCAATTTGCATTAAATAACTTTTCTAAAGTGGTTAAACCTTTTGGTATGACCCGCGAAATGGTCAATCTCACCGCAACAACGGCCTTAGAACATTTTACGGCGACCATTGCTTCTGAATTATTACGTAATCCGCATATTCAGGACTTAATGACCGACGATACCATGTCTTATATGTGGTTCTGGCATGCAGTAGAAGAAAATGAACATAAAGCGGTTGCTTATGATGTCTATGAGGCAGTATTTGGTAAGGGATTAAAAGCCTATAGCTTGCGTACCTCGGCGCTGGTATTTGCCATGGCCTTGATTTTTATTCTTCAGTCCTATTTTACTTTACGTTTACTGCAACAGGACAAGAAGCTGAACTTTAAAGAATTGGCGATGATTTACAAATATGGCTATAGTCCTTCAAAAGGCATTATTACGGGTATGGCAGGGGAGATGCTGGCTTACTTTAAACCAGGATTCCATCCTAATGATCTGGACACGGTACAGTTGTTAAAAGACTGGAAAGCGAAACTGGGTTTCTAATTTTTAGCTTTAAATAAATCGATTTAAAAGGGCAATCAAAATTGCCCTTTTTGTTTTTTATTCAATTATTTCATACATAATTTTCAAGGTGATGACATGTCCTAAGATGATGCTTTTCTGACCTTATCTGCACTTATTCGATGCACTGAAAAGGGCGTATAAAAGAACTATCAAGCATCATTTATCAAGAATATTCACGGATAGGAGAAAAGGGTATGAATGCTAAAGTCAATATTTCAAACAGAGCTGGTGCCAGTTTCCCTGTACGCCGAATGGATTTTGAATTTGGTGAGGTGCCACGTTATTGGGCCAATGGTGATGCTGCTTTAACTCATTTTATGACTGCGCTTTCAGCATTGTTCCCAGAAGGTGAGCAATTCTTTGTGAACAGTACCCGTGCAGTGCGGAATGATCCTAAACTCGCAGATGAGCGACTTCAGAAAGAAATCAGCGCCTTTATTGGTCAAGAAGCCATGCATTCAAAAGAGCATCTAGCATTTAATGCTTCTGCAGAGGCCTATGGTTATGCTGTTCGCGAAATGGAAGGTCAAACAGGTCGTTTAATCAATCGTACTATTGGAATAACTGCAAAATTTTTAAAGCCTTTTGGTTTTACCAAAGAAATGATTGGTTTAACAGGAACTTGTGCGTTGGAGCACTTCACTTCAACTATCGCTGAAGAGTTATTAAGTAATCCCGATATCCAAGCCATGTTTATGGATCAGACCATGTACCATTTATGGATGTGGCATGCGGTAGAAGAAAATGAGCATAAAGCGGTTGCCTTTGATGTCTATCAAGCCATGTATGGTCAAGGTCCTAAAGCGTATTTTATGCGCTCATTGGCTTTAGTCATTGCAATGGGGCTCATTTTTATTACTCAGTCTTATTTCACGGCCAAACTGCTACAAACAGATGGCAAGCTGACATGGCGTGATACCAAATACATGATTAAATTTATGTATGGTTATAAAGGTTTTATGACTCGTCAAATCCCGACCTTATTAGATTTTTTAAGACCGAAATTTCATCCGAATGATGACGATACTACCGCACTTTTGAATAAATGGCGTGCTGAATTAGGTTTTAATCTAAGTTAAGTATATAGGGCAGCAAAACTGCCCATTTTTTTATTCAAATTTTGTTTTAAATTGCTGATAATCTGCACCAGTATTTTATAGAGTGATAGATCGTGATTCGATTGATGCAAGAAAATGACTTGGAGAGGGTGACTGCGATTGAGCGCTTGGTGCAAACCCATCCTTGGTCTAGGCAACAGTTCCAAGAATCCTTGGCTTCGTATCAATGTACGGTTTATGAGCAAGCCAATCAGGTCGTGGGATTCTGTATTCTACAGCCCGTTTTAGATGAAGCAAATTTATTGTTGATGGCGATAGATCCGAGCCAGCAAGGGAAGGGGCTCGGTTATAAATTATTGGATGAGTCTATCCAGCAATTAAAAAACAATCCAATTCAGATTTTTTTAGAAGTTCGTGAAAGTAATACAGCCGCCATTGGTTTGTATGAAAAAATAGGTTTTCATCAAATTGACTTACGCAAGAATTATTATCCAAACCCTGATGGCTCAAGAGAGCATGCCGTGATTATGGTCAAGACATGCACAGATGATTTTGCAGCGTTATTTAATAATTAAATTGTTCCACTCGGAAGGCAGTGTACTCATCAATGAATTGCCGAGCTGATGGATTTCATGGTCTGAAAGTGGGCGATTGAGGCGACGCCATTGTCCATCGAGCAATAATTCCAGTGGCGTATATTGCGATTTATAATTCATTTTGGATGAATGTGGTACCCAATAACCGAGGTAAAGATAGTCTAGATTTAGGGTACGTACATACTCGATTTGTTTGAGAATGGCAAAAACGCCGAGTGAGCGACGTTGTTCATCTGGATCAAAGAAGGTATAGACTGCTGAAAGACCATCATCCATCAAATCACAGGTTGAAACAGCAATCAGTTTTTGATCTTTCCATAATTCGATAAAGAAGCTTTCTGTGCAGCTATGCACCAGAAATTTTTCAAACTGGTCTAGGCTGGCTGGGTACATATCGCCATCTGCATGACGTTCATTGATATAACGTTCGTACAGATCATAATGCTGCTGAGTCGCTTGCGATGTTGGCAAAATACTCATTTGCAAATCTTGATTGCGTTTCCATGCCTTTTTTTGGCTGCTGTTCATTTTAAATTCTTGAACAGGAACACGACAGGATAAACACTGGCGACACAGATGACATTCAGGGCGGTAGACAAAATCGCCACTACGACGAAACCCGACACGAGAAAGTTCTGACAAGGTCACCACATCAATACGGTGAATTGGATCTAAAAACACCATCCGTGCCGATTTGTTATCAAGATAACTACAATCGTGTGGCGGCGTAATATAGTACTGTAAGTCATTTAAAAGGGACTTGGGTTGATATGATTTCATTAATCTGTCCCTCCAAGGTGCTAATCCGTTAACCGTCTAATTTTGCAAAAACTGCTATTGTTTTACTTGAAAATACACGTTCTTGATAACTTTTCCAATTGATAGAGGGGGCAATAATTACATCTTGTAACGATTTAAGATAGTCTTGGCGAGAAAGTGTACGTGCACCAAGGCTTAAAAGATGATCATTGACCAATTGACAGTCAATCCATGGCAACTGATTTTCCTGTCCAATCAGCATTAGGGTATAAAAAGCCATCTTAGAAACATCAGTTTCGGTACTAAACATCGACTCCCCAAAGCAGCCTTTACCAATACTGACACCATAGAGTCCGCCAACCAATTTATCCTGCTGCCAGACTTCAACACTGTACGCATATCCTGCTTGGAATAATGCACAATAGCCTTCGATGATATCTTCACTGATCCATGTTTCATTGGCATAGCTTCGAGGCAATGAACAAGAACGAATCACATCTTCAAAGGCATGGTTAATGGTAATTCGATAATCATGTTTCTTCATATTCCGAAGCAAGGATTTACTCGGTTTGTAGGCATGAGGTTCGATAATGCAACGGGGTTCAGGACTCCACCAACAAATCGGTTCATCTTCATTGAACCATGGAAATAATCCATGCGTATAGGCTTCGAATAAGGTAGAAGGGTGAAGGTCGGCGCCAATACAGATAAATCCTTGTCCTTCAGGATCGGCTTCGATTGGATTGGGAAAAATATAGTGTGAGGGTGGGAGTTGTTGCATAGTGGAAGAAATCAATCAGACTCATTCTAAGCTAACTGAAGTTATCGGGAATGGCAATCTTTGTCGTTGCCATTCCCAAAACAGCTTTAACTAAATAAGCGCAGCTGTTTCGCAATCTGTAGTTTTTTGCTGTCCAAGAAAATTTGTGCTTTACCTTGAATAATTTCAAGACTTTTTTCTTGGTCAGAGACGGTTTTGCCATCTTTATCTAAGACCAACCAATTGAGTTGGCTGATTGCATCTTGTACATATTGTGCAAATTCACTTGCTGACTCTAAACCCTCAATAAAATGTGCGCGATAGAACAATTGATGGAAATGTTCCGTCGGGATGCCAATACCGGTAATTGGGCTGATCAGCACGTTATAGTTCTGATGAAAACTGGCTTGTTTGAGTAAATAATGGTTCAGGCGCTGACATTGCTCTAGTGTCTGTTGTTTGGGTTCCAAGCTTTGGCAAGGTTGTGCCAAGCCTAAATGCGATAAAATCACCAGGGCATTGAGGATTTTTGCATAGCTTAATGTCGGTAAGCTTTGTTCAAGTTCAGCAACGGTCAGTGCCTGATAGTTTTCCTGTGCGAACTGATCACCAATCGGTTGGTAGATTTCCTCAATTAAATTGAAGGTGCCTAACAGCCCACTGATATTGGTGGGGAGTTGCTCTTTGGCGGTGAGCAATACAAAAGCAGTTTTACGTAGCCGTTCTTGTACTTGTAGAGGGGTAAGGGTGTTTTTACCTCGAATAAACAAATCACGTCTAAATTGAGTGTTGGCAAAATAGTCGCGACATTGTTCTTTAAAAATAGGGTGTTCAATTTCATTCAAAAAAGCTTGATGCTGTTCTGAAAAATTAATGTTATCGAGATGAGTACTTAAATCGGTAGAACCCGCATAGGATAACTTGATTTCATCCAGAATACGGACAATTTGCTGGAAAGAAAAACATTGCCAATCTTGATTCAGATATTCGTGAATCAAATAATTCGGATTTTGCTGTTTTAAATCAGCGACTTTTTGTACGGCATTGGGATTACGTTGCGCAAAAATTGGATTCTGTTTAAGTAGATCTTCACTGAAGGTGAGGGCCTCATTGACCTTTTGCAGTGGATTGGTACTTTTACTGTTGAATTTAAAGTGGCTATGGAACAACTCACGAATTGGCATATTGGCTGCCCAACCAGTAACGCAGTTATAGCTGATATAGACAATCCCGTTGGGTTTTAGGAATTTTCGGATAAATTTGAGAATAATGTACTGATTTTCATAACTAATCCAGCTCCAGATACCATGCAGACTGATGGAGTCAAACATGGGGAGGTCAGAACGATTCAACAACTCTTCAAAACTGTCATCATAGAAATAATGTTCGGTCTGACTCTGTTCAGCCAGTTGATTGGCATGTGCGGCATGGGCAGGGTTAAAATCCGTCCCGTAAAATGCCGCTTCATTACAGGTCGCATGAATATTGATACTCACACCTTGTCCAAAACCAAGTTCGCAATGATGGTGATTTTCCTGAAAGTCGGGACTATCGATACCATTTAAAAGTAAGCAAAACTTTTGGAAATTCGGGCTGAGGTCTCGATAATAACCGTAGGTATAATTTACTTCTGTTTGGTAGCCATTCGTCCAGGTCGTTGTCATTGAAATATCCTATAGACTGATCGTTGATGTGTTTAAAAAGTCGTCATTTTTTTGATTGTATGGATACTGGCAAAAAAAAACCACCAAAGATTGGTGGTTTCTTAATATTGGCCTAATTAGTTTAAATTATCGAGATATTTCTCTGCATCTAAGGCTGCCATACAGCCTGAACCTGCTGAAGTAATGGCTTGGCGGTAGATACTATCTGCGACATCACCTGCAGCAAATACACCTTCTACAGAGGCAGCAGTGGCGTTGCCCGCAGTGCCACTATGCACTTGGATATAGCCATCACGTAGATTCAATTGACCATCAAACATGCCTGTATTTGGCTTATGTCCGATTGCAACAAACAAGCCTTGAACTTGAATGTCTTGAGTGCTTGCATCTTGTGTTGATTGGATACGAACTGCAGTTACACCAGTTTTATCACCCAAGACTTCATCCACTTGATGGTTCCAGATAATACTGATTTTGCCTTCTTTTTCTTTGGCAAAAAGATGATCTTGCAAAATCTTTTCAGAACGTAAGCTGTCACGACGGTGAACAAGGGTCACATGCGCTGCAATATTAGAAAGATAAAGTGCTTCTTCAACTGCAGTGTTACCACCACCCACCACCATGACATTTTGGTTCTTATAGAAGAAACCATCACAGGTTGCACATGCGCTTACACCTTGGCCCATAAACGCAGCTTCAGATTCAAGACCTAGGTATTGTGCAGTTGCACCTGTTGCAATAATCAACGCATCACACGTGTACTCTTCCATATCGCCTTTGAGTACGAATGGACGAGTTTTAAGATCTACTTCATTGATATGATCGTAGACGATTTCTGTACCGAAACGTTCTGCATGAGCTTGCATACGTTCCATAAGTACAGGACCAGTTAATCCTTCTGGGTCACCTGGCCAGTTGTCAACTTCAGTGGTCGTTGTTAATTGACCACCTAATTGCAAACCCGCAATCAGTGTTGGCTTGAGGTTAGCACGTGCAGCATAGACTGCTGCGCTATAGCCTGCAGGACCAGAACCCAAAATAATTAACCGTGAGTGACGAGCGCTCATTAAAGAACATCCTTTTTATATCAAAACTGCTAAAATTATACGTGAATCCAGAGCGGAGTGGTTTAAATCCATCGGGATAATATTGATTAACTCAATCGAATTGAGCTATATCCGAGCAGGATGTTAACAACAACAGTAAACAATCGTGCATCTTTTTTGTAAGAACGAGTGCATAATATAAAACTTATTGATTAAGGTAATTTAGACCTTAAAAGATACCAACAAATAACGAATCGGGTTACAGGACTGTATATGACTGCGGTGTCAAGTGTTTATGCACAACGCTTTTTAATGACATTATTTTTGATTTCTTTTGGCATTTATTTATTTCTTGCCACAGTAACCTATACACCGTTTGATCCGGGTTGGATGCACATTTCCAGTGATACCCAGCAGGTTTCAAACGCCAGCGGTGTAGCAGGCGCTTGGATCGCAGATTTACTGTTCGGTTTCTTGGGATGGGCAAGCTTGCTGATTCCTTTATTTTTGTTTATTGAAGCCATTCAAGTCTGGTGGCCAAGAAGCTTTCTTAACCGTCCATTTCGTTATGCTGCCCAGTTTTTCTTGATCCTGTCCATTTCCAGCCTCTTGTATCTGCACTGGAATACACCAGCAGATACCTTGGACAATGCGGCTGGAGGAATCATTGGTTATGAATTGGGACAGAGCTTATCGCAATTACTGACCATTTATGGCGCAACCTTGTTCCTACTTGCATTCAGTATCTTATTACTGACCTTAGCTTTTGGGATTCAGTGGAACAAGACTTGGGCTACATTGAAAAATACGCCTGCTTATTTACAAGATTTATTTTATAAAAATGTACCTCAGCATGAGTCTGCGTATGACCTGACTGAGCAATTGGCAGCCGCTGATACACCAGCAATTAAGAATAAAACCCAAAAAGCGTCTGAACCAACGTCTGAAACCGAAGAAGCTAAAGTCAATCAGGTTCAGGCAAAACTGATTAAAATTGATGATTCACATCATCAGTTGATGGCAGAAAAACTGTTCGCTGATGTGGTTGCGAAAGAACAGCAACAAAGTACTCAACCCGCACCAGCGGAACAACTTGAAGATTTTGAGCAAACCTTACAGCGCGCGCATCAATTTGAAAATGAAAGCCAGCGTTTGGTGCAAACTGGTGAAGTGTGGCGTGCATTGCAACGCGATGATGCGAGTCATAAGCAAGAGATTGATGCCTTATTAAGAGCGGCGGATGATTCTGCCAATGCGGCTCATCCCTATGCAGCGCCTACTGCACATGTTGCAACGCAGACGACCAACCACAGTAATTTAGATTGGAATGATGACCAAATCTTTGATGAGTTATTGGCTGCTGTTCCAAATAGTAAGACGGCGACAGACTTACATACCCCATTTACCCAAGAGCCTCAGGCACATCCTGCCCCTCAGGTTACTGAGGTCGAATTTGAAGCAGATATCGAAGCATTGATTAATGAATCTGCAAGACCAGCAGCTGTACAGCCTGAGACTGCACCGATTCAAAATGTAATACATCCTATCCAAGAGGATGTTCATCGCATCACTGGGCAGCAAGCAGACGATTTTAGCGATCTTATGGTTGAAGAAGAGCCTAAACAAGTGCCTGCTCGAAGCACAAGTTATGCGCAATCCTCTGCTTTTGTAAAAGCACCGATTGAGGTTTCAGCGGCGCCGAAAGAAACCCTGTCTAAAGAAGCCTTCCTCGAAGCATGGCAAGAAACGGCAGGTAAAGCTGATCCAGATGTGGATTTAGATATTGAAGATGATTTTGATCTGGATGCGCCGTTAACAGATGCATTTGGTCGTCCGATGTCACGTGCCATGCAAGTTGCGCAAAAACGCCGTGATCTACCGACTTTACCAGGTCTGGAATTGCTGGATGAAGTTGATCCAAACAAAAAGGTCAATTTTACCGCTGAGCAACTCGCACGTCTTTCTGAGCTTTTAGAGATTAAACTACAAGAGTTTAATGTGAAGGCTCAGGTGGTCGAAGCCCAGCCAGGACCCGTCGTAACACGCTTTGAACTGGATCTTGCACCAGGTGTAAAAGCCTCTAAAGTGACCAACATTTCACGCGATCTAGCACGTTCAATGTCGATGGCATCTGTCCGTGTGGTTGAAGTGATTGCAGGAAAACCATATATCGGAATTGAAGTGCCGAATAGTAGCCGTGAAATGGTACGCTTGATTGAGTTATTGAAAACGCCAGCTTTTGAAGACCCTGCGGGTTTGCTCTCTATGGCGATGGGTAAAGATATCTCAGGTAATCCTGTCATTACTGACCTCGGTAAAGCGCCACATATGCTGGTTGCGGGGACCACAGGTTCTGGTAAGTCGGTTGCAGTCAACTCGATGATCCTTTCGATGTTATTGAAGTACACACCCGACCAGTTACGTTTGATTCTGATCGATCCGAAGCAGCTTGAATTAGCCAACTATAATGATATTCCACACTTATTAACGCCTGTGGTCACTGACATGAAAGATGCGGTCAGTGCTTTAAACTGGTGTGTCAATGAGATGGAACGCCGTTATAAATTGATGTCCTTCTTGAAAATTCGTAAGTTGAGCGACTATAACCGTAAGGTCGAAGAAGCGATTGCCAATGGTGAAGACCTTATTGATCCAACATGGAAAGCCAGTGATTCGGTTGTCGGTGAGCGTGCACCGCGTTTGACGCCGTTACCGTCGATTGTGATTGTTGCGGATGAGTTTGCTGACATGATCATGCAGGTCGGTAAAAAAGCGGAAGAAATGATTACCCGTTTGGCACAGAAATCGCGTGCCGCAGGGATTCACTTACTGCTTGCAACACAACGTCCTTCGGTTGACGTGATTACAGGTTTGATTAAAGCCAATATTCCAACCCGTGTTGCATTGCGCGTAAACAGTAAAATTGACTCACGTACAATCCTTGATGCAGGTGGCGCAGAAGACTTGCTCGGTCATGGTGATATGTTGTTCTTAGGGCCTGGTAAAATCGAGCCTGAGCGTGTGCATGGTGCCTTTATTAGCGATGATGAAGTGAACCGTATTTGTGATGCTTGGCGTGAACGTGGTGAGCCGGATTATGTTGATGAAATCCTGACGCCATTTGATGAAGAGCCAAGCTCACGTGGTTTTGAAGATGGGGATGGTGATCCAAGTCGTGATGCGCTGTACGATCAATGTGTATCGTTCGTTTTAGAGACACGTAAAGCATCGACCTCATCGCTACAACGTAAATTTAGCTTAGGTTATAACCGTGCGGCGCGCATTATCGACCAAATGGAAGAGAATGGCATTGTCAGCTCAATGGGTGCCAATGGTAAGCGGGATATTCTGGTTTAGAAATTATCTGCTAAAAAAAGCCTCTATTGATAGAGGCTTTTTTATGGGTATTTAGTGGCTTTATTGAAGAAGCGATTAAGCAAATTTTGCTAAAACTTCTAAGAAGCCATCTTTTTGACGTGGGAATTGAGCAATCACATCATGAATGCGCTGTCCTTCAGGGTTGGTTGCATTCAAGTCACGACCATCTGCCAAAAACTGGGTAATCAAGCGCTCATAGTCATTTGGGCGCATATGTTTGAATGCATGATAAAGCACATGAAAGTCAGCATTTACGCCAGTTGGAGGAAGTTGGTTAAGGTAGGCAAACACACGCTCATCTGACCATTCTTCATTGAAAGTTGCTGGCTGTGATAATGCCATGACAATCTCCTCAGTCTTATAAAATAATAAAGGCAAAATCCTTGAAGTGGGGGAAAGCCATGCTTTCCAATTCCACTCGCGTATTTTGCCTTTATTTGCGAAAAATCGCTAATGAAAAAACTGCTATCGATCTTCAGGTAAATTGATATTCATTTCTAACATTTCGATATTTGCTTCTGAACGAACTTGCATTTGAATATGCTGTTCATCCACACCACGAACATAACGACTCACCACCTGCATGATTTCTTTTTTCATTTGGTCGATTTTGTCTTGGCCTAGGCGACGACCTAAACCTTGTTCAGAGGCAACAATCACCTTTAAACGATCTTTGGCAGTTTGTGCACTTGATGGTTTTTCATCACTGCTAAAAAGTTTACTCCAGAATCCTGCCATAATTACGCTCCAAATAGTCTAGCTAACCAACCTTTTGGCTGTACTGCAATGTGTCGATAAGGACGGTCTTCACCAAGGAAGCGAGCCACTAAGTCATCATAGGCTTGACCCGCTTTTTCTTCTGCATACAGAATCACTGGCTTACCTTCGTTTGATGCTTGAAGCACGCTTGGACACTCAGGAATGACGCCCAATGTCGGCACTCGTAAAATATCTTTCGAAATATCGTCAATCGTAAGCATTTCTTGACGATCAGCACGTTCAGGGTTGAAACGCGTGATACATAGATGCTTACGAATACGACCTTCGTTTTGTTCAACTTTCTTGGTCTTGCTATCAAGCATGCCAATAATACGGTCTGAGTCACGAACCGATGAGATTTCAGGGTTGGTAACAATGATGGCTTCATCAGCATGATACATTGCTAAAATCGCACCGCGCTCAATACCGGCTGGTGAGTCACAGATGATGTAATCGAACTCTTGAGAAAGTTCATCAATCACACGTGCAACACCTTCATCGCTCAAGGCATCTTTATCACGGGTTTGTGATGCAGGGAGAATGTACAAGTTTTCAATATCTTTATCACGGATCAGCGCTTGTTGTAAGCGTGCTTCATTATTAATGACATTGACGAAATCATAAACA
Source organism: Acinetobacter gyllenbergii CIP 110306 = MTCC 11365 (assembly GCF_000413855.1). GTDB lineage: Bacteria > Pseudomonadota > Gammaproteobacteria > Pseudomonadales > Moraxellaceae > Acinetobacter > Acinetobacter gyllenbergii. Next base: position 169,938 of record NZ_ATGG01000061.1, on the reverse strand, counting down.
ACGCGGCGTTCGCAGCCCATGATCAAATCTAGATTACGTAAACCTACATCGAAATCAATCACAACAGTTTTATGACCACGTAGGGCTAAACCTGTTGCAAAAGATGCGCTTGTTGTAGTTTTACCTACACCACCTTTGCCTGACGTTACGACAACAATTTTGGCCACCGAATCCACTCCTATTTATGGTCATACGCCCCTAAAAGGGCTTATTTGGTGCTTTAAAACTCAATTCAATAAATTAAAACTGCAAGGCTTCAAATTCAAGTTCTTGCTTGTTATTTAAATAAATATGTACAGGCTTTTTGATCATATCTTTGGGAATATCATCTGCTACACAATAGGTTCCTGCAATCGAGATTAATTCTGCTTCTAAAGAGTGACAGAAAATACGTGCTGCAGCTTGCCCACCTGCACCTGCAATGACTCTACCACGAGCATTGCCATAAATGTGAATATTTCCAGATGCAATCACTTCTGATCCACTATTCATGCCCGCATTTAGGATAATATCGCCTTGATCTTGGACCAAACATTGGCCTGTCCGCAAAATCTCATCATGATAAGAGGTGATATATGCATTCGATGTGTTTTTTTGTGGTGTTTGTATTGCAGCATTATCCGCTGTTTTTACAGGAGCATGATCAACCACTTGTTCTTTAGATGCCTTGATGCGCTGTAAGGGCTGATCGGCAGGTAGAACAGGGAATTGAATCGCCCGAGCTTCATCACCCAAAATGCCATCAATGACGGCCATCGGTTGTAAACCTAAATCAATTAAAAGCTGAATTAACGCAATCAGCTCTTGTTCTACGGTACTGTCAATAATGACGAGTGTACCAACATAAGAACCTTCATTCAGTGTACTACTCAGTTGCTGTCGGATTGCATTATGGTCATTAGTGTCAAAAGTCAGACGACTAAAATTCACCATTCTGCCCGTAATCCGTATATCAGCCATAATTTATCCTTCAGGGCTTTTTAAGCGCTCTATTGTGTTGAAGCGTGTTGTAAATAAAAGCAAATGCTAGAACAAATTACACGAATTCTCTAGCTTGATTGGTAATTTTTCTTGTAATCATTCTGCTTTTTTATCCAATTGATCAGATTCTTGCAAAGTTTGCTGCCATTGTTTGACTTTGACCTGTTTACGAATCGCTTCAAGGCTTTCAAATACGACGGATTCGACCAATTCTTCTAGGTAGTGATTGTCAATATTTAGCTCACTGACCTGTTGTGCAATATATTGATAATTTTCATTCGGTCTTTGTGCTGAACCAGAAGTAAATGGTTCAATTAAACCTGCACTGATGTTTTCACCTAAGCGTTGTCCGATACTTTGTATTTGTTGTTCGATACGTCCACCCACAATCGGGATCAGGCGCAACAATTGGGTGAGCTCAGGGGTATCTTCAATGGCTTGATTGACAATAATACCGACTTTTTGAGTGATCACGGGTTGCTGTTGTTGTAATGCGGTCGCCAAGGACTCTTGTAACATTGAGCTCAGTGTCACGGTAAAGAGTTGTCGATGATGATCGACCAGATCATGAATAATTTTTTTATGGCTAGAGCTGGTTTGTAATTCGTGTCGAATGCCATCAATCACCGTAATGACCACACGATCAGACAGCTCTTCCATCACCACACGATAATAGAATAGAGCTTTGATACGAATGCCATCGGGGACAACTTTATAACCGAGTTCATGGAGTCGATAAGCGATGATTCCTGCACGGAATAAACGTAAAAAACGTAAATGTGGAATAATGGCTAAGATTTCATACCAGTGAATAAAGGGGAAAAACCACCAACGGGCATGATGCTTTTGTGCAATCGAAATAATCCAACGCACAACCAGTTCAACAATCAAAAAGATAATGAACCATGCTTCAGTGGTAATCACCCAAGGGTGTAAATGGGTGCGATAAAAATCCAGCACACTGGAGAGATGAATAAAGTTGAAAAACCATGCCCCGATATTACTCATCAGGAAAAAGTTCATACCTAAGCAGAACAAGTTAAAAACAATAATAAACACCATGAAAATGTCATAGACGAGGAACAGCTTGAAAAACACACTGTTCGGATTGACATAGTTATATTTAGAGTTTTGTCCTGAGTCCTGTTGGGTCATGTCTTTACTCAATTCCTAATGAGAATATTAATTATATTTTGCTTTCATTTGTGAAATCAGCTGGTCTTTTTCAGTCCAGATTTGATCAACCCATTTTTGGAAACGTTCACGATAGGCAGGGTCATCTTCATAATTACCGCCGAGTACCCAGTCTGGAATTTCTATTTTGCGTAAATCGACGGCGATACGAGAGACATCTCCCAACCAAAACTCACCATAACCAGGTGCACCATCAGGATAGACAATGGTCATATCCACCAAGGCATCAATTTGATCCCCCAGAATATTGAGTGCTAAAGCGAGGCCACCTGCTTTAGGTTTGAGTAAATTCTGAAATGGGGATTGCTGTGCAGCATGTTTTTCAGCAGTAAAGCGGGTGCCTTCTAAATAATTTAATAAGGTAAACGGTTGACTCAGCAACTGTTCACAGGCTTTACGCGCTTCCAGCATATCACGTGATTTCAGCTCTGGATTTTTGGCAATTTGTTCTTTGCTATGCCGTTTCATCATTGGGAAGCCCAAAATTTTAAAGGCTTGCCCCACAAAAGGAATAAAAATAAGTTCCCACTTGGTAAAGAAACGGGTGAGGGGCATACGGGTTAAACCAAAATATTGATTCACCGTCGTATCGACCCAACTTTGATGATTACACATCATCAGGTATCGTCCCTGCAAATTCAGATCAAGTTGTTCATCAATACTAATGTCCCATTGTAAATTTGGCAGGACATTGTCAATTAACCAGTTGTTTACCCCTAACCAACTGTTAGTAATTTGAATATTGGTTTCATCTACTTTGGTTGATTTTTTAAATAATTTAGTGAGACCGAGTGCCAGTACGGGTGGACCATGAAAAAAGGTGCTGCCTGTAATCACTGAACTAACGGTTAATCCTTTACTGACTTTTTGCAATAGGGATGCTTTTTTATTAGCGGTAGCCATAAATCGAACCTTGAGTGCATATGTTTGAAAAAAGAGATGTTCCAACTATAAACAACAGATGTTGAAATACAACTGTATATTTTCAGATATTGACATTTTTTATAGATTCAAATGCGTAGATTGGTTTTTATTGGTAAGAGATAGAGACTATATTGTCAAGTTTGCTTGTAAATTGCGCACTTTTATTTTGTGATGTGAGTCTCACTATGGTTTTATTCTGAGAGAAGTATAACAATGAAGAAATTGTGTTGGCGTGATCAAGTAAAATGCATCAAAATATTACAAAACTACTAATAAAGTGTTTATTATTAACAAAAAATCAATGGTCTAGCGCCATTTTCTCATTCATCATTTGTCCAGACAACAAAATACATAGACAGGAGCAACGCAATGCGTGCATTAGTAATTTCAACACTCGTAGGGGCTGGATTGGTACTTTCTGGTTGCCAAACGACTGGTAATAACATCGGTGGCGTTGAATACGATAAATCTGCTTTAGGTGCGTTAATTGGTGCAGCAGCAGGTTACGGTGTATCTAAGGGTAACGCAAATACAAGTAAGCAAAACAACCGTGCTGCAGCAATTGGTGCGGTACTTGGTGCAGCTGGTGGTTTATATCTCGATAACAAAGAGAAAAAATTACGTGAACAAATGGCAGGTACTGGTGTAGAAGTTGGTCGTAACCCAGATGGTTCGGTTCAATTAATCATGCCAGGTAGCATTACGTTTGATACTAACAAATCAAACATCAAACCTAACTTCTACGGTACTTTAAACAAAGTAGCGCAAACTTTAGGTGAAGATAACAAGAGTGCGATCTTAGTAACAGGTTATACAGATAACACAGGTAATGATTCAATCAATATCCCATTATCTCAAGCACGTGCTCAATCAGTGAAGAACTACTTAGCTGGTCAAGGTATTTCTGGTAGCCGTATCGATGCACAAGGTTTAGGTTCAGCGAACCCAATCGCTTCAAACGCGACTGCTGCTGGTAAAGAGCAAAACCGCCGTGTAGAAATCAGCATTTATGCTAAACAGTAATTTTTACTGATTTCAAAAAAGCCACCTTCGGGTGGTTTTTTTATTGCAGATCAAAATAGGCGACAAGCTACGGCGTGTTATTTGGATAAGGCATCATAATTTATACATATCCCTAGATTTACTATTGGGATTCTAAAACAGAGATGTCTATAATTGTGCTCGAAAAATTAGGCTCGGAAACGAGAGAGGTATAAACCATGTCATCTGCCAGTCAACTTAATGACAAGCAACTTGAGGCCATGAAATATGTTCAGGGACCATTGTTGGTGCTTGCAGGTGCAGGTTCAGGCAAAACCTCTGTAATTACCCGAAAAGTTGCCTTTTTAGTGCAGCAGTGTGGTATTCCTGCCTATCGTATTACAGCAATGACCTTTACCAATAAAGCGGCACGTGAAATGAAAGAGCGTGTCGGAAAACTGCTGTCACGCGAAGAGGCAAAAGGGCTATCGGTCTCTACTTTCCATACTTTTGGTTTAAATTTACTCCGCCTCGAATTAAAACATTTACCGCTTAAAAACAATTTTTCGATTTTAGATGCTGATGACTGTAAACGAATCTTGATGGATTTGATGCAGCGTGACAATTTATCGGGTGCTGAGAGCAAAGAACTTCTTGCCAAGGCGATGAAGAAAATTTCAGACTGGAAAAATGATCTGATTGTCCCCGAACAAGCTCACTCAACTTGTGAAACGGTTGAAGATGTTCAGTTTGCCCACCTATATCAACTCTATGAGCGTAACTTACGTGCCTATAACGCCGTAGACTTTGATGACTTGATCGTGATGCCAACGCGTTTGCTTCAGGAAAATGCAGAAGTGCGTGACAAATGGCAGAACCGTGTTCGTTATTTATTGGTGGATGAATATCAAGATACCAACACAGCACAATATACCTTAGTGAAGCTGTTGGTTGGGGTGATGGGGCAGTTTACCGCTGTAGGTGATGATGACCAATCCATCTATGCTTGGCGTGGTGCAAAGCCTGAAAATATGGCTTTGTTAAAAGACGATTTTCATAATCTCAAAGTGATTAAGCTGGAACAGAACTATCGCTCGACCAGTCGTATCTTAAAAGCGGCGAATGCTGTGATTGAAAATAATCCGCATATTTTCGATAAGAAATTGTGGAGTGATAAAGGTCACGGTGAAACCATTCGTGTCATTACCTGTTTGAATGATGATGATGAAGCGGAACGTGTGGTGAAAGACTTGATCACGCATAAGCTGATGAATGGTAAAAACTGGAAAGATTATGCGGTGTTGTACCGTGGTAATTTCCAAGCGCGTGTGATTGAAACCCAACTGCGTCAGATGCAAATTCCGTATAAGTTGTCAGGTGGTCAATCCTTCTTCGCACGTGCTGAAATTAAGGATGTGATGAGCTATTTACGTCTCATCATTAACCCAGAAGATGACAGTGCTTTCTTACGTATTATCAATACGCCTAAGCGTGCCATTGGCCCAGTCACGTTAGAGAAACTCGGTTTATTTGCCCAAGAAAACACCTTGTCTTTATTGACGGCATCGTCAGACCAACGTTTAAGTATGGTGTTACCGAAAAAAGCAGCAACACAATTACATGAGTTCGCTGATTTTATCGCGACCTTCACCCGTGAATTGCTTGATGATGATGAGCCGATGCCGAAAGTGCGTCAGATGATCAACGAAGCTGGTTATATCGACTATATCCGTGAGCAGGCAGCGACTCCTGCGCAAGAGAAAACCAAGCTCGACAGTGTCGAAAGTTTATATAGCAGTATTCAAAATTTATTGAATCGTACCGATGATGTCGATGAGAAAAATATTGAAAGTGTGATTCGCAAATTGGTACTGCTAGATATGCTTGAGCAGCAACAGGAAGAAGAAGACACCGATAAAGTGAATTTACTAACCTTGCATGCCGCCAAAGGTTTGGAGTTTCCTTATGTGTATATGATTGGCCTAGAAGAAGAGCTCTTGCCACATAAGAATTCGATTGCATCGGAAACCATCGAAGAAGAACGCCGTTTGATGTATGTAGGCATTACTCGTGCGCGTCAAGGTTTGACCCTGACTTTGGCAGAGCAACGTAAGAATGGCGGGCAAATGCGTCAAATGACGCCAAGCCGCTTCTTGGATGAAATGCCGCAAGATGATCTGGAGTGGCATGGCCGTAAAAAGAAACTGGCGCCGAATGTCGATCCAAAAGAACAAGCTCAGCAATACCTTGCCAATTTAAAAGCATTGTTGAAACGTTAAGAAATTGTGAGTAGGAAATTTTAATGAAAGTTCAAGTTAAAGTATTAGATGCCCGTTTAGGTCAAGAGTGGGCTTTGCCTTCTTATGCAACCACAGGTTCTGCAGGTTTAGATTTACGTGCTTGTCTCGATGAGGCAATTGAGATTGCTGCGGGTGAAACCGTTTTAGTGAAAACTGGCTTGGCGATTTATATCGAAGATCCAAACTTTGCGGGTTTGATTTTACCGCGCTCAGGTCTCGGTCATAAACATGGGATTGTGTTAGGTAACTTGGTGGGTTTGATTGATTCTGATTATCAGGGAGAGCTCATGGTGTCAGTTTGGAACCGTGGACAAAATAGCTTCCGTTTAGAACCAGGTGAGCGTTTAGCGCAATATGTCTTGGTTCCAGTGGTACAGGCAGAGTTCGAACAAGTGAGCGAATTTGTTGCGACTGAGCGTGGTGCGGGTGGCTTTGGACACACTGGAAAACAATAAACTTTTCAGTAATTATCACTTTAAATGCAATGTTTTGCTGAAAAACGTTGCATTTTTCATATTGATTGTTGCCTCGATATATATTACAAAGCAGCTGATTCATTATTTTAATTTTGCTGAATAAGGGTTAATTAATTTCTTAATAGTTTCTGCTTTTTTTATGGATCATAAGATTATAAAAATAGGGGCTTATAGTGAATATACAACATACATTTCCGCTGAGTATTTTCCGTGCTTATGATATTCGCGGAAAGCTAAGTAATTTAACACCAAATATTATTAGCTCGATTGCCTATGCTTTAGCTGCACAATATAAAAATGCTGAACAGACACATGTGGTGATTGGTTATGACGCACGTTTAACCAGCCCAGCTTATGCTCATATCATTCAACAAATCTTTGAACAGCAAGGATTAAAGGTCATTAATATTGGCTGTTGTTCATCGCCAATGATGTATTACATTGCTCGTGATTTTGGTGGCAATGGGATTATGGTGACCGCAAGCCATAATCCAAAGTCTGATAATGGAATTAAATGGATTCTAAAAGGAGAACCACCTACACCTGAAGTTATTCAGCAAGTTGGGCAATTTGCACAGATTTCGTTAATACATCGAAATGATTCACTGCTTTCAGAAAATTTGACACATCAGATTATTTCTAAATACTGTTTGCAATATCAGCAATCATTATTGACCGATATTCAGTTAGCACGTCCTTTAAAAGTGGTTCTAGATGGATTAAATGGTTCGGCAGGGCGGTGTGCCAAATTGGTTTTAGAAAAATTAGGTTGTACGGTGATTGCTTTACGTTGTGATGCCAATGGTCATTTTCCAGACCATGCCCCAGATCCCTCCCATGCTGAGCATTTAAGCAAGTTACAAGCTGCTATCGTGGCTGAAAAAGCCGATCTTGGGATTGCTTTAGATGGTGATGGTGATCGTGTGGTTTTACTGGACGAGAATGCACATATCATCAGCCCTGATCGCTTATTGTCGTTATTTGCCCAGATTTGTTTGCAACAGCATCCACACAAAGAAATTGTATTTGATGTGAAATGCTCAAGTATGGTGGCAGATACGGTACAGCGATTAGCTGGGCAAGCCAAAATGATTCGTACAGGCAGTAGTTTCTTACGTGCTTATCTGTCTCAATCTCAAGGGACAGCGGTCTTTGGTGGTGAGTATGCTGGCCATTATGTGTTTAATGATGGTCGTGGTTTTGGCTATGACGATGGGCTATATGCCGCATTGAGAGTGATGGAGTACCTGACCCAATCTAGCGCAGCCAACCTATCTGAATTATTGGAGGCTTACCCAGAACGCTACTGTACTGAAGACACCTATATCAGTACCCATGATGTCAATCCACAACAGGTTTTAAATGATATTGAAATTTTAAGTCACCGTTTGGGCGCGCGTTTAAGTAAAATTGATGGTGTAAGACTTGATTTTGACGATGGATTTGGCATTATTCGAGCATCAAATACTGGCGAATATTTTACCGTGCGGTTTGATGCAGATAATCAAACCCGATTAATTGAAATTCGTCAGACCTTTGTTTCTATGTTGCAAACGCAATATCCGCAGATTGCACAAGAACTCGCACTGGCTTAATAAGGAGAGACGCATGCCACATGAGCATATCGGCATTGATAAAGCAAAAATTTTGATCGAAGCTTTGCCGTATATCCAACGTTTTGCAGGAAAAACGCTGGTTGTAAAATATGGTGGTAATGCGATGACGGATCCAGAGTTGGAAAGTTCATTTGCCCGTGACATTGTGTTGTTAAAAACCGTTGGTTTAAACCCGATTGTGGTGCATGGTGGTGGTCCACAAGTGGATTCACTGTTGAAACGCCTTGGACAAGAATCTGATCGTATTGATGGGATGCGGGTGACTGATCAAGCCACCATGGAGGTGGTTGAGATGGTGTTGGGTGGTAGCGTCAATAAATCGATCGTAAATCTAATCAATAAGCATGGTGGCCGCGCCATTGGTTTAACGGGTAAAGATGGCAATTTACTGCGTGCACGCAAATTGCTGATGGAAAAACAGGAAGCAGACGGTTCGATTTCACAAATTGATTTGGGTATGGTCGGTGAAGTCACTGGCGTAAAAACTGATGTGCTGGAAATGTTTACCCAAAGCGATTTTATCCCCGTGATTGCACCATTGGGTGTGGATGAAGAAGGCAATACTTATAACATCAATGCGGATCTTGTGGCGGGTAAAGTTGCAGAAGCATTAGGTGCAGAGAAGTTGATTTTGCTGACCAATATCACAGGGGTATTGGACGAAAATAAAAATCTATTGACTGGTCTAAGCACACAAGAAGTTGATCGCCTGATCGAAACAGGTGTGATTTATGGCGGTATGATTCCTAAAGTAGGTTGTGCATTAGATGCCGTTAAAGGTGGTGTAGTGAGTGCGCATATTGTAGATGGCCGTGTACCACATGCAAGCCTATTAGAGATTTTTACCGATCATGGTGTCGGTACATTGATTACCAACCGCGCCAAACATTAATTCACTCTATTGATTTTAAAAGAGACCTTGAGAGGTCTCTTTTTTCGTCATGAGTTGTTCATGTTTTAGTCATTGCAATGTCATTTAAGCGCTTTAAGGTAGGTCTAGTCATAAGGAGCTTTCATTATGCTAGAAAAATTAAATCAATATCGCCAGACATTGACTTTACCTTTACGCCACAAACCAGCTCAAAATCAATTCCGTTTTGAATGGGTGGATAATTTAAAAGAATTACAAGAAGTACAACGCTTTAGAGCGACACAATTCAGCCATCAATTTGGGATGCGCTTTGAAGACGGTTTAGACCAAGATTTATATGATTTCGGTTGCGAGCACGCGGTATTACGTGAAAAATGGACAGGCGAAATTGTGGCCTATACACGGCTTAAATTGTTCCAAGGTCATGAAATCGGGCAGAGTTATAGTGCTCAAGAATTTGAAATCGTTCCACAATTCTCTCATTTACCCAGTATTCTCGAAATTGGACGTACTTGTGTTCATCCAAAGTTCCGTTCAGGTAAAGCCCTGTCAATGCTCTGGCTGAACCTGACCCCTAAAGTCCTGTGGTCGATGCGTGCCAAGTATTTGATGGGCTGCGTTAGTATTCATTTAGAAGATAATTTGGCGCGTGCTTATTACACCCATCGTCAGATTCAACAATTGGGTGAGCATCAGACGATTGATATTCGTTCAAAACGTAGCTTTGAGCCCGAGCGTCCTGATTATAGTTTCCCGCAAGATGAGCGTATGCCAAAGCTTTTCCAAACTTATTTAGGCATGCAGTCGAAATTGTCAAAACAAGCATTTTATGATGAAGATTTTAAATGTTTGGATTATTTTGTTTTCCTTGAAGTAAATAAGATTGCCACTTCTTTTGTGATGAACAAAATGGTGCAACGTTAGTACCTTATCATTCTTAATCTAATAGTGAGCACATATTGAGATTTACAAGGTATCTCTCCCTCATGCACAATAGGCATAGATGTTAGATAGTTAAAAGATATGTGCCAGCTATTAGGAATGAATTGCGCCACCCCGACAGATATTACATTTTCTTTTCGTGGGTTTTCACAACGCGCAGGGGTGACCTCTGACCACTGTGATGGTTTTGGGATCGCTTTTTTTGAAGATAAAGCCTGCCGATTATTTGTGGATAATCAATCTGCAGTTGAATCTCCTATTGCTGATTTAATCCGCAACTATCCAATCAAGTCTCGTAATGTGATTGCGCATATTCGTAAAGCCACGCAAGGTAAAATCAATTTAGAAAACTCACATCCTTTTTTGCGTGAGTTATGGGGCAGACATTGGATTTTTGCCCATAATGGCGATTTACATGATTTTAAACCTGAGTTAAGTGGCCGTTTCGAGCCAGTAGGTAATACTGATAGTGAACTGGCATTTTGTTATTTACTGGATCAATTTGTTGAAGCCTTTGGCTACACCGAACCCAGCCTAGAAGAAATCTTTGTACTATTACAGCGGATTGCTCCGCAGATTGCAGAGCACGGCACATTTAATTTCTGTTTATCAAATGGCAAGGCGCTATTTAGTTATGCCACAACCAAACTGCATTGGTTAGTCCGCGAATATCCATTTCAACCAGCCCATTTAATTGATCTCGATGTTGAAGTCGACTTTAGTCAAGTAACCACGCCTGAGGATCGGGTTGCCGTGATTACAACGGAGCCTTTAACGCATAATGAAGCATGGACAGCATACCAAGCCGGGGAAATGATTTTATTTCAGCACGGTAAGCCGATTCTGCATGCCTTGACTCGAGTGGAGCGTTTAATCCGTGAGGCAGAAAACCCAGCCTTAAAACGAGTAACTAAAGCAGACCAGTATTAATATTTAAAAAGGTATTAATAATATATATATTAGATATACCTTTTATGAGTAAAACCTTCTTATTTTTTAGTTATTCTAATAAAATTAGATAGATATTTTTTCTAACTGGTTAAAAAATACTTGAGCGTTTTGATTGGTTAAAATATTAAAATAAATATAAAACAAGGGTTTAATTTATTTTTCTTATAAATAGTTAAAATCTGACAAAAATGCTGTGTTTTTATTTAATTGCTTTGCCGATATTATATTCTTATTCAATAAATCAAATATGGTTTGGGGTTCGATCTGGGTATGAAATGGTCTGTCGAATATAATACAGGAATCGAGGTGATTGATGATCAGCATCGTCGCATTCTCGATTATATTAATGAAATTGATGAATTAAATGAGGGCGATGATCGGGCAAAATTAAAAGGTATTTTGGATAATATCATTGATTATACCCAGTCTCATTTTACCTTTGAAGAAAGCTTACAAGAAGAAGCAAACTATAAATATCGCGTACCACATAAGCGTGTACATGACTTATTTATCAAAAAGATAGAGACTTATCGTCAACGTTTTGAGTTGGGGCAAGAAATTGATAGTGAGCTGCATGAAGCACTATCAAAATGGTTAATCAACCATATCCGCCATGATGATGCAGATTATGTGGGCGCTGTAAAGGAAAATATGATTGGAATCATTAAGGAAAATGAAAAGAAAAAAGGGAAAAACTGGTTTTCTCGATTCTTCTCATAATAATAAGACAATAATAAAAGACCCCTTATGATAAATAATAATAAGGAGTGGTATGAGTGAACATAAGGGGTTTACTTAATAATATAATAATTCGTGCGCAGCAAATCATCGTAAGGTGATTTGCTTCTTTCTTTCGATATCTTTTGTTTTGATTTTCAGGCGTGAGAAAGGCAAAATAGATTGAATATTTCATTGCAAACTCCATAAAGCGCAATGAGTTCAAAGATTTTTCAAGGAATGCATTATGCAGGACACAACTCTGTCACGCTGGCTTGCACCAGTGATGGCGTTTTGCCTATCTTTTGTCATGATTACCACATTGGCGCCTACTGTTGGAATCCAGATCGATCGTCAATTCGATTTCTGGCTACTGTGGTTAGGCACCATGATTTTATTGGCATTACCTATCGGTTATCTTGAAATTGCTTTAGCTAAACGTTCGCAAACGACTGCATTACAGGCACTTTCTAGCTTAACACGTGATGCAGATGCGTCACCAAAATGGCGTATTGTGGGATGGTTGGCGGTTGTTTTTGTCCCATTTTTTGCTGGCAGTATGCTGATGACAGCAACACAGGTGACCAGCCAACAACTTGGATTAGATCTCTCAAGCCAAGTGGTTTTTGCGATTTTTGCGGTTGTGGCATTGGCACTGTCTTTTATTCCTCGTCAGTTTTTAATCGTTTTAACCCTGCTCGGGGTACTCGCTGCACTCGTACTTGCCAATGTGATGGGAACCCATTTACAAGCATGGCATTGGACGGGTGTCGAGTTTAAGGAGTGGGGCAATGCGACAGTACTTGCTTTGGTCGCAAGTGGTTTAGGCCTCGGTTTATATTGGCAGAGTAGTTTAGCAGCAGTGAAGCAGCAAGATGCCGCTACAACTGCGGTATTGCCGATTTGGGTGGCACAACTGCTTGCGGTGATTGCATTTGGCTTTTTCTCAGTTCAAACACAGCTTCCAGCGTTAGTATGGGTTTTTGCGGCAACAATGTCTGCTGCCTTATTAATTCAATTTGCCAAAGAGCAATTGGCGCAGCGTCAACTTGCGATTGTGATGCAATGGCTCATTTTACTAGCGGCAATTGCTATTTGGGCTGTGCCACAAGTCGAGCAAATTTTTAATACCTTGTTAATGTTATGGGGACTAGTGATTTGCCTAGTTTATGCATTGTTTGCTGGCTGGATTATGAAGATTAGCCATTTGCGCAAAGCGATGGGCTTTAGCAATGAGCTGTTTTATAACCTCTGGCGTATTGCCATCCGTATCGTGTTACCACTTTCAATTGTGGTGGCAATGATTGCGGTGATTGGGCAAGTGCTGTAATGGAGCAGGTTCAACAGGTTTGGGTGGCTTATGCATCACCTGAGCAGCAATTTCATCTCGCAGTTCGTTTTCATGAAGGTATGACGGCGCAACACGCGATTGATGCCAGTGGCTTAGCTGAGCAGGTAAGCTTGCCAGAGCTTTTGCATTTGGGAATATTTGGTAGCAAGATTGAAGCAGATACCGTGTTGCATGCGGGTGATCGTGTTGAGATCTATCGCGCGCTTACCATTAACCCGAAAGATATTCGGCGTAAGCGGGCGGCGAAGAATCCAGTTGGGCGATTTATTAAAGGTAATCGTTTTAGACCATCAAGCTCATAAAGAAAACCCCTCACGATTGATTCGATGAGGGGTTTCTTTTTACGGGAAAGCCGTTATAGTGGTGGCGCAGTCAAAATCGCTTCTTTTGATGCCGGTAAACCAGGTTGTGACTCTGGAATCGTATCTAAACCTTCCAGGCGTTCGACATTACCATTCGCATCAAAATAAACTTTTAGATGTTGACCGTGAGCCGCAGGTATTTTTGCTTTTTTCGCATAAGTACCTGGGATATAGTTGTAGATGTAGTCCCAACGTTGTGGATTCAGTGGATCTGTCACTGTTGGACTACCAAGCAAGAAACGGACTTGCTGAAAGCTCATGCCCACTTGTACTTGAGAAGCTTGTGCTTTGGTTAATGGTGTTCCCTGTGGAATATCAACTTTATAAACACCAAAGACTGAACAACCGCTAAGTACTGAAGTGACGAACAACGCCAGCATGATTTTTTGCATTTTGCTACACTATCCTGATAAATGATGATGCATTTGGTTCAAGGATAGATCATACTGCATCTAAACTCTATTGCCTATTCCAACTTAAGATTTGTTGAGAGACCTTTTTTTATGCCGATTTCCAATCAAGACTTACGCAAAGCTGGACTTAAAGTTACCCTTCCTCGTATTAAGATTTTGGAATTATTAGAAAATTCAAAACAACATCATTTAAGTGCTGAAGATATTTATAAAACCTTGCTTGAACAAGGTGAAGATGTTGGCTTAGCGACGGTTTACCGTGTGTTAACACAATTCGAAGCTGCAGGTATTATTCAGCGTCACCATTTTGAAAACAATCACTCTGTTTTTGAAATCATGCAGGAAGATCATCATGATCACCTTGTTTGCTTAAATTGTAATAAAGTTATTGAATTTACAAATGATATTATCGAGAAAGAGCAACATTCAGTTGCAGACCAACATGGTTTTGCTCTAACTGGACACTCTTTAAACCTATACGGTTACTGTAGTGATGCAGAATGCCAAGAGGCTTATCGTAAAAAATAAGCGTGATTGCGTTAAAATTTAAAAGTTCACGAAAATTGAACAAATAAAAAAGGGAAGGTTACAAAAACCTTCCCTTTTTTAATGGCTTAATTTGAATTACTGACCATCAAAGGTGATATTGCGGCTAGCACTCAATAACTGGTCTGCGCCTTCTTCTGACAGTTTGATGGTCAGGCGTAGGTCGTTTGGTGAATCCGCATGCTTTAAGGCATCTTTGTAGGTAATTTGCCCAGCTTTATAAAGATCAAATAAGGCTTGGTCAAAGGTTTGCATACCCAATTCGCGTGAACGTTTCATCAGATCTTTAATCTCATGAATTTCACCTTTACGGATATAGTCAGCCAAAAGCGGCGTATTAATCAAAATCTCAATTGCAGCGCGACGTGAATTCCCATCTGGTGTAGGAATCAATTGCTGTGCGACGAGTGCTTTTAAGTTCAGCGACAAGTCCATATATAATTGACTATGACGATCGGCTTCAAAGAAGTGAATGATACGATCGAGAGCTTGGTTGGCGTTGTTGGCATGTAGGGTGGCAAGTACCAAGTGACCTGTTTCAGCGAAAGCGATGGCATAGTCCATGGTTTCTCGTGAACGAATCTCACCAATCAAGATCACATCAGGTGCCTGACGTAGTGTATTTTTCAGTGCAATTTCAAATGAGTCGGTATCAATCCCAACTTCACGCTGTGTCACGATACAGCCTGCATGTTGATGTACAAATTCGATCGGGTCTTCAATGGTGATGATATGACCTTTCGAGTTTTGGTTACGGAAACCAATCATGGAAGCCAAGGAGGTTGATTTACCTGTCCCTGTTGCACCAACAAAAATGATAATGCCACGTTTGGTCATTGCCAATTCTTTGAGGACTTCAGGTAGCTTCAAATCGTCCATGCTTGGAATATGCGTTTCGATCTTACGCAGTACCATGCCTGGCATATCACGTTGCTGAAAAGCACTGACACGGAAACGCGCCGTCTTTTCACGGTTCATGATCGCGAAGTTACATTCACGCGTCTCTGCAAACTCTTTACGCTGCTTGTCGGTCATGATGGATTGAACCAGTTGACCTACAATTTCCCCTGAAAGTTTCGATTTAGAGACAGGCACGATCTGCCCGTTAATTTTCATTGAAGGTTCAACATCCGCAGTGACAAATAAGTCCGATGCATTTTGTTGAATCATCAAATTGAGTAAATCATTAAAGTCCATGATATTTCTCTAATCCATTTATTTTTATAGGAATGATTCAGGTTGTTTGGCAACAGTACGTGCAGTTTGTGGGCTAATTAAACCTTTAGATACCAATGTTTTGAGGCTTTGGTCCAGTGTGGTCATCCCGTAGTTAGCACCCGTCTGAATGGCAGAATACATTTGTGCAACTTTGTTTTCACGCACAAGGTTACGAATCGCTGGAATACCGATCATGATTTCATGTGCAGCCACACGACCACCACCATTCTTTTTCAATAGTGTTTGAGAAATGACGGCCTGTAGAGATTCAGAGAGCATGGCACGTACCATGTCTTTTTCTTCTGCAGGGAATACGTCGATGACACGGTCAATGGTTTTTGCTGCAGAAGTGGTATGCAGTGTACCAAACACCAAGTGACCCGTTTCCGCAGCGGTCAACGCCAAGCGGATGGTTTCTAAGTCACGCATCTCACCGACCAGAATAATGTCAGGGTCTTCACGCAGTGCTGAGCGTAGTGCTGCATTAAATCCGTGTGTATCACGATGCACTTCACGTTGGTTGATCAAACACTTTTTCGATTGATGGACAAATTCGATTGGATCTTCGACAGTTAAAATATGGTCATAACGGTTTTCGTTAATATAGTCGATCATCGCTGCAAGGGTCGTCGATTTACCCGAACCCGTTGGGCCTGTGACGAGTACAATTCCACGAGGATAATCACAAATTTCTTTGAAAATTGAACCTAAGCCCAAATCTTCCATGGTTAAAACTTTAGATGGAATGGTACGGAACACCGCACCTGCACCACGATTCTGGTTAAATGCGTTAACACGGAAACGGGCAATATTCGGTACTTCAAATGAGAAGTCAGTTTCTAGATCTTCTTCAAAATCACGGCGTTGTTTATCATTCATAATGTCGTACACCAAGCGATGTACATCTTTATGTTCAAGTGCTGGTAAGTTAATACGACGAACTTCACCATCCACACGAATCATAGGAGGCATACCCGCTGAAAGGTGTAAATCGGAAGCACCATTTTTAACTGAAAAGGCGAGTAATTCTGTAATATCCATAATTTCCCCGAAACAAACTAAAATGTCTCATTATTTTGTAGAATAATATAAGGCTTTCATTCGGGCTTACCAACACCTTAAAGAATGGAAAGCAAAAAAAGATTTCGTAAATGAGAACTGTGTCAATGAATCAATCGTTACAATCCCGCCAATCTGTTTTACATCAAATAGAACAAGCTTGTCAGCGTGTACAACGCGATCCTGCAACGGTGCAATTGTTGGCTGTTTCCAAGACACATCCTAGTGCTAGTCTTCGCGAAATGTATGCAGTCGGACAACGTTGTTTTGGTGAAAATTATTTGCAAGAAGCGCTAGAAAAAATTGAACAACTACAAGACTTAGAAATTGAATGGCATTTTATTGGTCATGTACAACGTAATAAAACCAAACATCTGGCGGAAAAATTTGATTGGGTGCATGGGGTTGATCGTTTGATTATCGCTGAGCGTTTATCTAGTCAACGTTTAGATGCTCTACCACCGTTGAATATTTGTCTGCAAGTGAATATAGATGGTCAAGATTCTAAAGATGGTTGCCAACCTACTGAGGTGGTTGAGTTGGTTCAGCACATCAGCCAACTTCCAAATATCCGTTTACGTGGTTTGATGGTGATTCCTACACCTGAAAATCATGCTGCATTTACTGATGCTAAAGTGCTATTTGAGCAAGTGAAAGCTCAACATGCGCAACCGCAAGACTGGGATACCTTGAGTATGGGCATGTCTGCTGATCTGGACGTTGCAATTGCGGCGGGTTCAACTATGGTCCGGGTGGGAACTGCATTATTCGGAGCAAGGGATTATTCAAATTCATCTAAAGTGAATTGAATAATAAGGTGTAGAAATAAAGAACAAATTACAATTATATAAAATATCTATACTGCTGAAAAAAACGGCATAAATTAGAATGACATGGTGATTCATTTATATTGAAGCTCAATATAAATGAATCACCATTATTTTTACAAAGATAAAAATTGTATTTAGGATCACGTTTAAAATGAAAAAATTGTATTTTTTAATCTCTTTTATTTTATGTTTATTTTTAGCAGCGTGCAGTAAAAAACAGAGTGATGTGGCAGCAGAAGCTGCAGACGCTGCCGATAGTAGTGCGAATGTCCAAGTGGATGTCGATGAGAAACTGGGTACCAAATGGGGCGATGAGATTAGCTCGCATGTGACTGAGGTGGATTTAAATCGTTTAACAGAGCAACCGATTGCTGAATCACAAGTCCGTTATGCCAATAAACAATACCGAGGCAAGACCGTAAACAGTATTTCTTTGGCAGCAGGGAAAATTAGTTTTTCTATTGTTGATGATACTGATCAACCCTTTGCTTTATCTCGGGATGGTGAAAACTATTATCTCTCGGCAAAAGATGGTCAAAGCTATCAATTAAAATATGAAAACCATACCGATAATACCTATGAAATCGTCGCAAGTGTTGATGGAATTGATGTTTTAAATGGTAGGGCAGCTTCCCGAAATAATGCTGGTTATGTGCTCTATCCACATCGTAAGCTTACAATAGATGGTTTCCGTAAGAGTGACTCTGCTGTTGCTTCTTTTACCTTTAGTAAGCCTGAGGATGCTTATGCGGCAAATTCGGATCACGGCTCAATTCAGAATACGGGCATTATTGGAACAGCGATTTATCAAGTTGAATCATTGAAATCTGCTGATGCAGCCGCAGAAGAAAAGCCGTCTAAATATGCTCCTCCACCAAAAGCTTTCCCTGCTGATAAGAATGAATAAGAAATGACAACATTCCTTCAAGATTAATGATTTTGAAGGGGTGTTCCTACTTAAAGAAATAAGAATTTCTATAAGACGTTTAAAATCATATAGATTTTGATCAGCCAATAATCAATGAATAGAAGGCAATCTAGTCTCTGTTATTTAAAATGTAGGTATATAAATGAATATCGCAAAATGCATACTGACTGTTTTAATTGTTGTTATATGTACTTCTAGCAAGGCAACCCCAACCCCTGAAATTGAAAAAGCAGTTATTTCTGAGCACAAAAGCTATCAGGATTTTAAAGAAACCTTTATGTTTTTAATTGCAAAATTAGCTGAAGAGGGAGGTGCTAGCTCGCAAGAAGATGAAGTCATGGAAGTACATTGGGCCTGTGTACATCAGAACCAAATTGTTAAGATGTTTAATAATAATCAAAAATATAGAAAACAGTTTGATCAGGAGTTTGCCAAAGAATATACAACATTTGATGATACTTTAAAGGGCTTTCAAAAGTCTGTGCTCGAAACCCAATCTGTTTGTGCTGAGATGAAAGCAGCCTACGACAAAATTTAAATTTCGAATTGGGATGGGTTAACTTCTAATTCATCCCTTAAATGACTTCGAACTTGCTCAAATGGTGATACCTGAAGTTTTAAAAGGCTTGGTGCATATTGTATTTTTAAAGTCATTCATTTTATGGCAGCCATTTATTCTATGTATTTTAATGTGTCGACGAAGTTTTTAAAATCATGAAGATTTTGATCGGCTATTGCTGAGGAAATTGTTGGATTGGGGTGAAAGAAAATGCTTTTCATCCCAACAGCTTTCGCACCTTGTATGTCTGCCAGTTCATTATCTCCGACAAAGATACAATCTTGTGGGCAAACACCAAGCTGCTGACAAGATAATAGAAAAATTGCGGGATCTGGTTTTCTCAGTCCGACTGCCTCGGAAACAATGATGCTCGAAAAGAATTCAGTCAGACCTAGCGCATAAAAATTATGTTCTTGAAAGGGTGTTCTGCCATTAGAGATTAATCCAATTAAATAGCCTTGTTGTTTTAATTGGATGATGGCGTTTTCTACATGTTCAAAGCAGCATGAAAATTTATTAAAATCATTGATATAACTGGTTAAAAGAATTTCTTTAGAATGATGTTGAATTAAAAATTCTTGAATCAGATTCCCATAAACACGATCTTTCCAAACTTTGCCATTATCATCTAATTCAAGAAAGCGTTGGATAAATCGCTCTCTATCATTGGCAGCAACCAATTGAAAGAAATTAACCTGCCAAGTGAGGAATTTGATTAATGACGCCGTCCGATCAAGTAAGGTTTGATCGAGGTCGAAAATAACCGCTTTTTTCTGATTCATGTGATTTAAGCGTGGTGATTATTTAATCATGATAGAATTTGCTCATACATGAGTTCAATCAGAAAGTGTAACTAACTAAATTCTAAATCGTGTTGATTAATTGCTTGTTCAATCGAAGAAAACCATTTACAACGAGACAGAGGCGATTCCTCAAGTAATAACTCAATGATTAGTTTTTTAAAATAAGCATGATCATCATTTGAAGAAGTAGAATTATAAAAATTAGTGCATAGAACAGCATATTGTTTTGTGTCTAAGTTATATATACAAACGTATTCCGCAAGTTGCTGATCGGAAATACGTTTGAATATTGGTATAAGTTGAAAGAGATCATTTTGTTCCATTTTTTATTTCCATAAGCATAATTATATTTATCCGATCACTTCAATCCGACTCGAACCTGGCCCAATCGGTTGTACTTGAATTTGTACAGGAATACGCTCATGCATTTCCTGAATGTGTGAAATTAACACCACTTTACGACCCTGACTTTGCAGCTGATCTAAGGCATTCATCACCATATGTAAAGAGGAGGCATCCAGCGTCCCAAAGCCTTCATCAATAAACAGTGATTCGATTTTCATAGAACCTGAAGCCATATTGGCAATTGCCAAGGAAATCGCAAGGGCAGTCAGGAAAGACTCACCACCAGACAGTGAAGCCACTGAACGGGTTTCTCCATCCATATCATGGTCAATAATGGCAAGACTGAGGGAGTTCTCTAAACGTTTTAAGGTATAACGCTGTGACAACATGCTGAGTTGTTGATTGGCATATTCAAGCAGAATATCCAAATTATATTGCTGGGCCAAATCACGGAAATCTTTACCTTTAGAATCACCAATCAAACTGGAAATTTTATTCCAGCGATGTTCCTGTTGCTGAATCTGCTGGATTTGATCTGCAAATTGTTTTTGCTTGGCAACATTTTGTTGATGGAGTTCCAATTTTAGTTTGAACTGATCGCGTTGTTCAGCTTGCTGTTGTAAGTTCTCATGATTGAGATGGATGTGCTCAAGCAACTGTGTCTGTTCAATTGGCGGCTGTTGTTGCTGATGAGTATCTAATTGCTGTTGCAGTGTTTTTAGTGCGGAGGCGGCTTCATTAAGTGAGCGCTCTGCATTGTGTAGTGATGTTCGAATCTGCTGTTCTTGCTCAGCACGAATGGCAAGTAAATCTGCGAATAGATGTTCTTCAAACTCAGGATGCTGGCTGAGCCATGTTCGAGTTTCGGTTTTGGATTGGGCAAGGCTAGCTTGCTGCTGCTGTTGTTGAGCCTTGAGCTGTTGCAGTTCATTTTTTTGCTGTTCAAAGCTTTGACGAGCCTGTTCAAAACCTTGCTTGATCTGCTGATATTGATTTTGGAGTTGCTGACGCTGTTGATCATGCTGATTTAACCATTCATTGGCTTTAAGTTCGGTTAAACCTGTCATCGCCACAATCAATTGATGTGCTGACTCGGTATTGTGTTTGCCTTTAATCTCGATGTCTTTGAGTTGTTGGTTAAACTCGGTATGTTGAGTCAGTAAACCAACTAAATTGGACTTTAATAAATTTAGTTGCTGTTCGAGTTGGTCTTGTTGTTTGCTGAGTGTTTCAGCTTGTTCAAGCTGTTGGGCACGTTGTTGCAAACGCTGCGCGAGCTGTTGTGCGTAGGCTAAGGTTTGTTGCTGCCATAGGTTTTGTTCATCGCTACTCAGGCAATCTATAATATGCTGAATCTGTTGCTGTGACTGCTGTACGCTTTCCAGTTGATAGCGGATATTTTGAATGGTTTGATTCAGGTGATAGTGGTCTTTATTGGCCTGATGCAATTGCTGTAACTCAAGTTCGATTTGCTGTTTGAACTGTGCTGTCTCATTGATGCATTGCTGTTGAGCTTTAGCCATTTCCACATGCGGCTGAGTTAAATCTAAGGGGACGTCGAACTGTGCTGCATGTTTGACTAACTCCTGATGTTGCAGTTTGAATTTATCATCCGATTGTTGCAGGGCAGACTGTAATTGGTTCTGTTCGGTACGAATCTGGGTAAATTGCTGCTGTGTGTTTTGCCAATGCTGAAAGCAGTGTTGTTCTTGTTGAATGGCCTGTTGCTCTTGCTGTTGTTGAAGTTCATACAAGGCTTTGGAGAGCTGACTGGCATCATCTCGATAGGGATGTTCAGTACTGCCACAGACCAGACAAGCTTCGCCGTGTTTGAGTTCAGCACGCAGATGTTCGATATTTTCAGCATGCAATAAGCGTTGTTGTTGCAATATTTGCTGCAATTTTTCCCGTTCAGTTTTGGCAGACTGGAATTCACCTTGGCTGGTTTGTAGTTGTTGTTCAAGCTGCTGGTGTTGTAGCTGTGTGCTACTGAGCTGATGACTTAGTTCATCAAGTTCTTTTTTAAGTTCAAAATAATGCTGTAATTTTTGTTGAATCAAATCCAGTTGATTCAGTCGAGCCTGTTGTTGCTCTCTGAGTTTTTGTTTCTGCTCAAGTTGGTTTTCAATCTGTTGTGGTGGACCAAATTTTTGAATGAGCTCATTCAACACGATCTGATCTTGTTCAAGCTTGGACTGTGCGTGTTGAATCGAACCTAAATTCTGTTCGACTTTTTGGTATTGCTGAATAAATTGCTGTAGCTGCTGCAGATGTGCATTCAAGCCTTTATCTAAAGCGGAGAATTGTGCGCTCTGTTGCAGCTGTTCAGAGCAACTTTGTTGTTGTATAGATAGGCTGTGGCGACTTTGTTCAAATTGCTGCTGTTGCTCAAGCAATGGTTGCTGTTGCGCTTCGTTTTGGTTTAAGCGGACTTTGGTTTTCTTATATTCATCAGCAATATATTCACGTTCCTGTACATATTTACGCACTTGAGTGAGTTCATGCTGATGGTTTTGTTCAAAGCTTTGAAATTGCTGTAAGGCCGTTTCAGCCTGCGTATAAGCTGCTTTTTCTTGCTCAAATTGGGTGCTTACAGCTGTAAATCGCTGCTGCTTGTGTTGAATCTGCGGTTCAAGCTGTTGCAGTGCTTTTTCCAGTTGTTGCTGTTGGAACACAACAGGACGAATGCCTGAGAAGGTTTCGAGTTGGCTGAGCCGACTGCGATCTGCTGCTAAAGCCTGATGTGCTTGAATTTGAATGTCATGCTGTTGCTGTTTCAGTGTGATTTCAGTTTGAAGTTTCTGTCGCTGTTCAAACCATTGTTGCTGTTGATTGAGCTGAACTTTGTCGGCTTCCAACTGCTGAACCTGTCGCTGTACCTGCTGGAATTGAGCCTGTAATTCAGCTATTTCTTCATCTGAGCGAATTTCGATATGACCGAGCACATTTTCGAGTTGCTTGCGCTGGTTACTGATTTCACGGGTCTTTTCAAAAGCCAGTTGTCCAATTTTGGCAAAAATACTGGAGTTGGTCAGATATTCAAGTAATTCTCCACGTTCATTATCGCGTGCCTTTAAAAATGCGGTCACTTCGGACTGCGCCAACAGTACCGCACGAGTAAATTGCTCAAAACTGAGTTGGGTAATCTGTTGAATATGCGCTTCAACCGCTTTGGTTTTATCTGCAATCACCACGCCATCGGTCAGACATTTGAGTGAACGTTGTACACTTTGTAGTTTGCCACTGGCATTTTCACGGGCACGTTTAATTTCCCAACGTGCGAGGTAATGTTTCTGGTCTTGCGCCACAAAACACAGTTCGGCAAAACCATGGCCTGTGCCGCGACGTAGAACCGTTAAAGGGGAGTTGGTCAGCAGTTCAGAACCATCGACATCTAACAGTTTGCCATCACTTTCTTTGAGACGGGGAATTTTATTAAATAAGGCCAGACACATGGCATCTAAAATGGTGGATTTACCTGCGCCGGTTTTTCCAACAATGGCAATTAGTCCAGCACTGGCCAAAGGCTCAGTTTCAAAATCAATAAAATGCTCATCTGCCAGAGATGCCAAATTTTTCAGTCGAATTGATAAAATTTTCATGGCAGGTCCTTAAACAGTCTGATCATCTTCAAGTTGCTTTTGTGCTTCTGCGACCAAACTCATAAAGTCTTGAGTGACTTCATCATCGGCGTGATAGCCTTTTTTCTCCCAAATTTGCTGAAATAGTTTTTCGGGTGTCGGTGGTTCTAAACTAATACTTTGCTTGCACTCTGCATTGCTTTCATTGGAGAGATATTGTCTGGAAATGCGCACCAGTCGATAACGATCTTTGGGCAAGGCCTCTTCAAATTGTTGTCGTAAATTGGGTTGTGGGGGCGTCGTGGTGTGATATTCGATATCGACATATTCACGGTGCTCGATATTTTCGATCGGTTCATTTGGTAGATTGCGCAGACGTTGCATAACTACACTGAGTTCATCTTTAATTTTATGCAGTTGAATACTTCGGGGTATTGGCAACGCTTCAAAGCTAAACGCGTCTTCATTTTTTTTAGGATCAATGCTGACTTCAACCACTTGATGTTTATAGTTGATTTCACTAAATGAGAGTGGAATAGGTGAACCGCTATAACGAATATGTGGATGCTGTACTTTTTGTGGTTTATGCAAATGACCCAGCGCCACATAATCAATGCTGTCATCGAACAGCGCCGTAGACAGTGCTTCTTCATTGCCAATAATAATCGGTCGTTCTGAATCAGACGTTTCACCACCTTGCATATGCGCATGTGACATTAGAATTAAGGCTTGATCATCAGTTTTACGGCGCTTGGCTTCTTCGATTAACTGTTGGTGTAGATAAGCAATCGCATTTTGGCTATTGGTAGTGTGTTCATTAAAGCCTGTAATTTCAGCTGAACGTAGAAATGGCAGGGCAATACACCACGCCACAATCTGTTTTTGTTGATCATAAATCGGCAAAATTAAACGTTCTAAATCGAGGCTTTTATCTTGATTCCAACGAATCACCCCAACGGTTTTGGCATTATATTTTTCTAATAATGGCTCTACTTGTTCAATCCGATAACCTGAGTCGTGATTGCCTGCAATCATCAAGGTTTGCATCTGTGGGGCAAGCTCATGTGCATCGGCAAGGAATTGATACAGTTGTTTTTGTGCCTGTGAGCTGGGGTTGATCACATCAAAAATATCGCCTGCAATCAATAAGGCATGCGGTTGTTTTGCTTTGATTTGCTCAAGTAACCATGCCAGAAATTGTTCATGTTCGTAGTGGCGGGAATGATTATAAAAAAACTGCCCCAAATGCCAGTCAGACGTATGAAAAAAACGCACAGTCATAAATGAATCTAAAAATAAAAATAAACCAGAATAAGGTAGCACGTATTCAGAGGGAAGGGAGAGTCTTACTCAGCAGAAAAGCACTACAAGATGCCGCTTGATCATTTTTAAGCGATGCTCTAGTTTGATCTCAATGCCATTATTTTAACAATGAGGAATATAAAATGAGCTTAGGTCAAGTAAGCCGCGAAATTATTGATCACATCATGTTGATTGGCTTGGATCGAGTCGCAAAGCGTAATGCCTTTGATAGTCATATGATTCAGGATTTATCCCTTGCTTTAACCGAATATGAAAACAATGCTGAATTACGCTGTGCTGTGATATTTGCGCATGGTGATCATTTTACTGCGGGTTTAGATTTGGTTGAATTACAGTCTAAAATTTCACAAGGCATTTTTAATTTTGCAGCGGATCAAGTGAATCCGTGGGGAACAGGCGGTCGACATCGGACTAAACCGGTGGTGGTGGCTGTACAAGGGATCTGCTATACCGCTGGGGTAGAGTTAATGCTGAATGCCGATGTGGTGATTGCCAGCGAAAATACAGTATTTGGTCAGTTGGAAGTATTACGCGGCATCATGCCATTTGGTGGTGCAACAGTGCGCTTTGTACAAGCTGCTGGTTGGCAAAAAGCAATGCCTTATTTATTGACGGGGAAGACCTTTAATAGCAAAACGGCATATGAGCTGAATCTCGTCTCGGAGGTGGTGGTGTCAGGGCAGCAACTTGAACGTGCCTTGGAAATTGCCAAAGAGATTTGTAGTGCCGCACCGTTGGCAGTGCAAGCTTTATTGGCATCTGCAACTGATGCAGTTGTGGAAGGGCAAACAGTTGCATTTGAAAAAATGAACAATTATTTAATGCCGCTGTTTGTATCTGAAGATGCTCAAGAAGGCGTTCGAGCCATGTTAGAAAAACGTCCACCGCAGTTTAAGGGGCGGTAAATTTTTGTGGATATTGATGCATTTAATTTATTGTTTTCAATAAAGAATCTAGTCACTTCTGGAAAATAACTTTAGCTAAAATAGTGTTTGTAGACTGGGTCTAAGGGTGTCTTATGCTTAATTTAAAATTTTTATTTTTAAGTTTTTTATTATCTTCTTTAGGGGTGAATTGCTATGCTGAGGAAGCAGAAAATAATTTTTTACTTTGCTTATCTAAAGATCAATGTGGATTGCTTAATCTAAAGGGAGAGTGGGTTGTAAACCCTGAATATAGTAATGTCAGGTATGTTGATAAAGATAAAGTGGTCGTGGAGAAAAATAATTTAAATGCAGTTTTATTGAATAAAAATTTTGTTGTTCCATTTAAATATAACTATATATCAAATCCCAATAAAAATGGTTTTATGGTTTTTAGAATTAAGGATAAGTTTGGTGTTTTAGATGGGTCTGGTGCTGTAAAGATTGAAGGAAAATATGATTCACTTAAAGTTAATGATAATAACCTTGTTTTATTTGAGTTGAATGGTAAGTTCGGTTTGATGGATATCAATGGGGTGGAAATAAAAAAATATTCATATAAATTTAACTATCTGGATGATAATTATGTTCGAATTGAACTTGATGGGAAATTCGGTTTTATTGATCCTGAAGGCAAGGAAGTTGTTCCTCCAAAATTTACATCGATGTCTAACTTTTTCCTCTCGCCAAATAAAGTAGATTATTTATCGATAGTACAAGAAAATTTTAAATATGGTGTTGTTGATTCCAAAGGGATTTTTGTAATTCCGCCTGTATATGATAAGTTGGATTTTTACGGTAGCGGGTTTAATAAAATTGGTGTTAAGAAAGATGAAAAAAGGGGGTTAATAGATATTGATAACAATGTTAAATTCTTAAAGGATTTTGACTATATTGATTTTAGTTATAATAGTGATATTGGGGTTGCTAGAAAAGATGGATTAAAAATGTTTATTGATTTGAATGGTAACTTGATTAATTCTGTGTATTTTCAAGATGCTATTCCATTTTATCAAGACAATCCTCATACTTTGGTTAAGATAAATGATGAATTAAAGGCTGTTAATAGAAAAGGGGGGATAATAGATTTAAATAATATTCATGATTACACTGAATTCTCTTTAATTGGTTCGGGTGCAAATGGTATAATCTTTTTAAAGCAGAATAATAAATATGGATTTTTATCTAACAAAGATTTGACATGGTTGGTCGAGCCTAGATATAAATACATTGAGGAGCGTGTGCTCGACTTAGATAAAAAGAATGTCGTATATATAGCATATCTTAATCATGAGGATGATTTTGAAGTTTTTGATCGTCATCTAAATAAAATTTTTAGTAGGGTAAGTAATGAATGTAATAATATTTCGATTGAAAACTCTAAGTCTAAAGCTGAATATAGATCACGAGGAATTAATTGTAATATAAATAAGGAAAATTAAGAATTATTAAGCTTTTAAATTTAATGGCTAGTATGAATGTACAGAAATTTTAGGTGTTGGTAGGTATTTGATTTATTTTGATATTTGTGAGACTTTTATAGCTCAGCTAAATTGGTTTTTTCATATTTTTATTAACAGAGCAAAAATCAAAAATATTATGATTTAAGTCAAAGAAATAGCCTTAATTATAGTAGATGAGAATTGCAAAATTATTTATGCTAATCATATTGCCAGTGCTTAAAAGTTTAGTTGTAGTTCTGGCAAAGTTTGTGACGCTATTGATCCAGATAAAGACATTGATTCTATTGTGATTGAGCATAGCAGGGTTTTCAGTGATCACTTGATTATAATAGAAAATTTAATTAGCTTAATCAGGATACATGCGATTGATTAAACCTTGATGAAGATTATTAAATTAGCGAATCATCCTGAATTGCAAGAACAGGCTGCCATATGGTTTTCGAATCAATGGGGGATTCCTGTTGAGGCCTATCGAGACAGCATACAAAGCTCGATTGAGCAGCCAGAAGGAATTCCGCAATGGTATGTGATTCTGAATGAACAACAGCACATTATTGCTGGCACTGGGGTGATCGATAATGACTTCCATGAGCGCAAAGACCTGAGCCCAAACCTATGTGCTTTATTCGTAGAAAAGATTTATAGGAAGCAAAATATTGCCAGACAGTTGCTGGATTTTGCCCGAATGGAGATGAAAACATTAGGCATTGAAAAGCTCTATCTGGTGAGTGACTTAGATGATTTCTACGAAAAGTGTGGTTGGACATTTTTAACAAGGGTCAAAGAGGATGAGGGTGAGTTGATTAAAATGTATGTAGCCAATACCTGACCAACCCCAAATTGCAGGCAAATAAAAACCGACGATTCGAGTGATGATAAATCGTCGGTCAAAATCTTTTTCAATGGTTCTGGCTGCTAACACAACCACTGTTAAAGATGGAGAGTCATAATGAAAGGTCACCGAAAACATCGCGGATGCCGTGCAATGTCCAATCGGTTGCTGCGACCTTATACCTTATATAACGACACTGGTTGAGGATTGGTTGACATAAAAATGAAAAAAAAGTGAAAAAAATTTATAATTATTTTCTAAAGCCAGTCTAATTAGGTTTATCTTTATGATTTCATTGCGTTTGTACTATATCTGGTTTTTTATAATTTGTTTTACTGCGACCTTGCTGGTCGGTGTGCTGGCGGCTATTTTACCCAATAGTATTGGGGGCGTGTTGACTGCGATTCCTTATTTAATTGCGATCATTGTTATTTTATTCAAATTTTTAAAGAAACAGCGCCGTGCACCGACGCCACAGGAAAGGAAACGTTTAAGCATTGGATTTAGTCTGATCTTTTGGGGATACAATGTCTGTGGCTTATTGTTAGGGCTGTTTATTTTTGCACGTAAAGATCCCGAAGTTTGGCAAAACTTCTTGTTATATCTAAAACAACCTGCATTTCTACTTAGTATTTTAGCAATGTGGTTTGTGATCGCCGTGCCGCTCTTCTTAATTACCTATTGGTTCTATGGGCCGCAAGCACAGAGAATGGCCAATAAAATGTTTAACTAGTTGCACAAAGTTCACTTGTAATCCACTTTTATTCTGCTAAGACTTAGATATGGAGCTGATCAATATCATACGGGATGAGAGTGGGATGCAAAAACAGACAGTTTTAATCACAGGCGCAAGTGGCTTTATTGGCTCTCATTTGTTGCCTTTTTTATTGGAACGACAATATCAAATCATTGCGTTGACCCGACAACAGAATTTAGTTTCTCAGCATTCAGACCTGCGTTGGGTGAATGATCTTGATCAAATAGAAACGCAACAGATTGATTATGTGATTAATCTGGCGGGTGAAAATATTGGCGCAAAACGCTGGACTGAACAGCGTAAGCAGCAATTAATACACAGCCGTGTTGCGCTGACAGAACAACTGTATCAATGGCTGGAACAACGGCAAATTTTTCCGAAATGCATTATTTCTGGGTCTGCGATTGGTTATTACGGTATTGATCCACAAGAACAATGGAAGCTTGTTTGTGATGAAAATACAGCACCGCAAGCGATTTTTATGTCTGAACTTTGCCAGAAGTGGGAGCAAGCCGCTTTAAAATTTAGCCAACAAAATACCAAGATCATTCGTTTGGGTGTGGTTTTTGGGCAGGGTGGGATTTTGCCACAAATGCTGTTGCCGATTCGATTGAATGCGGTTGCAAAAATTGGTTCGGGACAACAACCTGTGGTGTGGATACATATCCAAGATGTACTGAATGCCATGGTTTTTTTGCTGCAATCTACTCATCCTCAACAGATATATAACCTAGTTGCACCTGAACAAATCAATCAACAACAATTTGCTCAAACGGCTGCTCATGTTTTAAAGCGCAAACCTTTTATGCGAATGCCTAAGTGTGTATTTACAACGATGCTTGGCGAGCAAGCACAGCTTATTTTAAATGGTCAATATGTGATTCCGAAGGCTCTGCTGGAACAGGGCTTTCAATTCCAATATCCTGATTTAAATGTGGCTTTAACTGCGATTCTAGCAAGAAATTAAATCCTGTCGCTTTAAGCGCAGAGGAGAATAAGCATTCGGATCAACCAATGTCTCTTGTCCTAAAATGAGTTGACGTAGCAGACGTGCTGAACCTGAGCCCATGCATAGGCCATTGCGGAAATGTCCAAAATTGGCCCAGAGGTTTTCTAACTCAGGCATTGCGCCGATATAGGGAATGCCTTGTGGAGAACTCGGACGTAGGCCTGCCCAGCGTTTTACAATTGGAAATTGCGCTAATTCAGGCACCATTTCCAAGCAGGCAGTGAGAATATCCTGTTGCGTGTCTGCATCCACCGCGGTGCTAAAACCAGTCTCTGCCATGCTTGAACCACAGACGATATGACCATCTTGACGTGGAATCAGATACATCACCCGATTCATACACATGGTCGGTAGCCAGTTTTCAGGGGCTTTAAATAACAGCATTTGCCCTTGCACGGGATGTACGGGGATATGGCGTTGAATCTGTTGCTGCCATTGCTGACTCCATGCCCCAGACGTAATCACGACATGATCTGCGCTAAATTTCTGACCCTCTGCAGTTTCAATTCCGAGTACTTTCTTATTTTGAATCATTAACTTTTCTACAGGGCAATGCTCAAAGAAACGAACAGCGGGATGTTGTTTTAAATAGCAAATTAATGATTGTAATAAACGTGGATTACGGACATTGGACAGGTGTGGGAAATAAATAGCTTGTTGGAATTGTTGGGAAATATAGGGATTAATCTTTTCGAGTTTGGGGCGATCGAGCAGTTCACTGTGTTGCATCGGCTCTTGATGTCGCATGGCATAATTCAAACCAATTTCAAAATCTTCCTGATCAAAGATCAGCATGCCCGTATCGTGGATTTGAAAATCAATACCCGTAACAGGCAGCAGTTTTCCATTCCATGTTTGGTAGAGTGCCTTGCCGTATTGGGCCAGTTGATTCACTTCGGGCGCATAACGCCAAGGATACATGGGTGAGAGAATACCTCCACCCGCCCATGAGGCAGCTTGACCTGCAAGCTGTTGGTCAAAAATATCGACAGAGCAGCCTTGTTCAGCAAGTTCCAATGCTGACATTAAGCCACTAATACCCGCACCAATGATGGCAATATGCATAATAAAGTTAAGCCAAGTTAAAGATTCCCCTCTTTATCAAAGAGGGGTTTGGGGAGATTTTATTTCATCTCTTTTAATTTACGTGCTGCATCTTCAGCAAAATAGGTCCAGATCCCATCTGCACCTGCACGACGGCAACACATCAATGATTCTAGAATCACGTTGTCAGAGAGCCAACCGTTTTGAATCGCACCTGCAAGCATGGCGTATTCACCACTCACTTGATAGATAAAGGTTGGGACACCGAAGGTATCTTTAACTTCACGCACCACATCCAGATAAGGCATACCCGGTTTAACAATCACCATATCCGCACCTTCTTGCAGATCCAGCGCAATTTCATGCAGGGCTTCAGCACGGTTGCCAATATCCATCTGGTAATTGTATTTATTGCCACCTTTCAGGTTACTGGCAGAACCCACCGCATCACGGAAAGGACCGTAGAAGCTTGAGGCATATTTGGCTGAATAGGCCATGATGTTGGTGTAGATAAAATCGTTTCGCTCAAGTGCTTGGCGAATCGCACCGATACGACCATCCATCATGTCACTTGGTGCAATTACATCGGCACCAGCGGCAGCATGACTGAGTGCTTGTTTCACTAAGCATTCAACGGTTTCATCATTCAGTACATAACCCGTATCATCAATAATACCGTCTTGACCATGTGTGGTATAAGGGTCCAATGCACCATCGGTAATCAGAACCATTTCTGGCAATTCTTTTTTAAGTAGGCGACAGGTCGTTTGAACCAAGCCATTGTCGTCCCAAGCCGCTTCTGCGGTTAAGCTTTTATCTTGTTGTGGTGTGACAGGGAATAAGGCAAGTTTTGAAACCCCGAGTTCAAGCAAGGTTTCTGCTTTTTTTAGTAATAAATCAGCCGACAAACGTTGCACATTGGGCATGCTTGGAATGTCTTGGGTTTGTTGTTGTCCTGGTAGTACAAACACTGGATAAATCAAGTGATCTGCCGTTAAATGAGTTTCGCTGACCATGGCACGAAGTTGGTCATTTTTACGGATACGGCGCATGCGAGTCGCAGGAAAAGCTGGACGATTGAACGTATAAGTCATAACAATCTCGATGTTCAGTATTACACTATAGGAATAATTGGGGTATTTCGTCACGCTAGGGAGAGCTTAGCGTTGTTGCCCAATTACAGAACCCCGCTATTGTAGCCCCATATTTTTAGATTTGTGCAAAATAATGGAAAGTTATTCTTTCCATTGAGTGTAGGCCGCGTATGAATGATGTAAAGAGAAACTGGACTGGGAATATTCAGCTAGGTGCCAAGGCAGACCACCAAGTGGTGTTGAAACAGCTGTGCAAGGCATTCAATGCCTGTCCATTTTTTAACTACAGTGGCATGGTCATGCGAGTGGTCGATGATCAAATTGAAGCCTATGTTGAGATGCAGCCAGAACTGGTGGGGAATGTGGCATTTCAGATTTTACATGGTGGCGTTGCTGCCACGATTCTGGACAGTATTGGTGGTGTCGTTGCGATGGAACAGCTTTATCGCCGTGCCACACCAGAAGATTTACCTGATACCATCAAAAAAGTATCGCGTTTAGCGACGGTGGATATGCGGGTTGATTATCTGGCACCTGGGCGGGGAAAATTCTTTATTGCCCGTGCGGAAACCTTACGTCTAGGTCGTAAAGGTTGCACCATGCGTATGACCATGGTTAATGATGAAGAGAAAGCGATTGCAACCGCAATTGCCTCATATGCCTATTAATTTAGATGGCACAAGCTCAACTGTCTTTTAGGCAGCAGCTTCTGTCCTGAACACCGCTTCCTTTTTTTGTGTTGATATCGTATTTCTATCTTGAACGGTTTGATCGTCAAAAAAGGGAGCGTCATTGTGGCAAAGCCAATCCATCATTTCGATTTTCTCAGCCATAATCGTGCAGCTTGGGATCAGCAGGCGAGAGAGCAGCAAGCTTGGTCACGTCCTGTCAGTCATGAACTGATTCGCGCAGCTCGTCATGGTGATTGGGAGCTACATATCACGCCAAGACCATTATCCAAAGCATGGCTCGGTGATATTGTCGGAAAAAACATCCTGTGCTTAGCCTCTGCAGGTGGTCAACAAGCACCTGTGTTGGCGGCTGCAGGCGCGAATGTCACGGTCTTTGATCTTTCTGATCAACAATTGCAGCAAGACCGAATGGTTGCTGAACGGGAAGGACTTCATTTAAAAACTGTTCAGGGAGATATGTGTGATTTGCAGGCCTTTCAGGAGGCTGAATTTGATTTGATCATTCAACCGATTTCAAACCTGTATGTTGCCGATGTTGAAGCGGTATGGCGGGAATGCTATCGGGTACTGAAACCGCAAGGGGTTTTGATCGCCAGTTTTTATAATCCTGTGGTTTTTATTGCAGATCGTAATCCTGAATATGCCAAACAGGGGCTGATTCACCCGATTTATAAATTACCTTATTCCGATCTTCAAGATCTGAGTGCAGAGGCGCTCAATGCCAAACTGCAAGCAGGTGAGGCGGTGGTGTTTGGACATAACCTCACGGATTTAATTCAGGGGCAACTGGCCGCAGGTTTTCTTATTCAAAGCTTTTATGAAGATGATCAACCACAACCACGTTTTTTAGTGGATCAATTCATGCCAACCTTTTTGGCAACACGGGCGATTAAAAATTAACGGCCTATCTTCCCTAAAGTATGATTCGATGAGTCGGGTTGGGGTGCGAATATTGCTACCTCAATTGGCTGCATCATCTTTCTATAAAACGATCTAAAAATAATTCACACACTGGATAGAGATCTGGAAAAAGTGGATAGAGCTGCGCCATAAATCAGGCTTCAATCATGAAAAGGTTTTTATGGATTGGAGGAGATGAAAATGGCTCCACGTAATATTGCAGAATGGCAAGATTTCATCACAGGATGTTTGGATTTTCGCCCGAACGATGGCGTATTCCGTATTGCACGCGAGATGTTCACAGAGGCTGAACTTTTCGATTTGGAAATGGAATTGATCTTTGAAAAAGTTTGGATCTACGCCTGTCACGAAAGTGAAATTCGCAACAATCATGATTTTTTAACGGTTCAGATTGGACGCCAACCGCTGATTATTAGCCGTGATGGTCAAGGTCAATTACATGCCATGGTCAATGCCTGTGAACATCGTGGTGCGACCTTAACCCGTGTGGCCAAAGGCAATCAATCTACCTTTACCTGTCCGTTCCATGCGTGGTGCTATAAATCAGATGGTCGTCTGGTCAAGGTCAAAGCGCCTACGGAATATTGTGAAGATTTTGATAAATCGAGTCGTGGTCTCAAACAAGGACGCATTGCCAGTTATCGTGGCTTTGTTTTTGTCAGTCTGGACACACAAGCAACAGATACCCTTGAAGACTTTTTGGGGGATGCCAAAGTATTCCTCGATTTAATGGTGGAACAGTCGCCAACTGGTGAGTTGGAAGTCCTGCAAGGCAAGTCTGCTTATACCTTTGCAGGAAACTGGAAGCTGCAAAATGAAAATGGTCTGGATGGCTATCACGTCAGTACCGTGCACTATAACTATGTCTCAACCGTACAACATCGCCAACAGGTCAATGCGGCCAAAGGCGATGATCTGGATACCTTGGATTACAGCAAATTAGGTGCGGGTGATAACCAAACCGATGATGGCTGGTTCAGTTTTAAAAACGGTCACAGTGTTCTATTCAGTGAGATGCCAAATCCAGCCGTGCGTCCTGGCTATGACACGGTGATGCCTTATCTGCTGGAAAAATATGGTGCTAAGCGTGCGGAATGGGCGATGCATCGCCTCAGAAACCTAAACCTCTATCCAAGCTTGTTCTTTATGGATCAGATCAGTTCTCAACTACGGATTGTGCGTCCTGTGGCGTGGAATAAAACTGAAGTGATTAGCCAATGTCTGGCAGTAAAAGGCGAGTCGACCGAGGCACGTCGTAACCGCATTCGCCAGTTTGAAGACTTTTTCAATGTCTCTGGCTTAGGTACGCCTGATGATCTGGTGGAATTCCGTGAACAGCAAAAAGGTTTCCAAGCACGTTTGGAACGTTGGAGTGATATTTCCCGTGGACAGCATAAATGGTGCTATGAGTTGACGCAAAATGCACAGGATTTGGGGATTCAACCTGTGATCACGGGCTGTGAACTGACGCATGAAGGCCTCTATGTCAATCAGCATGGTCAATGGCAACGTTTAATGTTGGATGGCTTAAATCGGAAAGCCTTAAAAATGCAGGATATCACCTACCAGTTAGATACTGTGACAGAGGAGGTCTAAGCCATGACTGCTGAATTACATTTTGCTGTTTCACAATTCCTTTATCAGAAATCAGAGCTATGCGACCGTTATGATTGGGATGCCTATCTGGAATTGTATGATGAAGATAGTGAATATCACATTCCGCAATGGATTGATGACCATCGTTATGTCGAAGATCCGAATCAGGGCTTGTCTTATATCTATTATGCTGATCGCTCAGGACTTGAGGATCGCGTGTTTCGTATCCGTACCGGCAAAGCGGCATCAGCCACGCCCTTACCCCGCACGCAGCACAGCATTCAAAATGTACAGGTTAAAACCCTGCCAGAGGGTTTGATTGAAGCCAAAGTCGGTTGGAGCACTTTATATAACCGTCAAGGTCTGGAAGGTTGTTTCTATGGACATGCCACTTATCTGTTAAGACCTACTACAGAAGGATTTCGTATTCGCCGACAGCATACGATTTTGCTGAATGACAAAATTGATTCGGTCTTAGATTTTTATCATGTTTAAGGGAGCATCATGATGGGACATTCAGTTGCACTTAATTTTGCCGATGGGAAAACCTTTTTTATTTCAGTTCAAGAGGATGAGTTACTGTTGAATGCAGCAATTCGTCAAGGCATCAATTTACCCTTGGATTGTCGTGAGGGCGTGTGCGGAACCTGTCAGGGCCAATGCGAAACTGGTATTTATGAACAGGAATATGTCGATGAAGATGCGTTGAGTGAGCGTGATTTGGCTGAGCGTAAAATGCTGGCTTGCCAAACGCGGGTCAAATCCAATGCGGCCTTTTATTTTGATCATAGTTCTGAAATCTGCAACGCTGGTGAGACACTGAAAATTGCCAGCAAAGTGACCAAGCTTGAACTGGTGTCAGAGACCACCGCCATCCTGCATGTCGATGCCAGTTCATCTGCCAAGCAACTTGAGTTTCTACCCGGTCAATATGCCCGTTTGCAAATCCCTGAGACAGAAGATTGGCGTTCTTATTCCTTTGCCAATCGACCCAATCCAGACAATCAACTGCAATTTTTAATTCGCTTATTGCCTGATGGGATCATGAGTAATTATTTACGTGAACGTTGCCAAGTGGGGCAAACCATCATGATGGAAGCACCTTTGGGCAGTTTCTATTTACGTGAAGTAGAGCGACCGCTAGTGTTTATTGCAGGCGGCACAGGTCTATCTGCTTTTTTAGGTATGCTGGACAATATTGCCGAGCAAGTCGATGCACCCGCAATTCAGTTGTATTACGGGGTCAATCAGGCAGCCGACTTATGCGAGCAATCGCGGTTACAGGCCTATGCAGAACGGATGCCGCATTTTAACTATCAACCTATCGTCACCCAATCTTCAGAGACGTGGACAGGCAAAACAGGTTATATCCATCAGCACTTAAATCGTGATCAACTCGCGGAACAAGCTTTTGATATGTATTTATGCGGGCCACCGCCGATGATCGAAGCGGTCAAATGCTGGCTGGATGAGCAAGCATTAAGTAATTACCGTCTCTATAGCGAGAAGTTTTTACAAAGCAACAGTGCATGTATTGCACTCGATGCTTAATCGAAGAGGGGTGGAACATCGTAATGACCATCCCTTTTTTCATTCATCAAAAACATCATCCTCAACATTAAAAATATCGGATGTATGCAATCAGACGACTCTGAAGGAGAGATTTATTCAAGCTTTTTTATTTATCTAACCAACAGAAGTTTTAACAGAATTTGCTTTTAAGGGAATAAAGATGAAGACAGTTGATGTTAATACCGTAATCAATCGTGACCGCTTATCGCCACTACAATGGCTGGTCTTTGCACTAGGTTTCTTGGTGTTTTTTTGTGATGGTTTAGATACTGGAATTATTGGTTTTATCGCACCTGCCTTACTGGATGATTGGGGCATCAGTAAACCTGAATTGGCACCCGTACTCAGTGCAGCGCTGGTGGGGATGTCGATCGGTGCAATTATTTCAGGACCATTGGCAGATCGGTTTGGGCGTAAAGGGGTGATCGTGTTCACCACTTTATTATTTTCCATATTTACCATCTTATGTGGTTTTGCTTCTTCCACGCAGGACTTGATGATTTACCGCTTTATTACCGGCGTGGGTTTGGGTGCGGCGATGCCAAATATCAGTACGATTGTTTCAGAATATATGCCTACGAAACGTAAAGCCTTTCTGACTGGTTTGGCGGGTTGTGGATTTATGTTGGGAATTTCCTGTGGCGGTCTGTTGTCTGCTTATTTACTGGAAAATCTGGGTTGGGCCAAAGTGGTGATTTTGGGTGGCATTATTCCCTTGTTCCTCGTGGTGGCTTTATTGCTGAAATTACCTGAATCAGTGCCTTATCTGATCAAACGAGAGCAGCAAGCCAAAGCACAACAGATTCTGGCAAAGATTCAAGGTCATGCTTTTGCTGATACGGTCAAAATCGAGTTGCCGCACCTTGATGTAGACCACAGTGAAAGCCCGGTCAAAACAGTTTTAGGTAAATATCTATGGGGTTCAGTGATGTTATGGCTGTGCTGTTTTATGAGTCTCTTGGTGTTCTATTTGCTAACCAGCTGGATGCCGACTATTTTAAAAACCGCAGGCTTTAGCACACAACAGTTTAGTTTAATTGCTGCAATATTCCCTTTTGGTGGGGTGATCGGGGCCATTATCATGGGCTGGTATATGGATAAACTGAATCCAACTCTGGTGATTAAATATGCTTACCTGACTGCATTTATCATGTTTATCGTTGCGGGCTTCGTTAGTTCCAGTATCTTACTGCTTGGCATCAGTATTTTCCTGATCGGGGCATTGCTGACAGGGGCGCAATCGTCTCTATTACCTTTGGCGGCATTATTTTATCCATCGCAATGTCGTGCGGTTGGGGTGTCATGGATGCATGGTATTGGCCGTGTCGGCGCCATCTTTGGGGCATTCTTCGGTTCTTATATTTTTACTTATGAAATCAGCCTTGGCGGAATTTTCTATCTGTTGGCTTTGCCGACCTTGATTGCTTTCATTGCCTTGAGTTTAAAAGCCATGCATCAGAACAATAAAGCCAATCCAGTGTTAAGCACCAGTTAATGGAAAAAGCCCAGTATGTTGACTGGGCTTTTTTATATTTAAGAGTGTTCACTCATGTTTATTTCGGGTTTCACTTGGTTTTTCCCCAAATTCATCCTTATATTCCTGAGCAAAACGGCTGAGGTGGTTAAAGCCCCAATCATAAGCCAGTTTAGAGATGGAAATTTTTTGATGCTTAGCGGCATTGCTCAATATTTTATAGATTTGCTGTAGGCGATATTTACGTAGATAGGCCATTGGACTCAGGCCATAATGCTGCTGAAATTCTTCATAGAGTTTGGATTTAGACACACCTGCCAACGTGTGTAAGCTTTCAGCATTGAGGGCTTCATGGGCATGCTGAATGATAAAGTTTTTTACTTTACGCAGATAGGCAGGCTCAGCTCGGTTGCAGCGTTCATGTAGCGCCGCAGAATAATTATTCTCCTGAGACAGTAGCAGGGCTTTAATCACAAAATTTTCATAGTCCTCGGAAAACATGGGTAGGCCTGAGAAGTCAGCATAATGCGATTTTAACTGCAAGAAATTTTCAATATTGTGCCACCATGCTTGCATCAAGCCAGTCATCGACAAGGAAATTTCAGGGTTAAATACGATGGCTTCTTCAATTGGTTGATTGAGAAGTTCGGACAGCACCAGTTGCAAGCTATTTTCAGGAATGACCACCTGAAATTTTTGACAGTCCTGATTGATGACCAAATCCTGTAAGTCCTGATTGGAGACAATCAAACCAGTTTGTGCATCGGATTGGTATTTTGCACCACGGATACTGAGCGTTTGTTTGCCGTGAAAGGGCAGGCTGATGCTATAGGCCTTTAGGTTGGCAATATTGATGGCGACATTGGCTCCATAGCTGATGGTCCCGATCGCCATTTTTTTATGCGGTAAACGAATCCCGTCATAATGAAAATCGAGTGTTTCTCGACAAAGGGTATCCAAGCGGTGTTCACCACAGATCATTGACATCAGGTCTTGAGCAAAGTCGGCTTGATGGGAATGATGGATAAGATCCATGTTTTGGCTGAGTGATGTCATCGTCCTTTCACCTAGCGAAGTGTTTGTTGTTTTAGCAGCAAGAAAAATGCCATTCTGATCCATAAATGACCGCGTTTTTCTCGCGTGGAAAAATGAATTGATGTGCAAAAATCAATATTCCACCTGAGTTCATTAGAACAAATCCAGCCAAATACACAAGCCTATTCCACATATATCTTCATGCTTTATAGGTATGTTAAGCATTGTGGTGTCTGAGGAGACGACGAAGATCACTTGCTTAGAACCCAAAATTTAAGTTTCTTATTATCATTAAAATATCAATTTATAAGAATTGAACGCATCAGTTATTTTTTTTAATCTCGTCATATGATTTTTTATCGTTAAAATGCGAAATGGTTTTTGTTCTTATTTTTCATTTTGGGTTTTTTAACATTCAGTTAAGTTTTCAAAATTAAACTGATCGGCTGATTAAACCAAAAGTTAAAAATCTCTTTAATTTTCAGGAATAACTTATGACTGACGCTCAAGCCAACCAGCAGGATGCTGCTTCAGATTCGGCATCAGATGATGCAATGAAAGCAAAACGTAAAAAATTCCTTGGATTTTTCGCACTCATTCTCATTCTCGCTGCAATTCTGTATGGTATTTGGGCGTTATTCTTTAATCATTCGGTTAGTACAGACAATGCTTATGTGGGTGCAGAAACTGCACAAATCACCTCAATGGTCAGTGGGCAAGTGGCTGAGGTATTGGTTAAAGAGACCCAACAGGTCAAACAAGGCGATGTGTTGGTGCGTATTGATGAACGTGATGCCAAGATTCAATTGGCACAGGCGCAGGCAGAACTTGCTAAAGCACAACGCCAATATAAACAAAGCCAAGCCAATAGCAGCTCATTAAACTCACAAGTGGTGGTGCGTAATGATGAAATCACCAGTGCGCAGGCGCAAGTGACCAAGGCACAAGCCGATTATGATCGTGCTGCACTGGAGTTGAATCGTCGTAATGAACTGGCTGCATCGGGTGCAATTTCTAAAGAAGAATTAAGCAAGGCACAAAGTGCGGTTTCGACGGCAAAAGCCAGTCTGGATTTAGCTCAAGCAGGCTTGGCACAAGCGACCTCAAGCCGTAAAGCGGCTGAAAGTACCTATGCTGCCAATGAAGCTTTGATTCAAGGGGTGAATGAAGCCTCTACACCTGATGTTTTAGTTGCAAAAGCACATGTGGAACAAGCGGCATTGGATTTAGAACGGACGGTGATTCGTGCGCCTGTCGATGGTGTCATCGCACGCCGTAATATTCAGATTGGACAACGGGTTGCGCCGGGTACAGTAATGATGTCGGTGGTACCTGTCTCTGCACTGTATGTCGATGCCAACTACAAAGAAAGTCAATTGGCGAAAGTCAAAGCCGGACAGCAAGTGACTTTACGCTCTGATTTGTATGGCGATGACGTGGTGTATCACGGCGTTGTACAAGGTTTTTCTGGCGGTACAGGAGCGGCATTTGCCTTGATTCCTGCACAAAATGCCACAGGTAACTGGATTAAAGTGGTCCAGCGTTTACCTGTACGTATCAGCCTTGATCCAAAAGAACTTGCAGAGCATCCATTGCGCGTTGGTTTGTCGATGCAAGCAGATATTGATCTTGCATCGAAGTAATCAGCCATG
Organism: Acinetobacter gyllenbergii CIP 110306 = MTCC 11365; assembly: GCF_000413855.1. Taxonomy (GTDB): domain Bacteria; phylum Pseudomonadota; class Gammaproteobacteria; order Pseudomonadales; family Moraxellaceae; genus Acinetobacter; species Acinetobacter gyllenbergii. The sequence continues at coordinate 128,603 of NZ_ATGG01000061.1, read as the reverse complement.
AAAACGCAAAATCCATTTGCAGAACTCAGTGGCGGGCGCTTACTGCTAGCAGCGTTTGTGATCGCCCTATCAAATTTTATGGTGGTCCTAGATACCACCATTGCCAATGTCTCAGTCCCACATATTACTGGAAATCTTGCAGTTTCCAGTTCCCAAGGCACATGGGTGATTACCTCCTATGCTGTTGCAGAAGCGATTTGTGTACCGTTAACGGGTTGGCTCGCAGGGCGCTTTGGTACGGTTCGTGTATTTGTGTTCGGGTTGATTGGCTTTACCTTTTTTTCATTCCTGTGTGGTTTGGCGACTTCATTGGAAATGCTGGTGTTTTTCCGTATAGGACAAGGTCTGTGTGGTGGACCATTGATGCCACTGAGCCAAACACTATTGATGCGGATTTTCCCACCTGAAAAGCATGCACAAGCGATGGGTCTCTGGGCGATGACTACAGTCATTGGGCCGATTTTAGGGCCGATCCTTGGTGGACTCATCAGTGACAATCTGTCTTGGCATTGGATTTTCTTTATCAATATTCCTGTCGGGATCTTCTGTGTTTTAGCCGCGATACGTTTGTTGTCGGTGGCTGAAACCAAGACTGAAAAACTGCGAATTGATGCGATTGGTCTAGGCCTGCTAGTACTCTGGATTGGCGCATTGCAATTGATGCTCGATCTCGGGCATGAACGTGATTGGTTTAATAGCAGCAGTATTATCATGCTGGCTTTGATCGCAGTGGTTGGCTTTATCGTGTTTATGATTTGGGAGCTGACCGAGAAGCATCCCGTGGTCAATCTGTATGTGTTCCGACATCGGGGCTTCGCCGTGTCGGTACTGGCGTTGGCCTTTGGTTTCGGTTCCTTTTTTGGCAGTATTGTACTGATTCCACAGTGGCTACAGATTAATTTGGGTTATACCGCTACCTGGGCTGGCTATCTCACCGCCACCATGGGCTTTGGCAGTCTGACCATGTCGCCAATTGTGGCCAAGTTGTCGACCAAATATGACCCGCGTGCATTAGCAAGTTTCGGTTTGGCGCTCTTAGGTGTGGTAACTTTAATGCGTGCTTTTTGGGTCACAGATGCCGACTTTATGTCTTTGGCATGGCCACAAATCTTGCAGGGCTTTGCAGTGCCATTCTTCTTCATCCCACTGTCAAATATTGCAATGGGCTCAGTCTTGCCACAGGAAATGGCATCGGCTGCAGGTTTGATGAATTTCTTGAGAACCATGGCAGGGGCGATTGGGGCTTCAATTGCTGTGACGATCTGGGATGATCATGCCAAAGTGGCGCGCAGTGAAATGGTGAATAACTTGCATCCGCAAGAAGTACAAAATACCTTATTGCAGAATGGATTCTCTTCTGATGCGACACTCGCCACGATTGCCAATCTGGTGGATAAAGAGGCGATTACCATGTCTGCCAATCATGTATTTATGCTGTTAGCGATTGTGTTTGTGTTTGCCAGTGCTCTGATCTGGATGAGTCCAAAGCCGAAAGGCAATACGGGTGGCATGCCAACGCACTAGATATTTTGAAGAAAAAAGCATCTCTTAGAAGATGCTTTTTTTATGTATAAAAATAGTGTTTAAACTGAAATTGATAGATTTTGCCTATTTTTTTCTAAAGAAAGCATGCCAGAATCCAGTTGAAAGTGATAAGGATTATATTGTAATGACAAGGAAGGATATTACTGGGCATAGCAGATAAAGACTAGAATCATTGAATATTATTAAAAGTTTATTTTTATCAAAGATTAAAACCTCTATACCTGAAAACAAATAAACTAGCATGAAAATTGCATGGATAGGCAGGTATATATAATGGAGTTATCACGTGAATCATAGATATTCATTTTTTTTCAGCAGTTTATTGGCTGTTGGTATATTACAGGGATGCGGAAATGACACCTCATCAGATCAAGCAAGCAAAGATTCAAATACAGATCAGCCTTCAAATTCCAATCTGATCATTGATCAAGACCCTAGCAGTTGCAGCAAATTGGCACAGGATGGCTCTAGTGTGGTGGTAGGTTCCAATCAGAATGGTGATCCAGCAGCACCCGAAGGTGCATCTGGTTATCGATTAAATAATACGGTGAAATATGCTGATAAATATATGGTGGTCGCGAATACGCCGTTGGCAGTAAAGGCAGGCTGTGAAATTTTAAAAGCAGGTGGAAGTGCGGTGGATGCTGCAGTTGCTGTTCAAGCAGTTTTGGGTTTAGTAGAACCGCAGTCCAGTACCATCGCAGGTAGCGGCTTTATGATGTATTACGATGCGAAAAGTAAAACTGTCACTGCCTATGATGGGCGAGAGACTGCACCTGCTGCGGCCAATGAATACTATCTGATCCGACAGGACATACATGATCCAGCATCTCCTGCACCAGTGCCAAGTACTCGCCGTAGTGGACGTTCGATTGGGGTACCTGGGGTAATGCGTTTATTGGAACAGGCACAACAGGAACATGGCAAACTGAAATGGGATCAGCTTTTTAATCAAGCCATTGATCTGGCCGATCATGGTTTTCGCATTCCGGGGCGTCTGGCCGATGCTATTGCAAGTAATGCCGACCATTTGGCACTGGATGCCAATGCGGTAGCGACTTATTTCTACCCAGATGGTACGCCTCGTAAAGTCGGTGAAACCATGACCAATAAAGCCTATGCCAAAACGTTGGAAGCACTGGCAAGTCAAGGTGCGAAAGCCATGTACAGTGGGGCGATGGCAGAGAATATCGTGGCAAAGGCTGGACAAACAATCGGAGATGATGCCGCCCGTACACCGATTACCCCAAGCTTGATGACTTTACAGGACTTATCTAATTATCAAGTTAAAAAGCGAACGCCAATCTGTAGCACTTACCGTGATCGTTACTATGTCTGTACCATGCCACCACCATCATCAGGTGGAATTGCAGTTGCACAAACGCTGGGCATTTTAGAAAATTTTGATATGAGTAAATATCCACCCCAAAATCCAGAAAATGAGGGTGGGATCCCTGATGTTATGGGCGTGCATTTGGTTTCTGAAACGGAACGCTTGGCCTATGCAGACCGTGACAAATATGTTGCAGATACTGATTTTGTGCCATTACCAGCAAAAGGTATTACTAGTCTGATTGATAAAAACTATTTAAAACAACGTGCTGCACTGATTAATCCGAACCAAAGTATGGGCGTTGCGCAAGCAGGTCAATTCGACTCAAATTCAGGTGTTGATACGACAGTAGAGCATGGCACCACTCAGTTTACTATCGTCGATGCCTATGGCAATGTGGTTTCGATGACATCGACGGTTGAATCCAGTATGGGGTCATTCCATATGGTGGATGGCTTCTTGTTATCCAATCAGCTAACCGACTTCAGTGCCAACCCTGTCGATCAAACAGGTGCTTTGTTGGCGAATCGGGTCGAAGGTGGTAAACGTCCACGCAGTACTATGGCGCCCACTTTAGTATTTAAAGGCACCACAGCTGATGAGTTTTATATGGCTACAGGTTCACCGGGTGGCGGAACCATTATTCAATATGTGGTCAAAACCTTGGTTGGGGCATTGGACTGGAACCTGAATGCACAGCAGGCGACATCGTTGGTGAACTTCGGCGCAACCAATAGCCCAAACACCAATATTGATAGCTCAAATGACCAATTATCCTTGCTTGAATTGATTGATGGCTTAAAAGCCAAAGGCCATGGCATTTCCAATACAGCACAAACCAGTGGTATTGCCACGATTATGAAAGTCAAAATTGATAAGCAAAGCAAATATGCTGGTGGAGTCGACCCACGCCGTGAGGGCATTGTGTTAGGTAATGGTGCATTATAAGCTCAAATTTAGAAGCTGTCCTAGTGGCAGCTCTTTCTAAAAAGAGTCCTTGAAAACGTAAGTTTCGCAACAATATAGGTTTATAAGTGCATATTTTGCTCGATGCTTAGAAATTAACATTTAAATTCTAGTCATCTATGCTATGATTGCGCTGTACTTTGGGGATGTTTCTGGCTTCGACGCTGGTAATGAAACTCATAGATGCATGCCGAGAGCGCATTTCCTCTCGTAAATCAAATTTGCATTTTTTAGTCGCAAACGACGAATCATACGCTCTAGCTGCCTAAGGGCAGCTTGTCCGCTTCACTGAATACTTGTGGTCAGTGAACCCGACTGAAGCGCACGCACACAAGTCCGTATAAAGCCAAGCCTCGGGGCTTTGTACTAAATTTAGAGGATCGCGATTTGTACCCTGTTCGTCGGGTCACAAAGAGTTAAAATAGTAGACGATATCTAAGCATGTAGTATTCTCGGGCGTAGTGCTGGCGGACGCGGGTTCAACTCCCGCCATCTCCACCAAAATATTATTCGGGATTGTTCGATCCGATATAAAAAAGCCTTTAAGTTCAATACTTAAAGGCTTTTTTATTTGCCTGTTTGTCCGATATCATCCGACTTGATTTGACCTTATTTTTGCCTTTTAAGGGGCAAAATTGGGACAATTTGACCCACAAGATTCAAAATGAGTGGGGCAGGAAAAATGGCACTAACTGATGTGGAGTGCAAAAAGGCATTACCTAAAGAAAAGCAATATCGATTATCAGATTTTAATGGGTTGTCACTCATCATTGATCCCAAAGGGGGTAAATATTGGGCGCTTCGACTTATGGTTGATGGGCAAAGAAAATCTAAAGCACTAGGGCAGTATCCTGATCTAAGTTTAAAAAAAGCTCGTGAAATTGCTTTAGATATAAAATATAAGTTTTCTCGTGTAGAGGTGGTTGATGAGTTAAAACCACTTTTTAAAGAGGTGACTGAAGACTGGTTTGAGAACCAAAGAGAGACTTGGTCATCTAAACATATCAGTAATGTGCGAGCATCTTTAGATGAGCTTTATAATGCTCTAGCCAATAAACGTATTAATCAAATTCAAGCACCAGAGATATTGCAGATAATCAAAAAGATCGAAGCTAGGGGCTCATTAGAAATGGCTAAGCGTACCTTGTCACGTTGTGGTATGGTCATGAAATATGCCATAGCTCATGGATATAGATACGATAATCCAGCAAATGATTTGGTCTATGCACTCAAGAATAAAAAAGTGAAGAACTTAGCTTCATTATCAGAAAGTGAAATGCCAGAATTTCTTAGACGCATCAAAGCCTATCCAGCAGATGCTCAAACCCACCACGCAATTATTCTGATCATGCTTACTGGTGTTCGAGTAAGTGAGTTACTGCAAGCGAGTTGGGATGAATTTGATCTAGATGAGCGTAAATGGGATATCCCTGCTGAGCGTATGAAGAACGGTTTACCCCATCGTGTACCCTTAACAGACATGATGATCGATGAACTTCAGGCATTGCGTTTGACCGATGAGCTCTATTTTTAAATCTCAAATTGACTGGATACCATTGGCTGGCGGTGCGATTCGAGCAACTCAAGGAAAAACGTTGGCATTGATGCAAGTCAGTGGTAGTTCACAGTCTTTTAACAGCGTGAATCAAATGCGTATTTTAGGGCGTTGGATGCGGATGATCACCATCCCAAATCAATCCTCAATTCCAAAAGCATTTTTAGAGTTTGAAAAAAATGGTCGAATGAAAGAATCTTCTTACTATGATCGTATCGTATCGTATCGTATCGTATCGTATCGTATCGTATCGTATCGTTGATGTGATGAAAGAACTCTATAAATTTACTTTGCTTACACGTGGACAGAGTCAATACCTAACTGATCGTTATTCTGAGAGAAAAAAATCTACTGAGGAGTTAACAAACCGTGTTAATCAGCGTAATCTGTAAAGAGATACGAAGGATTTTAAATGGTAATGAGCAATAAAATGTAGGTAGAAATAAATGAAAAATAAATCTATATTTTTATTAGACAGGAGTTAGTTATGAAATATTTTTTTATTTGTTATGGCGTTGTTTGGCAGCTTAAGTCTTACTGCTTGTGCTGTACATACACGTGAAGGGAGCATCGTCGTTGATCCAGAAGGTCGACTGAATGATGGTCATGGGAATGGGCGTTTCTGTCCACCAGGGCAGGCGAAGAAAGGAAATTGTTAGTAGTTTATTGAACTTGTTAGTATGTAATTGCTCAAATCTGACCTGACAGTTACCTATTTATTAATGTGCTGTGAGATTAAATTTGAGCTAAATTTTTCTCCCTTTTTTAGATCTATAGAAGGGTAATAGGAAAAATTGAGTAAATCAAAGTAGTCTTAAAATAAAACAGTATGTTGTTGATCTAGTTCAACTGACGCCATCCCACCAAAATAATAACAAGGACTATTATAGTCAATGTAAAAAGCGTTTAATTAAATCATAGACTTGAAATATCTAAATTAATAAGGTCTATTGCATATCACTCTAATAGATGCATTCTGCCATCAAATAGATATAGCTTTATGGAAGACCATATATGAATTTACATGAATCTCATGGGTCAGTTTTTTGCTTTTGAGTTAGTGGTTTTAATACTATCAGTATCTTGACAGCACGGTTGGCTAATTACAGTGCAGTACCAAAAGACTTTTTATCATTTATCTTAACTTTCTCTCGATGGCAAAAGGGCACAGATGTAAATTCTGAAATATAAAATATAAATTTCAATAAAACTCGCAACGCTGCGGGGACATTTTTGTCGCCTAATACTCATTTTGAGAATAAATCCAAATCGGCGACAAGTTTAATGAATTTTATAAAACCTTTTTGGATATCTAATTATTTGTTTTGAATGAATAATCAGATTTTTATTAAAACGTGATTTGAATAAGATATTGATTATTAATTGTATTTTTAAAAATTCAAGGTTGAGCTGGATTGCACTTTTTGGTATTGTGTATGTGTAAAAAAAGCACAAAATAGGAAAAATAAATGAATTTAAGTCTTAGAGTGATTTGCATCGCTGGGCTAGTAACTGCTTCAGCAGTTTATGCTTCTACTACTTTATCCCCAAATCAGAATACGAATAGTGGCAATATACCAACTGGTTATGCTGATCTAAAATTTGTTTTAGCAAATGGCAACTGGGTAAAGAATATTTATTTACCAAATAATGCGAATAACTTAGACAAGGTAACCATTCAATCAACTGCGGGCTATAAGAGCTATTTAGATACTTCAAACACAAACTTACCTATTGAAGTGCTTGAAATACAAAGTGGAGACACTTTTCAATTTGTCTACAATGCCTCATCAAAGAAATGGGTTGCTCAACTTGCTACTGTAAGCCCAAGTAATAATTCGCAAGTTGAACAAATCGCATTGAATAATGTTAAATTACAGCAGGTTTCACTTGCTGATGGAAAGTGGGCAAAAACAATTGTTCTGCCAACGAATGTAATGGATGGGGCTTTGGTCCAAATTGTTTCGACGGCTGCTTATGCTTCTGAAATTTCGAAAGATAATTTACTTTTTGCGAGTAGTTATAATCTAAATAATGGCAGTGAATACTGGCTCAAATATAATGCTGCTTTACAGAAATGGGTTCCTGAGTTTATTAAACCCTTGAAAATTAACGTTAAGGATATTGGAACAAGTTTAAATGCTGTAACGACACCAGTAACTGAAGTTAATTTTGCAGATGCAAATTGGGTTTCAAATTTCACTCTGCCGGCTACAGCAAATGATCGAGATCGTATCATCATTAAATCGACAGCAACTTGGGCAGCAAAAATTAATAATACGAATACCAACAGTAGCGCTACATTGAGTCTTAAAACAGGTGATCAATATGAGTTTATGTATGTAACAGATAAGGCTCATTGGGTTTTGATGTCTGCTCCAACAAAAACAATTAGCTCAAATAGTGCTATTGCGTCATCTTTACCAAATATGACTCAGCCGACGCTCAAAGTGAATATTTCTGATGCTAATTGGAAACAAAGCATCAATTTGCCGACAACTGCACAGGTTGGCGATAAGGTCATTTTGTCATCCACAGCTGGCACAGATACTTTTATTACAGCTGCCAATGGCTTATCTACAACTATTAAAACGGGTGAAAATCGTCGATTTATTTTCACCGCTCAAGGTTGGGTAGCTGATAGCTATACCATCGATATGTTGCTAGTCAATAGTCCAGAAGTTTCTATGATTTTGGGTGAAAGTGCATCAAAACTTCGTATGATTGAAGGATTGAATTTAACCAATTTAACTGCTGAAAATTCTTCAGCTAAATTTTATTTAAGACAAACAGGGTATTTGACTTATAAAATTCCTGCTTCAACATTACTTGATGCGATAAATGTTGGACGTTCAGATACAACTGTTCAAGCAGAGCGTAATCGCGTATTAGCAGATGGTGTTTATTACCAAGGGAATGAGCCCGGTGCTGGAGGTTGTGGTTGGGCTTGGATCAATGCGAGTTCATATAACATGATCGGTGCTAATGATATTGCTGGCTGTTCAGTTGCCGCGATGCGCCATGAAGTCGGTCATAACTTAGGTTTATATCATGGCGACTCAACCAATATCGGTTCAGGTTTTTCTCATCCATTGGGAAGCACAGCTTTGGGCGGAAATAACTTAAACTTTTATTCGAGCCCATATCTTTATAACCCTAAGTATGGTGTACGTTTAGGTGAAGAAGGTAAGAAAGATGCTGTTAGTGTCATTAATGCTAACGTTATCCGAATCTCACAATACAATTAAGTTGTTTTCAAACTTATGAAGCATTATAAAATTTTAACTTTACTTGCAGTCACGCTTATCGTGACTGTGGGTTTATTTGTTTTTTTTAAGCCAGATCAAGCTGGGGCCTCTAGACAGAATGGCTCAACTCAAAAATCGAATAGTTTCAGTTCTTCAAGTCAATCTGCATCTAACTTTCCGCGAAACAACTTAAATATTTCAAAACAGGAATTAGAAAGTGTAAAGAATGAAACAGTTTTGTTCCATGAAATACAAGACAACGATTTGAAAAATAGTGAAGCCTTACCGCTCTCCAAGAGCAATAAAGGAATGGCGATTCACTATAATCAAAATATTATTGAAACCAAAAACATAGGTGATCTTATTAAGTTCCAGATCCTTGAGTATGGACTCAATCGTAGTGGGAAAATTGTTGAAGTAGAAAAAGTAGATGATGATATCTTACGTTGGCGTGGAGAATTTGAACAAGGTATACCAGAACGGAACTATTTTACGATTACTCAAAGTCAAAAAGATCAATATACGATTATTCAAATTTATAGTGATAAAGGAAACTATACGGCCGAAATCAAGAAGGGACAGGGTATTGTACAAGTGATGGATCAGGGTGTTGAAGATAAAGAATTGCAAACACATGATCATTAGCATAGAAAATTTTGAAATTCATGCATTAGTAGCTATAAGCGTATGACCTAAGTCATGTTACAGAAATTAATTCTGGCTTTAAATTAGTGAAATAAGATCAAAGATAATTTTAAAAAATCTTGAAAATAAAGTGGTTTAAAGTTATATAAAAGTAGTTTTTAAGATCGCTTGAAATATATTTAAATATAGATATGAAAAGATCCTATCTAAGGCCTAAATTTATTTTATTAAACTGAACATTAGAGCGTGATGGTGTGTTTATTAAACCATTTTTTTTTAACAATGGATGAGGTGTTTTTTCCACCTTCTTTTATTTGAGAACAGATAATCGCATGAAAACATGTTCTAGATATTTTTAAATAGAAATTCAATTGACGCTATCTTAAATAAAATTATTTAGATTAATCAGTTGCTTTTATAAAGATATTTTTATTGAAAAGGTTTTAATAGACCTGACCTGTTTATAGTTTACTCAATTTTATTGATATGTATCCATTTTACATAGCCTCTCAACATTTACCAAAAAATTGATGAACAAAACTAATCCACAAGGTTTTATCAAGAGGAATTAGATCTTGTAGCAAGGCAAGTCTATAGTAATGTCCGTTTTGGAGTATGTAGTGAAGATGGGCTAGGGAAGGTTGAGGAATCTTAATATGATAGAGCAAACTCTTAACAGATCCTATATATTATTTTTTTACGAATTCAAGTCAGTGGAAAGTGTCTATATTTAGGCTTTAATGTTTGGAAGATATTAATTTCACAGTTTATTCACATCAGTATCTATTAACTTAAAAAATTATAAAAGTTAAAGGTGATATGTATGCAACTTATTAAACGAACAATGATTTTTTCTGGTTTGATTGCTTCTTTAGGATTTTTAGGCTCTTTTGCAACGCATGCAGAAACCAATACTCCTAGAGCAGTGGATAAGATTGAGGTCGATAAGTATATCGGCAAGTGGTATGAAATAGCACATTTTCCGATGTATTTTCAGCGAAAATGTGTGAGTAATACTACAGCTAACTATTCGCTCAACACTGATAAAACGATTGCTGTAATTAATAGTTGTCGTACAAAAAAAGGAGAAACCATTAGTTCTGAAGGTGTCGGTTATCCCCAAAATGAAGGGAATAGTATGCTAAAAGTTAGCTTCTTGCCTTCTGGATTACGATGGATTCCGTTCACCAAAGGAGATTATTGGATTCTAAGAGTTGATTCTAACTACCGTGTTGCATTGGTAGGGGGGCCATCTCATAAGTACCTATGGATCTTATCAAGAGATCCGAATCTGGATGCAGCAACGTACCAATCGTATGTGCAAACTGCACGCGATTATGGATATGATGTTTCTAAGCTGGTTCGCACTCCACAGAAACAATAAGTGGTAAATAGTTGAACTGGACTAGTTTTTAATTCAACTTAATTTTCAATGTTATTTATTAGACTTTTGAAATCTATTGATTGCATAGGTTGTAAAGACTTTCGTAAGCTTGGAATGATTTTCTGGAATTAATTGAGAGTTTTTAGGAGAGTTATGCACTTTTGATAAATTTGCGTTTAACAACCTATCAATCACAATTCATTTAAGGTTTTAGTTGAATTGCTATCGAGACATATAATTCTTTTATAGGATTGTATGTCTAGCTCACAAATATTAATCATTCGAGCGATTACCAAAAACTATTCAGGTAAAAGCTTTAGCGGAGTTGAATATCTTAAGAATAGTGCGCATTAATCAAATATAAATCTATGTTTTTTAATGATTTTGTATTAAAATGGGAGTGGTCGGCCAAGCTTCACATAAAATTCATATCGAATTTACTAAAATGATAATTATAAAAATGAGGTAGTCAGGAAGAATCAATGTTTAAATTTTTTCTGGGATGGATAGATAGTTGGTCAAATACAAATACGCTTGGATCAAATCCAGTTGATGGCCCAAAAAGCATTAAAGATACTCAAGTCCAATGGTTGAGAATTGTTCCATTTATTTTACTGCACATTGCTTGTTTAGCTGTCTTCTGGGTAGGCATTTCATGGGTTGCAATTATTTTTATGATCATGTTTTATGTGATCAGAATGTTTGCAATTACCGCCTTTTTCCATCGTTACTTATCCCATAAAACATTTCAAACTTCACGGCCAGTACAATTTATTTTTCTGCTTATAGGAACAATGAGTGCACAACGAGGCCCGCTCTGGTGGGCTGCGCATCATCGGTATCACCATCATTTTACCGATACAGAACAAGACCCTCATTCATCTACCCATGGTTTTTGGTACAGCCATATTGGGTGGTTTTTGAATGAACAGAACTTTTCGACGCGCAAACATGCCATCAAAGACTGGTTAAAATTTCCTGAAATCATCTGGTTAGATCGCTTTAGTTTACCCATTGTCCTAATGACCGCCTTTTCTATATACGTATTTGGAGAATGGCTCGCTGTTGCTCACCCGAGTTTAGGCACTTCGGGGCTGCAACTATTGGTTTGGGGTTTTGTTGTTTCAACCGTGCTATTGATTCATGCGACTTTATGTATTAACTCACTGGCCCATTTATACGGAAGCAGAGATTTCGATACTACGGATAATAGTCGTAACAATCTTCTTCTTTCAATTATAACGTTAGGTGAGGGATGGCATAACAATCATCATTATTATGCAGGTAGTACGCGTCAAGGGTTTTTCTGGTGGCAAATTGATATCACCTATTATGTTTTAAAAGCAATGTCTTGGCTGGGTTTAATCTGGGGAATAAAACCTGTGCCACAACGTATTTATGCTGCTTATAATAGCCAAAAACAAAATCTTAAAATGAACCTAACCAAAACTCAAACCAAGGAGTCTTCATGAAAATTGCAATTGTTGGCTCTGGTATCTCTGGAATGTATGCTGCTTGGAAACTCTCAAAAATGCATCATGTCACTATTTTTGAAAAGCAGGACTATTTTGGTGGGCATACCGATACCCATGAACTTAGTATTGATCAGAAAAATGTAAGTGTAGACAGTGGATTTATTGTCTTCAATACGTATAACTATCCACTCTTTAGCGCAATGCTTGCTGAATTAGGTGTGCAAGCGCAAAGCAGTGACATGAGTTTTTCAGTGAATAACCAAGTGACAGGACTGCAATATAATCCTTCAAAAAAATGGTCATTATTGGTTCGACCACAAAACTTTTTAAATAAAAACTTTCGGGTGATGCTGTCTGATTTACTTCGCTTTTATAAAGAAAATAAAGATGTTTCTGTTGAAGAAAGCCATCCTGAATTAACCATTGACGAGTATTTAAATCATCATAGATATTCTCAGGTGTTTAGAGATGAACATCTATATCCAATGTGCGGGGCGCTTTGGTCAAGCCCTGTCGATCAAGTAGGCAATATTCCCTACAAGTTCGTGGTAAGTTTTTTTCAGCATCACCGTATGCTGCAATTAAAAGATCGACCGCAGTGGCAAACTGTTAAAGGTGGCTCAATATCCTACTTTTATGCAATTAAACATCATTGCCCAACGATTATTTGGAAAAAAAATCAAGTAAAGGAAGTGATCAGAAGCAAAGATCATATTTCCATTGTGACAGCAAATGGGCAAGAGCAATTTGATTGGGTCATTTTTGCAAGTCATGCCGACGACACTTTAAAACTATTAGATGAGCCTTCAATCATAGAGCGTGAAGTCTTAGGCAGTTTTGATTACCAAGATAATCGTATGGTAGTACACCATGATACATCGATTATGCCGAAATCTAAATCACAGTGGGCAAGCTGGCATGTTCATGTGACTCCACAAGCTCAAACTGAACAATCGACCTTGACTGACAATGTTCACTTTGGTTTTACCTACTGGATGAACAGTTTGCAAAATTTGAACTGTAAAACGCAGGTTTTTTCTACACTTAATCCCAATACACCGATCGCCAAAGATAAGATTTATATTGAAAGACATTATCGGCATCCCGTATTTAATAAAACTGCACTTGAGGCCCAATCCCGTTGGCATGAATTAGATGGCAAAAACCGTAGTTCATTTTGTGGTGCGTATTGGGGTTGGGGATTTCATGAAGATGGGGCAAGAAGTGCTGAACGTGTTGTAGAACATTTAATGACTATAGCTGATCAATAGGGGGCTGAGTATGTTAGAAACTCCACTTGCTATCGCGAAAGCAAAAATCAGACATCGCCGATTTACCCCTAAGTCACATGAATTTAAAGCAACATTAAGCTATTTATATTTTGATCCTGATCAGATAACAACGAAACTCAGTGATTCATGGTTATGTTCAACAGCACACTGGAATCTTTTAAAGGTAGATGAAAATGATTTTTTACAGGGTTATACAGGGAATTTAAGGCAAAGGATAAAAAAAATCTTATTGCAGCAAGTAGATGCGGTCTTGCCGATACAATCAGAAATTCGTGTATTGGCTTTACCACGAATGCTTGGTTTCAGTTTTAATTCAGTGGTGTTTTATTTTATTTTTAATAGTCAAAAACAGCTTCTTTTTATCTTAACTGAGATCACCAATACGCCTTGGAAAGAACGCAAAGTTTATGTGCATAATTGTCGAGATAAGTTAATACACCATTCTGAGTATCATGGTGCAGAATTCGAATTTCAAAAAAGTTTTCATGTTTCTCCATTTATGCCGATGGATATTCAGTACAAATGGCGCTTTAACTTTTCTGATGCTCAAAACGTCATTCATATGCAGCTATATCAAACACAAAAATTAATTTTTGATGCAACGATGTTGTTCGAATTAGAAAATATCACAGTTCCTTCACAGCTCAATCGTTATGCTGTTCATTATGTTTTTGAACCTTTCAAAATGCTCGCTTCGATTTATTTACAAGCATTTTATTTATGGCGAAAGAAAGTTCCATTTTATCGGCACCCTAAAAAAGATAAGGATTTAAAACAAGATGATCAAAACGCTTATTTTCGGTGAAAACGATTCACTGCCATTGGTTTTACGCAGCTTACTCAAACTTCGTCATGGTCAAATTCATTTCCGTGGTGCGTGGAATGGTACGGTAGGAGAAATTTCTGATTTAGAAGCAACGGTGGATGTGCATAATAAAGCCCTCATTGATCTAATTTTTAAAAATGGTGTACTTGGGGCGGCAGAGGGTTATATTCAGGGATATTGGAGCAGTGAAAACTTAGTCGAACTGATCCAAATTTTATCGAGAAACCGTCATGTTCTCGATAAAATTAATCAAAATATGCTATCACAAGCAAGCCAACTGATTTTAAAAGCGTGGTACAAAACACGTAAAAATTCATTATCAGGCAGTCGCAAAAATATTGCAGAGCACTATGATCTCAGCAATGATTTTTTTAAGCTCTTTCTAGACTCTTCCATGATGTACTCCAGTGCAGTCTATAAGCAAACGCACATGACATTAGAGCAAGCATCTGATTATAAAAAAGAATTGATCTGCCAAAAATTGCAATTGAAACCGATGGATCATCTCGTTGAAATCGGAAGCGGTTGGGGCGGTTTTGCGATCTATGCGGCCCAGCATTATGGCTGTAAAGTGACCACAATTACGATTTCACAGGCTCAGTACGATGAGGCAAATAAACGTATTGCAGCAGCAGGTTTAAGCCATCGTGTACAGGTTGAACTCAAAGATTACCGTTTATTAGAAGGTAAGTTCGACAAATTGGTTTCCATCGAAATGATCGAAGCTGTGGGTGAACAATATTTATCAACTTACTTCAATAAATGCAGATCTCTGCTTAAGCCATCCGGTTTGGGATTGATCCAAGCCATTACTATTGAAGATGCACGTTATAAAAAAGCATTAAGTACAGTGGATTATATTAAACGCTATATTTTCCCGGGTAGTTTTATTCCATGTATTAGTGTGCTGACCCAAGTTGCATCTGAACAGAAACTGCGTTTAAAACATCTTGAAGATATTGGGCTTAGCTATGCTGAAACGATTCATCAATGGCGTGAACGTTTTTTGAATGCCAAACCACAAGTATTGGCACTGGGTTTTGATGAAAACTTCATTCGAATGTGGGATTTCTATCTTTGTTACTGCGAAGGTGGCTTTAAAGAAGGTGTAATTAGCAATGTACAACTCTTATTCGGAGCAAGCCCTTATTAATAATCAACTTATGTGATGCATCAAGGAGGCACGTATGTTGTGGCAATTGTTTGTACTTGATACTGTCGTGATGACAATTTGTTGGCTATGGGCCACATACAACCATCGTGCAGGCATTGTTGATGTGGCATGGAGTTTTTGTATTTTCCTGAATATTGTCATTACTGCTTGGTGTATAGATGTTGCACCAGAGAATGTCACATGGTTTATCGGCATTCTGAGTTCTGTCTGGTTTTTACGATTGAGTGTGCATTTATTTCGCCGTTATATGGCAGAGCACGAAGAAGATCGTCGATATGCCAATATGCGGTTAGCGATGGGAAAATATCAACACCTTGGCTTTTTTGCCTTTTTTATGTTTCAAGCGGGTTTAGCAATTTTATTTAGTATTCCAATGTGGAGTTTACTGAATGTGCCAAATACAGTTTGGAATAACCAAAGCAATGATCTTCTTATTGTTGCAGGCGTGATTATGGTGATTGCATTTATGGGTGAAGTAATAGCAGATCAGCAATTATACCGTTTCAAGCAAAATCCACAGAATCATGGAAAGACGATGGATCAGGGGCTATGGAAATATTCACGTCATCCAAACTACTTTTTTGAATGGATACATTGGTTTGCTTATCCAGTAATTGGGTTGGCGGCTGGGTTATATAGCCTATGGATTTATCCTGTTTTGATGTGGTTCTTTTTGTATTACATCACGGGGATTCCATTTAGTGAACAGCAGGCATTAAAAAATCGAGGTCAAAATTATCTCGATTATCAAAAACGAACTTCTATATTTATTCCATGGAAACCCAAAAATAGGTGAGCGTATGGACTTTATTATTCAGCAATCATTGAAACTCGTTGAGAGTGGCCTAGTGCCTGATCAAGCGATTCGTGCAGTAATTCGTACATTAAGCAAAAAGCGTTTGATTCAAGAGGGTCGCTATGATCCAGAACAAGGTGCTCAACGCTATATGGATGTGTTGAACATGTTGAAGCAGAGTGAAATTGCGATTGAAACTGACAAAGCCAATGAACAACATTATGAGTTGCCAACCGCTTTCTTTCAGGCAGTTTTAGGCAAAAGATTAAAATACAGTGCCTGTTTTTTTGCTGATGATACAACCCAATTAGATGAGGCAGAAGAGTTCGCACTGCAAGTTTACAGTGAACGAGCGCAATTGCATGATGGTCAAAATATCTTGGAACTCGGCTGTGGTTGGGGTTCTTTTACCTTATGGATGGCGGAGCATTATCCGAACGCTAGAATTACTGCTGTATCTAATTCCGCAACGCAACGTCAACATATTTTAGCTGAAGCGGAAAAACGTGGTCTGGAAAATATTAAAATCATCACCTGTGATGTCAACATACTCGAATTAAAAGAAAATTCGTTTGATCGTGTTGTGTCTGTAGAAATGTTTGAGCACGTTAGAAACTATCAAAAATTATTTCAGAAAATTCAATTATGGCTCAAGCCTAATGGATTGTTATGGTGTCATATTTTTTGCCATCGCTTCTTACACTATCCATTTGAAATAAAAAGTGAATACGACTGGATGTCTCGCTACTTCTTTACAGGGGGATTAATGCCAGCAACCTCTACATTTTTGCATTTTCAAACAGATTTGGAGTTATCACAGCATTGGCAATGGTCAGGTACGCACTACGAAAAAACAGCAAATGTCTGGCTGGAAAACATGGATCGTAACGCTGGACAATTAAAACCACTGTTCGAGCAAGTATATGCACAGCATGCCGATGCTTGGTGGCAACGTTGGCGTATCTTTTTTATGGCTTGCGCGGAATTGTTTGGATTTGAACAAGGACAAGAATGGGTCATCGGTCACTTCCTGTTCAAAAAGAAAACCGTATAATTAAAATGAGAATCTATCAGTAGATATGTTTATGTTTAAATCCAATAAAAGCGGTGAAAATATTCATCCACTGAGTGAGATGTTTAATCGTCATTATTGGTTGCAAATCGGGTTAATCGCGCTGTCGATTATTATCGGTATTGCATGTAGTGCCTGGGTCATTAAAGGCTCACTGCTCAAAACAGCGCTTGAGCAAGAAATGGAACATTATTGGATGCGAGTTGATCGTAATCCCAATGCTGATTTACCCGATACAAAAAATTTATATGGCTATCGCTGGCTAAGTAAAGATCCACCTTTAGTGTTTAAAAATCAAACTTTAAAGCAGGGCGTTCATCGGGTCTTCGTCGATGGTAAAGATCGAATGACTGTTTATGGTGAAAGAAATGGACAACATGTCCTTCTTGTTTTTGGTGAAAGTAATGTCAACAAAATTGTGTGGATGTTTGGTTTAGCACCGTTAATGTTCAGCCTAATTGTACTGTATAGCATCTTATGGTTTTCAAATCGGAGAGCTAAACGTTATTTTTCACCAATTACACGGCTAGCAAACGCTTTAGATCATATTGATTGGGCGCATCAAAATAAAGAAGCTTCTCCCTTTCAAGGCATCAATACCAATGGCAATCTGGAAGCTGAATATTTAAAGCAGGCTTTAGAAAAGTATCATCAAGTTTTAAACGATTTCATCAACCGAGAACGTGAGTTTACAGGGGATGTTAGTCATGAATTACGCACTCCACTCACAATTTTAAAAGGTAGTGTACAGCTTTGTCAGGTTAAATATGGGGAAGATAAAGCACTGCATCGTATTTCCAATACCATTGAGGATATGCAATTGCTTGTCGAAACACTATTGGCGATCGCACGCAATACTACCAATACCTTAACTGCTGAACAAACACGATTATCCAATATAATTAGTGATTTGCTAAAGGATCTTGAGCCTGTTAGCCAAAGCAAAGGCGTTCAAATTTTTGTTCACTATGACCCTCAAGAGTTATCTCGACTGATTTATCCCTCAATGACTAAAATGGTGATGAGTAACATTCTGCGCAATGCACTGAATTATTCTCAAGGATCTAATATCCATATTATTCAACGTCAAAACAGTATTGTGATTGCCGATAATGGGATTGGCATTGAAATGCCCAATGATCGTAAAGTTCAGGAGTTAAGCTCACAATTTCAACTTACAGCCAAAGGGCATGGGATTGGTTTACAACTGGTTAGGAAGCTATGCACTCAGTTGGGATGGAGAGTTGAGTTATTTGACCGCCAATATTATTTAAGCACTCATCCTCATCTCCAATTAGAAAATACAACCGGTTTAATTGTTGTGGTGTATATGAATTAATGAGTACTCAAATCAAACGCAACTTTTAAGCCAACGCCTGAAATGGTATGGATCAACTTCTCTTGAAAAGGCTTATCAATCATTTTTCTTAAGTTGTAGATATGACTGCGTAAAGCATCACTTTCAGGTTCTTCATCACCCCATAGTTCGATCACAATCTCTTGTTTAGTAATGACTTTGGGAGAGTTTCTCATCAATATCTTCAATAGTTTGAATTGAATACGGGGCAGCTCAATCGACTGACCTGCACGTGTTACAGTTTGGGTCGAACTGTCTAAAATCAGGTCATGAATTTGTATTTTACTTGTCGACACTTCGCCAAGAGAACGCTTAATAAGTGCCCGAATACGCATCACCAATTCATTAAAATCAAAAGGTTTGATTAAATAATCATCTGTTCCTGCGGTGAAGCCCTTTAGTTTATCATCCAATGTGTCTCTTGCCGTTAACATCAGAATTGGAATATCTTTGCCTTGATCAGTCCTCAGCCATTCACATAAATCATAGCCTGAACCATCGGGTAAATTAATGTCGAGTAAAAGTAAATGGTAAGGGTTTGTTTTTAAAAAATTGCGTGCAGCATCTAAATTACGTGCATGATCAATGACAAAGCCATGTTGTTCTAGAAATTCACAGACTGTTGCAGCAAGCTCGAAGTGATCTTCGACCATAAGAATAAATTGATTGTTCATAATAATTTGATCAAGTTATAGATTTAGTAATTGTTGCTTTAATTTAGCATTAAATGGTGAGTCCCCAAACCATATTTTAAAGTATTGATTCGCTTGAGAATCAGTAATTGCACCTAAGCGTTTTTGGTTCAGAGACAAGCTTAACTGTTTGCTCATTTGGTCATAATTTAGAGTGTAGAGATCGCCCTTTTTTACAGGGTGATATAATGCAGTAATTTTATTTAAAACAGATTGGTCTGAAAAATTAGTCACATTCTTCTTAAGATAGTAAGTCGCCGCTTTTTTAAATGCCCATTCTGGAATATTTTGGTTATAAGAAAAATCTAATCTAATATTTTGATTTTCCCAGTTTTGACTGCAATTATTGGCATAATAGCTTACTGATCCTACATTTTTTGTCGTGACGACAAGGGGAGCTGTTTTACATAGTTGTGTATTTGCATGTACTAAGCTTAAAGGTGTGATAAGACATGTGACGCTCAGTCCAATTTTTCTTAAATAATTAAGCATTTCGCACCTCTACTTTTATATTTAATTCAACAATCTATAGCTGTTCATGAATCTTATTTACTAGGCTGAATTTAAACTATTTTTTAAATGGTAAAAGCAAGGAATAAGCATTTCCTACATAGGGTAGAGAACGATATAAACCATTAGCAGGGTCCCAATAATCTTGCTGAAAAATGATCAAACCCTTGTTGTTAATTTTGATTTGGCTAATTCCATATGAGGACATCGTTTTTATACGGCCAAACATTTTGAAGTCATACACCATATGCCAATGAATATAGGCAGAATCATCTGTGTGCGTTGCGCTCATTAATTTTACAGTGACATTGCTGACACGCTTGTTCATTCCTTCAAAATGTTTAATGAGCTCATTTTTAGTAGAAAATTGAGAAAGGGTATCATTGATGTATAAATGATCTGCATAGAGCCGGCTTGTGTTTTGAACAAAATCAATAGTTCCCATTGTATTAAATGCAGCTACAAAGCGCTGTCCGACAAGCTGAGCTTGTTGATCATTCAATATAATTCCTGAGATCTGCTTATTTGCTTTATCAAAGTCAGTGCTATAACTTGGTATACTTTTACAGCTAACCAATGAAAGTAATGCCAGTGTTGAAACTGTTACACTTCTTAGAAATGTCATATTGCTAAACTCACACCATTTTAAAATTAGCTTAAAACAGAAAGTGTGAATAGGATGTGAAATGCAATATAGATAGTTTTAGCTGAAGTTTTTCACCTCAAGAAAGTCGATGAAAAGAACAAAATAGTAGGTTTTTTATCAGAAGGGTTCATTTGTTCATAGGGTAAATAGGCGCTAATGTTTCTCTATTTTGGAGCTTGTGGCTAGTTCTGCGATGACTAGTGTAACTTTCGCAATTTCGGAGCAGGTGTGGAGCAAATATGACCAAGATATAAAAGTAGCTTGTATAAAAGCCACACAGCATTAAAAATGCCAAGCCAGTAAGTAATCTCTTGCTGTTTGATGATCGTGTTGGATATTCTTCACTTCTGATTCAAGGAAAATATCCATAAGCACATATGAAAAACAAAACGGATCAAGAGCTCTGTTTATGGAACAAGACATCTAAGAAAGCTTATTAACTGAAGCAAACATCAAAGTACAGTGATGTGATCATGGAATGTCTAGTACTTGATTTATTTAATAAATCGTTTATTTCTTTAATTTGACAGTCACCGTTTTCATAAACATTTAAACAAGCCCTTGATCTTTCAAGGGCTTGTTTATTTAAAGTTTTTATATCTCCAAATCTGTACTCATAGAACGTGCTTTACGGTCAGTTAGACGATCATAAAAAGCAGCCGCTGAGAAAGCGGTTTTAAAAGCACACCACTGCAATGGTTCAGGGAGGGTCGAAGGTGTTTTATGATACAGGGCTGTTAAAATAGGATTCTCAACGCCTTTGATTTTCTCGGCAAGTAACTGCCCCATAAAGGACTGAGTAGCAAGCCCATGCCCAGTACAGCCAGCAACATAGATAATATTTTGATGTGTTCCTGTAGTACCTACCACAGGCAGAAAATCATATGCCACGCTAACGTAACCACTCCAGCAATGCTTAATACCAAGACCTTGCAAGGTAGGATGACGTTCACGCAAGGTCTGTGCCAGTGCAGCATAGGCATCTTGATCTGGCACATTCGGAGTCTTTGAACCATAAACATAATTTAACTTCTTCACCGTCAACACCATCGTATTGTGTGCTGTGAGACGATGGCTCTCCATCATGAGATGCGGTGTAATAATTCCTTCTCTATTCTGCCAACCCAAAGATGCCAATTGCTTTCGAGACAACTGTTGGGTTTCAATTGCTGATACGCGTATCGGCGCAACCTTATCACGTAGTAACCCTAACTGAGGTGTGAATGCATTTGTCGCCAATACTACGATTGGGGCAGTTGCACGACCCCGTGGAGTCTTGCAGGTTATCTCCGCGCCTTCACTGTAAGACAGCAAGGGCGTTTTTTCATAGAGCTTAACGCCTGCCTGAATTGCCGCACGACGTAAACCGCCGACATATTTACCAGGATTGAGCGTGCCGCCACGTTGCTCACTACCAAATAGAAACGCTGGTGGAATACCGCGATCGCGCATCTCGGCTTGATCTACAAAGCGAGTGATTGAACCCAGTTCACGACCAACCTCCATACTACGACGTAGCCATTTTTCCTGAGAAGGATCAATCACAGCACGTATGATGCCAGAAGGATTGTAATCACATTGAATTTCCAACTCGGCTAGACGCTTTTCGACGTAGCACACGGCTTCGTCATAAAAATTCACAAATTTTCGTGCGTGCTCAACACCGACCCGTTTTGCGAACATTTCAAACTCAATGCCCATACTGCCAAGCAGATAACCAGCATTACGCCCACTGGCACCGAAACCACCAAACTCCTGTTCAAGCACAATCACCTTTGCACCACGGGCGGTCAGCTCAAGGGCAGTGGAAAGCCCCGCAAATCCAGCTCCAACTACAATGACATCAGCATTGACAGAGACTTCCAGTTCAGGCTGAAGATCACTTGGTTCTTCTACCCAGCCACCAAGAGATCGAAATGGCAATGTGCTTGGATTGTAGTTCTCCATTTCTTCATTGAAATGATTCATTTGCTATCCTTTTATCTTCACTGTACTTGCGTACAGGGTTTGATTTTAAAAGTAATTATTTGATGTTTTGTTGGTTAGTGGGCTGGAATCAGAGATTCTCTGGAAAGTGTCTGGGAACGTGCTAGTGCGTTATAGGCGTAATACAACTGGATGACCGCATAAGCCCAAGTGATGAATGCCCAGGTCATAAAAATCATATGCGTATCATCGCCAGGAATCGGGAAGAAGTCATAGACGATCGCGACGGCGAGGCTGACGATTAAAGTGAATGTTGTCGCCACGGCATGCAGAGTTTCCCCAGCACGCGCTAAGCAAAGAATGAAGTAGCAGAGATAAATGGAAAGAATCACCCACATGATGACGTAAAAATACGGGCGTATCCCGTCAAAGAAATCGGCTAGGAAGATAACAAAAGTACCCGCGAATGCAGCGACGAACAGCAGCACTTCCTTCAACGCTGTAGGTTTATAATTATGGGTCAATGCCATTAAGCCTAGTACGGCAATGACGGGCATACCAAAGCTGCGTGAGAATGAATCTAGAAACATTGTAATTGAATAATGAACATGCCCACCCGTCAGCATATACAAAACAAAGTTTGTCGCAGAAAAAGCAACAATCCACCATTCTAGTCCAAGCAGATAATTGTTTTTCTTGAGAAATTTTGCGCCGTAAATCCAGCCCGAAAGCGCCAATACAATACAGGCAACCAGCCCACAGATATTGATAATTTCTAGAATAGAGGCATGTAGCATTTCACTATCAGTTAAGATTTTTGCTGTTGTAGCGTCCATTTCGCTACCAGCAGCAAGTCCAAGAATTTTCATGATATGACTTCCTTTAATTAATTGACTGTCATGTCAGTAAAATAATATGGTATGATTAATTAGTAAACATTTTTTTTATTTATGACGATGATGGAAAACAAGATAGGAAGACCGAGTAAAGCGCATGAAAGGTCGTATGAAATTCTTCAAGCTGCTGTTTCTGTAGTTGCAAAGGAAGGACTAGAAGGAATTACTTTTGCCAAAGTAGCGGAAGCATCAGGTATGCAACGTACGTTGGTACATCATTATTTTTCTTCACGTGCAGATTTAATCAATGCTTTCATTGAACACTATATTGGAGAAATGGGGACTGAAATTATTCATCGTTTTAGTGGAAAACCATTGAGCGATAGAATCATCATGTTATTCACGCCCGAAGTTTATCGGACTCAGGATGATTTGATTGTTTGGTTAGAACTGGTTGCGCAAAGTGCCAGAAATCCCTTGATCAAGCAGATGTTGTATGATCTTTGGATACAGCACTGGTTACCTGATTTTGAAAGTCAGTTGGCACAGGAGTATCCCAAGGCAACTCAAGATGCGATTAGTTCGACAGCATATGTTCTTGCTTGTTTATTTGAAGCATATTGGGGATTCAGTGTTCAAGGTGTTACGGATACACAAAAACAAAAGCAAATGGAACAAACAGTATTAATGCTGTTGAATCGCTTGATGTAATTTGGTCAGCAGAAAAAATTGCGAAAGATTGCTTGGGAAAAGATGCGCTGAATTAAACCAGCCCTCAAGATGCTTTATTTAGCTTATATACCGAGTGGGTATCTTGCTCAGTAAACTATTAGACAATGCGCTAAAAGTGCAAGAAGAGATTCGGAATAGAATACAGGAAAGCGAGAAATAAAAAGAAAAAAGCTAAAGTGTTCCCACTTTAGCTTTGGAAGTTTAGTTTTTCATTTTGTTTAAACCATGCTCGGTTAAATGTTGACTTAAGATACGGCGAAGTTCCAATACCGTTTCAGGCTTTATTTGAATAGAGTGCCCACCTTTAATGATTTTCTCTGAAATCGCACCTTCTAAATGAGCACTTTTATAAGGAACAATGCCATCGGTAATCGTATCAGTATCATTACTTTTGCTGATATTGCCCATGATGGAATGAAAAACTAGACCTTCTTTAGGCTGTATATCCGAGGTGAGTTCCATAAATTCCGATTTATTACTTAGATCGCTAGGGCCATTTTGTAGCCTATTGTTGATGGTTCTTACAAAGTCTTTCAGATCATCGTCATAGCTCGTGAGTGTATCGGTTAATGTTTTTAAAAATGCTGAGGGCAGTCCAATAATCTTTCGTGCAGTTACAGTGAACCAGCGGTCCGCATAGCTTGTTCCACGATGAGGCGCAGCGAGGAAAATGACGCGATCAAAATTTGGAATCGGTTCCATCTTTAAGCGTTCGCCTATAACAGGGTGTTTTCTCATACGTGCTTGAACGTGGTTACTCATCATTGGTAAGGCTTCTTTTGAAATATCTGCATGACTGACTAAAAGGCGGCTAATAATTCCTCCCATGCTATGACCAATCAAAACAGCATTTTGAGATGCAGGGTCTTGGGGATTAAGAGAAGCAAATGTTTGTTTCAATAAAGCAGAAATCTGAAAGCGGCTTTCCAGAATGGGCATATTAGTTGAGTAAAATACTTGCCAGACTTGGTAATGCTCACGTAGCGTCTTATCGCCCATAATTTCATTGGTCACCGCAATCCACGCTTCTGGGCTACTGGCGAGTCCATGGATCAATACAATCACTTTTTTATTCGGATTATAAGGTTCCAGCATATATAGATGAGGCATGGTCAAACGTTGATTACGGTCAATCAAGGTTAGGTAGGCAGCAGAGCCCAAGTTATTCTCCGCTAACCATAAACCATAGGGTGCAGAGAAGTTCGCAGCAAGGGAATATTCTTTATCTTCAATTTTGATCTTTTCTACATTGTAAGGATCGTAGATTTTTATTTTGAAATCAGGCCGATTGAGTATCTCGCTGAGTGTGGCTTGCTCATCGACTGGCTGGGCAATCAGCGTCGATGCAAGATAATGGGCTTGGTGGATATTGGGATTAACGCCCTTTGGGTAAGCATAGCTCAGTGGATCAAGAATATATGGATTTCCATTTTTGGGATCATTTTCTTTAGTGTGCAAAACCGCGACGAAATCTGCACCGAAACCATCACGACGGTTAATGGTTCTTAATCCAGAGAAGTTCATGTTGTAGCTTGAGGTAAATTTCTCAAGCTTTTTACCTTGTAGATTGGGATATGAATCAATATCAATCTTATAAGTACTTTCACCAATTTGAATACTGTCTGGAATCGTCGCTGATGAATTCTTAGCACTGTACACATTTACTAACTGGTTCAGTGCCTGATTATAAAAGTCCCGAATTTGCACCTGACGGTTATCAAAAATACGCTCTTGAGGCTGACGAGAAGTCTTAAACAGATAGGCATAGCTGTAACGAATACTTTTATCTAAGGCTTGCAGTTGTTGGTCTAAACATTCATTCACCTGTTGGGCTGGTTTAGATTCTAGTTTAGTACTTTTATTGATTTTACAATCATGTGAGTCTGCAAGAGTCAAAGCTCTGGACAGATACAACTCGCTCGCGGCTGATAATAATTGTTCTGTTTGTACCTGAGGAATTTTTTCCAGATCGACAATACATACATTTGGGTTTTTCATGCACAATTTCATGTCCATATCGGACATATAGAGCAGATTCAGGCTGGCGCTACTCAACTTTCCTTGAGTGAGAATACTGTTACGTTCATTGGCAATCGTAGTATGCAACGTCTGTTTTTTTAGGCTAACCACCTGACAGCCACTTGTTACTAGAACGCTAAATACAGTCAGAATACACAGTGGCTGATATAGAGGAAATATAAGTCTTTTCATAAATTGGCCCTTCGGCATACTGTCTAGATGAGGGTAGTTTTTGATGCTGCTATTATTTTGAATATTTGTGTAATGCCGATTATTAAAGTGTGGAAACAGTGTGGAGATGAGAGCATTAATCAGTGTCGATTGAGCATTTTAGCCCTATTACCGAAACCACTGACTCGCGTTGATGTGAGGAAAAGTATATCTAGAATTGCATTGAAGGTGATTTCAAACATGCACAGCACAGTTGCATATAGGCTTTTGCATACCAGTGATTGATTTTATGGTCTAAATGAACTGATAAGAATGTGATGAAAATATTTAAAGCATCCAGAAGTTTTTAAATCTTCAGGCAGTGATTTGCGATAAAAAGCGTAAGAAAAAGTCGACTTGATCGACGTTTTCTTACTTTCCAATTTCCAGATACCAAGGCTCAGATAATCCCAGTGGTTTTAAACTCCTGAACATTTAACATATCGATCGGACTCATCATCTTACCTTCATGTTCGACAAATCCAACAAAAGTGGTGCTCATATTCCAACCTAGTAATCCTCTTAACTCATCAGGGAAGCTTTTAATTGTTTCGGTGGAGAGAGATAAATAATGGTTTTCTTCCTGTCTGAGAAAGCCCAGATCATAAGACATAGTCAATCCAATACGAGGTGCGTGGCTGACATTGGCACCTCCACCATGATAGGTTGAGCCAATCCAGATTAAAGCATCTCCAGCTTTCATTTCGGCCGCGATGGTTTCATCTTCTTTAGGTACTCTTTGATCATCCCACAAATGGCTGGCTGGAATGACGCGAGTCGCACCATTTTCTTCTGTAAAATCAGTCACAGCAAACATGATTTGTACTCTGGCTTCACGACCATAACCCGGATGTTGCCACATCCATACCGTATCGTCACGATGTAGGGGTTGTGCTTTTTGACCTGGCCAGATCTGAATCGCTTGAGTCACACCAACCTGAATGTCTGGATAAAGTTCAATTCTATTTTCACCGCTCCATGCCTGTAGTGGAGTTTGGAGAATCGCTTTTGCGGTATCTAAAAATACTGGATTCATTGCGACCAATGGCATTTGTGGCAAGCGCGCAAATAAACGGCTCATTCGGCGGGTTTTCGTACCCGCAAAATATTCATCTTCTCCATCTGGAATCAACTCTAATTGCTCAGATAATGTTTGATAAATATCGTGGGTCATTTCATCATTTAAAAAATTTTCAATGATGACACCACCATCTCTTTTAATAATCGAAACAATTTCATTGACTTGTGTATCTTTGCTTAATTTGACGAGTGACATAAGAATTCCTTATCCATCCTGATTGATGATATTTCAAAGCATTTAAATGAACTGCTTTGTTGTGCGATTGGTTTGCATACATAACGCTTCAGTTTTTAGTCTTCATCGCGATAGCTGATTAAATTTTTGAGGCTGTCACAGAATGCTATGAGCTTATGTATGTATTTGAATTAAATTATTTTCTACAGTGAAAATTTATAAATTTTCATTTCGCTTGGTCTGTGGAGCAAGTGCCTTTTTCAAGAAACCGATCTGATCATTGAGTACCGCGCCATGCCATGATTCGGTATAAAAATCAAAATGATCAATCGGATATTCCAGCAGTTCAGCAGGGCCTTGAATCAGACGTGCCGTTTTTCGGGCTGGATTTGGTGGTGCGATCTGGTCATTGGAACCAACTTGGATCAAAGCAGGGCACTTCACTTTTTTTGCGAAAGTAACGGGCCGGTTGTATGAAACTTCGAGCGCTGCGCGAGCACAGACCTCATTCCGCCAAGTTGGACCCGCCATTGCGGTATAGCTTTCTTCAGCACCGGGTGTACTGATCATGGCAGCCGTACCGGGTTGTCCAACAATTGGAATCAGATGAGGAGGGCGTTGAGTGATGGCATGCATTAAATCTTTAATGCCATGACCGATCGCAGTTGTTATCTGCTTTATTCCACCATACTGGAATACTTGTTTTAGCGCGGCTAAACCATCAGTTGCTGGATTCATGGAGACGACAGCCGATATTTTTGGATCTTGGGCAGCAACCACCACCACATGACCACCCGAATAAGACGTGCCCCACAGCGCAATACGACTTCCATCTACATGGGGCAAACTCCTTGCAGCTTCAATTGCAGCATGATAATCCTCACGCTGTTGAAGGTAAGAGACATGTTGTCTAGGAGAGCCTGCTGACTCGCCAAATCCGCGATAGTCAAATACCAATGTATCAAAACCTGCTTGGCTGAACGGCTCGGCAAAATCGAGTAATCCTGTATCTTTGGTACCGCCAAAACCTGTGGCCATCACAATGCAAGGCCGTCCTTGAGCTGTCATAAACTCTTCTGAGGTTGCAGGGAGATACCACGCAGAACAGGTAATTCCTTTACTTGTAAATTTAATATTTTCCATTATATTTTCCTTGATCGATTTCTCTTTGATTGCTATTGGCAATAAGAGATATCAATGTAAATCGTTGTGTTAAGCCTGAATTTTGATCTGTTCTGGCATTGTTTCTGCGGGAACAACACTTGGCTTTTTCTTAAGCCCAACATCTGTAAAACATAGTTCTTTATCAAAAATGGGACCTTTACGGAGTCGTTCAACATCGAATTTATAATCTTGTTTTACAATCCATGGACCTTGAGTACCTGCCATTGGAAATTGTGCGATGCTTCGTTGAATGTAGCCTGAGTTCAGATCTACAAATGGAATGCGTTTCATGCTTTTATCACTGATGACCGGTGTGAATGTTGCGTACTTATTTTCATCCATGTAATCCAGTAATCTACAGAAGTGTTTCCAGACCAGATCAACTTTTAAGGTCCATGCCAGATTGGTGTAGCCGAATGCGAAAGCAAAGTTGGGAATATCGGATAACATCATTGATTTGAAAATAGTGGTCTCTGGATAAACTATTTTTTTCCCGTCCACAATCAATTGCGTCTTGCTAAATGCGACAGCATTGAGGCCTGTAGCGGTCACAATAATATCGGCTGCTAATGTTTTACCTGATTTAAGTAAAATGCCTTCTTTGCTAAAACGTTCAATATGATCGGTGACCACAGACGCTTTACCTACAGAAATTGCTTTGAACATATCTCCATCGGGTACAACACATAAACGTTCATCCCACGGATTGTATTTCGGTGAAAAATGAGTCGCTACATCAAAGTCTTTTGGTAGATTTCGTTCTACATCCGAGATTAGAAAACGACGCATCAGCTTCGGAAAGCGACGACTTAAATTGTAGACGCCCCGAGTCAAGGCAATATTTTTATGGCGGATCAGATCGAAAGCACGTTGTGGTGAGAAAACACGATTGAGAGTATTCGCGATTGCATCTGTACTTGGCGCTGCCATGACATAGCTTGGTGATCTCTGGAGCATGGTAATATGCCTAACCTTTTCAGCCATTGCAGGAATTAAGGTCACGGCTGTTGCGCCACTACCAATCACTACCACCTTTTTACCAGAATAATCGAGGTTTTCTGGCCAGTGTTGGGGATGAATAATGAGTCCTTGAAATTCCTCAGCTCCTTTAAATTCAGGTGTATAACCGTTATCATAGTCATAATAACCGGTACTCATCAGTAAGAAGCGGGAGCGGAAAGTGGTTAAAACTTTCTGGTCTTGACGCTTCACTTTTACTGTCCATAGACCTTCAGAAGATGAGAATTCGGCGCTGCTCATATAATGGCCAAAGCGAATGTGAGATTCGATGTCGTTCTCAGTGATCGTTTCTTTTAAATAATTACAGATCATTTGAGCACTGCCAAAAACCCTTTTATTGGTCCACGGTTTAAAGCCAAATGCAAATGACTGCATGTCTGAATCTGAACGAATGCCTGGGTAACGGAACAGGCTCCATGTGCCTCCAATTTCGTCACGACCTTCTAGCAGTGTGAATGTTGTATTCGGTCTATATTTTTTTAAATGGTAGGCTGCGCTAATACCTGAGATCCCTGCGCCGATAATTAAAACATCAGTAATAGTAATTTGATCTGATGTACTCATATATTTTTCCTCTTCACACGATTTTAATAAATTGAGCATCAGTTAGATTTCTAAGATGATGATTTTTATAATCTTCATTTTCCCTGATGAACAAAGTCCTTGATCCCGTCCACTTTCACTTCGATTTGTATCGAATGACGTTTAGGCATGTGAATATTATTAAGCCAATAATTACACATTGTCAATGACTCTGTGTAATTATTGCAATATTGTCTATCTGGTTCGGGAGAAAAAGAGAATGTTTTAGGGTGTGGTCGAATTAAATTACTGAATTTTATGGTTTATATTTTTCTCTTTATTGAGCCGTTTTTTCTGGTTTTGAGTGGGTAGAGAGCGCGAGTAATGGCACAAAGACTTGTCGAAAGATTTATTAATACCTACAATGACTTCATACCAATAGGAAATGGGACCATATGACAACTTCTCGCCGTAGACCTAAACATGATCCAAAAGAATCTGAGCGAGAAATATTAAAAGCTGCCGAACAGTTTTTAAATGAACACCATTTTCGTGACCTAAATATTGATGAAGTCATGCGACGCACGGGTTTAAAACGACCAGCATTTTATGTTCATTTCCGTGATAAACACGATCTTACGCTTCGTCTTGTTGAGAACATTGCCAGAGAATTGTTTAATATCACGGAACGGTGGTTGGCAGGAAATAATCTTCAGGACGATTTAGAGCGAGCCTTGGTCGACTCTATAAATGTCTATGTGCAACATGGTCGTTTATTAAGGGCCTTTGTCGAAGCAGCAAGTGGAGATGAACGTGTTGATAGTGTCTATCGAACTATAATTCAAGACTTTATCAAGGCGGCTGCTCAACACATAAGAGCA
Organism: Acinetobacter gyllenbergii CIP 110306 = MTCC 11365; assembly: GCF_000413855.1. Classification (GTDB taxonomy): domain Bacteria; phylum Pseudomonadota; class Gammaproteobacteria; order Pseudomonadales; family Moraxellaceae; genus Acinetobacter; species Acinetobacter gyllenbergii. The sequence continues at coordinate 97,522 of NZ_ATGG01000061.1, read as the reverse complement.
GAACAACTGGCAGGAAATATTAAAAAAAATTTGGATATCGACGAAACAGCAAAAGCGCTGATTTGGTTAGAAGAACGTTATCTTTCGGAAGCATTTGGGCGTTCATCTCATGTAGAACCCGAGGTTGTTATCAGTGTACTTCGAAATATTTGGACTTCAACACTTTACATAAGCAAATAAAATTTCATCTATAAATTTAATTGTTTTATATTTAAAAATTTTATTTATCAGTTGATTATGTTGAATATAAAAAATCGCAAGATAAATTTTTGCGATAAATTACACATTGTCATTGACACTGTGTAATTTATTTATCAGTATGTTATTTGTCCATTTAATCTTATTTTTTTGTGAATAAATGGATGAGGACATATCTCATCATTAGTGTGATTGAACAAAAAATTATAATTTCAGGATGAATTTAATAATGGAAAAATCTATATGCAAGGAAAGTGTGGGCTTATCTTGGTTATTATCGAAAACCAGAGAAGTGAATAGACATAACGGCTTGAATAGCTCATTTTCTAAGATCCATCGGTTCCGCTTAGCTCCTATTATGTTTGGCATAATAGGTGTGTTGATCAGTAATTATACCCAAGCCTCCGCACTTGATCAGTCTGGTCAGTCTATACTGCCATTTTTAGAAAATGGCCATTATTTTGAAGTCAATGCCTTTGCTGTTGACGCTTCAGTTTCTGGTGTCGTGCATGATCGTCCAAATCTTGTGCGTGAAAATCAAAGCCGTGATACAGGAGATATTGGGCAAAATGTGCAATTTTATACGGCTGCATTGAAGCTACAATTAACCGATCAGTTTAGTTTCGGCCTGCTTTACGACCAACCATTTGCCGCAAAAACCGCATATCCACTTCGCCCCAACAATAGCTATTCAGATAATGATTTTAGTCAAGAAGGTACATTCGTAAATGTGGAAAGTCAGGATTTAAGTTTTATATTTGGATATTCACCTTTTAAGAACTTCCAGATTTATGGCGGGCCTGTTTATCAAGAGGTTAAAGGAAAAGCTTCTTTTCGAGGCATGGCGTATACCGAGGCTTTTAATGGTTACGAGGCGAATTTTAAAGAAAAAGGAGAGTTGGGCTGGCTTGCTGGGGCGAGCTATCAAATTCCAGAGATTGCATTGAAAGCGGCTGTTACTTATCGCTCTAAAATCAAATATAAATTTCAGGTCGAGGAAAGTATATTTGGTGAACCTTTGCACTATGTCAAAGCCGCAAAAACGACAATCGAAACCCCTCAATCCGTGAATATCGATTTTCAAACCGGGGTTGCCGAAAACACAATTGCTTATATGAATTTAAGATGGGTGAATTGGAAAGATTTTAATATCCGCCCAACGCAATATAATGCACTTACAGCAAGTTATCTGGATGAACTTACGGGAGGCGCATACACGGAAGGTGTTGATTTAGATTCTTATCAAAAGGATCAATATAATGCAACGATAGGAATTGGCCATCAATTTACAGAAAAATGGAGTTTTGCTACCGATGTTGGTTGGGATTCAGGGACGGGTAATCCTGCTTCTACGCTGGGGCCAATGAAGGGATCATGGTCCATGGGACTCGGTGCACAATTCAATCCTGCTCAGAATTATTTTATCGCCGCTGGTGTTAAATACTATTGGTTAGGAGATGCCAAGTCTGAAGATGGTGCTTACTATTTACCTATCGAAGGGATTAAAGAAATGGCAGAACAGGCTGAGTTCAAAAATAATCATGCTATCGCTTATGGTTTAAAAATTGGTTACCGATTCTAGAAGTAAGAGGAGGAGTGGTTGAGTTCAGCCACTTCCTAAAAATACAAAAACGCATAGGGTCAAGTTTGGGTAAATTTGATTTTTATAAAAATAAAAATTAAATAAAACAGTGGGTTGTTTGTTAAATTCAACTGACGCCATCTCCACCAAAATATTATTCGGGATTGTTCGATCCGATATAAAAAAGTCTTTAAGTTCAATGCTTAAAGCTTTTTTATTTGCCTGTTTGTCCGATATCATCTGATATGATTTGACTTTATTTTGCCTTCTGTGGGGAAAATTTACCCAATTATTTTTAGTCTAGATACAGATGAAGCTTACCGATACAGAATGCAGAAAAGCACAGCCAAAAGATAAACGATATCGTCTTTCGGATGAGAATTGGCTATCTCTTCTTGTGACACCATCTGGGCAAAAATACTGGAACATAGGCTTTACTGTTTTTGGTGAGCGTAAGTCTGAGTCTCTTGGTCCATATACTGATATGAGTTTAAAGAAAGCAAGAGAGCTTGCACTTGAACTGAAATACAAATATTCCAAGTCAGTTTTACGCGAAGAAATTAAGCCATTTTTTAAGGATAAAGGGATAAGCATTTTAAAACATAAGCAAAAGTGATCTTGATATCTTATGCTTGATCAATAGAATAGCTTGACTTGGTATGCTATCTAATTCATTAGACCCTATTGCTTCACAGAGCATGTTTTTTTAATCGGGTAGTTTAAATTTATCCTTAATCTGACTTGCTTTTTTTCCGCTTTGTCTAAATTTTAACTGAGTTGGCGATCAAACTTAGTCAAAATAGAGAAATAAAATTGCATTAAAAGCACAATCATTAATGATGCCTTAACAGGCAAAATTAAAGTAGCATAAAAATTTTAAACTAGCGAACTTTGGTTGGCTAGGTTTTTAATATTTCGGAGGAATATGAGCTTATATACAGTAGATACGGCTAATAAAAAACTGAAACCATTAGACGGTACAAAACTCAGTGAGCAACAGCTGACAGAGCGTTATGACCTGCAAGAATGGTTGGTGAGCCATCCTGAAGCATTGGGCGAAGAACTGCTGATTATCCAAAAAGAATTTGATGGCTTTGATGGGACTGGGGAACGCTTAGACCTTTTGGCATTAGACACCAAAGGCCAATTAGTACTGATTGAAAATAAGCGAGATGACAGTGGGCGAGACGCTGTGTGGCAAGCATTAAAATATGCATCTTATATCGCGCCGTTTACCTCAGAAGATATCATTAATGTTTATGCAAATTACCTAAGTAAGTATCGACCAATTGAACCTGATCTGGATGTCGATGCTTATGAGCTTGAACATGTTGATCACACAGCAAGTGTATTGATTGAAAAATTCTTAGGTGAAAACTCTGATATAGATTGGATGAGTAAACTGAATCCTAAAGCAACTCAACGCATCATTCTAGTTGCAGGTGAATTTAGAAAAGAAGTAACCAATACTGCGCTTTGGTTAATTGAACGTGATATTGATGTGAAATGTGTAAAGGTGTCACCTTATATATTGAATGGTCAGTTACTGGTCGATATTCAGCAAATAATTCCTGTGCCTGAAGCATCGGAATATATGGTGCGTTTAAGCCGTAAAGATGCAGAAATTAGAGTCATTAAAGAAAAAGAAAATTCACTGGGTAAATTGAGAATAGCTTATTGGACACAGTTGTTAGAGGATTTTCAAAATTGGAGCTTTGATCTTTTCCGCAACGTAAATCCAGTCAGTGTTGGGTGGCGCAGTGCAGGATCAACAATTGCAAAGTGTAACTACAATTTGATTTTTGCCCAAAAAGAACTCCGTGTCGAACTTGAGTTTGCAACAAGTAATACCGAACATAATAAAAAACTCTTTGATTTCTTTTATGAACGTAAAGCAGAAATTGAGCAAAGTTGCGGTTTACAGTTGATTTGGCTCAGATCAGATAACCAAAAGCTCTCTAAGATTGCCGTTGCTAACGCCGTAGAGGGTTATAACAAAGCACTCTGGCCTGAATATATTCAATGGCATTTTGAACACGTGCAAAAGTTTGAGCAAGTGTTTAAGCCGTATATGAAAGATGTGTATCAAATCATTAAGTAAGAACAATAAAGATTTAAGAAATTGGGGTATATGGTGAATACAGCACATTTATTGGCACAGATTAGCCAGCTTCTAGAAGACAAGCCAGATTTGTCTGAAATTGTAGATGATCGATTAGAGAAACTTATTTCTTATTTAGAGCAAAAAGAAAATTCATTGGAACTGAAAACCATCAGTGAACTACAGAAGGCTAATTTTTTCGTAGATAGTTATCAACGAGGCTATAAATGGAAACAGCAACAAGTTACGGAACTGCTAGATGACATTGATGAGTTTGAACCAAAGCAGGAAAGCGATTTCTATTGCTTGCAACCTGTAGTCGTTAAAAGAAAAACTGAGGGCACAAAATACTATTGGGAACTCATTGATGGTCAACAACGTATGACCACAATTTTTATTATTTTGACTTACTTAACCAATGAGCAATATTTCTCTCTTCGTTATGAAACTAGAGAATCTAGTACAGAGCATTTAAATAACTTAGATGTACTCACTGAAAATAACCTGCCCACGATTGATGCACATTACTTCTATACAGCTTATAAAGCTGTGAAAAAATGGTTTGAGGAAAAGGGATCAGAATTTAACAGACAACATTGGAAAAATAAGCTTCTACATCATACAAAAATCATTTGGTATGCTGTACGTGTAGATCGGGATCAAGATTCAAAAAAGCAATCTATTGAAATCTTTAGCCGACTCAATCAGGGTAAGATTCCACTCACCGATGCAGAGTTGATCAAGGCATTATTCTTACAAAAAATTGCGAAAGCTTATGAGAATGATCATCTTGCAGTTCAGAAACAAACTGAAATGGCGAATCAATGGGATGCGATTGAGCAAGCCCTACAAAATGATGAATTTTGGGTATTCTTAAGTCCATCACAACATACCAATAAACACACACGTATTGAACTCATTTTTGATCTTATTGCGGATAAATCGACTGATAAAAAAGTGTTAAAACTGAAAGTGGATCATCAAACTTTTATACATTACGCAAATAAGTTTAAATCAGCCCGAGATGTGAAAGATTTAATTGAAACAGAGTGGCTAAAGGTTCTCACAGGATTTCAGTATTTAAATGAGTGGTATGAAAATGATCGTTTATATCATTTGATTGGATACCTAATCGGTCAGAAATATAAAACAATCCAAGAGATTTGGTTAGTTGCACAGGGCTGTAAACGAGATGAATTTGAAGCGAAGCTAAAAAAATTTATCCAACTTGAATTAAGTAATCTTTTTAAGAAAGACAAAAATGCTAAAGAATTAGATTTTGATCATGTCTTCTATGATGTAGATGACACCTCATGTCGACCAAAAATTAAATCTATTCTCATATTATTTAATATTTTTAGATATGAGCGACACAACACACGTTTTTCTTTTAAACGCTATAACCAAGTAAAGTGGGATATTGAGCATATCCATGCCCAGCAAAGTGAGGAACTATCCAACAAGGATGATCAAATCAAGGTTTGGGTCTCTGAGCAAAAGGCACTATTAGGAGAAATAGCAGACATTTTTTCAAAACAAAAGCTTAGAGCGATACTAAGCCAATATGAGACAGTCTCTGATCCTACACAAAGAGAGCTTTTGTTTAGTGAATATAATGAAATTTTAGAACTCTTGATTGGTAGTTTTTCAGAAAATATTCAGACACTTGATAATTTATGCCTTTTACCAGAAAGCGATAATCGCTCTATAGGGAATGATCCGTTTTTTATTAAAAGAAAGAAGGTTTTACAAGCAGAAAAAGAGTTGTATGAATTAGCTAAAACTAACACAGCGAACTTTATTCCTTTGGCATCACAACAGGTCTTCTCTAAATATTTTAGTGACGATGTAAACCACATGCTGAAGTGGGATATAGCGGACAGAAAAAACTATAAAAAAGCATTGTTAGACTGCTTTAAACAATATGGTATTGAATTTCACGATGAAAATGAGGGGTGATCAAAATGGCTAAATTGACATTGTGGAAAGCATTGGAACAGTATCATATTGTTATTCCTACAATTCAGCGTGATTACGCACAGGGTCGAAAGAATGATCCAAAGATTACTCAAATCCGTAAAGCATTTTTGCAAGCCTTAGTACAAAGTTTGACTGAAAATCAAGAGCTTGAACTTGATTTTGTCTATGGGGCTTTAAATCAAAAAACACTTGAATTGTTAGATGGGCAACAACGTCTAACGACTTTGTTCCTTTTACATTGTTATCTTGTGAATAAAAATAAAGTAAATATAAATGAAATTGATTTAATCAAAGAACAATTACAGAAATTCAGTTATCAAACGCGAACGAGTTCTAAGCTATTTATTTCTCAGTTGGTTGAGAGGTTAGTCGAAATGGAATGGATCGGTAAGCCTTCCGTGGCGATTGAAAACGAAGCGTGGTTTTTAGCAGTATGGCGTAAAGATCCAACCATTATTTCAATCTTAACGATGTTAGATGAGTTGGATTCATTACTAGGGTCAAAGACGGCGGATGAGCTTGAGAAATTATGGGTGAGTTTGAGTAGTCATTCAGTTCTGAATTTTTATCTGCTACCAATGAATGAGTTTTCATTAACCGATGAGCTATATATTAAAATGAATGCCAGGGGGGTTCAACTAACAGAATTCGAAAATTTTAAAGCATGGCTCCAGGGTTTTCTTGAAAATAAAATAGATACAAGCAAAGCAAATGCTTTTTTTCAGAGTATTGACTCAGAATGGACTGATTTAATCTGGACTGCTAGTAATAATAAAGATTGGAATAAGTCTTTTGATGTGAGTTTTATTCACTTATTTAAAATTTGTCTGTTATGTGAGTACAGAGCATATTTATCCAAAAATCAAAAATCTGATTACACTGATGAAAAAGATAGTGATAGTTTAGTGAGCCGTTTGAGACTGAATTTATTTATTTCGCAAAATGAATATACGGATTTATTCTCAAATGATGTCAACAATACGATTGATAACTTAACAGCACTTTTAGATTTTGCTGTTGTAAAGCAACAAAGCCAGAAAAATATTCTTGAAATCTTAAGTAAAGATAAGCCTTCCTATGAAGAGCAAGCAAACTTAGCAACTACTTATTATTTTACTAAGTATATTCAAAATATTGATCAATTCGAGGATTGGAGCAGAATTAGTGGGTGGTTAGTAAAAAATGCTAAGGGTTACTATAACTCTGAAAAATTGATGTTCTCAGTGCTCGAAGCGATTGAACAATTAGCAATCTATATTGGTCATGAAAACGTTCTACAAAAAATTAGCACTTTGCACCAACAGCAAGACATTATAGAATTTTGTAGTAAAACTGCTTTTGAAAAATCACATATTGAACATGAGGTTGAAAAAACCCAACTCATACTTCAAGATACAGCTTGGAAAGAATTATTAAATAAATATGAAGAACATGAATATTTCTATGGGCGCGTTGATTTTTTACTTGATTATGCAAAGACAGATGATCAGATTATCTGTATGGATAAGTTTACTTATTATGCTGAAACTGCAAAAAAAATATTTGACGATGAATTTATCAAAGACAAGAAATATCGACTACATCAGTCATTATTAAGTTTAGGTAACAGCTTAAACAACTATTTCGTTAAACGCGGAAGAAATTTAAGTTTTTGTTCGGCTACCTATAATTCTTATCGTGATAGAGCAGAAAATTGGCGAGCTGTATTTGATCACAATAAAGTCTCTGACAATAATAAATCCCCACAGCTTAAAATCTTATTAGATATGTTAGAGGGTGATGTCAGCTTTGAAAAACTGAATGCTATTAGGAATCAAAATTTAGCTCAAATCTATGATTGGAGAAAATATTTTGTTCTTGATGCAAATATTTTTAAGTATTGTTCTGGTGCGCAGATTAGAAAGGAAAGTGAAGATCTTATCTTTTTGCTCAAAAAGTCAAAGCTTAGCGGAACACATGCTGAGTTAAGAAGTTATGTTTTATATCACACCTTGCAGACAGCAGAATACGGTTTAACAGAGACAGACCTTGATTATTTATCTGTTTCTAGTAGAGAGATCATGCCAAGTTTAAAAGTTCAAAATAGGCTTCGAATCACGTTTAAAAATGGTGTATTTGTCAATGAAATCATTGAGCAAAATTTTGAAGATGGTGAGTTTTTTAGACTAATAACCAGTGAAGAGATGTACGAGTTTAAAAATATCATCAAAGCACAACAGCAAGTACTAGATGAAATTAAACATCCAGAAAGAGAAGAGATTGCCTAATGGTCAGTTTAACCAATGAACGTGCTTTAGAAATGGCGATTGAAAAAGCACTGACTGGAACATGCCGTGAAAATATTAAAGCAGGTTTAACCGATATTTCTCTACCTCATCATGGGTTTAAATCACCTTTATCAACTACAAAAGTTGAAGCGAAATGAAAAGCAGAAAATCAGCCTTCAGCCTATGATGAAGAATGACCATTATTAAGAGGCATAGATTTATGCCGTAATGCATAGGTTTTATATGTCTGATTCTACATGTTTTATACTGTGTTACTTGGGGGGAATGTGGTGAACAGAGAGCACATGGCTTTTGGCAACTGTACTTAATCATGCTGAATAGAATTTTAATGCAGCGCGTGTTTAAAATATGAGTGGCATTTAATCAAGCATTTACATACGAACTATAATCTGATTGAAATTCACATTTTTGTTTAGGTTGTATGGTTAACTGATTGAAAGTAATAGGGAAGTATGCCAATGGAATATAAAAAACTACCTCAAAGTATTCAACAGCGATTAGGACAAAAACAAGCTAGGATTGATGAAGTTGGAATGTCCAGTGCCAATATCTGTTATATGAAGATATGGTGTTAAAAATTGAAGTACAGCAAGCAGAATCTAATCATGAATATACAATGCTAAGCTGGTTAGCTGATAAATTACCTGTACCTGAAGTGCTTCTGCACATCCAAGAACAAGAATTAAGTTATTTATTGATGAGCCGTGCAAAAGGTGAGTTCGCATGCTCAGATTATTGGCTTAGTCGTCCTCAGCAGTTGGTTAAAATTTTAGCCAAATCTTTAAAGATGTTGTGGGATGTACCCATTCAAAATTGCCCTTATGACCTTTCATTGAACCATAAATTAAAAATTGCTGAGAAAATGTACATAATGAAAAATATAGTATTGAGGATGCAAAAGAAGGCACTTATGGGGATTCAGCGTTTCAATCACCTGAGGTACTTTTATCTTGGCTAAATGCGCATCGTCTGAACGAAGATTTAGTTTTTTCACATGGAGATTTTTGTTTACCCAATATTTTTATTGATCAAGATAATATAAGTGCATTGATTGATTTAGGTCGAAGCGGTATCGCTGATCGTTATCAAGATATTGCTCAGTGTTATCGTAGCTTAAAGTATAATTTTTCAGGTGTTTATTCAGGCATTGCATACCCTAACTTTGATACTGACATGTTATTTAATGAGTTAGAAATGACACCGGACTATGACAAAATTCGATATTACATGCTGTTGGATGAGTTATTCTAAATTGAATCTAGTAATTGGCTAGTTCTTATTTTTGCATACTAAGTTTTCCTAAATTTATATTAACAACAGCTAGGTAGTTACGTCCCGATATTCATATTCAACATAAGAAAACGCAAAAGAAAATAGTTCTAGATACTAAGTGGAAGTTATTAGATCAGAATAATCGAGCAGGAAGATTTGGTTTAAAGGATAGTGATGTACAACAAATGTTTGCCTATAGTCACTTTTATCTAGACCATCAGAGTGAGGTGATATTAATTTACCCCTATCAAAATCAGAAGTTTGATAAAGAGTTATGTTTCAATTTTAATGTACAAGGTAAAGGTATTTTAAAGGCGATCCCTTTTGATGTGGAAAATCCTGACAATATCGTAAACGCGATTGCTACTTATGATTTAATGTCAAAGTAGAGTAGCAAGGGCTTAGTTTTCCCCGTCCTCACCCGCCACATAAACCGGCGACATCTGTCTGGCATCAAGAGGCTGCTTGCAGCAATCACAAGTTAGACTTGGGCTGGTCACATGCCCACAGCTTTTATGTAGATAACGTAACTCAGGAAATTGTTTATTTTCATTTTGCCAAATATTGCCCCATGTACTCATGGTGACAATAATCGGGTACAGTGCTAAGCCTTTTTCCGTCAGCTTATACTCATAGCGTTTTGGTGCTTCATGATAAAGCACTTTCTCAAAAATCTTGTGTTCGACCAAACGGTTAATCCGCTCAGTTAGCAAATGACGGGTGATGCCCAACTGCTTTTGAAAATCATCAAAACGACGGGTTTTCATAAAAGCATTACGAATAATCAGCAGGGTCCAACGGTCGCCAAAAATCGACAAAGTCCGTGCAATTGGACAATTCATTTCACCGAGTTCATGCCATTTCATCGTAATACCATCTATATGTCTTTATAGGAAGCAGGCTGTCATTTTAGGACAACTTGAACGATTAAGATATCCGCTTTATTGACAACTTATCATAGCAGCTATATTTTTCAATTAAGTTCTTTTTTGGAACTTAATATTTTGAGATCTATTCTTGAGGTGAGTTATGTCTGCGTCAGCGTTAAAAGAAAAATCAAAGCAAAAGATACCTGCATCATTTCCAGTCCGCCGTATGGATTATGAGTTTCAGGATATGCCCAAATACTGGTGTAATAATGAACCAACCTTTACCCATTATTTCACAGGTCTTTCCACCCTATTTCCAGAAGGAGAGTCTTACTTTGTCCGTTCGGTCAGGGCTTTACGTGATCAAGTCAAAAGCAACCCGCAACTGGATCGTGATATTGGCGCTTTTATTGGTCAGGAGGCGATGCATTCCAAAGAACATCATGCCTTCCATGTCAGTGCGCAACAATATGGCCTAGACCCTGAATCACTGGAAAAAGTCACAGGCATTATCCTTAAAGCCATTGAACGTACCTTTCCGAAAAAGTGGAATCTCTTGGTCACAGTTGGGTTGGAGCATTACACCGCAGTATTGGTGGTGGAGATGATGAAAAACGTCAATGAATTAATGACTGATACCACGATCCGTAATTTATGGCTGTGGCACAGTGTCGAAGAAACCGAACATAAAGCGGTTGCCTATGACATGTATGAATATCTCTATGGCAAAGGACTAGATGCCTATATCCCACGCGTAGCGATTTTTAGCCTGAGTTTGGTCCTCATCACAACCTTCTCGAACGTCTACCAAGTGGTATTGATGTCCAGAGATAAGCAATTACTCAATCTGAAATCGTGGGCTAAATTTGCAGGCTTTACCGTGCAGGCCTATCGAAAACTGGTGCCACAATTTTTCTCTTATTATCGTCGTGATTTCCATCCTAATGATACCGATGAATCGGATATTGTGGCAAAAACCAAAATCAAAATTGGTTTATCGCCAGAACAATCGACTTTTATTCATTAATCGGCGCGAAAAAAATCACCCGCGCTTACACATCACCAAAGGGATAAATATCTGTAAGATAAGTTGAGCTCGCTTTGCATTGCGGGCTTATCATCCAGATCAATTCAATAAAAGATGGAAATATAACAATGAGTACAGTGGTCTTACATCAATGGGAAATTTCACCGTTCTGCAAGAAAGTTGCGCGGATGTTGCAGTTTAAAGGCATTGCATTTGAAACTGTAAATTATAACGGCGTATTGGGGGCTAAAGTCCCAGGACTCAGCAAAGTCGGCAAAGTCCCTGTGCTGGATATCAACGGACAACGCATTCAGGACAGTACTAAAATTGCCCGTTATCTAGATGATGCTTATCCAGAGTTGCCCCGTTTATATCCTACGGATCCGCTGCAAAAAGCCTATGTGGAATTGTGGGAAGACTGGTCTGACGAATTGTTATATTTCTATGAAGTATATTTTCGGGTCAGTGATGCCGATGCCTTGAATCATGCGGTCGCGATTAGTGCGGAAGGTCGTCCTAAGCATGAGATTGTATTGATGAAACCTTTGCTTAAAGCCGCGTTGAATCTGCAAGTAAAGATGCAAGGTACAGGACGAATGGCGAAGGCGGATATCGAGGCAGAATTTACTCGGCATTTAGAACGCATCGAGTTGGTATTGGGTCAAACGGGCTGGCTCGTCGGTGAGAGCAAAACCATTGCCGATATTGCAGTGGGTTCACAACTGTTAGAAGTGGTTCGCACCAGTAAAATCTGGGGACCTAAAATTAACAGTTATCCGCATATTCAGCATTGGATACAACAATTATGAATCGGTCGAAGCAAGAGATAACGCAGCCAACCGCGATTGTTGCGGTGGTTGGTGTGGGTGCTGAGCAAGGCATTGGTGCAGCAGTCTGTCGCCGTTTTGCTCAGGAAAAATTCAAAGTTTATGTGGTGGGACGAAGCTTAAATAAGGTTGAAAAAGTGGCAGCGGCAATTCATCGTCAAGGTGGGCAGGCGGTGGCTTATGCGCTGGATGCTGAAAACGAGCAGCAGCTGCAGACCTTATTTGATCATTTAAACGATCAGCCAGAATCATTGGCAGCAGTGATTCATAATGTGGGTGGTAATATTCCTTCGATCTTTTTACAAAGCACTCTGAAGTTTTTTAGCCAAATGTGGCGTTCCACCTTTTTATCTGCGGTGTTGGTGGCGCAGCGTAGTTTAAGCATTTTTCAAAAACAGCAGCAGGGCACGCTGATTTTTACCGGTGCCAGTGCTTCTTTGCGAGGTAAACCTTTTTTTGCAGCATTTACCATGGGCAAATCTGCGCTGAGAAGCTACGCCTTAAATTTGGCTGAACTCTATCGCCCGCAAAATATCCATGTGGCGCATGTGGTGGTAGATGGTATGGTTGATGGTGATCGTGTCAATAAAGCCTTATGGGGCTTGGGACGGCTGGCACGGTTAACTCGTGGTACGGGTGGTTTAAATATTGAGGCAATTGCTGAAAATTACTGGATGCTCTATCAGCAAAATGTTGATTTATGGACGCATGAACTGGATTTACGTCCTTATCAGGAGAAATTCTAAGATGAGTAAGTTGCTGCCACACTGGTTGAAAGCCCAACAAAAAATGCAGGGCTGTGCGGTGATCGTGGGCAATGATGTGCAGGCGTTAAGCCCGCTTTTTAGCCCTGAGATACCTGTTTATCAACTTCAACATGATGTGACCCAAACACAGCCACAGCTTGAGGTTCAAGCACAGAGGTGGATCCGTGTACGACTGAATTTACTGGATGCGAGTGCGCTAAAAAAATGCATGCAACAGATTCAAACAGCAGGGTATTTTGTCGATTTATGCATCTTTCAACCTGACTTTGTGCTGCCTGAAAATAGCCATGCATTGTCCGCTGCACAGCTTGAGTCCTGTTGGCAAAACACGGGTTTAACCGCAGTGAGTATTGCTCAAGCTGTGATTCGACAGATGCTGTCCAAACAACAAGGGACTTTGATTTTTTTAGGGCCACAGCAGGCTATTCAATCTGAGCAAGATTTATTCAGTCAAAGCCTGTCTGCCAGTATTCGAGCCTTGGCTCAGTCATTGGCGCGAGAGTTTCAGCCGAAGGGAATTCACGTGGTCTATTGTGCGCTGGCACATTGGCAAAGTGCTAACCATGCGTTGATGCAATCGCTGCAACAGACCTGTTGGCATCTGTATCAACAACCCAAATCGACGTGGAGTCAGGAGTTACGCTTAGGATTATAAAATCACGCGTATTCAATCTTTGGACTGAAATGCAGTATAGAGCAGGCTGATGATGTTTGAAATTTCAGTTTCATTGATGGCGGCATAGCCAAAACGGATATGAAAATGCTGATTTGATGCTTGGCTTTCAGCCGCAAAATGCGCTTCAGCATCAATATGCAACTGATTCAGAAGCTCATTATATTCAGCGCGATAGGGAAATTTGAATTTGACCCATAGCGCCATGCCTCCCAACGGAGGGTTAATGTCTACTCGATCTTTAAATACCGCTTGGAAGCGGTTCACTGCAAAGTCACGCCGTTGTTGGTAAATTTTGCGCATCTTGCGGATATGGCGCTTAATTTCTCCCTGTTGCATCAGTTCTGCCATCGCCAATTCAGTGATGATATTACCTTGTTTATCAATCAACAGAATCTCCTGATTCATGGCTTGGATGATGTCTCGATTGGCGACCACATAGCCAATCCTTAAACTCGGCGCAAACACTTTGGACAGTGAACCAATATGAATGACTTTTTCTGCATGCGGCAAACTGATCAGCGGTGGAATCGGGCGGCTGTCATAATGAAACTCATGATCGTAGTCATCTTCAATAATATAAAAATCAAAGCTTTTTGAGAGTTCCAATAATTTTAAGCGCCGATCCATTGCCATGGTCACGGTGGTTGGATATTGATGATGCGGGGTGGTATAGATTGCAGCCACATCATATTTTTCTAGTAGTTCTTCAAGATGCTTAATATCAAGACCATGTTGATCCAGCCGAACCCGAACGATGTGATAATGATGAGACAGAAAGGTTTCAATCGCGGGGGGATAAGACCATTGCTCCACCACAATCACTTTGCGTTGAGCAGAACGCCCAGCCAGTACACGAGCCGCTAAAAAAATCCCCATTTGGCTGCCGCGAACCACACCAATATTGTCGATGCTGGTTTTAATAAAGCGTTCCATTGACAGCATTTGCAGCAATGCCTGACGTAACTCAATACTGCCTTGTGGGTCGCCATAGCCCATGATTTGAGAGCGGGTCACTTGAATCAAGGCATGTCGATAGGCTCGTGAAAATAATTCATAAGGAATTAGACGGGTATCTGGAATGCCATCATTTTTAACGGCTGTTGGGCTTGCTGTATTCGGTGACGGATTAAGTTCTAGCGCAGCATTGCTCTTTTTATGTTTTAACTCAGGCAAATTCTCTGCCACAAAGGTGCCTTGTCTTGGCTTGGAGATCAACCAGCCTTGTGCTTCTAAATCTTCATAAACCGACTGTACGGTTTTACGATTAATCTTTAATTCATCCGCAAGCGAGCGGGAGCCAGACAGACGTGAGCCTGAGCTGAGCCGGCCAGACAGAATCTCTTCAATAATCTGATTGGCCAACTTGAGAAAGATGGTTTTTTCTTCTCGCTCTTCAAGATGAAGACGAATCTTCCACGGTTGCTGCATGCTGATCTGGACCATATAAGTTTTATAAACTGGATATTTTAACTCATCCACTGACTTCGTATTCTGCATCTGTCCCATCCACAAATCAACCGTAGCGAGGTGGTCTTATGCAAACCGCATTACTCAGCAAACAGCAATTGATGCAAACTGCACAGCAGAATATGAATTTGATCCAAGAGGTCAGTTATACGGATCGACAGAAGTTAGCTTTAACTTGTCGTATTTTATTTGATCATGGCCATGATGCAGGCTTGGCCGGACAAATTACCTGTCGTGCCGAACAAGAAAATACCTTTATCACACAGCGTTTTGGTCTGGGTTTTGACGAAATTACCGCAGCCAATTTATTGGTGGTCGATCAAGACCTTAAACCTTTAGATCAGCAAGGCATGGCCAACCCAGCCAACCGTTTTCATACTTGGATTTATCAGCAACATCCTGAAGTGAATTGCATTATCCATACCCATCCCACTCATATTGCAGCCTTGTCGATGCTACGTGTGCCATTGGCCATTTCGCAAATGGATACCTGTGCCTTGTATGAAGATTGCTCTTTTGTCGGTGAATGGCCGGGGGTGCCTGTCGGCAATGAAGAAGGCATTTTTATTTCTGAAGCGCTAGGAAAAAATCGGGCGGTGTTGTTGTCTCATCACGGTCAGTTGGTGGCCGGCAAGAGCATTGAAGAAGCTTGTAATTTAGCGTTGTTGATTGAGCGTGCTGCACGTTTGCAACTATTAGCGATGTCAGCAGGTCAAATCCAGCCGATTCCACATGAACTGGCAAAAGAAGCACATGACTGGTTGTCTACTGATAAGCGCAACAAAGTCAATTTTGCCTACTACGCACGTAAGGCGTTGAAAAACCATCAAGATTGTATTGAGGAGTAAATCACATGAAAATTGAAGGCATTATTGCTTATCCCGTCACGCCATTTAAAGCGGGCGGGCAACAACTTGATCTTGAGGCCCTAACGATCAGTCTAAATGCATTGCTTGAATCACAATGTGATGCGATTGCACCTTTAGGCAGTGCAGGGGAAAGTGCTTATTTAACTTGGCAAGAATGGCAGCAGGTGGCACAAACCACCATTGAGGTGGTGAATCAACGTGTTCCTGTGATTGTTGGAATTTCTGAACTGACCACTGCGATGGCGATTCAAAAAGCCAAGAAAGCAGAAGAATTAGGTGCAGATGTAATTATGGTGATTCCAGTGTCGTATTGGAAACTCACCGATCAGGAAATTTATGATTATTATCAACAGATTGCCGCATCGGTAAAATTGCCAATTATGGTCTATAACAATCCTGCCACCAGTGGAATTGATATGTCACCTGAATTGATCGTGAAAATGTTTAATGAGATCGACAATATTTGCATGGTCAAAGACAGCACCGGTGATATTCAGCGTATGCATAAATTTCATGCTTTAACGCAGGGGCAGTTGCCATTTTATAATGGTTCTAATCCATTGGCGCTAGAAGCCTTTTGTGCTGGGGCGACAGGATGGTGTACGGCAGCACCCAATTTGCTCGGTGACTTGCCAAAGCAATTATATCAAGCGATTCAACAAGGTGATCTGTCAAAGGCGCAGGCGATATTTTATCAGCAACTCCCTGTGCTGAGCTTCATTGTCAAAGGTGGCTTACCGAAAACAGTGAAATCAGGGCTCAATCTATTGGGCTTTTCAGTCGGGGTGCCAAGACCGCCTTTGCAAAGTGCAACAGGGGCTGAAATTGAGCAGTTAAAAGGCTTGATACAAGCGGCTGTAAAATAAACATGTTCAAGTCAGGTCGAGATTGATCGGCCTGACGTCACTTGTTGGTGTTCTATAGTTGGGTTTGACGAAATTGGCTCGGTGTTACGCCACTCCATTTTTTAAAGGCACGGGCAAAGTTGGCAGGTTGTAGATAGCCTAAGTACAGTGCAATATCCTGTATTTCGATATGATTGTTATGCAGAAGCTTTTGTGCTTCTTGATATCTCATTTCATCTAATAGACCCAGATAAGAATAACCAGCTTCATCCAGATGTCGTCGTAAGGTGCGACTCGACATATGCAGACGTTCCGCAACATGATCTAGACTTGGATAACCTTTTTGCGGCGTGAGAACTAATTCTGTTTTAACACGTAAGCCAATATCTTGAATGGTTTCAGAAAAACGAATTTGTTCAGCTTCACATTGCGCTAAAGCCTGTTGAAAAGCAGTGGGATCTGCCATTTTGGTGGCATGGTTGAGGATAGATGCTGGGTAGCAAATTTGGTTTTGGGCCTGTTCAAAATGGATCTGAGGAAGTTGAGCTTGAAACTGTTGATGGTAAGGTGGTTCAGACCAATCCACCTGAAGTTGGACCTCAGCAAAATCACGCTCGGTTAATGAGCGTCCCGTTTGTACAATGCCAATCATCAGGCATTCATAGAAAAAGCGTCTTAAAATTTCCGCCTGTTCAGCATGCTGACTGACGACGGGGTGGGTTTGCTTGATTTCAATAATGGAATGTTGATGGTGTTCAAAAAAATCAATTCGGTAATCTTTGAGCCGCATATTGAAAAATTGTGTTGCAAGTTCAATTGACTGTCGCAAAGAAGGGCTACTCATTAGCGCATAGCCCATTGGACCATGGGCAGTGAGACGCAGTTTTAGCCCATATTCGTAGCCTAAACCAGCATCTTTGGCCAAGCTTAAACAGATCCAAGCCAATTTTGACCATTGTTTGGGACTGATACGCGCATCTAATTGATGCAGAAGTGCCGAAGCTATTTTACTTTGCTGCAGAATCTCGGAAGCAGAGAAGCCTTTTTCAACCATAATTTCCAAGAGTAAATGCACATAAGAAATCGGAATACTGGCTTTGGATAAGCCATAGGGATCTTTCATTTCTTGTTTTAATTTGGCCGAAAATGATTAGCAGTATGGCTGAATTACCGCTCACGCTCAAGTTCTCGCTGCTCAATACTGAGGACATTGTATTGAACTGAGTATGGATGATGAGTTTACCTCTTCCTATTAAAGATTCCCCCGTTGTAATTACTGGTGCTTCTTCGGGTATTGGAGAAGCATTGGCACAACAATTTGCAGCCCGAGGCTATTCACTTATTTTGGTTGCCCGACGTGTCGATAAATTAGAAGCACTTGCCAGTCAACTACGTGAAAAATACCAAGTCGAGGTGACTTTACGTCCTTGTGATCTTGCGGATCGTCAAGATAGAACCACTTTCCGTAAAGAGCTAGAACAGATCAATGTGGCGGTGTTATGCAATAACGCAGGCTTTGCCACTTTCGGACGTTTGCATGAGTTGGATGCGGATCGGGAGCGTGAACAGACCGAAGTGAATACGGTGGCCGTGCAGGATCTGACTTTAGCGGTATTGCCGAACATGATGCAGCGCCGAACAGGTGCGATTCTGATTGTGGGTTCGACCTCGGGGCATCAACCGACACCAGCCAACGCAACCTATGCCGCAAGCAAAGCCTTTGCCAACTCTTTTGCCGAATCACTGCATAGTGAGCTGAGCGGCACGGGCGTGAGCTGTACCTTATTGGCACCGGGTCCAACCAAAACCGGTTTCAATGAAGTGGCAGGCATCAGCAAAATTGACGGCATTGGGGGCAATCTAGTCTGGGTGTCGGCAGAACGTGTTGCCAAAGAAGCGATTCAAGGCATGGCTTGCAATCGTCGAATTGTAATTCCTGGATGGCTTGCCCAAGCCCAGACTCTTGGAGGACGTTATATCCCGCGCATCATCCTGTTACCGATATTAAAGCAGGTCTTTTCGAGGTTAAAAGCATGAGACAGTTGATAAATGACCTACGCACACCTATTGGTCTCGCCAATTTAGGCAATAAGCTCTATCACAATGCGCAATATTTAACTGCGGTAGTCGAGGTGAATGAGAAGGCGATGGCCCGTTGGTTACCTGCTGGCATGAAGTTGGCCAAACCTGCCAGAGCGGATTTGTTTTGTGCCTATTTCCCCGAAAATGTCTATACGGGGGCCTATCACGAGGCAGGCTTATTTGTACATATTCAGGTCGGCAATAAAACAGGCATCTTTTGCCCGTGGATGATCTTGGATGATGACCGTGCCATGATTATTGGGCGGGAATTGCTGGGCTATCCGAAAAAAATCGGGGAAATCAGTTGGGACAATGATGGTTCACGGATTATCAGTCAGGCATCGCGCCGTGGAACGGTCTTGATTGAAATGGAAGCCAAATTGAGTGAGCTAATAAAGGATGCACCCCCCATTTTAGGTTTGCCGCATCGCAATATTACAGGCGGTTTAGGCTTAGGTTTACCCCGAGAAGTGCGATTCACGCCGAAAGAGCATGTTGTTGAAGTGCGCCGTGTCGAAATGAAATTACGCTTTAGGGGGACGGTGAATGATCCTTTACATGAAATGGGCTTAGGCAAGGTGATGGATGCGCGTTTGCATCGGGTGGACTTATCAGGTGGTCTTATTCCACCGATTCAGATTCCACGGTTACGCACCCCATTATTTTTACTGCGCCAATTTAATCCGCGTGTTTTATAGCTGAGGGCGACGTGATGAATCTTGTTGCTGTTTCTTCAAAGCCGACGGTTGCTGACTATCGTCAAGTTTCTGCTTCGATTGAGATCCAAGTACGTAACATGGATTTTGCTTTTCCAGATGACATTTCAGAATTTTGGTTTCACCAGAATCCTTTACTGAGCATGTTGCTGACCGCCTTATCCAGTGCATTTCCTGATGGAGAGCGGCAGTTTATTCATAGCGTGCGCCTTTATCAATCACAGATCAAAGATCCTGTTTTACTGAAACAGGTGCGTGCCTTTATTGGTCAAGAAGCACATCACGGTAAAGAACATGATGGATTGAATGCCATGATGTTGAAAAAAGGTTATCCAGTCGATCGAATTTATAAGCGATTTAAAAAGATGAATCGTTTGATGCAGACACAATTTTCTCCTGCGCATCAGTTGGCGTGTACGGTATGCATGGAGCATCTAACCGCAATTCTTGCAGATTACTTTATCGCGACTGCACCTGAAGATTTGGCTTTATTTCATGCGCAGGTGAGAAAAATCTGGGCATGGCATGCCATTGAAGAAACTGAACACAAAGCGGTGGCCTTTGATGTATATCAAAGTTTGGTCAATCGACCCTATTTCCTAAGGTTGGTGATGCTGGAAACAACACTTTCTTTTGTAATGATCACCACCCGTGGAACCATCGAGCTTTTACAGCACTCAGGCCAACAAGGTGATTTAAAGGGGGTATACCAAGGGCTTCATTATCTGTTTGGACGTAAAGGTTTAATCAGAAGGATAAGCAGGCAATACCTCGACTTTTTCTCAGCAGATTTTCATCCTTGGCAGCATGACAACCGTAATCAAGTGAATCGGCTTAAACAGCAATATTTAGCATGAGCTTCTGGCAGCGCATTGGCTCAGATCAGCATCGCGCTGCTTAGCTATAGATTAATATTTTAGGAAGAATGAAAATGACAGCATCACTATCCTCAAATTCTACTTTACAACAACCACTACGATTGGCATGTGGCATCAGCATCCCAAACCGAATTGCAAAGTCAGCCATGAGTGAACAATTGGCAGATCGACATGGCTCGCCCACCACGGATATACAGCAGCTTTATGCCGCATGGGCCAGAGGTGGAACAGGTCTGTTAATCACCGGCAATGTGATGATTGATCATCGTGCCTTTGTTGAGCCAAGAAATGTGGTGTTGGAAGACCAGCAATTCTTACAAGCGCATAAACTCTGGGCCCAAGCAGCACAGGCCAATGGCAGCAAGATTATTATGCAAATCAACCACCCCGGTCGTGTTGCGGTCTTACCCTTATTAAAAAAGCCGATTGCACCCTCAGCGGTGGGGCTGGATTTGCCTGCGATGAATCTGATTCGTGTGCCACGTGCCATGTCAGAAACAGAAATATTCGAACAAATCCAGCGTTTTGCAACGACGGCAGCACTTGCTGTGAAAGCAGGTTTTGATGGGGTGCAAGTCCATGCCGCCCATGGCTATTTGTTGTCGCAATTCTTATCCCCCTTGGCCAATACCCGTAGCGATCAATGGGGTGGAAGCCCAGAAAATCGTCGTCGTATCTTGATTGAAACGGTTCGGGCTGTGCGTCAGGCTGTTGGCAAAAATAAAATCCTCAGTGTCAAACTGAATTCAGCCGATTTCCAAAAAGGGGGCTTGAGTCAGGAAGAATCGGTGCAGATTGCCTTGGCCTTAGAAGCTGAAGGGATTGATTTACTGGAAGTGTCAGGTGGAAATTATGAGTCACCCGCTCAACTGGGATATGCACCTGAGCGTCAGGCTCAGCGTGATGCCTATTTTCTGGATTATGCCAGCGCTTTGCGCCAACACAGCAGATTACCCTTGATGCTCACGGGTGGGCTACGCAATGTCGAGCTGATGAATCGTATTGTGGCTGATGGCACTGTAGATTTGGTGGGACTTGCTCGACCATTTGCTTTACATCCTGATCTAGCCAAGCAGCTCTTGGCAGGAAAATCAGTTACAGAAGCTGCAAAAATTCCAGCTATTGGCTATAAGCCCGTCGATGCCTATCTACAACTGGCTTGGCATGCCGCTCAATTCCGCCGTATCAGCAGTGGCCAGAAACCAAAGGCGATTAAGGGTCTCGTCCGTACTTTGCTGGCATTTGGACCACGGATGGGTTTTAACATTTTGACGCAGGAATAGTCGTCACGGTTATTTAGATAAGGAGTTGTCTTATGCGTGGATTAATGAAAGAAACCCATTCAATTATTCCTCGACGCCCCATATTTGATTTTGCAGCAACACCGAGCCACTGGATCTATGATGATCCAATGGCATCGCAGATGCTCAATGTGATTAATCCGATTACCCCTGCACCAGAACGCTGGTTTTGTCAGACTTTTCGAGATGCGCTGCCTTTCGTTCAAGATCAACAATTAAAAGCAGCTGTGATGGCTTTCATTAAACAGGAAGGGGCGCATAGTTATGGACATACCTTGGGCACGCGGCATATCGAAGCATTAGGGATTGATTTAAGTCAGTATAGCGAAATGATGAGCTGGATCTTTAATGACCTACTTGGCTCTAAACCCTTGGGTTATGAATTAAAGCATGCTCGATTAAAATCCATGTGGCTAAACACACGCCTTGCCATGGTCGCAGCGGCAGAGCATTTAACCGGTGTGCTGGGGCATTGGGTACTCAATGCAGAGGGACTACAGCAAGCACCTGTTGATCAACAAATGTTGCGTTTATTGCAATGGCATGGTGCAGAAGAAGTCGAACATCGTGAAGTGGCCGATGCGATGTTTCGGCATTTGAGTAATAATCTTGTATTAAGAACAGGCGCGGCAGTTTTTACGTTTCCTTTATTTATTGTCTTGGCCTATATTGCTGTGGAAACCCTCGTCGCAAAAGATCCTCAATTACCGCAGCGTTTTCGCTATAAAGATTATTTCCGTGCGGCGAGACAGGATCGTGTACCTCGAGCAAGCTATATTGCGCGTGCCTGTTTACGTTACTTTAACCCGAAGCATAGTCCATTACATGAAGGCTCAACAGCACAAGCACTGGCTTATTTAAACAATATGCCTGAGTTTAAGCTGACTTAGCCGATAAATCTTCCTTCACTTTAGGCGATGCCTGCCATCATCATTTGAATCGCGGCATCGCTATATTTTTTGAGCACATCAGAATCAGCAGGCGCGGATAAGAACTTAAATGCACCCGCGATAATCATGCCGACGATGGCATGCCCAGTCATTTCGGTATCCAGATCCGCTTTTAAATAACCGCACTTAACGCCATTTTTTAAATAGTCTGCGGTAAGTAAGCCACCGAGGTGTAACAGGTTATGTACCTGTGCTGTCATTTCTTTATCAATTGAAGTGGCTTCGAGCAGAATTAAGCGCACAGCGCGTGGATTATCTTTGGCAAATTCCTGAAATTTACTGGAAATCCTTTCGCATTGAATCCGATAAGCCTCGAGCGTGGATACCGCATCGGGTGCATTTTCATCGGCCAGTAAGGCGGTAATTTTAAACATGGTATCGACAATGACTTTATCTAGAATGTCTCTTTTATTCTCAAAATGACGATAGAAAGTGCCATGACCAATCCCCAGTCTTTTGGCAATGTCAGAGATCGCAGTTTGATGATAACCGCGTTCAGAAAATTCCAAAAAAGCAGCTTCAATAATTTCTGCTTGTAATTGAATACGTTGGCGTTCAGCACGCGAGAGAGTTGTTTGATCATTCATGCTAAAAATTTTATCAGAACTTTATCGGAAATACGATAAAACAAAATTTAAGAAAATTGACACATCATTCCGTAAATGACATCATGTTCCGAGTTGGTGATTTTTTGACTAATAAAAGGAACTGCACATGGGAAAAAAATACAGTTTTTTAAACAAAGTAGTGCTGATTACAGGTGGAGGGCGAGGGATTGGTTTAGCCACCGCCGTTGCCTTTAGAAAACTCGGCGCCAAAGTGGCAATTGGCGATATTGATCTAGAATTGGCTCAGCAAGCCGCCACTAAAGTGCAAGGTTTTGGTGGCTATTTGGATGTGCGGTCACAGAACTCATTTCATGACTTGATTGTGCAGATTGAAAAAGCACTTGGGCCAGTAGATATCTTGGTCAACAACGCAGGCATTATGCCAATGGGGGCGATGGTCGAGGAAAGCCAAGCCATCACCGATGCGCAAATTGATATTAATTTACGTGGGGTGATTCATGGCATGAAAGCAGTACTGCCCAAAATGCTGCAACGCCAAACAGGCCATATCGTCAATGTTGCCTCTCTGGCAGGTAAATATCCGATTCCGGGTGCTAGTATTTATTGTGCAACTAAATTTGCAGTGGTAGGGCTGACCGCTTCTATGCAACAGGAGCTCAGAGATACGCCGATTGGTGTATCCGCTGTTTTACCTTCTAAGGTCTTAACTGAATTGTCCTCTGGAACAGGAGACAGTTTGCCGATTCCGACCGTAGAACCGCAAGATGTAGCGAATGCGATTATCCAAGCCGTAGCGCATAATCTGGCTGAAATTGCGGTGCCGAATTATTTAACCCATACCCCGAAAGCGTATGGATTGGTACCGCACTGGTTGAATACAGGGTTTCGTAAATTCATCGGGGATGATCGAATTTTAAAAGGTCTCGATCAGAATGATCGTAAAGCATATAGCCAACGTTTAAGCCAACTGGCACAGACAAAATAAGGATTACAACTCATGGCGAAGATCGAAAAATTTCATGTGGTGATTATTGGGGCTGGCTTTGCAGGGATTGGCGCCGCGATTAAATTACAGCAAGCGGGTTTTACAGATATCGTAATCTTGGAAAAAGCTGATGAAATTGGTGGTGTCTGGCGTGCCAACACCTACCCAGGTTGTGCTTGCGATGTCCCATCAGCGTTGTATTCCTATTCTTTTGCACCAAATCCACAATGGAGTCGGGTGTTTGCACAGCAGCAAGAAATTAAGACCTATATACAACATGTTGCACAGCAATTCGATGTGAAAAAGTATGTCCGCTTTGGCTATGAAATGCTGGAAAGTGCTTGGGATGATCAGGCCAAGCATTGGGTGGTGAAAACCAATCAAGGTCTCATCCATGCCCGTTTTGCGATTATGGCAGGTGGACCAATGCATCAACCTGTATTGCCGAAAATTAAAGGTTTGGAGACCTTTAAAGGGGCCCAGTTCCACTCGGCAGAATGGAACCATGCTTTTGACTTAAACGGTAAAAAGGTTGCTGTTGTTGGGGCAGGCGCTTCGGCAATTCAATTTGTACCTGAGATTCAAGCTCAAGTGGAGAAACTCACTTTGCTACAGCGTACCCCACAATGGGTATTGCCAAAAATGGATCAAAGCCTACCAAAACTTGCTCAGGCGCTGTTTAAAGTGCTTCCAGTCACTCAGCGTTTGACCCGTTATGGTGTTTATGGCGTATTCGAATCGTTAAATTCTAGTATGCATCATCCAAAATTGGTCAGCCAGATTGAACGCTTAGCCAAATTGAATATTCGTTTAGGGGTGAAAGATCCCGAGTTACGAGCAAAGCTGCTGCCTGACTTTACCATTGGTTGCAAACGGGTGTTACAGTCCAATCAATGGTATCCCGCATTGGCAAAGCCGAATGTCGAGGTGTTGCGCTGTGGAGTAGAAGAAGTGCGTGGCAATACTTTGATTGCCAGTGATGGATCAGAACATGAGGTCGATGCGATTATTTTTGGCACAGGCTTTGAAGTGAGTAATCCACCGATTGCCAAGCAGATTCGCAATAAGCATGGCAAAAGTATGGACGAAGTCTGGCAGGGCAGTGCTAAAGGTTATCTCGGTACCGTGGTTGAAGGTTGTCCGAATGCTTTTGTGATGTTTGGTCCTAATATTGCCGTGAGTTCATCCGCACTGATCATCATTGAGGCACAATTGACGTATATCTTGGATATGCTGAAAAAAGTACAGGCACAACAGATTGAAACTGTTGAAATTCGTGCTGAGGTATTGGAACAGTACAATGATGAAATCCAAGCCGCATTAAAAAATACAGTCTGGAATACCGGCGGATGCAGCAGCTATTTTATCGATCGCAATGGACGTAATAGTACCTTATGGCCGTGGACGACTTTTGAAATGCGATCTCGCTTAGCACATTGTGATCTTAACGACTATGTTCTTGGTTTTACTAAGTCTGAAACTGATAAAAAAGCCAGTTAAAGGATGACTCGGTGATGTCATGAATAGGAGCACATGATGCAGCAAAAGATGATTGAAACAGGCGTAAAAATGAGTTTGCGACTGAGTTTTAAACTGGCCAGTGGTCTGGCTTTACCATTTCCAGTGTTGCGTACTGCAATGGAAGTCGGCTCAACTATTTTTAAACCTAGAGCCGATGTTTGGGTCAAACAGATTAAATTGAGAGATGCACGGGATCAACGTATTGTTTTCGCCGAAGTGGCAACGCCTGAAGATGAAACTCAAGGAGTGTTATTACACTGTCATGGTGGGGCATTCTTTGCAGGTTCGTCTCGGACGCATCGCGCTTTATCGACCGAGTTCGCTGCACGGGGCAAGCTCATCGTATATATGCTGGATTATCGACGTGCGCCTGAACATCCTTACCCAGCGGCATTGAATGATGTGAAGTCGGTCTATCAACATTTATTGAATGATGGTTGGAAGCCTGAACAGATTATTTTAGGCGGAGATTCCGGTGGTTGTGCTTTGGCCTTAGCTTTAGCCGTTGAACTGAGATCGGCAGGAGATGCTTTACCTGCTGGAATGGTGATGATCTCGCCTTATGTCGATATCAGCTTAAGTTCGGCTTCTGTTTATAACAATGCCAAACGAGATCCAATGATTAAAAGCTATGTCTTGAAACGTGGTGGCGATGGATATCGTGGGCAACTCCAATCCAATGATCCACGCATTTCACCTATTTTTGCTGATTTAAGCGGTCTTCCACCGATGTTGATTCAAGCAGGCAGTGAAGAGATTCTCGTGGATGATGCGGCCCATTTAGCTGAACGTGCCCAGCAATCGGGTGTGCAGGTTCATCTGCATATTTATGAAAATATGTGGCATAACTTTCAGATGTTTAATCGCTTTATTCACAAGTCTGAACAGGCCCTAGATGAAATTGGGAGCTTTATGCAGAAGGTCTTAATCAAGGAGAAATAATGGTTTCGCTTTTAACTTAAATTTTTAACAACGGTTCATTTTAATTTTAAAGCCTATATTTTTGATTGAGATTAAAGCCATCATCATTTTAAAAATAAAAACAAGTATGTCACTCGAACAGATTTAAAACGCATCACTTTGCTGCACCTTTTTATTCAGGCCAACGCTTAAACATGTTGCTTATTTGAGAACATATATAGTGTTTCAAGAATAGCCTAAGCTACCCTTGAAACATCCTATCGTTATTGTTGTGCGAGACCTCCACCCAAGACTTTATAGAGTTCAATCTGATTATTCAGTCGTGCCTGTTCTAGCACTAGTAAACTTTGCTCAGCAGCATAATGAGCGCGTTGTGCATCCAAGACAGTTAAATAGCTATCAATCCCTGCACGAAAACGGGTGTTTGAGAGCCGATAGGTGGTTTGTGTCGCATTGACCAAACGCCGTTGTGCTGAAATTCGTTCGTCCATATAGGCACGCGTAGCAAGGCTGTCGTTGACTTCTCTAAAGGCTGATTGAATGGATTTTTCATAATTCGACAGCGCAATTTGCTGCTCGATTTTTGAAATTTTGAGATTGGCCTGACGGGTGCCCCAGTCAAAGATTGGCAGATCCAGACTAGGACCAATCGACCAGATGCCATTGCCTGATTTAAATAGATCACTGAGTTGAGTCGATGCATAGCCTGCTGAACCCGTTAAACGAATGCTGGGAAATAGTGCCGCTTTAGCAATCGAAATATTGGCACCTGCTTCGTGCAATTGATATTCAGCCAGTTTGAGGTCAGGGCGATTATTCAGTAAATCACTGCTTAAACCGGTGCTTAATACTGTGGTGGTGCTGATGTTTTGAACCGGTTGTTGTGGCAAGAGATGCACTGGAAGCGGCTGACCGACCAACAGGTTAAGTAAATTCTGCGCCTGTGCCAGCTGAGTTTGAGAGTTGGCCGCATCATGACGTGCAGTTTCGACCGAGATCTGTGCCTGACGCAAGGGAATTTCACTGTCAGTGCCCGCATTGAAACGCTTTTGATTGAGCTGATAAGCATTCAATTGTGCCGCCAGTGTTTGTTGAGCAAGTTTGAGCTGCGCATTGCTAAAGGCATAATCTAACCATGCTTGGCTGACTTGACTGACTAAACTGATTTGCATGGCATCACGCGCACTTTGGGTCGCCAGATAACGATCCAATGCTGCTTCTTTCAGATTGCGAACCCGTCCCCAAAAATCCAGCTCATAAGCGGTAAGGCCTAAGCCGACTTGCAAGCTTGAACTTGGATTATGGGGATCAAGGGTTGGAGAGACTTGGCGAAGCAGATCGGCACGACCAGCAATCATTGGAAACTGATCATTTTTTCTGATCTGATAATATTGCTGTGCGCGCTGAATATTCAGACTTGCGCTGCGTAAATCACGATTATGACTGAGGGCTAGTTCAATCACCTGCACTAAACGTGGATCGGCAAGAAACTGTTGATAGCCTTGACTAGCAATGGAGTTGCCTTGAATCGAATGATCATAACTGATCGGAATATCGGCACTGACAATGGGTGGTTGTGGTTGAAGATTTTGGCAGCCACTGAGTGACAGAGCCAATGCTGCCAGGATGAGTCCAGTACTTATCACCTGCTTGTATGAATGATGCTGGGAGCTTTTGGCAAAGACTAGATCGTTATTCATGCTTCGTACTCCATCGCATTAATTTTCTGTAGTTCCTGTACACGAGCCGAACTTTGGTTATGTTGACGTGCCAGCAGACTATAAATGGTGGGCAATACAAACAGGGTAAAGAAGGTACCAATCAACATGCCGCACACGATCACGACACCAAGACCAAAACGGCTATGTGCGCCCGCACCTGTCGCAAACAGCAGTGGAATAAGACCAAATACCATTGCTGCCGTGGTCATCAGAATCGGGCGTAAGCGAATTTGTGCTGCTTTGAGAATGGCGGCCCGTTTATCCAACCCTTCATGCAGTTGCAATTCATTGGCAAATTCAACCATGAGAATGCCATGTTTACTAATCAGACCAATCAGGGTCACCAGTCCAATTTGGGTGTAGATATTGACAGTGGCATAACCTAAAGCCAAAGGAATCAAAGCACCGCAAATCGACAGGGGCACGGTAATTAAGATAATGAACGGGTCGACCAGACTTTCATATTGCGCGGCCAAGACCAGATAAATCACCACCAAGGCAGCCAAAAATGCAAATAACAAGGTATTGCCTTCTTGCATATATTGGCGGGCATCGGCTTGCCAGTCATGGCTAAACCCTGTGGGCAACTCAGCAGTGACTTGTTCTAGGAAGGCCAAGGCTTGACCAAGTGAAACCCCAGGTGCAGGAATGGCTTGGAAGGTTGCTGCATTTTGTTGGTTGAACTGGGTCAGCTTATTCGGTTCAACGGTTTCGTTTAAATGCACAACAGTAGACAGGGGAATCAGTGTTCCTTGATCGGTGCGTACAAATTGCTGGGTCAATGCTTGCGCAGTCAGACGCTGGTTTTTGATGCTTTGCGGAATGACATCATAAGCACGGCCCAGCATACTGAAACGATTGACATAGTTTTCACCCACGAGCGTGGCGAGCGCCTCGCCAATATCTTGCATCCGAATGCCCAAGCTATTGGCCTTGGCACGATCGACTTCAATTTTCAGCATCGGATTATTGAAATCAAGATCACTGTCTACCACCACAAACAAACCACTTTCACGGGCTTTTTGTTTGATATTTTCCATGGTTTGATAAATGGTGGCATAGTCTTGCGCACTACGCAGCACCATCTGAATAGGCAGTCCACCTGTTGAACCAGGCAAGGCTGGATTTTGGAAGACAAAAATACTGCTTCCTTCTACAGCGCCCACTTTGCTTTGTAGTTCCTGTTGAATCTCATCTGCAGAACGGCTACGTTCAGCCCAAGTGGATAAGGTGGTACCGCCAAAACTGGCTGCTGGGCCATCGGTTCCATTAATAATCCAAGTGGTACTGGTTTCAGGTAGCGTCCAGAACACTTTATCCAATTCGGCATTGAAATGTTCGGCGTAGTTCAGGTTGGCATGCTGAGGTGCTTTAATTGCAGTGAGGACACTGGCTTGATCTTCCAGTGGCGCCAACTCTTTCTGTGGTAGTTGATAGAGCAGAGGCAGGCTGGCAAAAACAGCAACTGCAAAGACCACGGTAATCCAGCGATGCTGTAATGAAAATTGCAATAGCTTATGGTACGCGTGGGTTAAACGTTCAAAAAACCATTCAGCAGCTTTGGCCATGCGGCCTTCATCCTGCTTGGATTGCAGCAGATAGGAACTCATTACAGGGGAGAGCGTCAGGGCAATAAGTCCAGAAACCAGAACAGCACCTGCGAGTGTTAAGGCAAACTCCTTAAATAATGAGCCCGTTAATCCGCCCATCAGACCAATCGGTGCATAGACCGCAGCTAGGGTAATGGTCATGGCGATCACGGGACCTGCCACTTCGCGTGCACCCACCAGTGCGGCAGCAATAGGTGACAAGCCTTCTTCAATATGACGGTGTACATTCTCCACCACCACAATCGCATCATCCACCACCAGTCCAATTGCCAGTACCATCGCCAATAAGGTCAGTAAGTTAATACTAAAACCAAAAATCAGCATCAAGCCTAAAGCGCCAAGCATTGACAGTGGAATTGTCACCACAGGAATCAAGACACTACGCAGCGAACCAAGACAGAGATAGATCACGGCAATGACAATAATCAGCGCTTCGATAAAGGTATGTAGCACTTCATCAATCGAAGCATCAATAAAACGTGCGGTTTCATAAGCCAGATTGGCTTTGACACTGGGTGGTAAGGTTTTCTGGATCTCAGGTAATTTATCTTTGATGCCTTGTACAATCACCAGTGGATTGCCTGTTGGGGTGGCTTGCAGACCAATGAAAATTGCAGCCTGACCATCCATCGAGGCACTGGTTTCGGTGGATGCTGCACCAAGTTCAACCGTAGCGACATCCTGCAAACGAATCAGGTTCTGCCCATCATTACGAATCACCAGATTTTTGAAGTCTTGAATACTGGTTAGCTCGGTTGACACATTGACATTGGAAACCACCAATTCACCTTTGATTTGGCCCGGCGCGGCTTGGTAGTTATTTTGACGAATGGCATTGGCGACATCGGCGGCGGTGACACCCCGACTGGCCAAGCGGTCTGCATCCAGCCAGATCCGCATTGCCAGACGCTGGCTGCCGTAGGTTTGTACTTTTGCCACACCTTCAATGGTGGATAGCATCGGTTCAACCACTCGGGACAGATAGTCGGTTAGCTCAGGCATAGAAAGTTGTTCACTGGAAAAGCCGATATAGGCCACATCGGTTGATTCACCAGAGGAGCGTTCAATCACGGGGTCGAATGCCTGTTCGGGCAATTTGTAGCGAACTTGATTGACCTTGGCCATGACTTCGGTCAGGGCCTGGGTGGAATCTCGGTTGAGTTGCATACGCAGGGTAATTACACTGCGACCTTGCACCGAGGATGAACTGAGGTAATCAATGCCTTCAACTGAAGAGACTGCTTGGGCAATCGGTTGTGTGACAAAACCTTGCATTAGCTCAGCCGAAGCGCCTGGATATTCGGTGCTGATGCTGATGGTTGAACTTTCTAATAAGGGATATTGGCGAATCGGCAGTTTATTCAGTGAGAATAGACCCGCCAATAAAATCAGGGTACTGACCACCAGAGCCAATACAGGGCGTTTTACAAAAAGATCGGTAAATTTCATCTGTGCTTCCCCTTACACTTTGGCTTTGCTTGGGGAGGAGGGCGACTGCTGCAAGGTATTTTCTGTGGGTTCAACTTGCATACCATCACTAAGTCGAACTTGACCTGAAACCACCACTTGGTCACCTGCTTTCACACCAGATTGCACTTCAACCCAACCTTGATAGCGTTCACCGAGCTCGACCGCAACACGTTGAACTGTCAAAGTGTTGTGGTCTTTTTTGACCAGAAACACGGTATTGCCATAGGCGGTATAGGTGATCGCTGTTTCAGGGATTACCAGACTCGGTAAATTGGTCTCTTGTATGTCCAGTTTTGCATACATGCCAGGTTTTAACTGTTGATGCTGATTATTGAGCAGTGCCTGTCCCATCATGGTTCTGGATTTACTCACCATCGGATCAATCGCACTCACCACCGCAGAAAAACTTTGTTCAGGAAAGGCATCTATTTTCAGTTGAACGGCTTGGCCGGTTTTTAAGCGTGCAGCCAGTTGTTCATCCAGTGTGAAATTGGCAAGCAGTTGCTGTGTATCGACCAGATTGGCAATACTGCTGCCTGCTTCCAGATATTGCCCTTGATGCACTTGGCGAATCCCGATTACACCAGAGAAGGGCGCACGGATGGATTTCTGTTCAATCAGGGCTTGTAGTTGCTGGATTTCAGCACGGGTCATATCTCGATCCGCCAATGCCGTATCCATTTCAGCGCGTGAAATGGCATTGCTATCAATCAGTTGTTTGGTACGGTGATAGGCCATTTCGGCCTGTTTGAGTTTGGCTTGTAGCCGCCCTAAATTGCCTTGCTCGACATTGGTTTTTAGTTGAACCAGTAATTGTCCTTTTTTGACGTATTGTCCAGACTGAAAATAAATCTGTTCAATCACGCCTGTGGTTTCCGCAGACACTTGCACTTGCCGTACTGCTTCTAACTCGCCAATACTGGACAGAATACGGGGCGTGACTTGTTGCTTGACGGTGGTCAGCGCGACCTTGACCGGTGGATAACGATAGCTGGAAACATGCTCGGCTGTGCGGGATTTAAAATAAAAATAAGCAGCTACAGCAATGATGATTAACATGCTGATGATCAGCACAATACGCAGTTTGGTTCTCATGCGATCACTCCAACATCTTGAAGCTGTTGACGAAAATGGCTGGCAATCGCAATGCCGATTAAACCTCCAATCACTGAAATATGTTCAAGTGCAAAATACAGCGAGATTTGTGCTTGTACCCCTGACATATTCCAAAAGCGATGTACCAGTACAATCGTAATCACTAGAAAAACAGACAGCAGTGCAGCACCTAACCAGAGGTAGCGATCAAATAAAACACTGTAACTGCCCACCAGTAAAATCAGTGCCGAGGCATAATTAAACAGCCAAGCGGGTTCTAAACCTGCCGCTTGCATTTCTTGAAAGCCTGCATCGACATCCAGCACTTTGCTGAGACCTGAGCTAAAAAATAACAGTGCCAAAAAGCATCGGCTAATGATCCATAACCATTGGCTTTCTAAACTTGATTTAATGAAGTACGGCATAGGCGTATTTCCTGAGTAGATTCAGACAGACTGCTGAAAAACATTAAAAATGAATTGCTTAATTGCATTTGGGGGATGCAGTGTTCAGCAGTCTAAAACCTCAAGTTATATTGAGGTCAATGGGTTGTGCTGTAAAATTAAAACGTGGAAAAGGGGATGTTGAAAATGAGATAACGCGTAATTGATGTGGATTTATGCATTTGTTTTTTAATGTTTATTCTTACTGTTTTAGCATAATGTTCGGGATCAAATTGACAAATCACGTTGCTGTGAACTATAAAACCTAAAGTAATCTTGAGATATTGAGTCATGACACTCGAACGAAAAATTGATATCAATCGAATGCTAACCGTTGGAGAGGTGGCTAAACGAAGTGGCGTCGCCGTTTCCACCCTACATTTTTATGAGTCTAAAGGACTGATTAAAAGTATTCGCACCAATGGCAATCAACGTCGTTATCCTTTGGCTGTGCTGCGCTATATCGGAATTATTAAAGTCGCGCAAAAAGTTGGGATTTCATTGGAGGAGATTAAAAAGGCGTTGAGTGTTTACCCGATAGGCAGCAAGTTAACGGCTGAGCAGTGGGCAGAATTATCCACCTGTTGGCGTAAGGACTTGGATGAGCGAATCCAGAAGCTGACTCGTTTAAGGGATGAAATGGACTGGTGTATTGGCTGTGGGTGTTTATCTTTGGAACAATGCCGTTTGCGTAATCCAGAAGATATTCTGGCAGAGCAGGGCTCAGGTCCGCGTATTTTAGAGCGCGAGGATGATTCAATAATAGAATTTTAAGTGATTGAAAAATAATAATTATAAATAGAATTTAAGCTTGGCTCCATTTAAGACTTTCAAGCTACTTTTGTGTTGCGCGTTGTCGTGCTTGAAAAAATGCAAGTACGCTATTTATGTATATTTCTTGATCTATCAATCAAATGATTAATGACAGCCATCGAGGCTTGAGCCAATTTTTACCTGAAATCAAATAAATATTAAGCAATTGTGAATTCTGTATTTATTTTTGTATTGATATTGATAATAATAATGATTCTTATTTAATTAATTGCAGCATTATGAACAATCAGCTTAAACAATCTGCTTTAAATATTGCGATAAAATCGATTCTGATTTTCGGGGCATTTTCACATAACACTTGGGCGCAAGAACAGGGCGCAAGCGTACTCCCAACCATTAAAGTTGCAGCCGAGGATGAAAAAACGGAAGGTAGCGAAAGCTTTCAAGCGAAATCATCTCGCACATCCTCCAAGCTAAAACTTTCCTTAAAAGAAACACCACAATCCGTCAGTGTCATTACGCGGGAACAGATTGAGCAACGTAATCTCAATATTATTGATGATGTGCTTGCGGCCACGCCAGGGGTCACAGTTACTAAAAATGATAGTGAACGCTCAAACTATTCTGCGCGGGGGTATGCGATTAGCAACCGTCAAATTGATGGCATGCCAATTGGAGAGAATAGCCCGCGTGTTGATAGTTTTTTCTTTGACCGTATTGAAGTCGTGAAGGGGGCAACAGGTTTAACAGGATCTACGGGAAATCCATCTGCTACCATCAATATGATTCGTAAACGGCCTGCAAAAGATCTGACTGGCTCGGTTGCCACCTCATTTAGTCGCTGGAATACCATTCGCAATGAGGCTGATGTTTCAATTCCTTTGACGGCTGATGGCAGTGTGCGCAGCCGTGTGATGGCCGCACGTCGAGAGGGAGAATCCTATATGGATTATTACTCTCTGGAAACCTTGGCGGCGATGGCAATGGTTGAAGCTGATATCACGGACAAATTAACAGGCAGTATTGGTTTTCAATATCAAGACAACCAACCACGTGGTTCAACGTGGGGAACTGTACCATACTGGAATCAAGATGGCTCGCTGGCCAATTTACCGCGCAATTTCAGCTTGGCCAATCGCTGGAATACCATTAGCCAAAGTGACAAAACCGTATTTGCTGATTTGACCTATAAATTTGAAAATGACTGGATGATCAAGGCGGCAGCCTCACATTCATTGTCCAAAAGTTTCTGGTTGATGTCTTATGGCGGTTCTGGTTTTCCTAACCAAAATGATGGAACAGGCGTTGGGGTTTGGTCAACAGTATATCCAACATCTGAATCTAAAAAGACCAGCTTAGAGTTGTTCGCCAGTGGGCCGTTTAAATTATTTAATCGTGAGCATGAATTGGTGATTGGTGGAAATGGCTTTGATCGTTCTACAGATAGTCCGGGTGGATTCATTGATGGTATTGCCAGTAATCAATTGACCTGTACCAAGAAAGTGGATGGGGTAACGCTACCTTCTAATAATATTGGTGATACCTGTGTGATCAATGATTGGCGGACATGGGATGGTAATACAACACCTAAACCAGGCTACACGGTTATTCCTTCGACTAAAGATGCGAAACAACGTAATTATGGTGCATACAGTACCTTAAAGCTAAACCTAACAGATGATCTAAAATTGATTGTCGGGGGACGTTATAGTGATTATTCGGCAACGAATGGTACCAAGAGTGATGTGAAAACCGATGCTTTCACACCTTACTTTGGTACCACTTACGCGATTAACGATATTGTCACTGCTTATGCCAGTTATACCGATATGTTTAATCCAAGCAGCCAGAAAGACCGCAATAACAGTTTCCTAGATCCTGAAACAGGTAAAAGCTATGAGGCGGGTTTAAAAGCCAGTTTATTGGATGACCAACTTTTGGCAACCGCTGCTGCATTCTGGTCGAAAAAGGAGAATGTTGCAGTTCGTGATGAAGAGGCGATTGCAGCGGGTATCAAAACCGATGATGGCGGTGATCCAATGAAAGCTTCGGGTGAAGGCCTAAAAATTGAAGGCTTTGAGCTGGAAGCGATTGGACGGATTACACCGACATGGAATATTACGGCGGGTTATACCTATGTGAACAGTATTAGTTCAGAAACTGTGAAGGCTTCAACAACCCTTCCTCAGAATCAAGTCAAAATCTACACCAATTTCAAACTCCCTGAACAGCTCTGGGACGGCGCAAATAAGTTCAATATTGGCTTTGGTGTGAATTGGCAAAGTGAGGTCGTAAGTAAGTCGAGCAGTGCACCTAAAAACTCTGATGGTTATGTGCGACAAGATGCTTACTTCTTGGCGAGTGCCAATATGGGCTATACCTTTAACGAATCATTCAGTACAAACCTACAAGTGAATAACTTATTTGATGAAAAATATTATCAACAGGTCGGTTTCTACAATGGTGTTTATTGGGGTGAACCACGGAATGTAACTTTATCGCTACGTGCCAAATTTTAAGCAACAGAAAATAAACTTTTAATCGTGAATAAAGGCCTAACCATCAGAATAGGCTTTTATTCAAAAGATTTTTGAGATGCTATAGGTGCAAGTTGCAGCAACGCTTATTATAAAAATAGTTAAAGTGAATCAAAGTATTTTAAGTAAAAAACAATCTAACTCAAAAGTATAAATTTAATCGCCCTGATTCAGTAATATAAAGCGAACAAAAAAGTGACGCAAATTGTCATAAATAGACGGTTCTGTATGGACATTAAAACGATATTTTGAGTAAAATGCGCTAAATTTAAGTAGATAATCTATAAAAAAAGATGGCGAATAATATCTTTCAAGCTTTAGAAAGCTTGGGCCTGACAGCACAAAAACGTGCGATTCACGCCCAATTTTCCAACACATCTTTAAATAATCAAGTTTTCTTACAACGTATTGATGGTCTGCATCAGCTCAATCATGGCATTGATCTACAATTACTCTGTCTTTCAACCAATGCGGTTATTCCTTTAAAAAGTTTTATTGGCAGTCAGGTGGCCATTGATATCGTGACCGATAAAGCGGAACTGGCGCGTATCTCAGGCATTATTACCCAAGCTGATATTGGGGCCAGTGATGGTTCGCTGACCATTTATCGTTTAGGTGTACAAGACCCGACCGCCTTGTGGAAGCATCGTCGTAACAGCCGTGTTTTTATGGCGAAATCTGTCGTGGATGTTGTGCAGACCATTTTTTCTGAATGGCAGCAACGCAGTCCCTTATTTGCTTCCAGCCTGACTCTTGATAAAAGCGGACTCACTAAGGACTACGATGTCAGACCGTTCATCATGCAACATAATGAACGAGATTTTGACTTTATTCAAAGGCTTTTGGCTTCGGAAGGCATTAGTACTTTAATTGATGAAGCACAGCTGAAAGTATCTAGTTCAAGTGAACAGATTCAGCCGCAGAAACTCAGACTCATTGATGACAATAATCAATATAAGGCCCTAGAGCGCCGTAATATTCGTTTTCATCGTAGTAGTGCGACTGAAATACAAGATAGCATCACTGCATTTGTGGCACAGCGTTCCCTGCAACCAAGTGCGGTACATGTACAGCGTTGGCAAGCGGATGCCTTAGAACAAGAAGAAGGGGCAGGCAGTGTTCAGAGTAAACATTATCAGAGTGATCAACACGATAATCAGCAGCTTGCTTTAGAACAGGCATGGCATTTTTCACCTGCTTGGATTCAGGATTTAAAAGGTGAGGATGGCGCGACCAAAGCGGGTAATGCTCAAATTGAAAAACTGAATCAGAACTTAAGTCAGTATTATGACTCACAGGCCAAGCAGTTTGTTGCGACATCAACCGTTCGCGATACTCCAGTGGGTTATTGGTTTGAACTCAATGAACATCCTGAAATTGATCAGCATCAGGGTGCAGATAAAGAGTTTCTGATCAGTTCAAAAACGTTCTATAACCAAAATAACCTGCCTAAAGATTTAACGGATCAAGTCGCAGCTTTGCTTCAACAAAGCAATTGGCAAAGCAGCCCTTTTCAGCATGCGGTTTCGGATGAACGCCAAGCCAATCAATTGATATTACAACGACGCAATATTGGTCTAGTTCCTGAATATAACCCGTTACAACATCGACCTGCGACACACCCACAACGTGCCAAAGTGGTGGGGCCAAGCGGTGACGAAATTTATGTGGATGAATGGGGACGGATTAAAGTTCGCTTCCTGTTTACCCGAGCAGATGACCACAGTCATGATAGCGGTGCCGGTGCCAATGACAACGATACTGACTCTGCATGGGTCGATGTATTAACGCCGTGGGCTGGTGAAGGCTACGGTGCACGATTCTTGCCTAGGATTGGTGAAATCGTAGTGATTGATTTCTTTGATGGCGATATTGATCGGCCCTTTGTGGTTGGGCGGATTCATGAAGCACAGCGTAGCCCGACCAAGTTTGACCATGCCGGTAAACTACCTGATACCAAAAAACTGGCAGGGATCAAATCCAAAGAGTATCAAGGTGAAGGCTTTAACCAGTTACGCTTTGATGACACCACAGGACAAATCAGTGCGCAACTGCAAAGCAGCCATGCCGCCAGCCAACTGAATCTGGGTAAACTCAGCCATCCAAAAGATAAGGCTGAAAGTGAAGATCGGGGTGAGGGTTTTGAGCTACGGACCGATCAATGGGGTGCAGTGCGTGCAGGCAATGGTTTACTGCTCAGTACCCAAAAGCAGGATCAGGCGCAAGGAGAGCATCTCGATGCCGAACCCGCCAAGCAACAGCTAGAAGGCAATCAGAACAATGCCAAGGCTTTAAGTGAAGTCGCCAAGAATCAACAGACCGATGAAATTGAGTCTTTAGAACAGTTAAAAGAGTTTGCAGAACAGATTGAAGCAAAGATTGCCAAATTTAATAAAGCGTTGTTGTTGCTTCATTCGCCAGCAGGCATTGGTTTAAGCAGCAATGAAGATATTCATGTGTCTGCAGATGGGCAAATCAATCAGATTGCAGGCGATAGTATTAACCTGAGTACGCAGAAGAATCTGATTGGCCATGCTCAAAATCGAATTAGCCTGTTTGCTGCTCAGAATGGAATTAAGCAGGTGGCTGCCAAAGGCAAGTTTGAGGTTCAGGCTCAGTCAGATGGACTGGATTTGCTCGCCAAACAAGGCATCCAGATCATTTCCACTGAAAGTCAGATTCAGATTAGCAGTCCGAAAGAAATTGTAATTACCGCGGGTGGTTCTCAAATCAAACTGAATGGCTCAGGTATTTTTCCTGTGACGGGTGGCAAGTTTGAGGTGAAGGCGGGGCAGCATTTGTTTATGAGTGGCTCAAGTGTCAGTACTCAATCCAGTTTGCCACCACCACCAAAACGTGCTCAAGGTGTTTTGGAACTTATCCATGATTATGCACATGGCGAATTTGTAAAAGGTGCAGGCTACACCGTGACAGATACTTTAGGGAAAGTCGTTAAAGGTAATCTGGATGATAAAGGCTTTGCTCGAGTTTCAGGCTTGGCAACAGGTGCAGTAAAAGTTGTATTTGAAGATGATCAACGTGATCCTTGGGATAAGTCGAGTGATTTTAAACGTGAAGTTGAATGGCCTAATAAAAATGATGAAGATTTAGAACAATCTGAATCACTTTTAGCCAGTGTGAGTAAAAAAGCTCAAACTGCATTAGGTGGTTTTACCAAGCAACTTACTGACCCCAAAACCTTAA
Organism: Acinetobacter gyllenbergii CIP 110306 = MTCC 11365; assembly: GCF_000413855.1. GTDB lineage: Bacteria > Pseudomonadota > Gammaproteobacteria > Pseudomonadales > Moraxellaceae > Acinetobacter > Acinetobacter gyllenbergii. The sequence continues at coordinate 57,977 of NZ_ATGG01000061.1, read as the reverse complement.
TGAAGAATATTCAATTAGCACAAAAAATTAAATCTGATGGTGCTAAAACTTTGCTACCAATGCTCAATAATCAATTACAGGGTGTGGTATCAGAGAAAATTTCAAGTTTATTACCGAATACAAAATCAAATGGTAGCCTAGCTAGTTTAGGTGGGGGATTTGTTGCTTCGCAAAAAAGTGAAGTTAATCCTTCAAATATCAGCGGCATAACAACAAATGTTTTACCGCAATATTTAAAAAGCCCATTTGATAAGAACTAATAGAGAAAAAATACAATGGCTCAACCAAAAACAGAAGTTGTAAAACCCCTCAATGAAGTATCTATTAAAGATATCAATAATTCAAAGCAAAAAATTGATAAGTGGTTACTAGACCATACTCACCAACTCGTTGGTTTGAACTTAGTTAGCAATGTATTAGGGACTGTACCGATTATTGGGAATGTTATGGCTGCAATTGATGTAGTTACAGACATTTTCCAAATTTATGAAAAAGGTTATCAGAATGCTGATGTTTTTGATTGGACAACTGTAGGTATTGATTTAATAGGTGTTGCTCCTGTACCAGGTACAACAGCAATTCGTACCTCAGCTCGACCTGCATTGTTTTTAGTACGCCAAGAAGTAAAGAGGGTTGGAAAAGCTGCGTTAGCTGAAGCGGTAATTACTGTTATTGGTAAACATTTAAATGATCAAGTTGCAGGGAATATTGAAAAATTTTGTGCATCGGGTTTGACGCAACTCAACTCTATTTTAGGATCATGTGGAAATACCATTCAAGGAGCAACTACTGAAATTAATGGAGGAATTGTTCGTGTGGTGACACAGGGTAAAGTGTTTACCAATGCTGGTGCAAATGCGACACGGGCACAACAACAAGCTGCAGGAGTTGCTAAAGGATTAAAAAGTGGAGATCTTGTCCGAGCAGGTAAAAACTTAGTTTATATGACTGAAAACTGGGGTAAGGCACTGTTTAAAACTAATGTAAATAACAATGCTAAAGTCGTTTCAATGCTTGTTCCGCCACATTTAAAACAGCCCGTTTTAAATGTGGGTGCAACAATCAGTAAAGTAGGTGTGACTGCCAATGCCAAAATCAGAAAACTAGGAAATAAAGCTGAACCGCAAACAATAGGATGGTTATTTGAGATATTGAGATTAGGCGCTTCTCGATTCAGAAAGACGAAGTCAACTCAAGTGAAAAACACACAGACAACGCAGGCAAAAAATGCAAAGAACAATAATAAATTAGAAAAATCTAGGGATGAACATCCTGCAACTAAAAATGCCAATAAATGTAAAAACTGTAAGGGTGGAACAGGCGGTTCTATCTCATTTGCAATGGGAACTGAGTTTTTAACGCATGATGATGCACTGATTCATCCATTAGTGGTTGAGCCACTGGCTCGTTCTTATATTTCGAACCTATATCAGTATGACCAATCCATATTTGGCGCACGTTGGACCACGCCATTTAGCAGTAAAATTGTACAATGTAGTCAATATAATGAAAAAGAACCAAAACAAAATATTGAACTGAAAGGTTGGGAGTATATTGGAATAGATGGTCGTCCTATCAAGCTACGTGAATTAAAGGTTGGGCAAAGCTTTTACGATGAAATTGAAACTTTTACCTATACAGTAGTTTCTGATGATATTCGTGCAATTACATTTGGTTCAAATGAATCTCGTTATTACCAAAAATATAAAAATGAATTTAGACTAGTTTCTATAGAGCGCCAAAATGGATTTAGCGTAGGTTTACGTTATGATCATCGCATTGATGATGAAAGCTATTTATCCGATATTATATTTAAACAAGAGCAAAATATCTTAGCGCACCTTGCTTTAAAGCTGAATCAAAACAAATTGGTTGATGAAATATGGTTGGTGAAGGATGGGCAATTAGAACGTCAGTTATCTGCATATCTATACAATGATCAAGCTGATCTGATCCAAGCAACCAATGAATTTGGTGCTTCTTACCAATATACCTACCAACACCATCTTCTTACTCGTTATACAGACTTGACAAAACGTGGTATGAATTTGAAATGGGATGGAAAATTACCAAGCTCAAAGGCTATTGAAGAGTGGGCTGATGATTATAGTTCGGCAAGAAAACTTGAGTGGGATGAGAATGTACGTGTTACTACCGTAACTGATATAGATGGTAATGTGACCGAACATTACTACGGCATTACAGGCTATACCTATCGTATTATTTATCCAGATAATTTACAGGAATGGTTTTTTAGGGATGATGCAAAAAATATTACCTCACATGTGGCTACAGATGGCACAGAAACAGTTTATAGCTATGATGAACGAGGTAATGTCCTTACGACAACGCAAGCAGATGGTGCAACAACTTACTTTGAATATGATGACAAAGATAATTTGATTGGGATGGTCGATGCAGAGCAAGGTCGCTGGTTTAAACAATACGACGGTTCGGGTAATTTAATCAAAGAAATTGATCCACTAAAACATGAAACAGCCTATGCCTATAACGCAATGGGGTTAGTGACCAATATCACTGATGCTAAAGGCGGACGTAAAGCTTTAGAATATGATGATCAAGGCAATTTACTGAGTTATACCGATTGTTCAGGCAAAGTAACCCAATGGCAATATGATGAGCGAGGACGAGTTAAGTCTGTTGAAAATGCATTAAAACAAAAAGTTGAATATTTCTACACTGAATTGACTACAGAAAAACGTGAACCTTTGATCAACGGTTTAGCCTTAAATGCCTTTGGGCAATTAGAAAAAATTAAGCATGCTGATGGTTCTATAGAACATTTTGTGCATGATGCTGAAGGACGATTGCTTGCTCATATAGATCCGAAGCAACACATCACGAAATATGAATATGATGCAGCTGGATTAATTAGCAAACGCACAGATGCTTTAAATCATACTTTAAAATATCAATGGGATCGTTTAAGCCGTTTAAAGCGATTAACCAATGAAAATGGTGCAAACTACGAATTCATTTATGATGCAGGCGGGCGCTTAGTTAAAGAAATCGATTTTGATGCTAAAGAAACTCTTTATCAATACGATGAATTGAATGGTCGTTTGACTACAAGTATTGAAGTTGCATCTGCCTATGGGCAAGATCTGAAAGATCGTGCAGCACCCAAAGATCGAATTCAACAATTCATTTTTGACAGTATGGGACGTTTGGAACAACGAACAGCAGGCTATGGTCACGATGGTTTAGAGCTTGAAGCAAAACAAACCGAAGAATTTGCTTATGATTATTTAGGTAATCTCATACAAGCAAAAAATGCCGAGAGTAATTTACAGTGGTTCTACGATGCTGCTGGCAATGTAATCAAAGAACACCAACAGGATTATAAAACGCATAAGACAGCGGTATGGAAGCATAATTATGATGAAATCAATGATCGAATCAAAACCATACGCCCTGATGGACAAAATATAGATTGGCTGACCTATGGTACAGGTCATGTACAAAGCCTGATTGTGAATGGACAGGATTTGGTGAGTTTTGAGCGAGATGACCTACATCGTGAAGTTGTTCGCCACTATGCAAATGGGGTTAGCCAAGAGCAACAGTTTGACTTAGCAGGGCGATTACACAGCCAAATCATGCTCAATGAGCATGACAATGGTTACCAAAACCAATACAAAGTCCCAAACCAAGAAAAGAACAATGCACTACAACAAACTAGCCAATTGGTACAACGACTATATCAATACGATAAAACAGGTGAGCTGACTGCGATCAAAGATACACGTCGTGGCAACATTGCATATAAATATGACCCTGTTGGACGCTTACTTGAAGCCAGTAGTAAACTCGGTAAAGAAACCTTTAGTTTTGACCCTGCCAGCAATATTATTAATCGTTACAACGATGATAAAGCCAAAAGCCATCAACATATAGCGGAACAAAAAGGCTATGGTTATAACCGACTCGTCAACAATGTTGTAAAGGAATACTTAGACCAACAATACCAGTATGATGCATATGGGCAATTGATTCGACAAAAATCCAGTCAGGGTGATTTAAACCTTGAATGGGATGTCTATGGGCGAATGATCAAGAGTCGAAACAGCCAATTTACTGCAGAGTATCGCTATGATGCGTTAGGTCGCCGTATCCAAAAACGTAGTAAGCAGCATCATACAGGGGATGAACATAATATTATCTATGGTTGGGATGGCGATACACTTGCCTATGAATCGACAGAGCAAGCAACTAAACACTACATTTACGAAAAAGACAGCTTTGTACCGATGTTACAAGCGGTGTATTCAAGTCCGATAGAATTACACCAAACCCCAGATTGGACAGATCAGCAGTACAGTGTCTACAAAGATCCCTTGTGGAAAACGATGAAACAAAGCCGAGACTTTGATGATATCAGGTTCTACCATTGTGATCATTTGGGTACACCACAGGAAATGAGTGATCAGTCTGGTACGATCATTTGGAAGGCTGAGTATAAGGCGTGGGGTGAGTGTAAGACTGAGAAGGCTAAATCCAATTTCTTTGAAAACTCAGAAATCATCAGTAATAACATTCGTTTTCAAGGGCAGTATTTTGATGAAGAAACTGGGCTGCATTACAATAGGCATCGTTATTATTCACCTTATGTGGGGCGGTTTGTTAGTAAAGATCCCATAGGGTTGCTTGGTGGTATAAATATTTATGCATATACTGCTAACCCAGTACAGTGGATAGATCCATATGGATTGGCACCTTGTAACTTAGTGAGATATAAGCCTGATAAAGTCACTCCAATGGCTGGAAGTAGACAGGATGCAATTGATAGGGCATGGGCCTTAGAAAAGCAGTTGATCCAAACAACAGGTAGTGGAACAAGAGATTGGAGTGCAACTGAATTAAGTGCAATATTACGTACACCTAGTGGAAGTGGAAAAGGAAAGTTGTCTTCGGTAATGTCAAATTTAGGTTATACAGGACATCATATCAATAGTGTAAAAAATAATGGAGCATTAGGAGAAAATTGGAAAGGTGACCCAAGAAATATTGTATTCTTAGAAAACCCAAAGCATCCAAATAGTAGCCCTATGCCAAATGCATATAATGAGCATTTTCATTCAAATCAAGGTCATAGAGGAAGTACCACAAATGTATCGCGTGGAAGACTAATTGATCGCGAAACGATGATTAATCAGTTTAACAAAGGCTGTAAAATTTAATTTTTAGGAATAGATATGAATCTTATCAATTTATTGGAAAAAATTAGTATAAATAATCAAAAGATATATGGTGAATCATCATTTTTGATTAAGAAAAGTGAGCCAGATAATGATCAATTTTTAATTTATAAAAATTCTATTCCTGAATGTGATTTCAATATTGATATTGGAGGAAATATTAATGATTTTCTAGGAAGTGATTCTATTCAAGAAATTCAGTATATGTTTAGTGATATATTCGATAGAGATAGTACAGTGTTTTTAACACAGCATGATACTAATATTGTTTATATTGAGAATGAATCTGGAAAAGTTGGAGCATGCATTGCAGGTGACACACTTCATATTATTTCAAAAAATATATATGGTTTCTTAGAGGCAATTAATTTAATTCAAGAGCTAATTATTAATAAATATAATTTAAATCCTAGAAAAGATAGTGGTGGGTATGTTGAAGGATTTATTAAAGAAGTTAGGGCGAATTTGGAAATACAAGCGGCCGTTGAAGATATAGAATATTTTATAGAGTTTTTTTATGAATAAGATGATCACAGGTGTAAGTCTATTTACTTTCGTTTAGCTATTTATAAATACAATAAACTCAACAATGCTTCTGTCTAAACAGGTGGAAGCATAAATTTTATGCTATATATTTTAAAAATCAGCTCAATTCACCATTAATGCTTTACGTTATCTCAAAATAAGCTCCACGTAGGTAAGCAGCCTTTACTAAAATGGAAAGATTTTAGTAAAATGCTAAAAGTTCAAATAATTGTGGTAAGGGACATATTTTCTTTGATAGTAAAGGTGCAGTACCTCCGTTAAGGAAAGGTGAATAAAATGAATAAAGAAGAATTGTATAACCTATCTAAAGAAAGATTGTATATAATATATCAGGATCTAAAATCATCAAATGTTGATAAACATATTTTGAATTCTATTCAATTTTTTGATGTTATACCTAGCGAGTCAATTTGGGAGAATTATATTTCTAAAAATGAAAATAAAGTAATTCATTTTGATAATGATTTAATTTTAAGTGAAAAATATAGGAATTACACTGATTTTGAAAAAGCATTAGATGATTTAAAGTGGTTTTCTGATGATAATAAATTGTTTTTTTTATTTTATAATAAGAAAAACGCTATTTTATTTGATGTTGTTTTTTTAGATTTAATTATAAAAAAATTAAATTTTTTAGATAATGAGGATTATTTGTTATATTGTTTTGATACGAAAAAATTATTACAGGTGGGTGGCAAGGTTTTACAGTTTGGGAAAGGGTTGCAGATTAATTTGAATATTTTAGTTCAATGTTTTATGTCTGTAAAATTTAAAGTATCACCTCTTGAAGAGGAAGTGATCGCATATTAAAATAAAAATTGATTTTATATAAATAAAAAAACAAATTAAAATACTGGTTTTTTTATTGCTAGTTCTAATTCAAGGTCAATGTTTCGACTAAGAAATAGGATTACATCACAATCTCTATCGTTATTATTAGCCGTATATGGGATGATTCGTTAGTCGTGATTCTATTGGGTTAGATGGTGGCATTGATTCCTATCAATATGCTCCAAGTTCTACACAATGGATCGATGTATTAGGTTTGAATAAGTGTTTTATTGGGAGTATAAAGCAGATGCCCAATAAAGCATTTGAGCTGAAACGATTAACTCCACATTCTAAAGAGTGGATGGAAGCAATTGTTGTCGTGAAAAAGCAATAGCTCTATTAATAGTGCAATTAAAAATGCAGCAAGAGGAGCTTAAAATGAGTAAGCAATTAGAAGAAAATGTTAATTCATTAATTATAAATTTTTTAGAAAATGGTGGTTTTTTGGAAAATCCATTAAATGAATCAAAATTAAACTTCGAATACCTCAAGATTAATGATCCGATATTAGCGGATAACATTTTTAATTTTCGAATAGAAAGCTATGGGCAAGTAGAGCTTCAAGAGTGGGATGTGGTTAGATCAGATGAAATTGTAAATATGGATGAGTTGTATATGGAGAAAAATAATGATATTGATGGTTTAACAACTAAAATTTTTAACTTCGTAGGAAAAAAATGAATGAAAGAGTTATTCATGATACGAAGTTAAATGAAGCTCTCCCATACTTAATTGATAGCATTTATGATGATTTTACAAAGATTATTTTTAATGACTATACAAAACTAGATAATAATTTTTTTAATGAAGTACTTGCAGTCTACTTAGCAGGAGGCTGGCCATGTGGATGGGAGGGGAAATACCCCGAAGGCCGTTTAATAGTATTTTCAAATGAATAAACTGAAAGACTGAACCCATATGTTTTAAATTATACAAAGCTCAGTGATAAGTCATTGAGCTTCTTTATATTGGGATAATTTATTGTGGAAAGCCACAAAAAAAGCCGAGGCTTTGAGGCCATCTGATTCTACCATTATGATCATTTAGGCACGTCACAGGAAATGAGTGATCAGTCTGGTACGATCATTTGGAAGGCGGAGTATAAGGCGTGGGGTGAGTGTAAGACTGAGAAGGCTAAATCAAATTTCTTTGAAAACTCAGAAATTATTTCAAACAACATTAGGTTTCAAGGGCAGTATTTTGATGAAGAAACAGGCCTGCATTATAACCGTTATCGTTATTACTCGCCCTATGTAGGACGATTTGTAAGTAAAGATCCGATTGGGCTGTTGGGCGGAAGTAATTACTATCAATATGGTTTAAGTCCAATTACTTGGATAGACCCTACTGGTTTAAGTTTTAAGTCAGTTCAAGAAACTAAAGAAGATCGAGCGAGAAGACAGACTTCTAGATCAGCACCTTATATTAAGCATACAATGGCAAAGTGCAAAACACAGGCTCAAGATATTTCGAAAAAAGAGGCACAATATTGGGATATGAGTAAGTGTCAGGCAAATATAGCCCAAGTTACGGCATATAGAAATAGGCTTGAAAAAGAGGGTTTAAATAAAGGATATAGAGTTGATTTAGGTGATAATAAAGGTTCACATTATTATATTTATGATGCAGGAAGAAACATTGGTTTTAATGAAGGGAAAACCACCCAATATATGAGAATAGAAGTCTCATCAACGAATGAATTTCATGGGCATCCCATTTCGAAGCAACGTTATGATAGTTATATGAAAAAGGTAGTGAAATGAACGCAAATAACTTAGAGTTTTATTTAATTAGCCAGCAATTAGTACCTTTGAAAATTTTATCTAATTGGTTGGTTGTTAAAAATTATCTTTATAATATTAATCTTGATTGGTTAAATAATTTGAATGAAGATGATAAATTTCAAATGTCAGAAATTTATTTGTACAAAAATATTTTTTATGCAAAATTTGATAGAAAAATAAATAACTTAGCTTATAGTTTTGTTGTTGATATTTCGATTTACCCTGAAGTTGATGGTGAGACTTACAAAAGTTTTGAATATGAACTAGGTTTAGGTTTGTATGAAGTCTCAAAAAAAAATAGATTGGTTGTTATGAAGACTTATACATTGAATAATATTTTAGATGTAGCATTTTTTTTAAATCTTATCTTTCTGGATGTTTATCATAAGTTAGATGACTATGTTGCTGATGGAAATAACGATTTATTTGTTAATATAGAGAATTTTATAAGAAATAAGACTTCTTAGTATAGTAGTTTCTATTTTTTAAAATATATGCATAAACCACTATGTAGGGAATGAACATGAAACTTTCTATGGTTGGAATGGAAATGCATTTGTAAATACAATATATACGGGGAATAGAACTTTGTGCCAATATTATAAATGGTGTCTTCAAGTTCGATAGAATTGTATAAAAAACTAGATTGAAAAATTAGTAATAATAGTGTATTTGTAAATTTTCATCAACGAAAGTTCCATCAAATGGGAAGTCTACATGAGGTTTTTAAATGAAAAAATTGAAATATCAACGTTAAAGGAATGGTTGAGTGATGAGTTCTTTGAAGTTTGGGTTCACCCTAAGTTAGTTGCAGGTTTTGAAAAAAAAGATATAGATACTGCTGAGTTAAAATATATTGAAAATCACTATAACTCTTCTGAAGAGATTAGTGATGATTACGAAGTTGTGATAACTGATTATTTGTCTGGCTGTTTAACACACGATAGTTTTAATTTGGTTAATGGAATATACATTAAAGACTTTATATCAGCAGTATTGTACTTAATAACTAAGTTATATTTTTCTTATGCGGCATATCCACTTGCTTGGAATGGTATTTATTTGGTTAATAAAGATAATCTGGATTTTGTTTTTTATGAAATATATGAGGAATTTTACTCATTAGATAATAATCATTTAAGAAATATGTTAAGAGTTTTTTGTATTGAGTTGTTAGGGAGTTATGCGGATGGTTTAAATGGTGAAAACCAAAATATGTATAAAGAGATAGAGGGCTATAGAACCGATAATACTTATATGTATTAGTAATTTTGTTTTAAATTCTGATTTTAGTAAATTTTAAGAGTTAGTTTAAATCATGAAGGAATTTGGTGGTTTTATTAAGAGGCTTTATGATTGAATTTAAATCACTGATCAAAATTAATGAAAGTTATATTGATATAAATGAAATTACATCATATCAACAAGTCTCGGGTGTTGATTGGGACTATGTTGCAGGTAAAATTAAAATTATTTTTTATGGGCATGAGATTTTTGGATCTAATGTTGTAGATGATATTAATTGGTTTTGGGGGTTTGTTGCTGATGGATTTGAAGATTTTTTTGAAAAAGGAATTTATGATGTTGGTTTTCCTTCACAAGCTATAAATTTTACTTTGATTAAAATTAAAGATGATATGGTTGATCTTGAAATATCGTCAAAAGATACTGTCTATTTACGTAAAAAATTTATTTGTTCTGAGTTCTTGAAGTCATTTTTTGAAGGTGCCATTAGTTATTTTATTTTTGAAAAGAAGTTTAATGAAAATGAAGCTAATGAAATGGAGAGAAAAATTTGCTTGATAGAATCATTTAATAAAAAAATAGACTAATATCATTTTTCTTTGTAAATGTTAGATTAAGCTATGTTGGTAATGAAATTTTTACACATAGCTTGACTAAAAAATTAAAAAAACGGTATTTATAAAATTAATTGATAAAATAATAAAAAAGTTAGGATGTTGATATTTTTATTACTAGTATCCTTGTTTAACCACAAGAAATGAGTGATCATTCTGGTGCTGTCATTTGGAAGGCGGAGTATAAGGCGTGGTGGCTCATTTCTGCAAAGCAACGCTTGAGTGTAAGACCTTGCGTTATATGACTCATATGCTCGAAGTGGCAAAGCTGAAAAGGAAAATACAACATAAATAATGATAACTTTTCTTTAGCTGATCAGAGAATAACTATGGTCGCAAGATTAAAGAATCGTTGCCATATTCATATTTAGGAACACCAAGCGGAAAATTTAAAGTTAACAGTCCAAAAGGCGATTATGAGTTATGAGTAATAAAGAATGGCGAGAACTTTTTAATAGAAATGAGTATCACGAAATCACGGGATCTTATCTTTTAGTTATTGAGGATGCTAAGCGAAAATTTGAGGAAATTTCCAAAGGGGAATGGGATCTGAAGAAATATGTAGTGTGGTTGCAAATTTCAAATAATCAAAAATATGCATCAATAGGTTTTATTCCAAACGTTGAAAATTTTATTGATGGAATACCATTTGAAATTCCTAATCAAGGAATGTATCAAAACGGACGGGGTGTACAGTTTTATTACGAAATTTATAATGTAGAACTTAAAGAAACTGTCTTTATGAGGTGATTAATATATAAGAGTGAACGATCTAAGAGTAAGCCCGCCATATGAAAAACCATTTTGTGGTTGGTTTTTTATAAATGTTATTTCTAAGATTTTTTTAATTTTTATTTTCATGATGTGTAATTTTTAGTTAAAGCTTAGAAGTAAATTTGAATTGGTTTTTTTTGATATTATTATATTTATATTGAAATTTTGGTTTCTAATGATTTGATTAAGTTGCTAATACGAATTTTATGCGAAAAAGATCCTGAAAATCATTCTTGTTTTGATATCATGTAAGGAAGTTGTGATAAATCGCATGTTGTAAAACTTCATAGTAATGAAAAACATTTATAACTCTTTTGAAGAGGAACACGTAGTGATTATTCCTTCATTTATTGATAAATTTTTATTAAATAAAGTTGAATTGAGTGCTATTGATTTAGAACAAAGAATTATTAGTTTAGGGTTGATGGTGGAAAGCTATGGTGTTATTAATAGTGAAACAAATAAATTGTTTTTAAAAGTTGAAGATGATAGAGAAACTATTGTTAATATTATATCTGATTTTTTAACCACAAAAAAATCTGATGAAATTGTTGAGGTGTTTTGGTCGAATTTTAATAAATATTCTATTGTGTGTGATATAGAATTTGTTATTGAAAATATAAGTAATATTTTTGATGAGGATTGGGATTTTTGGATAATACAAAGAGATAATCAGTGGGTGGTTGAGAATTATCATGAGGAGATATTGTCTATCTATGTGATAATTTGACTTTTAGTTGACCTATTTAAAAAATAGAGTTTGAAGTTTTATATGAATTTAGAGTTTTGATTTTCTTGGTGTATTGAAAAAATACCCAACAAATACGTGTATAATTTTTCAGAAAATTGACTAAGATGATTAAGAGAATTTCTACAGTAGATTTGAAGTTAACTGATATTCCAGTAAGTTATAGTTGGGGTGCTGATAGATTTGAAGATTTTTTGAAAAAGGAATTTATGATGTTGTTTTCCTTTGAAATAGAGAGAAAGATTTGCTTGATAGAATCGTTTAATAAAAAAGTAGGCTGATATCCTTTTTCTTTGTAAATATTAGATTAAGCTATTTAGGTAATGAAATGTTTATACATAGCTTGGCTAAAAAATTAGAAAAATGGTATTTAAGAAATTAATTGATAAAATAATAAAAACTTAGAGTGTTGATATTTTTATTATGGTTTTAAATAAATTAAATTGATAGCTAATAATGGTAAAGAAACAGCATATAAGCCTATAGAGTGTTCGCAAGGAGTAATCCATGGACATCCTATATCTGAAGATACATACAACAAATATTTGAAGAGGTAAGAAATGGCAATCTGGTGGGATATTGATATTAGAAATGGTATTGTAAGTCATGATTCTATTTCTTGGATTGATGATGATTTTGAGGTAAATGAAGATACAGTATTTGATTTATCTCAGGATTTGTTGCAAGTTGATTTTACTAATAGTGAAATCTTAGATGTTGGGTGGTATCCTGATTTGGATGTAAATGGAGTGTTTAGAGTGATTCTAATAAAAGATATGAATTGGGATTTTCCAATTGTAAAATATGAATGTCTGGATATAAAAGACTTGAAGGAAAGTATTAAGAAAGTTATTGAAAATTATTTATAGATTGTGATTATATTTATTTGAAATGCTGATTTTAGTTGTTTTAAAGTTAGATTGAATTCTGGAAGAGTAGGGCGGTTTTATTAAGAGGATTTATGATTGAATTTAAATCACTGATCAAAATTAATGAATATTATATTGATATAAATGAAATTACATCATATCAACAAGTCTCGGGTGTTGATTGGGACTATGTTGAAGGTAAAATTAAAATTATTTTTTATGGGCGTGAGATTTTTGGATCTAATGTTGTAGATGATATTAATTGGTTTTGGGGGGTGTTGCTGATGGATTTGAAGATTTTTTTGAAAAAGGAATTTATGATGTTGTTTTTCCTTCACAAGCCATAAATTTTACTTTGATTAAAATTAAAGATGATATGGTTAATCTTGAAATATCGTCAAAAGATATTGTTTATTTACGTAAAAAATTTATTTGTTCTGAGTTCTTGAAGTCATTTTTTGAAGGCGCCATTAGTTATTTTATTTTTGAAAATAAGTTTAATGAAAATGAAGCTAATGAAATGGAGAGAAAAATTTGCTTGATAGAATCATTTAATAAAAAATAGACTAATATCATTTTTCTTTGTAAATATTAGATTAAGCTATGTTGGTAATGAAATGTTTACACATAGTTTGACTAAAAATTAAAAAACGGTATTTATAAAATTAACTGATAAAATAATAAAAAAGTTAGAATGTTGATATTTTTATTACTAGTATCCTTGCTTAACCACAAGAAATGAGTGATCAGTCTGGTGTGATCATTTGGAAGGCGGAGTATAAGGCATGGGGTGAGTGTAAGACTGAGAAGGCTAAATCAAATTTCTTTGAACACTTAGAAATCATCAGTAATAACATTCGTTTTCAAGGGCAGTATTTTGATGAAGAAACAGGGCTACATTACAACCGTTATCGATATTATTCGCCCTATGTAGGACGTTTTATCTCTAAAGATCCGATTGGATTGTTGGGCGGTAATAACGTTTATGCTTACGCGCCAAATCCTGTAAGTTGGATTGATCCTTTAGGTTTAAACCGTAAGAAAACGCCAGCACAATTAACAGCAGATAGAGCTAGATCTGAACTTGGTAAGACATCAGGTGCGGCAGCTGATTTACAAGTTGGAAGTATTAATATTAGTGGTATAAGTGGAAGAGTAGATAAAAATGTTCATCCACAATTAAAGAAAGCACTTAATAACGTTCCTGAAGAAGAACAGGCTCCATGGCATGGTAATTGTGCGGAGGTTGATGCAATTAATAAAGCATTAAAGAAGGGTATAAATGTTGAAGGTGCTACAATTGATGTTGTAAATATTAATGGTAATGATAAACGCCATGGTACACATAAACCAGCGTGTAGTAGTTGTAATAATGTTTTAAAGCAATTTGGAGTTAATAGTAGTGAAAAGTAATCAAGAAATAGCAAGCTTGATAGAAAAAATAGAAGATATGGAGTTGGAAAAAGCATATTTTGTATACATAAAGTTTTGCTATAAAATAATTCCTTTGTTGAATAGTGTACATTTAGATTATGTCGCTGAATCTATTGAAGACGCTAAACTATTTTGGTTTTATGGCGAAAGCTATGTTGCTGAGTCAGAAATAATTGATAGAAGGGTTAAGATACTAAAATGTATGAAAGAAAAAAATATTTCATATGATGTTAATGTTCAGCCAGAGTTAAAGTTTTCAATTTTGCCTTTATGGACTAAACCTCCGTCAAGTGAGATTGGTGATAGTTTAGATTGGGCTTTTACACTGCTTAAAGTAATAGGAATATCTGATGAAACTATTAAGACTAAATTATCTGAGGCATTATGTGATATATTTTAGAAAAATAATAAGTTTTTAAGAATTTAGAAAAAGACTGAGCGGTGCTCAGTCATGATCGAAATAAATTGTTTAATTCATTCCAGCTACTCTATACCTCATTTAGGGCGTTTTATCTCTAAAGATCCGATTGGGTTGTTGGGTGGTAACAACGTTTATGCTTACGCGCCAAATCTTGTAAGTTGGATTGATTCATTAGGTTTAGATAAAGAACAAAAAGAAGTAATAACTCCATCTGGGTCGAAAGAAATATATACAAGAAGAAATGCGACAGGTAATGATAAAACATTAACAACTTCAAGGGCAGCTAGAAGAGAAGCAATGCGTTCACAGAATATACCAACGTCACAAACATATCAAAGTCAAATACATAAAGATTCGACCCAATCGGCTTTATCTTTAAAGCAGTCGGGGCGCTTACATGTTGAAGAAATATATAGAGATGGTCAAAAGGTTGGTACAATTGGGGTTCATAAAGATGGACATGAGTTTCATGATGATAAGACATTTGAAAAACCACATTATCATGGTAAAAATGGGGAGCATTTTTCATACGAGAATGGAAACCCTAGAAATACTAATAAATACGTAGGTGGTTGCCCAACATGATTATATCTAACATAGAAAAATCAAGTTTATTTAAAATCATTTCTGGTGAGGAAATTCAGTCAAAATATTTCTTTTATATAAAGTCTGATAGTGAAAAATATGAAGATTGTTTTTTGTTGTTGCAAGAAATTATTGAAAAATATGGGGCTTTAAGTGTTGTAGGTTTTGGCTTTGAAAATAATGTTTATAATAGAAGTAAACTTATTATGAATAAGATTGGTTACTTCGGGCAAAATGATTTTAAAGGTTTTTCCTTGAAAAACAGTTTAAATCTGAGAAGTGATATAGGTGGCAGAAATGTTTATCTGTCTCATTATGTAGGTCCTTTTAGTGATTTGGAAACTTTTTATAAGGTAATTCATAATAAGGATAGAAGAATTTATCTGGAAATTATTGATTTTAAATGTGATAGTGAAAGTAAGCTATTACTAAAAGGAAGTTATGTTGGGGTTGATTCTTATTCATGTATAAGATTGTTATTCGGTTTTGATATAAAAGAAAATCTGTATTTATTTTTTTTAGGTGATAAGGTGTTTTTAGATTTGCTAGTTGAAGATTTAAATTTTTGTGTTGAAAATTCCTTTGAAAAAGTTGTTGTAGACCGTATTACTTTTTTGGAAAAAAATACAAATGAAATGTTAGAGATATTAAATGTTTTTAAGGATGAACTGAATGTTTGATTTTTATTTAATTTTAATTCGTGAGTTTTAAATATAAATACCTTTAAAGGCCGAGTGTAAGGTGGACAACTCCCGAAGAGATACAAAAAAGAAGAAAATTTACGTAAGTTTTCAACAACAGACGCAGGTAAATCTATATGTCCGAATCAACATTCTTACCCATACAAACAAAATTTGGAATTTTATGTTCAAGAACAGATTTTTGGTTAAATAATTTTGTTTTTGATGTGAATGGGAATAGTCTAGAGATTAATATTAACTTTAGTATGGTTAAAAAAAATGAAGATGGGAGTGATTTTAGAATATCTGAACCTTTTTTAATAAGGTTTAATAATGTAAAGAGTTTTAATTTGATTCAATATGATGATTTTGAAAGAAAATTTTCAAATGTTTCTGGTTCTAATTTTGATCAGTCTAATAGTGATAGTAGCGGATTAAATATATATCTTTTGTGGACATATGATCATTGTTTTGAAGTGCATGCAAAGGGATATTCATTTAAATAGTTTATTTTTTATGGCAAGTAGAAATTCAATAATTTTTGATGAAAACCTATATCCAATAGTATGGCATTTTAACTCTGATGATTGCTCTTTATTAGATAAAGAAAAGAAAGAAATTTTTTTTATAATGAGTGAAGAATCAAAAAAACTTTGGGATTTATTATTTCCTTTTAATAATCTAATGGATATTGGGAGAGATTCTTTTTTCTTAAAAGAAAAAAAGAACTTGATTTTGATGATGAGAATGAGGCTTTAAGTTTTTTCAAAGAAAAGCTAAAAGGGGTTTTATATTTAATATTCTTTTGGGGGAGGTGTAATTGTGCAATTGTTCCACCATATATATTTTTAAAATCATGGAGTGATTTTTTTTACCCTAGTGATGAAAATTGTATTGCCTATTTAGTTAATAAAAGTGAGGTTATTTTTTCTTACGAAGAAACATTCTTTTATGGGAGTATTGTTAATGACTAATAATTGGTTGATGTTGATTAATTGACGTGTTGTATTTTCTGTCGATATGAAGAGTAGAGCTAGTCTAGTTATGGTTAAGTTTTTTATGAAGCTGGAACAAATTGAAATAGCAGATATGGATATAAAAAGTATAAAGATTTTTATCAAGTTTTAGGTCGTAATCACGGAGATTAAATGATGTCAGCTGAGTTGTATATAAAATTCAATGATAAAGAGTGGTTCGAGAAAAACAAGTTGAAAGTTGTTGATAAAATTAAAGAATTAAAAAGTTTTTCTGTGTTTGATACGGAAAAGAAAGTAGTTTATTTGAAAGATGAAAGTGGAGATAATGGTTGGGTTTATGATGTTAGATTCTTCTTTCATGAGAATTATATTTTTTTTGAAGTATCCTCACATGGAGAAACTGTAACTTCAGATTTAATTAGATTTTTTGGCTGGTTACGTAATAATACAACTATTTCTATACAAGATGAAGATGGAGAACTTTCAAGCTGGTGAAATAGGGGGTGAATAGCTATCCATTTAAGTAGCTTTATTTTTTAGTATATTTTTATGGTGAATAGAATCCGATGATTGTTGAAATAGAAATTCCCTTTTGGCAAGATCCCCAATGTCATGTTTTTACTCAACATTATCGGGATGATTTAATTACCTATTTTACATGCTGGGATGATAATGCTGAGCTGATAAAAAATAAACTCGGAGAGATTTTTTTTAATGATGTTTTAAGTGTCAAAATTGAAAGTGAAATTAGAAGTTACCTAATAGATGAGCCCGAGTATAGGTCATCTATATATGAGGTTTTAGATTCTAAAGTGATAAGAAAATACTTAAAGAAAAGAAAGAAATGGGAGTATTCTAAAGTTAACATTAAAGATTATAGGTGTTTCGTTGTTAACAGTCATGATTATCAGATTGTAATTATAGCAAAAAAATATACATTTAAACTAATTTCAGTTGATCCGCATACAGAGGTGATATATAAGAAAATTTTAGAGCTAAATTAAAAGTGAATTGGTGGAGTAAAAAATATAATGCAAGTTAATTATTTTTTATTTTTAAAGTTAAGTCTTTTATTCGGGTTGTTTTCTGAAAATTATACTTTTTATGAAACATAAATAAGGTTTTTTAAGAGGGGTATAGCTTTAAATTCTAATGTTGATTAGGTGGTGTAAATATTTGTTGGGTTTTTATTATGTGCTTGGAAGTGTTTGATAAGTGAGGGATAGCTTGAAATTATTAAATATTTATGCAGGAAAAACTAGCTCTGGTAATACAAAAGCAGAGGAAGTTCTTGTAGAAGATATAGATGTAAACACTTATAAGCTACTATCTGCCCCAGCTTAGCTCTAAATTTAGCAAAAGGTGATATTTTAAATTTTTTAATAGCGAAGAACCCGTAAAGGTTATACATCGAGGTGGGAATTTTAATATACATATTTATGAGGCGAATTTAACTCTTGAGGATTATGAAGATTTTAAGAATGAACTTTTAGACTATTTAGAAGGAACTATAGATTGTTTGAGTGGGAATAATATGGCTATTACTGTTTCCTCAACTCAAGGTATCCAAAGAGTAAATAGTTTTTTTGTAAAATTCAGTGAAATATCAGGTAATAACTGGGCTTTTACTAATATTTATAAAAATTATGAAGATTTTGATGGTGGAACATTACTGGATTGGTGGGATAAAAAGTGTTAGTTATAAATTTTTAATCAGTGAATTTTTTGAATAATTAGCTTTTTGTAGTTTAATGGTAAGTGATGAGGAGCTGTAACTTAAATTTGATAAACTGGCTTGGAGTATTTTTAAAAAATAAATAACTTTATAGTGTTGGATTAATTTTTGAGATGAATGTGAATGCTAAAATTTTATTTTGATACTGTTCCAGATTTTATCGATATACCCGATAATTTTAGAAGTAACTCTGGAGTTATTATTATTGGTGAGAAGGATGATTTGTTTAATTTTTTTGATTTAGAAATTAATGAATATTTTTTGAAAGAAAATTTTTTAGTTAATTATTCTGTAAAAATTAGTGATTTTGATTTTTTGGAAAAAATTTTGGATTTTAAAGGTGCTTTTGGTCAAAATAAATTTTTGAATTACAATAAAAGTAAATTTTACAGTGAAAAGTTTTATGTTGATAAGAGTCTTTATTATTATGATGTTTCAAAGTATAAGGATTTTTTTGATGAAAACCTAAATTTATTCAGAAGTGGTTTTTCTGGTTTTTGTTTTTTTCAGACAAACTGGTTGGTGATAAGGTTAAATATGTTTTTCCTTTGGATTTTGTAAATAACTATTACGGAAATATATATCTTAATTTCCCTGAGAATTCCTTGGATAATTGTAACCTAGTTAAAAGGGTTGATGAGTTTCTAATTAAAAAGGAATATTTGAATGGAACAGGAAAGGTGCTAGGGATTGATTTTTATGCAAAGTATTTGATGATTGATCGAAATGAGGTGATGGTGGTTAAAAGTTTAAGTTGATTTTTATACAATTTTTTATAAATACGGCTATTTAATTGTTGGTTAATTAAAAGATAAATTTTTTTTATTTTAAGGAGGATTGTAGTTGAGGTCGGCGAGAAGGGAATTCTGCACTTAATTGATAAAAATATATGTGAATACAGTGAGCTTCAATATGAAATTTTAAATGGTGATGATAATATTCTTTCTGAAGGTTATTCTATATTTTCGCACAGAATAGGAAAGTATTATGAAAATTCTAAAATATTAGCGAATAGATTAACTTGTGATAATTATCTTTCTCTTTTAAATGATAAAAGTAAAGACGTAAGGTGTTCTGTTTTGACTCTTATTAGGGATAGTTTTACATTGTATGATTCTAATGTAAGTTTGATGGAGTGTATTTTAAATATTTCTGTTGATGGTAGTGATGAGGAAAGAGTGATAGTTAATACGATACTAACTAAAGAAGTAGTGAATTTTTATAAAAATGAAGTTGATCGTATTTTGGTTGGTTTTGTTGAAAACTCTGGAGGTAAATGTTTTCTTGACTACTATACATTTAATTATTTGTATGAGTTGTTGGTTAGATTTGAGAGGAAGGATTTAATAGAAAGACTGCTCATGATAGGGAAGGATAGTAATATAAGTAGTATCAAAGAAGCATGCGAAGAAATAATTGAGAATTTAATAATAAAAAATATATGAAAATGATTTTTTTTAATTTTAAAGGTTTTTATTTATGATTGATTTTTTTGAAATGAATGCTAATAACCTAAAGTTGGTCGTGTTTACAAGCTTTCTAGGTGCTATTGCAAATAATGTAAGAGCAGTAGCATTCGACTTTAATAATGAAACTATATTTATTTATGGCTATTTAGATGTAGAACCCAAAGATGAAGATTATGAAATAATTGATATTGCTGTTACAGAAATAATGGCAGCTTATCCACAGTTTTTAAAACAAAAAATTTCTTTAGAAAAGTCAGAAACGCCAATAGGCAAGTTGCTTTCATATAAAGGTTGGGTTTTTTGCCGATATGAAGAGTAGAACTTTCTTTAAAGGAGGTATTATGTTGGAAGTTAATAAAACCTTAACTTATTCATGTGATGAAATGGTAGAGGTCTTAAAAGAGATAGAGTATATACTAATTTCACTGCATAAGATGGGGTCCCATTATGCTGAAACCTTACCTGACTCTTATGTTGAGTATGCAAATGAAACTACTAAATTTATAGATGATAATAATATTTGTGAAAGACTAGCAGGTATTAGAAAAACTTTGTCTAGCAAATTTGATACTAGTTTAGGAGAAGATGATATGGATGATTTAGAAAGAGCTTGTGAAGATATAGAGTATTGGATTCCGAAGAATGAACTTTAAGATCAAAAAATATATAGAAAGTTATTTGAAAAGTTTGAACGAATACGAAGATATAACGCTTTTTTTGATTTTTTTAATAGAAGTAAAAGATGATAATTGTTTAGATAAAAATGGTTTGTACAATATTCTTTTAGGATTATCTAAAGAGATAGAGCAAGAATCCATTTTTTATGCAATATTAACAGATACGTTGGACTATTTTGTTGGTTTTCATCCAGAATTGTTGGAGGATAGTGATGAATACTGTTTTGTTAAAAGTTTAAACACTTAAAAAATTGGTAAGCTATGTTGAAAGGTGAAGCAAGGCTATTGACGATGAGTTTAGGTCAAGCGATTGAAGAAAATTTGGAAAAAAGAAATCAAATCATAAAAAGAATGAATCATGTCTTAACGCTCGATAAAGACTATATTGAGTTTTTGGAGAAGTTTAAAAACAATGAAATTATTCCCGATATTATCATTTGGGGATATGAAGAATCTTTAAAAGAGAATCACCATCTCCAAGAAAAATATCCAAAAATTTCCCAACAGGTGTGGGTGATAGGTTGCACTGGTCAAGGCGACAAGTGGTTCTTAGATCAAGAAGAAAGTCCATCAGTATTGTTTTATGATCACAATCAAGGGGAGTATCAGAGTATTGATCAATTTTTAAGTTTGAATATCAACTTTAAAGACTTTTTGACAATGGCATTTCACTATCAAGCACTTGAACAAGAACTAGATAAAAATGAAAATTTAAGCAAAGATCAACAAGAAAAATTTAAGCAAACAATGACTACGATATCTAAAGATTTATATGCTTTGTAACCATTCAAATATTTCTAATAAATAATTTTCTTGAGTAGATGCGGATTGAGGAAGGTTGAGATAAAATTTAAGTTACCTAATATAACCGAGAAAATCTACATCCTTGTATATTTTCCCAATTTAAGCCTTATTGCCGTACCAGCTCCACTTGGTCAGTATGCCATCCACCACCTAAAGCCCGAATAAGATCCACACTGGCAATCATTCGACTGCCATGAAGCTGTGCAGCGAGTTGCTCTTGCTGCAAGATACTCCGATCCGAATCAATCACATCCAGATAACTAATGCTGCCTTCACGATAACGCAAATGTGAAAGCTGATTGGCATGTCGGGATGATGCAAGTGCTTGACCCTGAGCCTGTATTTGCTGATCCAGAATACGCTGATCAGACAAACCATTTTCAACTTCACGGAAAGCATTCAGCACCGTCTGCCGATAATTGGCGACACTTTGTTCATAGCCTGCACGTGCCTGAGCAACGCCTGCCTTACGTTGCCCACCATCAAATAACGGTAAAGACAAGATTGTGCCCGCGACAGGGCCGAGTAAAAAAGTTCGACTCGACCATTTACCCAAATCGCCTAAACTTGCTGATTCATAACCTAGCGCACCAGTGAGATCCAGTTTGGGGAAAAAGGCAGCACGGGCAATACCAATCCGCGCATTATCGGCGGCCATAGCCCGTTCAGCAGCAGCGATATCGGGACGACGTTCAAGCAAGCTCGAAGGTAAACCCGCAGGCAGGCGAATCGCCGTAGCGGACAAGGGTTGAATCGCTAAGCTAAATTCGGCAGGCGGTTTCCCGAGTAATACTGCCAATGCATGTTCGGTACTGGCACGATTCCGTGTAATGCTGAGTGCGGTACTTTGGGCGGTTGAGAGTTCCGTTTGCGCACGAGAAACATCCAGATCACTGACCAATCCATTGCGATAACGTGCTTGAATCAAATTTTGATTCTCTGTCAGTAACTTGATGTTTTGCGTATAGATGGCTTGTTCAGCATCGAATTGACGAATTAGAAAGTAAGCCTGTGCCACATCTGCTTGCAGTGCTAACAGTGCAGAATGATACAAGGCTTCCTGTTGTTGTACATCTGCGGTCGCTGCATTGATACTGCTGGCAACCCGTCCAAATAGATCCAGTTCATAGGAGACATTGGCTTGCGCCCGCCATAAGCTACGTGCAGATGTGGATGCATCCGAATCAAGTCCTAAAGAAGCGTGTGAGGGCCTCTGACGGGTGGGCCCAAAACCTGCACCAATGCTGGGTAAACGTTCAGCTTGCGCAGCAGACCTTAAAGCACGTGAGGCCTGAATATTGGCCGCTGCCGCTTTTAGGTTCTGGTTACCGGCAATGGCCTGTTGCTCCAGGTCATTCAATTGAGGGTCATTAAAAATCCGCCACCATTCACCGCGAGACTGTGCATCGGCAGGTTGCGCGATGGTCCAGTTGGGATCATTCAATTGAGCATCCGCTTCCTTGAATTGCAGTGGAATAACCACCTTGGCTGGCTGATATTCTGGTGCCAATGAGCAGCCTGCAAGCAGCAGGCTTCCCATGAGTGAGGAGAGTATCCAGTGTGGTTTGAATCCTGTCATGGCCTGCTCCTTAGTGATCGTGTGAACTGTGCAGAGGTGCTTCATGCACCGCAGCTGAATGCAGTTTATGTTTGCTGTTCAGGGTACGAATCAACACATAGAAGGCAGGGGTCAGGAACAAACCAAAGAAGGTCACCCCGATCATACCAAAGAACACCGCAACGCCCATGGCATGACGCATTTCAGCACCCGCACCTGTTGATGTGACCAGTGGAACCACACCCATAATGAAGGCGATTGAAGTCATCAAGATCGGACGCAAACGTAATCGACTGGCTTCAACTGCAGCATTGAATGCGGTCGCGCCTTGCATTTCCAGTTCTCGGGCAAATTCCACGATCAAGATAGCATTCTTACAGGCCAGCCCGACCAGCACCATCAAGCCGATTTGGGTAAAGATGTTGTTATCGCCGCCTGTGAGCCAAACCCCAGTCAGTGCTGCCAAGATACCCATTGGGACAATCAGAATCACGGCTAATGGCAAGGTTAGGCTTTCATATTGTGCGGCTAAAACCAAGAACACTAGCAATACACTGATCGGGAACACCCACAATCCGGCATTACCAGCCAAGATTTTTTGATAGGTCAGATCGGTCCATTCAAATTTCACCCCACGTGGCAAGGTTTCAGCGGCAATCCGCTCAACCGCAGCTTCGGCTTGACTGGATGAATAACCTGGAGCAGGGCCACCATTAATATCCGCTGCGGTATAACCGTTATAGCGCACCACCATTTCTGGGCCATAGGTTTGAGTGACATTGACTAGGGAAGACAGCGGTACCATTTGCCCTGCATTGTTACGGGTTTTAAGCTGTAAAATATCTTCAGGATTGGCACGGAACGGCGCATCGGCTTGGGCACGTACCTGATAGACACGACCAAAGCGGTTAAAGTCATTCACATATTGTGAACCGAGGTAAATCTGCATGGTATTAAATACATCGGTCACAGCAACGCCTTGTTGTTTGGCTTTGACCCGATCCAGATCAACATTTAGTTGTGGCACATTGATTTGATAACTGGAGAACATTGGCCCCAATTCAGGTGCAGATTGTGCTGCTTTCATAAAGGATTGCGCTGCGTTATTCAATTCGGCATAACCTAAAGCACCGCGATCTTCCAGCTGGAGTTTAAAGCCGCCCATGGTGCCGAGACCCATCACTGGTGGTGGTGGAAATACCGCAATATAAGCATCTTGAATTGCGGCGTATTTCTGATTCAAAGCACCTGCAATGGCATTGGCAGAAAGATCGGCTGCTTTACGTTCAGCAAATGGTTTTAAAGTGACAAACACAATCCCTGCACTAGAACTATTGGTAAAACCATTAATGGATAAACCAGGGAAGGCCACCGCACTTTCTACGCCGGGTTGTTTCAGTGCTGCATCGCTCATTTTACGAATCACGGTTTCGGTTCGATCTAGTGAGGCGCCATTCGGTAACTGGGCAAAGCTGATCAGGTATTGCTTATCTTGGGCAGGGACAAAGCCACCTGGAACGATATAAGAAATCCCAATGGTCAGACCGAGTAAAGCTGCATACACACCCATCGCTGAAGCTTTATGCGAAATCACCCGACTAACGCCACGACCATACTGATCCGATGCGCGTGAGAATACGCGGTTAAACAGGGCAAAGAAGCGTCCGAAGACACGGTTCATCACACGGGTCAGGAAGTCAGGTTTGGCATCATGACCTTTCAGCAACATGGCGGCCAAAGCAGGTGACAGAGTGAGGGAGTTGAATGCCGAAATCACGGTGGAGATGGCAATGGTCATGGCGAATTGTTTATAGAATTGCCCTGTTAATCCGGTCATAAAAGCCAGCGGGACGAACACGGCAACCAAGGTCAATGCGATGGCAATAATGGGGCCACTGACTTCACGCATGGCACGGTAGGTGGCATCTCTTGGACTGAGTCCTGCTTCAATATTCCTTTCGACGTTCTCCACCACCACGATGGCGTCATCGACCACAATCCCGATGGCGAGCACCATCCCGAACAGTGACAGGGCATTGATGGAATAACCAAAGGCCAGCATTAAGGCGAAAGTACCAATGATGGAAACAGGCACGGCCAGTAACGGAATAATCGAGGCACGCCATGTTTGTAAGAACAGGATCA
The DNA here is from genome assembly GCF_000413855.1 of Acinetobacter gyllenbergii CIP 110306 = MTCC 11365. Classification (GTDB taxonomy): domain Bacteria; phylum Pseudomonadota; class Gammaproteobacteria; order Pseudomonadales; family Moraxellaceae; genus Acinetobacter; species Acinetobacter gyllenbergii. The sequence continues at coordinate 32,862 of NZ_ATGG01000061.1, read as the reverse complement.
CCACCACAACCACCAGTGCAATCGCTTCAAGCAGGGTATGAATCACCGCTTTGATACTTGAGCGTACGAATTGAGTCGGGTCGTAAACGATGTCGTATTTAATTGAAGATGGAAAATCTTTAGACAGTTCCGCCATGGTGCTACGTACTTGGTCAGAGACCTGTAAGGCATTGGCACCGGGAGCTTGGAAAATTGGAATCGCCACGGCCTGTTTATTGTCCAGTAATGAACGCAAGCCATATTGTGAAGCGGCCAGTTCAACACGGGCAACATCACCCAATCGTGTTACCGCACCATCGGCTGCCGTTTTTAAAACAATATCGGCAAATTCCTGTTCGGTACTTAAACGACCTTGTGCATTCACCGAGAGCTGTAAAGGTGAATTGTTCGGCGCTGCACCAATGGTTCCTGCGGCAACCTGAATATTCTGTTCACGAATCGCATTGACGATTTCAGTGGCGGTGAGATTGCGTTGTGCCACCTTTTGTGGATCTAACCATACGCGCATGGCGTAATCACCCGAACCAAACAGACCCACTTCACCCACACCTTGCAGGCGTGCCAGACGGTCTTTGACATTGAGTACGGCATAGTTACGCAAGTAGGTCATGTCATAGCGATTATCGGGTGAGGTCAGATGCACCACCATGGTCAAGGTTGGTGAGCTTTTTAGCGTAGTCACACCGAGACGTTGTACATCTTCCGGCAAACGTGGTAAGGCTTGAGAAACCCGATTCTGGACCAGTTGCTGGGCTTTATCGGGATCAATCCCGAGCTTGAAATTGACGGTAATGGTCAGGTTGCCATCGCTGTTGGCTTGAGACTGCATATACAGCATGTTCTCTACGCCGTTGATGGATTCCTCCAAAGGAGAAGCAACCGTTTCAGCAATCACTTTAGGGTTGGCACCCGGATATTGGGCACGTACCACCACAGAGGGGGGCACCACTTCTGGATATTCAGAAATAGGCAGTTGGAACAGCGAGAGTAAGCCAGCCAGTAGAATCAGGACGGACAGCACCCCAGCAAAGATCGGGCGATCAATAAAAAATTTAGAAATATTCATGCGGATTAACCTTTTGCCGAAGTTGAGGTTTTATCTGTAGGCTGAGGTTGTTGTGCTGTGTTATCGCTGATGATTTGAGGATTCGGCATAGGGACCAGATGTGGACTGACAGGATCACCCGGACGAATACGTTGCAAACCATTGACCACGATTCGGTCACCCACTTGCAGGCCGCTATTGATGATTTGCAAGCCATCTTGTTGCGCACCCAATTTAACTTCACGATATGCGGTTTGGTTTTTGGCATCGACCACCACCACAAAACGTTTATCCTGATCGACACCAATCGCTGTTGGGCTAATCAGAATCGCTGCACGAGGTTGCCCACCACCAAGCCGAATGCGGGCATACAGCCCAGGAAGCATCACACCTTTGGGATTATCAAAGGTGGCGCGGACACGGATGGTGCCTGAGGTGGTATTTAAATTATTGTCGATTGAACTGATATAACCTTCACGGCTAAAACCAGACTCATTGGCGAGACCTAAATAGACAGGCACTTGGGCTGAATTGCGTTGATTGCTGATGTATTTTAGATAAGTTTGTTCATCAACATCGAAAGACGCATACAGACGTGACACCGAAACCAAACTGGTGAGGACTTGGGCGCCATTGCCTGCGGAAACCACATTACCCACAGTGACTTCGGCACGGGAAATACGTCCACTGACAGGGGCGGTAATACGAGTATATTCCAGATTTAAACGGGCAGTTTCGACAGCGGCTTTAGCGGCTTGCAAGTTGGCATTGGCTGAACGTGCTTCATTTTCCGCTTGATCAAGCTCTTGATGGGCAATCGCGTTACTTTGAATTAAGCGCTGGTTACGGCCCAAATTTGCTGAAGAGTAAGTGACTTGTGCTTCCGCAGAAGCCAGTTGCGCTTTGGCCCGATTCAATTCTGCTTCAAAAGGACGTGGGTCAATGGTGAATAATAAATCTCCTTTGTTGACCAAGCTACCATCTTTGAAGTGAACGGCAATCAGTTTACCGGAAACTTGGGGTCGAACATCAACCTGATCAATGGCTTCAAGCCGCCCTGAATATTCTTGCCAGTCGGTGATGGTCTGACTGACCACACTGGCGACATCAACGGTTGCAGCAGGCGGTGCACCTGCTGTTGGAGTGGCTTTCGCATCTGCATTTTCTTGGAAGAGAATAAAACTGCCACCCGTTGCAAAAATAGCAAGAATGACGGCAGACAGCGTCAGCTGTTTGCGAGAAAGTGACATGGGATGCTCCTGGTTATTTGAATCCCTGTTTTCAGACTTTTTGTTTTGGTCTGTATGGGAGAAACAGGTTTATGGAATGAAAGGAGCATAAAAGTTTGTCAATTACGAATAAATATACTAAATTTGATAACACTATTCGTATTTTTATAATAATTGTTGTGTGAAACTGAAAAATGCAGCAATGAGGAGTGGGCGTGTGGATCTATTTCATGCAATGAGAGTCTTCAATAAAGTGGTTGAAACCAACAGCTTTAGTTTGGCTGCCGATAGTCTGGGACTACCGCGTGCTTCGGTGACCACCACCATTCAGGCTTTAGAAAAACATTTACAAGTTCGCTTACTGAATCGAACCACGCGTAAGCTCAGTTTAACCCCCGATGGTGCGGTCTATTATGACCGTAGTCTGAGAATTCTGGCGGATGTTGAAGATATTGAGGCGTCCTTTCATGATGAGGAACGAGGCCCAAGAGGGCGTCTAAGGATTGATGTGCCTGTCTCGATTGGTCGTTTGATTTTAATTCCAAGATTGCGAGAGTTTCATAACCGCTATCCCGATATTGATCTGGTTATAGGCATGAATGATCGTCCTGTAGACTTGGTCGGTGAGGCGGTGGATTGTGCGATTCGGGTGGGAGAATTACAGGACTCGAGCTTAATTGCCCGCCGTATTGGTACGTTCCAGTGTGCAACAGCAGCATCGGCATGTTATTTAGAAAAATATGGTGAACCGAAGACACTTGAAGATTTACAAAAAAATCATCAAGCCATTCATTTCTTTTCCAGTCGTACAGGGCGCAACTTTGACTGGGATTTTGTGGTCGATGACCTGATTCAAAGTGTCAGTGTCAATGGACAAGTGTCTGTTAATGATGGCGATGCTTATATCGATTTGGCCTTGCAAGGCTTTGGTCTGATTCAAGGTCCACGTTACATGCTGACCAATCATTTTGAGGCAGGAACCTTAAAAGAAGTATTGCCAAAATGGACGCCTGCACCGATGCCGATTTCAGTGGTGTATTTACAGAGCCGCCATTTATCTCACAAAGTCAGAGTCTTTGTTGACTGGGTGGCGGAACTGTTTGCAGGCTGTCCATTGCTTGGTGGCAGTGCTTTGCCACTGGACCAGAAATGTGAATTTGCTTGTGACCAGAAAACCAATCATGAATATACCATTCGAACTTTGGTGGAGCAGCATAATATTGCTGAGGCGCGTGCCTTAAAGACTTAAAAATCATGAAAGCTGAGATAGATTCTTTTTGGGTTTGATCTATCTCATATAACGAATATCATGTTCATACAAAGACGAGATCCTCTTACTTGTATTACAACAATAAAAAAGGAGTTTAATCATGTTGCCTCAATTGAAATGCGCCCTATTGGCAAGCAGTATTGTTCTCGTGCTTTCAGGTTGTAGCGCCGCATCTAAATATCCGATTTCAGCAAGTTATGGCCCGCAACCAGTATTGCCCAAACCGCAATCGAGTTTAATCCCGACCGTCAATATTGCCCCAGCTAAAGGTTGGCCGAAGGGGGTGACGCCGACGCCTGCAGAAGGTTTAAAAGTTCAGGCATACGCCCAAGGGCTAGATCATCCAAGATGGTTGTATGTATTACCAAATGGTGATGTGTTGGTAGCTGAAACCGATGCACCACCTAAGCCAGACGATACGAAGGGGATTCGTGGAAAAATTGCGAAAATGGTGATGCAATGTGCAGGGGCATCCTTTCCAAGCGCCAATCGTATCCGTTTATTACGTGATCGCAATGGTGATGGGATTGCCGATAAAAATACGGTTTTTCTGGAAAATTTAAACTCGCCCTTTGGGATGGCTTTGGTCGGCAATATGCTCTATGTTGCCAATACCGATGCTTTGTTGCGTTTTCCTTATCAGGATGGCGCGACAAAAATTACGGCGCAGGGAATGAAAGTTTTGGATCTACCCGCGGGAAAACTCAATCATCATTGGACCAAGAATGTGATTGCAAACCCAGCAGGGACAAAACTATATATCTCTGTTGGCTCCAATAGTAATGCGGCTGAAAATGGCTTGGATCAAGAAGTTGGTCGAGCACAGATTGTGGAGTTTGACATTGCCACTGGCAAAGCAAGGCCTTTTGCGACAGGACTCAGAAACCCGAATGGCATGGGCTGGCAGCCTCAAGGTGGTCAGCTCTGGACGGTAGTAAATGAGCGTGATGAGTTAGGCAGTGATTTAGTGCCTGACTATATGACTTCGGTGAAAGATGGCGCATTTTATGGTTGGCCCTATAGTTATTTTGGTCAGCATCTCGACACGCGAGTAAAACCACAAAATCCAGATATGGTCGCTCGTGCGCTTAAACCTGATTATGCGCTGGGAAATCATACCGCATCTTTAGGCTTGGCATTCTATGCCACTGAGTTAATGCCACAATATCGCGGTGGCGCATTTATTGGTCAGCATGGTTCATGGAATCGGAAACCACATAGTGGTTATAAGGTGATTTTCGTACCGTTTAGAAGTGGCCAACCTGCTGGGGAACCACAAGATGTGTTGACGGGCTTTTTAAGTGATAAAGGCCAAGCCTATGGACGCCCAGTCGGTGTCGCCATAGATTTTTCAGGTGCACTATTGGTGGCTGATGATGTCGGGGATGTGATTTGGCGAGTGTCACCGATTGCTCAAACTACCTATGAAAGTCCTATGCAGGAACGAAAAACGAGTGTTTTGAAATGAGAATAACGATTCAGACCCTATTCTAAAGTCTGTTTTTGCTCGGAGCATTTAAAGTGCTGGGTAGACAGTTATGTATTGTTTGTGTGACTTAATATGTATTTTGATACTTAAGGTGTGATATAAATTGCATTATTAGCGATAGTTAATATCGTAGTCCCATTCTCTTCCCCAAGAGTCTGGGATTTTTTTTATCTGAGAAATCATTGCTGCCTATTTTGGACATTTTGATTGGGAGTCAATCTGCTTTAGATGGTTTTTGGTGGCAGATCTGAAAAAATATTTTCCAGACCTGATTTTGAAAAGGGCTGCGTTTATTTCTTTTGTTTAAAACGATATTTGCATTTCAGACAGCGATAGTCCTGAAAAATATTTTTGTCGACCATGATACCTGCTTTTTTCCCAAATATATTTCCAACCACACCACCTGTGATTCCTGCACTGATTGCACCGACAAAAGTGCCTACCGTACCACCGACAATCACACCTAAGGGACCAGCAACCGTACCAATTGCAGCACCACCGACTGTACCCGCAGTTGTACCTGCGGCCGTCAGTAATACACCGCCCGTAGTTCTCAATAATTTGTCATGATTACGTGTTTCAATTTCTGTTGAACCACATTTAGGGCATTCGATAGGTTTTTCCATAAAACGATTTATCCTGTCTTTCTTTATTGAGTCACCCAGCTGACTGTGCTCGCGCAGAACTGTGAGCCAAGATCATACTTTGGAAGCCACGATGTTTTCGAGTCGATAAACTAGAGACATCACTTTTTCAGCTTTGATTTTAGCGGAACAATGCCATAAGTATTTATAGTTCATGTAAATCATCTGAGCGTTTATCTGTCTGTATTTTGTAGAAGTGAAATAGCTTGGGGAGGTCTAACTAAAGGAAAGTTGACGGTGTGATACAGCGATAGATTCAGTCGAAATTTTGGAGATTAAAAAGGCAGGGATCGTTACTGAATGACATGGCTCGAATCAGCAACAAAGCTCCTGTTGTGACAAGAGCTTTGTTGCTTGCTCAATTTTTAGGGTAAAAATGTTTCTTGCAAATAACTCCAGACCATTTTTCCGTTAATTTCTTCAATCAATGCGCATGAGCGTCGAATCAGAACACCAGACGCTTTGGTATGCTTTTCGGTATAGGTCAAAACAATCGCATCGGGCTTTTGCATCAAAACTTGTTCGTCATAGATTTCAATCTGGATATCAGGCATTTTACCTTGATTATTGGCAAATAGACCTTTCACTTGTTCGAGTGAAAACTGTTTTCCAGCCGCACCGACCATTTCAAAATGATCCGCAAAATAATCAATCAGCAGGGCAAGGTCTTGTTCTGCATGTTTGCCACTAAAAATGTTTTCAATCAAGACATGCATGCTATGAATGCTTTCGATTGCTTGTTCTTTAATGAGTGCCATATCCTTTTCCATTGAAACTAATGATCTCAGTTTATTTTAAATCAAAATTAAATGTAAAATTCAATATAATTTTAAATTAATTTAAACCTGAATTTTTTATAATTGTTCATTTTTATCATAAAAACATGCATTTTATCATTTGTTTATATTGAATTTAGGGATATTTTATGCAGCACAGGTTTTCCATCATGGCAAAAAAGGTATAACTTTATACCTGAAATATTATGGAAAATTCCATGTAAAAATAATAATTATATAAAAGGATTATTTTCCTTATTGAAGACAGAACAGGAAATGGATTCTGGTCGTGTGGTCTCCAATAAGAAGACGCATTAGAAAAAAGACATGGACAAGGAAGCAAAATGGATACGCAATCTACTGAGCCGAAACCAGCTCAATCAAATCTCTATGCATGGTATGTGGTACTACTGTGCATGCTGGCTTATATCTTTTCATTTATTGATCGGCAAATACTGGCGCTGATGATTGAGCCGATTAAAGCAGATCTCGGGCTTTCAGACACGCAGTTTAGTTTATTACACGGTTTGGCTTTTTCCCTGTTTTATGCCTTTATGGGCCTACCCTTGGCATATCTGGCAGATCGTTTCTCCCGTCCAAAAATTATTGCCATCGGGGTGGTCTTTTGGAGTATTGCAACGGCATTTTGTGGGCTGAGTAAAAACTTTCTGCAACTATTTTTGAGTCGTATGGGCGTTGGAGTAGGCGAAGCCGCGTTGTCTCCAGCCGCCTATTCAATGTTCAGCGATATGTTTAGCAAGGATAAGCTTGGACGTGCTGTTGCAGTGTATTCGATTGGTTCTTTTGTCGGCGGCGGGATCGCCTTTCTGGTCGGTGGCTATGTGATTGGTTTACTCAAAAATATGGATAGCATCATGGTTCCGGTTTTTGGTGCGCTTAAAGCATGGCAAGCGGCCTTTATTATTGTGGGGCTGCCGGGTGTCTTTATTGGTCTATTGGTTTTACTCACCGTGAGAGAACCACAACGTAAAGGTCAGCGTCTCAATGCACAGGGGCAAGTAGAAAAGACCAGTATGAAGGATGCTTTCAAGTTTATTAAAAAACATGGTCGCACCTTCAAATGTCACTACTTAGGTTTTACTTTTTACGCGATGGCCTTGTATTGCCTGATCAGTTGGTCACCTGCGTTCTATATGCGTAAGTTTGGTCTCACACCAACTGAAGCAGGCTATATGCTCGGGAGTGTGTTATTGGTGGCCAATATTCTAGGCGTATTTTGTGCGGGTTGGCTGAATGACTGGTTTATTCAAAAAGGCCGTAAAGATGCGCCGATGATTACTGGCGTGATTGGGATTGTGGGCTTAATTATTCCGATGATGATTTTTACTCAGGTGAATGAGTTATGGTTATCGGTGGTGTTTTTAGTGCCTGCGATGTTCTTTGCTTCATTCCCGATGCCGATTTCAACCACGGCTATGCAAATGTTGGCGCCGAACCAGTTACGCGCACAAATCTCAGCAGTGTTTTTACTGATCAGTAATCTGGTTGCCGTTGGAATTGGTACCACATTGGTGGCCTTGATTACCGATAAGGTGTTTGAAAATCCACTCATGGTGGGTATGTCACTGTCGATTGTGGGTACGATTTCTTGTGTACTGGCTTTTATCCTATTGAAAAAAGGCTGTCAGGCATTTAGTGACAGTATGCAGCAGGAACATGCATCTTGATTTGATGCTGCACTGAGTAGATCACAGGCCTATTCATTGTAATGGGCTTTGTGCTTGCTTTGATTGATTCATCACAAGGGAGTGAAATGATGCAAACAACATTGAAATTGGATCATCTGCATTATCTGGATGAGTTGTTATTATTTAAATCTGATGATTATCAGACCATTAAAGATCGAATCAGCCACTACCTCTGCCCGCATCGCTTTGATGTCGAGACACATGAGCCATTGAATACTCGATTAAACGGTTTTAGTTTTGGTCGTGGTGCTTTGTATGATCTGAAATATAGTGCGCCCGTCATGATCAGCATTGAGGATAGCGCTGACTTTTATTTATTTCGAATCACGCTGGAAGGACAATGTCAGGTGGGATTTGATCAGCACAAAATCATGCAATCGGTTGGGGTGATGTCAGTGACTCATCCGCATACGCGACAGCAGATCATTACCAATCAGCATTGCCGTAATATTATTTTAAAATTGGCGCAACAGGATATTGAAACCCAGCTGTTTAACATGTTGGGGCATTGTAGCCAAGACCCCCTGCGTTTTGATCCATCTTTGTCATGTAGCGCGGAAGGGATGGATGCGATCATTGAAACGCTGAATTATCTGTGTCATGCCTATTATCATATTCAGAACTGGAGCTTTATTTCAGCCAGTTTTAGTCAGTATTTGATTGAACTCATTTTGCTGAAAATTCCGAACAATTATACCGAACGCTTGAATGCTCAACGGCAACAGCTGCTACCAAGTTATCTTAAAAAGGCACAGCAATATATTCGGGAACATGTACAACAGACCATTTCATTGTCTGATCTAGGTCAGTATTGCGAGGTATCGATAAGAACCTTACAAAAAGGTTTTAGCCAGTATCTACAGCAAAGCCCAGTGGAGTATATTCGTGAGCAACGCTTGGAGCGGGTGCATTGGGCTTTGCAGCATGCACAGGCAGATGAAACTGTCACCGATATTTTACTGGACCATGGCATTCAAAGTTTTGGGCATTTCTCCAGCCTATATAAAAAACGCTATGGTTGTCTGCCATCGTACACCCTCAAAAAAGATGCTGCGCCAGTCAGTCAAATGCGTGCGTAAATGGAATATTCACTGCGCATTTGGATAAGCCATCAGGCTGTGATCGTTCTATGCTGAATGACAAATCAATCAGCAGGAGCGCACATGAAAATTACAGTACTCGGTGGTGGACACGGATGTTATGCAGCAGCGGTGGAAATGGCAGAAAAAGGCCACGAGGTGGTGTTATGGCGTCGTGATCGAGAAGCTTTGCAGCAGCTTGCCGCAACGGGCGAGCTTAAAATCAAAGATTTTCAGGGTGAGCGCTCAGTGAGTGTTGGCTTTGAAAATAGCCAGATTAATCTCTTGGCTCATTTAGAAAAAGCCATTCGGCATGCCGAACTGATCATTATTCCTTTACCCGCAACCACGCATCTGGATTTGGCTCAGCAGGCGGCGCCGTTTTTTCAAGCAGGACAAGTGGTGTATTTACCACCTGCGACCTTTGGCAGCTTTATCTTTGCCAAGGCCATGCGCGAGGCCGCTAACAATGCCCAAGTGGCATTTGCCGAAACTGGAACCTTACCGTATTTGGTACGTAAGCATGGGGTCAATCAGATTGTGGTCAGTGGTTATGCGACCCGTTTACCGACTGGGGTTTTTCCAAATGCCTTGTCTGAACATGCATTTCAAGTTATCAAACAGGCTTATCCAAGTGTAGAACCGATTGAAGACAGCCTCAGCGGTGCTTTGATGAATGCAGGGCCAATTATTCATCCACCATTGATTTTGATGAATGCTGGACCGCTGGAACATTTTGAAGCTTGGGATATTCATCATGAGGGTACACAGCCCTCAATCCGCCGTGTCACCAATCAGTTGGATGCAGAACGTATGCAAGTTCGGGAAGCACTCGGCTATGCTGCACCGCATTTCCCTTTAGCCGATCACTACAACAAAGAGGGTGAAGGTGAGGAGTGGATGTATGGACGCGGTGCACATGGCAAATTAACCGATAGTGGTGACTGGCGTGAAGACATCGACCTGCAGTCACATCGCTATATGCTGGAAGATACGCGTTTAGGATTATCGTTTTTAGTGTCTGTAGGTTGTTGGGCGGGGGTAGCTACACCTGTAGCGCAAGGATTATTAAATATTGCTTCTGCGGTGACTGGCAAAGACCTATATCAGCAGGGTCGGACTTTTGAGAGCCTAGGATTGGCAGAGAAAAGCAAAGCCGAGTTGCACATGATTTTGCAGCAAGGGGTCTAGGATGAGTACAATTAAACAGGTTGCGGTATTGGGTGCTGGGCGAATGGGCAAAGCGATTGCGCTAGCTTTTGCCTATGCAGGACTGAAAGTTGATTTGATTGATGCCAGAGAGCGCAGTGAAGTTGAGTTCGGGCAATATCAGAACCAGATTCAAGCTGATTTGCAGCAGGAGTTAGGGTTACTTGAGCAGATTCAATTTATTCAGCCTGAACAACAACTTTTTATCCTAGATCAGATTACGATTCTGAGTCGGGCTGGCTCCTTACAGCGCTTAGCGGGCTGTGAGCTTGTAATGGAAGCCGTGCCAGAAGTGAAACCAGTCAAACAGGAAATTTTTGCTTGGTTAGACCAATACATTTCGCCTCATTGTATTGTGGCATCGACCACCTCTACTTTTCTGGTCACTGATATTGCAGAGATGATTTCACATCCAGAACGGGTGTTGAATGCACATTGGCTGAATCCTGCCTATCTGATTCCTTTGGTGGAATTAAGTCGTTCAGAGCAAACTTCTGAGCGCGTGGTTGCGCAACTGAAAAGCTTTTTACAGTTGATTGGGAAAGTTCCTGTGGTGTGTCATGCCAAAGCAGGCTATATCGTGCCACGGATTCAGGCCTTGGCAATGAATGAAGCGGCGCGGATGGTGGAAGAAGGTGTAGCCTCGGCGGAGGATATTGATATCGCGATTCGGACAGGTTTTGGTTTACGCTTTTCGGTATTGGGCTTACTGGAATTTATTGATTGGGGTGGCGGCGATATCCTGTACTATGCCTCGCAATATTTACAAAAAGAGTTAGGTGATCGTTATCGAACACCTGAAATTATTGCCGAGAATATGCGACAGCAACGCAATGGCCTACGCGAGCAGCAGGGCTTTTATGACTATCAGCAGGTCGATATTCCTGCCTATAAGCAACAGGTTTTGCATACTTTTTCAGATCGGATTGCCGCAAATCAGCTGAAGCCGCCGTTTAATATTTTAAATCAGTAACAGGCTTAATCCGAAGCTTTGCCCATCTCTGTATAGACATGGGCTTTTGTTGTTGTCTTAACTTGAGGGCATTAAATCAAATAGCTTTTTCAATTGGCCATTGAGCTGGTGCAGTTCAGCATCGTCAAAGGCATTGAGAATCCCAGATAAAGTGACCTGACTGATCTGGTTAATTTGCTCAACCATCTCTTTCCCCTTGTCAGTGAGTTTCACCATTGAGATGCGTTCATCTGACTCTGAGGAGAACACCTGCACGATATCATCTTCAACCAGACGATAAATGGCTTTGGTTGCTGTGGTCAGCTTGAGGGTAGAAAGGTTGGCAATCTCGGTAATACTGGCTTGTTCGAGCGCATTGGTACTTAAAATAATTTTACGACGAGTATTGTCGATTCCTAATTTTTTAATTGATTTTTCAATAAGCTGTGTGTATTTCCCATTCACCTGCGAGATCCAGAAAAAAGGATAGCTCTGTAAGCTGCTCGGTTCATTGTTGGGTAGAAATTGTTCTAAATGAGTAAGCATAGCCAAGTCATTACTTTTATAAAAATGGACACCCAGCATTATACAAAAATTAGAAACATTTTCTTGATTCTTCGTATCGAAAAATACTTGACAATTACATTACTTTTTCCGATATTTGTATTAAGTATAAAAATACATGGAAAAGTGAATGAATATTATTGTACAAGAGGTACAAAAAGGTACAGGTGCTTTGAAAGTCATGGTCAAGGATTCCATTGATATTCAAGGCATACAAACCATGGCAGGTAGCAAAGCCTTAATGCACAGCCAACCTGCAAGCATAAACGCGGACGTGGTGGATCGTATTCTCGCTGCTGATTGTCAAATTACTGCAAAGACCAATCTGCACGAACTGGCTTTTGGCATCACAGGGATTAACCATGTGTTTGGTACGGCCACGAATCCGAAATATCCTCAACTGATTCCGGGTGGTTCTTCAAGTGGTTCAGCAGCGGCAGTTGCAGCAGGTCTGGCGGATTTCACATTAGGTACCGATACGGGTGGTTCCATTCGTATGCCTGCGGCATGTTGTGGTGTTTATGGTTTAAAACCGACTTTCGGTCGTGTCAGCCGTGCAGGCGTACATCCAGCAACCAGTTCACTTGACTGTGTTGGTCCTTTTGCAAACTCAATCGACATGATTGAAACCGCAATGCAGATTATTGATCCCACTTTCCAGCAACATGCTGCATTAACTCAGGCACCGAAACTGGCTTGGCTGGATGTACAAGCGGATTCTACTGTGGCTGAGTGCATCCAACACTATCTTACTCAGGCTGATTTACAACCCATCCATGTGACGGTTAAAGGTTTCGACGCTGCGTTTGATGCAGGCATGCAGATCATCAATTACGAAAACTGGCAGGCCTATGGCGAGTTAACGGAAACAGGCTTACTTGGCACAGACGTCAATGCCCGTTTACTCAAGGCTGCTGCTACCACTTTGGCGCAAGTCGAGCAGGCTGAGCAGGTAAAAGCAAGTTTCACTGCTGAGATTGATGCCTTGCTCGATCAATACGACGCTTTGATTTTACCGACTTTACCGCAGTTACCGCCTAAGGTCGCAGAGGCTGAAAATACGGTGGCTTTTTTAAATCTAACGGGTTTGGTTCGACCTTTTAACCTGTCTGGACACCCTGCAATTTCAATCCCGCTGCAAACTGAACAAGGTCAACCTGTGGGTTTACAAATCGTGGCAAAACATAATGCCGATGAATATCTGTGTGCTGTTGCGACATATATCGTGAGTGCAGCGCAATAAATAAATGACAAGGAATTAGGGAATGAATCATTTAGCGATAAAGGAATGTGTAATGGACAGCAACACAATCGACTTAGAGAGCTTATGTCAGGAAATTCGTGAACGTGCCTGTACGGGAGAGTTCGATAACCAAGCATATGTCAGTCAAGACATGATTGAAAAGCTGAAACAGGTTGGTGTCTATCGAGCTTTGGTACCCAAGCGTTTTGGTGGCAATGAATGGTCACCCAAACAGTTTTGTGAATTGATCGAGCAACTGTCCAAAGCTGATGGTTCCGTGGGTTGGGTCGCGAGTTTTGGTATGAGTCCAGCCTATTTAGGCAGTTTGCCAGAAGCAACACTTGAGCAATTGTATAAAGACAGTCCAGACATCGTATTTGCTGGTGGAATTTTCCCGCCACAACCTGCCGAAATTACCGATGATGGTGTGGTGGTAAGCGGACGTTGGAAATTTTCCAGTGGCTGTATGGGTGCAGATATTGTCGGTGTCGGGATTTCACCACAAAAGGACAATGAAGCCCAAGGTTTACCACGTATGGCAGTGATGCCAGCCAATAAAGCACAGATTGATATGACTTGGGATACGGTTGGTCTGAAGGGTACAGGCAGTCATGATCTGGTGGTGAAAGATGTGCTGGTAGCGAAGGAATGGACTTTTGTTCGTGGTGAACCGTCAAAACTGCCTGAGCCATTTTTTAAATATCCATCCCTATCATTGGCGACTCAGGTTTTAACCGTGGTCGGGATTGGTGTCGCAGCCGCAGCGATCGAAGAATTTCAAAAATTGGCACCGGGCAAGTCTTCAATTACGGGTGGTGCTGAAATTGCCAGTCGTCCAGTGACGCAATATGAATTTGCCCAAGTCGAAGCAGAGTTTAAGGCGGCACGCGTCTGGTTCTACGACACCATGCAGATTGTTTGGAATGAAGTACTGGCAGGACGTACCCCAAGCGCGGAACAGATCAGTGATATGCGTTTGTCTTGTACCCATGTGGCCCGTGTTTGTGCACGTGTGACCCGCAAAATTCAGATGTTGGCAGGGATGACTGCGATTTATACCCATAACCCGTTTAGCCGTTTTGTGAATGATACCAATGTAGTGACCCAACATGCCTTTATGGGGGATGCCACTTTGCAAAATGCTGGGCTGGTCAGCTTCGGTATGAAGCCAGCACCCGGTTATTTATAAGCCAGATTTTATCAACTCGTGCGGCAACAAGGATGAATGACATGAATGAGCCAATGGATATAACGGAACTGTTACAACGCTTGCAACAGCTTGAAGCTCAAAATGCGATCCGTAATTGCATTAACCGTTATATGGAAATTTGTGATGCCTTGAATGCTGATACCGACCTGAATGAATTGATGGATTTATTTGATCAAGACAGCATTTGGGAAGGCATTGGCGAGAAATATGCCCAGTCTTTTGGCCGTTATGCGTCTTGGCAAGCTATTTATGGCATGTTCAAAAGTTATACCCAACAGCAATCACATTTTGTCATGAATGCGCATTTTGTCAGCTCAGAACAAATGTATATCGAAGCCGATCAAGCCAATGCCAGTTGGATGATGTTGCAGACCTCAACTTTCCGTGATGGTCGTAGCCATTTAAATGCCGCCAAACTCACGGTGCAGTTTAAACAGCAACAGGATGGACGTTGGAAGATCAAACATTTTCAGACTGAAAATATTTTTAGTCGCCCTGTATCTCACTGGGACAGCACAGCCGTATTGCCAGTGCCGTCTCAGCAATAACCAATGGATAGACCGAAAAGGATCGTGGATATGAACAGCAGTATTATTCCAATGCAGAATATTGAGATGGATTACAGTAGCTTAGTGCAAAGTGATCGTGCGCATACCTCACTGTATAAAGATGAACGTATCTTTGAAGATGAGATGGAAAAGATTTATTACAGCACGTGGGTTTGGGTGGCACATGCCAGCGAGATCCCAGATGCAGGCAGCTATAAAACCATCAATATTGGTAAACAACCTGTGGTGGTGGTACGTGATCGCAAGAAGAAAGTGCATGTCTTGCTAAACCGTTGTCGCCATCGTGCGGCAACAGTATGCGAACATAAAAAAGGTAAAACCAACAGTTTTGTCTGTCCCTATCATGGTTGGAGCTATGCATTAGATGGTTCATTACGTGGTGTGCCTTCACCTGAAAGCTATGGGGAATGTCTGGATAAATCAGAGTTTCCATTGATCAGTTTACGTGTTGAAGAATACCACGGCATGATTTTCGCTACCTTTAAGCAGGATATTGAACCTTTAGATGATTTCTTGGGCGCTGCGAAAAAATGGATTGACTTGTTTATGAAACAAGGCGCGGGTTATCCCATTAAAGTCTTGGGTGAACATCGTTTCCGCTTTCCAGGCAACTGGAAAATCCAATTGGAAAATACTACCGATGCTTACCACTTCCCATTGGTGCACAAGTCATTCTTAAGTTCAGTCGATGAAAAAACCGAAGAACTGTTTAACTTTGAAAATCAGCCAGGTTATGTCGAAGACCTCGGTAATGGTCACAGTGTCATGGTGATGATTCCTGAACTGGTCGATCTGGATGAAGAATTAATGGAGCGTCCGATTCAGGAACGCTTTGAAGACTTGGCGCAAGCCTTACGTGATGAAGGACATGAAGAACTAGAAGTGCGCCGTATCGTCCGTGCGGTGGGTGGTTCTGGTTTCAACTTAAATCTGTTCCCGAATATTGCCTGTTCAATGGCGTTCTTCCGCGTGATGCAGCCGATTTCCGTCAACGAAACTGAGATTCACCATTCCGTCATTACCATGGATGGCGGTCCACAAATTGCCAATCAATATCGCTTACGCCTGCATGAACATTTCCAAGGCCCATTTGGTTTTGGTACGCCAGATGATTCGGAAGCATGGGAGCGTGTACAACACGGTGCCAATGCGGGCAATGACCTGTGGATCATGCTCAATCGTGGCCTGCCCGGTGAAGTTAAAACTGAAGATGGCTTAAAAAGCGATGTCAGTGCCGAAACGGGGATGCGCGCTGCCTATCAGCAGTGGAAAAAGATGATGACGGTTTAAGGAGAGCGCCATGAAAATCGATTTAAATTTACTGAATGAAGTGACCGCTTTTATCTGGGCTGAAGCCGATATGCTGGATCATTCTGAGCATGACACTTGGCTGGATCTGTGGAATGAAAAAGGGGTGTACATCATCCCGATTGATCCGAAGCTGACTGATTATGAAAATAATTTGAACTATGCCTATGACGATCATCATATGCGGAAGTTACGGGTACAGCGTTTGGAAAATGGCGAGGCGATTTCAACTGCACCCAAAGCCAATACCGTGCGTAGTGTTTCGCGTATCCGCATCGTAAAAGATCAAGATGGTGAAATCATTTTACGTTGTGCACAGAACTTGCGTGAATTCCGTAAAGAAAACCTCAAACACTATACCGCTGATGTAACTTTCCATTTGGTTCGTGATGCGGAACAAGGCTTTAAGATCAATCGTAAAATTATCAATTTAGTCAACTCAACCGATACCTTGGCGGGTATTAGCTACATTCTTTAGGAGCAAGAAATGAAACAGGTTGTATTAGTCACAGGTGCTGCTTCGGGTTTAGGGAATGTCATTGCTGAGTATTTTGCAGCACAGGGACATCAGGTGATTGTCTCTGCCAGCACTTTAGAAAAGGCTGAGCAGGCCAAAGTACGCAGTCCACATGCACAGAATATGTCTGCCTTAAAACTAGATATCTCGGTTGAGGCGGATTTTCATGCCGCCGTACAGTGGATTCAGCAGACATTCTCGAAACTGGATGTATTGATTAACAATGCCACCATGACCAAGGCAACTCCTGTTTTAGAGATTAGTGCAGCGGATTTTGACATGATCACGCAAGTGAATCAGCGTGGCACATTTCAGTCTTGCCAGATCATTGGCAAATATATGGCCGATCAAGGCTATGGCCGTATCGTCAATATGGCATCTTTGGCAGGACAAAATGGCGGTACTGCCACTGGTGCACATTATGCCTCTACTAAAGGTGCAATCATTACCCTAACCAAGATCTTTGCCAAAGAGTTTGCCGCCAAAGGGGTGACAGTGAATGCGATTGCCCCAGGACCGATGGAATCACCGATTGTGCATAGCGTGGTCTCTGATGAGAAAATGGCGCAATTTATTCAAAATATCCCCGTCAAAGCCTTAGGTAGCATGGAATTTATTGCGGAAACCTGTGCTTTATTAGCCAGCCCAAGTGCAGCTTTTGTGACTGGGGCAACATGGGATATTAACGGTGGATTATTTATGCGTTAAGCCTTCGGCGAGATGCATATCAGGGAGAGAAATCATGACGATACTTTATAACGTGGTGGTAAAAAACCGTCATGTCGAAGGTGGAAATGTTGCAGTCATGGAGTTTGAATCTGCAAATTCGACCGTTTTACCCAAAATTGAAGCAGGTTCACATATCGATGTGCATCTGCCCAATGGCATGGTGCGTCAGTACTCATTGTGTCAGAACCCAAATGATGTCGGGACGTTCCGACTTGGAATTTTACGTGATCCAGAATCACGCGGTGGTTCAGTGTCGGCATTTGATGATTTAAAAGATGGCATGCAGATTCAGGTCAGCGAACCGAAAAATCTATTTCCACTGGTCAAATCCAAACATGCGGTATTAGTGGGCGGGGGGATTGGGATTACGCCTCTGATTACGATGGCTTATCAGTTGGCGCAGGAAGGCACTTCTTTTGAACTGCATTATTGCGGCGCAAGCCCAGAACGCTGTGCTTTTGTCGATGAAATTAAACATGGCATTTTGGCGCCTTTCACAACCTTTCATTTTAAATCGGAAGGAGCAAGCCATCGCGAGTTTTTCCAATCCGCCATTCAAGACATTGATCCAGACAGCCATATTTATACCTGTGGCCCAAATGGTTTTATGGATTGGGTGATTAATCTAGCCCTCACTCAACATTTCCCTGAACAGCAGATTCATAAGGAATATTTTCAGGTTGAGGTGGAAACTGGCGGTGATGCTTTTGAGGTGGTGGCTCAGCAAAGTGGCAAGATCATTCTGGTTGATGCTGAAGAAACCATTTTACAGGCCTTGGCACGTGAAGGCATTGAGATTGAAATGTCATGTGAACAAGGTGTGTGTGGTACCTGTATGTGCGATGTGATCGAAGGCGAACCTGACCATCGTGACGTGTATTTTACCGATGAAGAAAAAGCCAGTAATGAGCAGATATTGGTGTGCTGTTCACGTTCCAAATCGGCCCGATTGGTACTGGATATTTAAGGGATTTAGGTACAGCGAACGGCCCAAGTAGGACAAAAGATTCAGGAGAGAAGAATGAATTCACTAAAATCAATGGATGAAATCACAATAGATCCAATGCAGTTCAGACGTGCTTTGGGCAATTTTGCCACAGGCGTCACCATTGTGACTGCGCAAAATGAACAGGGTGAAAAGGTCGGGGTGACCGCCAATAGTTTTAATTCAGTGTCTCTAGATCCACCGTTGATCTTATGGAGTATTGACAAGAACTCGTCCAGTTTCCCTGTGTTTGAGCAAGCGACGCATTTTGCAGTCAACATCTTATCAGGCTCACAAATTGAGCTGTCCAATAAATTTTCACGCCGTAATATTAATAAATATGAAGGTACTAGTTATCAGATTGGTTCAGGTCAAGCCCCGATTTTAGATCACTGTTCTGCGGTATTTGAATGTGAACGCCATGAGGTGATTGAAGGCGGTGATCATTGGATCATTATTGGTAAAGTGGTACGTTTTCGTGATGAAGGGCGTAGCCCGCTGGTGTATCACCAAGGGGCTTATTCGGGCGTGATTCCACATCCGTTATTGCAGTTAAAAGACACCGTTGAAGCTGAAGATATTGGTGAAATGCATCAAGGGCATTTATATAGCAATGTCTGCTATTTGATGAGTCGGGCTTTTAAGTTCTATCAAACTGATTATATTCCCAAGCAGTTAGTGACAGGGTTCCGTACCAGTGAGGCGCGTTTATTGCTGGTACTGGGCAGCGGTACTGCATCCAATAAAGCAGATTTACCGCGTGATATTGCCATGCCGATGCGCGAAGTGGAGCAGGCAGCATCGATTCTGAAAAAAGATGGTTTGCTGATCGAAACAGATGGCTTTTTCAAACTCACTGAAAAGGGCAAGAAAACCGCACATTATCTATTTGATATTGCCGATAGCCATCAAAATGAGGTGTTTGAAAAATATCCTGACCAAGAGAAGGAGATTTTCATTAAAATTTTGAAGGATATTGCAGGGATTGTTTAAGCTTTAAGTTGCCGACAAATTTTTATATGAATTTGTCGGTCATTTTGGGGAAGGACACCCTATATTTTAACTGAATGAAAAGTGAGATCAGTGTAATTTACCTATATGATTAAATCGATCTATCCGAGGGAAATGGATATGAATCAAGATCAAAAAAATGAAATGGTGCAGTGGACTGAATGCATTCAAAAAGTTTGCGGTGATTTTGAGACAGCTTTTGATAAACACCGTAGTTTATTTATTGGTGAGGTGAAGTCTTTTTTATTGGGTGAGACCGAGGTTGCATTTATCAAAAGTAATGCCAGTCATATTTCTCGGAAAAGTGGTATGCCTGATCGAGTCAAAGATCGATTCTGCTTCTTGGTGATTCAATATACAGGCAAGATGCGTATTGCATATAAAGATCAAAGTATTCAGTTAAATGAAGGAGATATTGCATTACTTGATCCAGATGAAACGATTGATATGTATCCACAAGGTCTGTTTAGTCATGTGTCAGTTCATTTGTCACGGGAGAAATTGTTCAGGCTAGGTATTACGGTCGACCATTTTGGCAAACTGATTACTTCCAATATGAGTGGGCATTTATTGAAGTGCATGCTGCAAAATCTGTCACCTGAAAAGATTGAACTCTGGTATGCAAAAGAGGATGAAAATGCTTTTGAAGATGCCTTGATTGCACTGATTAAGCCAACCATTAATTATAAAAATGTTGAAATTGTTGATCATCTCAAAATAAAAGCAGAACGATTTATTTTCGAACACCTAGGCCAACAGGGTTTAAATGCACAAATGATTGCAGATCATTTAGGGATTTCGCTTCGGCATTTACATCGAATATTTGAACATCAGCAGCAATCTGTGCATAAGTTTATTCAAATGCATCGCATTAAAAAAATTCAGTATGAATTAAAAGATAGCAAAAATAAAAGTTTGTCGATCACCGAAATTGCTTTGAAATGGGGCTTTGGTGACAGTGCACATTTTTCCAAATTGTTTCGTAAGATGATTGGACTGACGCCAAAAGAGTATCGCTTGAAAATTTAAATACGATATTTATTTTAAATACCATGCACATGTCACAATTGTGCATCATGTTTGTCACGTTTAAACAAGAACAAGATGAGTAAGTAATGATCAAATCTTAGTCATGGAGTTTAATGCGTAGGGAAGCATGATGAACACAGAATATGACTATATCATTATTGGAGCTGGTTCAGCGGGCTGTGTGGTTGCAGCACGTTTATTACAAGCCAATGCAGGACGAGTACTGGTGCTAGAAGCAGGGACGAAAGACAGCAGTCTGTTCCATACCATACCTGCAACAGTGATCAAAGTCTTTCAACAGAAATCGTGGCCGTACATGACGGTTCCACAACAACACTGTAATCACCGTGAAATGATCCTTGCACAAGGCAAAGTCTTGGGTGGTGGCAGTTCAGTCAATGGTATGGTGTACTGCCGTGGACAGCGTCAGGACTATGATTTATGGGCATCGGAATGGGGATGCAGCAATTGGTCCTATCAAGATGTGCTGCCATTCTTTAAAAAAGCAGAAAAAAATGAAAGTCTTGCCGATGAATATCATGGTCAAAATGGCATCTTAGCTGTCAGTGAAAACCGTTACCGACATCCTTTAACCCTTGCTTGTATTCAGGCAGGTCAGCAAATGGGCATGCACTATGTCAACGATTTCAATGGTTGGGATCAGGCTGGTGTTGGGTTTTATCAGACCACCACACAAAAGGGTGAAAGAGCCAGTACCTCAAAAACCTATTTAAAATCAGTTGAGCATCACCCAGATCTCACGGTCATTACCGATGCACTGGTGCATAAAATTGAAACTCAAGGCAATCAAGCAACAGGCGTGACATTCAGCATTGCTGGCAAACCAACGGTGACCGTAAATGCAGCTCAAGAAGTGATTGTCAGTGCAGGGGCGATTGGCAGTCCTAAGGTGTTATTACTGTCAGGGATTGGTCCAAAACAACATTTAGATGAATTGGGTATCCAATGTATTCAAGACCTACCAGTCGGCGAAAATTTCCATGACCATTTGCATATGTCGGTCAATGCAACAGTAACGACTCAAAATAGTTTGCTTGGGGAAGATCAGGGCTTAAAAGCAGTGCGGCATTTTTTACAATGGCGTTTTACCCGCTCAGGTTTATTGACCTCAAATATTTTAGAGGGGGGTGGGTTTATTGATACCAATCACAATGGTCGACCAGATGTACAGTTTCATTTTTTACCCGTACTGGATAATTTTGATAACACCCCTGGGGAAAAAGCGGTAGCCCAAGAACATGGGCTTACCATTAAAGTTGGTCATGTACAACCAAAAGCACGCGGATACTTACGTTTAAGCAGCAAAGATCCAAATGCATTACCAATCATTGATCCAAACTACTTAGGTCATCAAGAGGATATTGATGCCAATATTCGTGCGGTGCAGGCTGGACTTCGTTTATTACAGCAACCCGCCTTAAAAGCGATTGTAAAAGAGGTCATTGAACCTGCAAATACCGATCCTGACAATATTGAAGCCATTGATACATGGATGCGGCAGAACATTAAAACGGTTTATCACCCAGCGGGCAGCTGCAAAATGGGTAATGCACCAAAAGATTCAGTCACAGACCAGACCCTTAAAGTACATGGTTTCCAGAATTTACGTGTGATTGATTGTTCCATTTGCCCACAAGTTCCAAGCGGAAATACCAACGCCATTGCGATCATGATTGGTGAACGTGGTGCCGACTTTATTCTTAATCACTGAACTGAATATGGATTGGGTAAGGGCCTAAATCAGCGCTCTTTCCAAATAGAACCGAGGACAATAAAATGAGTGAAGTAAAAATTTTAGCGAGCGTTGAAACTTTTTTACAGCGCCAACATGGTCACTTTATTCATGGCCAGCATTTAGAGGTAGACCGTCGTCGAATCGAGTTGATTAATCCTGCAACGGAACAGGTTGTTTCAAGTATTGCAGTTGGTAATCAACAGGATGTGGATGCAGCAGTGCATAGTGCCCATGATGCTTTTCTAAATGCGTGGGCCAATACATCGCCCTACGAACGTGGGCAAAAGCTGAATAAATTAGCCGATTTAGTGGAATTACATGCAGAAGAATTGGCTCAACTTGAAACACTCACCACGGGGAAATTGATTCATCTGGCTCGACATCTGGAAGTCGCCCAAACTGCTGTATTTTTAAGATACTTTGCAGGATGGGCCACTAAAATCCATGGTCAAACCATGCAGCCCTCTCTTCCATCCATGAATGGCGAAAAATATACTGCTTATAGCATACGTCAACCTGTTGGCGTGGTGGCTGGGATTGTGCCATGGAATTTTTCTCTGATGATTGGATGCTGGAAAATTGGTTCAGCATTAACCACGGGTTGTACTATTGTATTAAAACCAAGTGAATTTACCACCTTGTCATTATTGCGTTTGGCTGAACTTGCAATTGAAGCGGGGATTCCAGCAGGTGTAATTAATGTGGTAACGGGAACAGGGGAAACAGGTCAATATTTAATAAATGCCAATCATATTAAAAAAGTCTCGTTTACTGGCTCTGTACCGACAGGCATTGCAATTGGCAAGCAAGCGATGAGTAATGATTTAACCCGTGTTAGTTTAGAACTGGGGGGAAAAAATGCAGCAGCCATTTTAGCGGATGCCAATCTGGAGGAAATCTTACCAACCTTGTTACAGGCAACTTTTGTACATCAGGGGCAGGTCTGTGCAGCACCAGAGCGTTTCTTTGTGCATCAGTCCAAATATGATGAATTTGTAGAAAAGCTGACAGGAGCAATTCAACAGATAAAAATTGGTTCGCCGCTGGATGAATCCAGCATGTTTGGACCACTTTCCAATAAGCCACACTTTGACAAGGTCAAACATTATCTCGACCTTGCCAATCAAAATGATCAAGTGATTTGTGGTGGTAAGGCTTTGCAAGGAACCGGTTATTTTGTTGAGCCGACTTTATTAAAGGTCCAAGGTGTGGATGATCCTTTATTTATTGAAGAAACTTTTGGTCCTGTGGTGGATGTTATTCCATTTGAAAGTGATGAAGAACTCATTCGTATGATGAATCACTCTCGTTTTGGTTTGACGGCTAGTATTTGGACCAATGATTTGGCTAAAGCATTGCGGCTGATCCCGCAAATTGAAGCAGGCTCAGTTTGGGTCAATATGCATACCTTTCTTGATCCTGCTGTTCCTTTTGGTGGCGTGAAGGCATCAGGACTAGGTCGTGAATTTTCTGATGCATTTATCGAAGATTATACGGAATTAAAGTCCATCATGATCCGCTACTAAAAACAGGCAATAATATTTAAAACGGACAAACTCAATGATAAGGTATCGGCATTCATCGATACCTTTAGGAGAGTTTTGTCCCAACAATAAGGATATTGTAGATGAATAAAAAAATATTGAGTTTGGGATTGGTTTTGATCACTCATACAAGCTTTGCCAGTGATTTGCCCACAGTCAACTTGGGGTTGTCGAGCTTCGTTGATGGTGCTGTTCCAGCAGGCAATGGTTGGTATGCACAGACCTATTTTCAAAATTATAGTGCAGATAGTATTCGTGATGTGAAGGGTGATAAGGTCCCTTTACCTAAGTCAGAGATTGATTATCAATCCATTGTTCAACAGATCAGTTATCTCTCAGATATTAAATTAGGGCATGGCAATATTGGTCTTAATATGGTGATTCCTTTGTTGGCACATATTGATGTCGATGATGGCTTGAATAATCAAGCGATTAAAACCAACAGAGGATTGGGGGATATTGTTATTGGACCTTTTATTCAATTTGAGCCAGTGCTTGGCAAAGATGGGCCCAAGTTTTCCCAGCGCTTTGAATTTCAGATTAATTTGCCTACTGGTGATTATGATCGGCATCGGGATATCAATCCAGGGGCCAATGCACTGTCAATAGACCCATACTGGGCTGCTACGTATTGGATTAACCCGAAGTGGACAGTTTCCACACGCTTACATTATCTTTATAACTTTAAAAATAATGATCCTAACTATAGTTTTGGCGCTGCCGATGATATGCAAGCAGGGCAGGCTTTGCATGCCAATTTTGAAAGCAGTTATGCGGTTACACCTCAATTACGGCTCGGTATAAATGGATATTGGTTGAAACAAATTACTGATACACAAGTGGATGGGGAAAATGTGAAGGGACGACGTGAACAAGTTTGGGCGATTGGCCCAGGGGCAATGTATAGCTTCTCGCCACACGACCATCTTGTTGCAAATGCTTATTTTGAGCAAGATGCAGAAAATCGACCACAAGGGAGTAGTGTGATTTTCCGATATGTACATCATTTTCATAAATAATAGATAAGACCAACCTGAGTGTAAAGAAAGCCCAAGCATGGTTCTGCTTGGGCTTCTTGGACTAAAATTAATAATTTAATGTGATGTTTTGCTGACTAGATTGATCAATTTGCTTTTGGCTCACTGCATCTTCTTTACATGTATAGTTTTCAAATAAGTCGAGTTGATCGGCAAAATGTCGGTCTGTTTTACCATTTCGATCAATAAAGCCACTTTGGCCTGGGGCGAGAATGGAACACATGGTGACCTGATTCGGATTTAAAACCACTCTAAATGTTGCACTTCCAGTATTGCCGTAAGTGCTCAGCTGTTGTTGATGTGCTTGATCAGCCCAAGGAATTCCGACTGAGTTTTTGCTAGAAAAGCCCATACTTGCCACAGGAATTTTCCAGTCACTTGGTTCAGTTGAATTATATTGTTTTGAAAGTTCGGTGAGGGTATTTTCAAGCGCGGTTAAAACCACTTCATCAGCCGTTTGACCCTTCAAGAAATCAATATGTTGTGGAACACTTGCCTGTTTTCCTTGTAGTGCATTCCAGATTAATTTTGAGGCACTGGCTGGCTGGGCACTACGCGGATCATTATTGACTGGATAAAGGGTATCGGTATAACGTTGATAAATGCTTTCCGATAAGTTTGGTTTTAATACCAAGATAATCATTTGGTTTAGCCAAGTACGCATAATCGCGGGTGCAGCACCTTGATAATATTTAGCTTTACTGTCTGGCCGTAATTTGAGATCCCATTCTTCTAACAATAGTGCAACTTTTTTAGCCTGTGCTGAGGCTTTTTCACTTTGTGCAGCCTTGATCATATATGGAATAAAATAGCGTGCATTCAGATCTGACCAGGCACCTATTTTATTGATGTCCCAAATATCCTGTTGGCTTAACTTTTGTTTGTTTTCCAAAGGTTCAATCAATTCATTGACACGATCGACATAAGAAAAATTAGAGGAATCTGAGCGTAGACCTGCATAAGCTTTATTGTTCCAGCTACTGATGTAACCTTTTTCGGGATTATATTGTTTCGGATTATGCGAGAAGTCATAAAAACCTTGCCATTCCATTGAACCATCGCCAAGTGCAGGAAGTTGAATGTGCTGGTTTTCAGGACGAATGGGTAAGCGTCCAAGTGCAGCAACGCCAATATTGTTTTGGGTATCAGCATAAAACCATGTGATTGATGCAGCGACTCGTTTGGCTTGATCTAGAAATTCCTGCCAGTTGCTGGCTTTGGCTGCATTGGTCCAACCTAATAAGGTTTCAATTTCTACACCTTCCCAGCTGCGTTTTTGTGCATACGCCGTATGATTTTTCTCATCCCATGTACTGACAAAGCCTTGTTTACTTTGATAGACATCCAATACATGATCTGCCTGATTTCGCACTTTAATTTTAATTTGGCGATGTTCGAATGGAAGATAAGCCCCTTTATACAGATATTGTTTTGGATTATTCGGGTTGAGATTAAGTTGATAGACATCATTGGTATCTAGTGAACCTACCGTCGATCCCCATGCAATTTTACCATTGGTTCCAAATAAGATCGCTGGTAAACCTACGGGGGTAATCCCTGTTAAGTCATAGCCAGCCCCATGTAGCCCAATTGCATAAGTAATAGCAGGGGTATACCAGCCTTGTTGCGGACCATTATATAAAACGGTTTGACCTTCAAGGGTTTTATTCCCCTTGACGACCCAAGCATTACTTGCCGTTGGGACACCATCCACCACACTTTTACCCAGTGCAATACGCGCTTGGGCTAAATAATTTTCTGCTGCCTGATTTGATATCGGCAAGACTTTTTTAGCTTTATCTTGTTGGCGTACTGTCCATTGGGGTTTGCTTGTTGATTGAATAATTGTTGGCGCTTTAGGATCATCTAACCAACGTAACTGTTGATAAATTTTCAGCCCTGTTTCTTGACCTTTTTCCTTTTGTAATTGGGTAAGCAAATCCAGATTTGAGACTTCAGAGCTGGCAGAAAAAAAGCGGTTGAGAATCAAACCAACCCAAACCATAGCAATATCTTCTGATTGCCATGCTGAAGGTTTAAAATCATAGTCAATAAATTCTTTAGGCATGAGTGCTGGATTAGCCAGAACCTCTTTCACCCGTTGATTAAAACCTGCAGCATAACCTTCGAAAATCGCTCGATCTTCTGGGGAAAGTTGTGCAATTTGTTGTTTGATATTATCAGGATTAAAGCGACTATGCGTTGCGATATCATATTGTAGATAGTCAGGGCCAAGGACTTCGGCAACTGTACCCAAGCCTGTCCGTTTGGACATTTCCATTTGAAATAAACGATCAGTTGCAATGGCATAGCCATAACCGTAAAAAAGGCCAAAAGTATCCTTGGCATAAATATGTGGCGTTCCAAAGCTATCTCGTTTGATGGTGATCTGTTTTGAGAGAGGAGGAGTTTCTATACTAGAAGATGAATTACATCCGACCAGTAAGGCACAACTTAGACCTAAAATTCCATTTTTAAATAGAGCATGTTGATAGATTGACCGATAAGTAGGTTCATGATTTTTCAATTGTAGATATCCTTATTTTCGCTATGATTTAAGAGTGAATAATTTGAAAATCTAATTTCTGATGCTGAAATGATTCACGGATGAACATGCCTTGTTCATTAAATAAAATTATGATGATTTATCTATGTAATTTTCCATTACCTTATGGGTATATCTTTATACTTTATGAAATAAAATTTTTATTGATTTATCCAAATATCTTTAAGGAAAAGCTCAAGGCAAAAATCATCTGAGCCTGTTCGGGGCACTCAGATGATTTTTTTGGGTGTGAGAAGGATTAGCGCATCAATTTTTTAGCCAAACGGTCTGGATTGAGTAAGAAAATATTGATTAGACCAACGACCACCAAGTAGAGGCCAATATAATGAAAACCTTGATTCATTCCCGTGGTCAGGTTTTCAAACATTTGTGTTGTCAGTGGAACACCTTTGGCTGGGCTGATATAACCTGCATGATCCATCAAATATCCCACCATTGTTGGCGAAATCATTCCACCAATGGATGCTGTTGCAACCAAGGTTGCCATAACTGCGGCACGTTGTTGAGGGCAAACACTATAACTGACCGTCATGGTCGCCAGCGGAAAACACATGGAAAATCCAGCTGCTACTGTGATGAGGATTAGATTAAGGTTTCCTGTTGAAAGGGGAAGCAAATAAAAGGCAAAACCTGAAAATAATAAAAGTAAGCCAAAGACCACACCAAAAGCGACATGAACACTTCGCCCTTGTTGCAACAGCACTTTAGAAATATAGCCTGCGATTGCCAAGGTAATCGCACCTAGAATCCAAGGGAAACTGGAAATAAAAGCAATGATTTCAGGGGAGAATTGGTGAGTCGATGCAATATATTTAACGGCCCATGTGGTTAAAAAGCCTAAGGACCAAAAACAACCTAAGCCGGCCAGAAAAGCTGAGATAAACATTTGCGAGAAAAAAATCTTGAAAATAGGGACAGGTTTTAACTGATCAACAAAAGAGATAATACTTTGACTGTTGTGCTCAGCCTCTTTGGTTTTGGTAACAGGCGAAGTCGCTGAATTTTGAACTTTATGAAAATGACTATAAGGACCTTCTTTGCAAATACAGAGCCATAACAGACTCCAGATGATGCCTACAATACCGAGAAAACCAAAGGCCCAACGCCAGCCCCAATTCGGATGCGCAATAATGTAGGCCAAAATGGGTGTAGCAATAATTGGTCCAAGCATGGTTCCAGAAGCAACAAGGCTACTCGGAAAACCTCGGGCACTGGGTTCAAACCAACCCTGTACATGAGTTAATGAAATTGAAGAAGCAGGGCCTTCTGCTGCACCGAGTACAATACGTGTCACCAATAAGGTGGTGAGACCGCTGCCTAAAAGCATAGGAAACTGTAACAGTGCCCAACTCAAACCCATGATCAAAAGTAACCAGCGTGTTTGAACTTTTTCTGCAATAAAGCCAACGGCAATACCGGAGATTGCGAACAAGAAGAAAAAGGCACTGCCGATAAAACCAAACTGGGTTGCCGTGAGTCCTAATTCCACCATGACTGGTTCGGCAACAAGGCCTAAGACTGCTTTATCAGCAAAATTAATCATCTGAAACAGCACTAAAAGTGCAGTAATTAACCATGCCCGTTTCATATTTTTAGGCGTAAATAACGGATTTGAAACTGTATCGTTCTGAGCTGGGTTGATATGCATTGCATCATCCTTATGCTGAGAGCCATTGAACTTGGATCAAAGATTCAATAGGTGCTAAATCCATTTAAAAAATCAAATATAGGTATCCATGGGTTAAGTCCAAACTGTATTGGATAAGGCTGATCTCTTTTCTAGTTCTATCGGATTATTGCGCTGCTCATGCAGCAGCGCTTTGTTTTGACTTAGGTTTTGTTAATAAAACTGAATAAGGCTTGGTTAAATGCATCTGCTTGCTCAATATTCGAAATATGCGAGGCAGCGATTTCTACTAACTGGGCATCTGGAATCTGCTGTTGCATAAACTGTCCATCTGCCACTGTGGTGACAGGGTCTTGAGTTCCTGCAATCACCAAAACAGGAATGTGGATGTCTTTGAGTTGCTCACGGACATCCGCCTTAGCCAAAGCCTCACAACAATTGGCATAACCGTCTGCGCTGCCAGCACTTAAGTCGTTACACAGGTTATTGACAATTGCAGGGTGGCTTTGGATAAAGGGATCTGTAAACCAGCGTGAAGCCGCTGTCGTGGCGATTGGAACCAAACCTTGCTTTCGAACAAGTTGAGCACGATCCAGCCATGCTTGTTCCTGTCCAATTTTTGCTGCGGTATTACTCACAACCACACGCTGAAAACGTTCAGGATAATGGATGGCCTGCCATTGACCTGTTATTCCACCCATGGAAATACCGCAAAAATTGGCTTTTTCAATCTTTAAATGATCGAGTAGGCGAATCACATCTTCCCCCAGTTGTTGCAGGGTATATGGGCCTGTTG
Organism: Acinetobacter gyllenbergii CIP 110306 = MTCC 11365; assembly: GCF_000413855.1. Classification (GTDB taxonomy): domain Bacteria; phylum Pseudomonadota; class Gammaproteobacteria; order Pseudomonadales; family Moraxellaceae; genus Acinetobacter; species Acinetobacter gyllenbergii. Next base: position 2,969 of record NZ_ATGG01000061.1, on the reverse strand, counting down.
GCGTTGAAGATGAACCATGACCGCGTGTGTCATAACAAATCACATAAAATCGTTCTTTAAAATAATTGAACTGTTTTTGCCACATGCCATAGTTGGTGCCCAAAGAGTTGGAAAACACCAGTGCAGGGGAGCTAGGATCTCCAAAAGTTTGATAGTTGATCTGTGCATCGGCGGATTGAAAAACTGACATTGGCTATTCCTTAATTCTGTTCGATACGTTGAATAATCAAGGCAATACCCTGACCAACACCAATACACATCGAACACAGGGCGTACTGACCTTTGATCTGTTCAAGTTGATTCAAGGCGGTTGTCACCAAACGCGCACCTGAAGCACCCAAAGGATGACCTAAGGCAATTGCACCACCATTCGGATTAATTCGTGCATCATCATCACTCAAGCCTAAATCACGAGTGACGGCTAAAGCTTGTGCTGCAAAAGCTTCATTCAGTTCAATCACATCCATCTGATCTAAAGTGAGATTGGCTTGTTTAAGTAATTTCTTGATGGCAGGTGCAGGCGCAAAACCCATAATCCGTGGTTCAACACCAACAGTGGTGGCTGCAATGATTTTGGCACGGGGGTTGAGCTGATATTTTTCCACCGCTTCGTCCGAAGCAATCAACACAGCGGCTGCACCATCATTAATCCCAGAGGCATTGCCCGCCGTGACGGTACCTTCAGCTTTAACCACAGCTTTAAGTTTGGTTAAGCCTTCTAGTGTGGTTGATGCTCGTGGATGCTCATCCGCATCTACTACAATCGCATCACCCTTACGCTGTGGAATACTGACAGGCACGATTTCATTACTGAAGAAGCCCTTGGCTTGTGCCGTTGCAGTACGTTGCTGGCTGTTTAAAGCAAACTGATCTTGATCGGCACGATTAATGTTGAACTGCTCCGCCACGTTTTCTGCGGTTTGCGGCATGCTGTCGACACCATACCGTTCTTTCAGTTTTGGATTGATAAAACGCCAGCCCATGGTGGTATCTTCAATCTTTTGACTACGGCCAAAGGCGCTGTCGGATTTACCCATCACATAGGGCGCACGGCTCATACTTTCCACACCACCCGCAATAATCAGATCAGCCTCATTGGCTTTAATGGCACGGGCAGCCATGGCAATCGCATCCAGTGATGAACCACATAAACGGTTCACTGTGGTGGCGGGCACTTGATAAGGCAAGCCTGCCAATAGTGCCGACATACGTCCCACATTACGGTTGTCTTCACCCGCTTGGTTGGCACAGCCATAGATCACATCATCGACGTGTTGCCAATCGACACTTGGGTTACGTTGCATCAAAGCCTGAATTGGAATCGCTCCCAAGTCATCAGCACGTACAGGTGCAAGACCGCCAGCATAACGACCGAATGGGGTACGGATGGCATCGATGATATAAGCGTTTTTCATAGTCTTACATTTCCATTTCTAAAGCTATTGTGAGCACTGCCACAAATTACAGGTTTAGTCATTCTTCTTTCGTGTAGGCAACGCCTCACTTTTGACAGGGCAAAAGTGACAAAACCCTTTGTTGAACAGAGGAGGCTTCCTTGCCTCCCTGTTCAACGGGCGACCTCCCTGTCGCCTGTCACGATAGTCAATGAGGTGAAAAGTCTAAATCTTCCTAAGCAGAAGCTGTATTTAAACCTTAGCACTCAATGTTTCGCGGTGGCGGCATGGATGCCGCGCGTTAGACTGTGGTATATGGATATACCATCAGTCAAACAAAGGATTTTTGTTACTTTTTATCCTTAAAAATCTCCCCTAACCCCTCTTTGTAAAGAGGGGAACTCCTCCCTTTTTTAAAGGGTGAGGAACGATTAAAGTTCCGCAAGGGAGGGATTCATTATCCTTACGTCGCATCAATCAACTGAGCACCCGTCAAAGCTTGCAATTCCTCAAAGCTCAGACCGTCTACTTTCTCAATCACTTTTAAACCGTCTGTAGTCACATCAATCACACACAGGTCGGTATAAATACGATCAACACATTTCAAACCTGTTGCTGGATATGAAAGCGCTTCAACAATCTTCGGTTCACCTTGCTTGGTGGTGTGGTCGGTGGTGATAAACACTTTCTTAGCACCCACTGCTAAATCCATGGCACCACCGACTGCAGGAATCGCATCTGCTGCACCGGTATGCCAGTTGGCGAGATCACCATTGGCTGCCACTTGGAAAGCACCTAATACAGCGATATCTAAATGCCCGCCACGCATCATGGCAAAGGAGTCGCCATGATGGAAAAAACTGCCACCAGTGAGCATGGTGACGTATTCTTTACCTGCATTGATCAATTCAGGATCTTCTTCGCCTTTGGCAGGGGGTGGACCAAATGCCAGCAAGCCATTTTCCGAATGCAGGAATACATCTTTATCCGCAGGAAGATAATTGGAAATCTTGGTTGGTAGGCCGATGCCTAAATTGACATAAGCGCCATCAGGAATATCTTGCGCCACACGTTCAGCAATTTGGTCACGGCTTAATTTTTGATAGCTCATTGTTCTGCTCCTGTGCCATTGGCTGCATCGACAGCGACCACATGCTGGATAAAGATCCCTGGGGTAATGATATGTTCAGGATCAAGTTGACCGAGTTCGACCAGTTCAGACACTTGAGCAATAGTGACATCCGCCGCCATCGCCATGATTGGGCCAAAGTTACGTGCAGATTTGTTGTAGACCAGATTGCCCCAGCGGTCGCCCTGATGAGCTTTGATTAAGGCAAAATCAGCTTTGATCGGATATTCAAGCACATAGTCTTTGCCCTCGATATGACGGGTTTCTTTGCCTTCTGCCAATAAAGTACCGAAGCCTGTTGGGGTAAACACAGCACCGAGTCCCATACCTGCCGCTTGAATACGGCACGCCAGATTGCCTTGTGGCACCAATTCCAGTTCGATCTTGCCCGCACGGTACAGTTCATCGAAGACCCATGAATCCGACTGACGTGGGAAGGAACAGAT
>NZ_ATGG01000060.1 GCF_000413855.1 Acinetobacter gyllenbergii CIP 110306 = MTCC 11365 | reverse complement strand
GTCAAAGGTGTCTTTGCCGCAGGTGACTGTACTACAGTGCCATATAAGCAAATCATCATTGCCACAGGTGAAGGCGCGAAAGCATCACTATCTGCTTTTGATTATATGATCCGTTCTGGCGTTTAAACTCATCCGCCAACATGTGCACGCACTTACATTTTCCGATGTAAGTGCGTGTTTTTACAAGTTATCAACAAATATTCAACTTTATTATTCATCAAGTTTATGTTTATATTTTCGGTATCCATTCCTATTGGATGCCACAAAGAAAAGGAAATAGACAATGAATAAATTACTTGTTGCTTTAGGTCTTGCTGCTACTGTTGCGCTTGTAGGCTGTAATAAAGATAAAGCACCTGAAACTGGTGCAACTACAGGTGAGCATTTAGAACATGCCGCTAGCCAAGTTGGTGCTGATGTTCAAAATGCTGCTGATTCTGCTGCTAACAATGTTGCAACTGCTGTAGATACAGCGGGTGATCAAATTGATGCTGCTGCTGATCACACTGCGACTGCAACTGCTGAAGCTGCTGCAAAAACTGAAGCTGCTGCACGTGATGCAACTGCTAAAGTTGCTGGTGCTGTAGAGTCAACTGCTGCTGATGTGAAAGAAAAAGCTCAACAATAATTGAGTTGAAATAAAAAAGCCTCTATCAACAGAGGCTTTTTTATTGATCTGAATTAACTTAACAAACCTTCATCACGCATCGCAATTTGTACCGACTGACGTTCAGCCACTTTGTTACGCAATGCGATAATGTTGATATAAGGGGTTAAATCATGTTCGATATGGTTGGACCAATTGGTGAGAACAAATAAATACGCATCCGCAGGACCAAAGTTGTCATCAACTAAATAATCACAATCTGATTCAGCTAAATAGTTGTCGATATATTTAAGCAAACGATCAACTTCTGCATAAGCTTTGGCTTTCTCATCATCAGTGAGCTTACCACCAAAGAACACTGAATAAGCGTCATGCAGTTCTGAGTTCAAATAGCCTAACCATTCAAGGACTTTAGCACGCCCCATCCCCGATGGTGGGATTAAATCCTGTTTTGGGTCATGCTGCGCCAAAAACGGTAAAATCGCTACATTCTCAGTTAAAATTAAACCTGGATTAATTTCCAATGCAGGGACATAGCCCTTTGGATTAATCTCGTAATAATCTGCACCTTTTGAAGTTTTATGTGTTTTTAGATCAACTCGTTCTAAATCAAAATCAACGTTTATTTCATTTAAAATAATATGGGCAGCCAATGAGCAAGCACCAGGGGAATAATACAACTTCATAATTGATCCTTGTTATCTAACAACTTATGCTCTAGGACGTTCCTACGAAACTCGAGAACAGAAATAACTAAAATTTATAATCGCTTTCATGCTAAGAACATCTACACCACTACTATTAATGAATTTTTTTCTACCTTGCAAGTTATATTCCGTGACGATTGATTAATTTATGAAAAAACAAACTAAACAATGTCACGGAAATCGGGTTATGCTCGACCAAAAAACTTGCCTAACCACTCAAATAATGAGTTTAAAAATTCAACGATAATATTTTTCGGATTGTTTGGTTCAAGTTGCGAGTCCGAGCTTTTCATATCCAAATCTACAATCACAGGATCATGGTCCGAAGAACGATAAGCATCTGCCGAGAAGAACAAGGCCTTTTGCTCATCGGTTTTATATTCCTCGTTATAGTCCAATACTGTTGGCTCATCGGCATTGATATGCCATGCAAAGGTCTTGATTACACGTTTATACAGATTGGCATCGGCAATGGCATGATCAAGATTACCAGCACCGCCATAACCATCGGCGTCACTCGCAACACCAAAGACATAACTATACGCCTTATTGCCCTCACCCACTTTGCTGTCATTCAGCAAAACTTTGTAGTTGGCTCTCTCAAAGGTCAGGATCGGATCTTCTTTGGCATAACTGTTCATATCCCCCAAAAGCAAGATATTCGGATTTTTTACTTGAGTCGGATTCTTGGCAATCCATTGGGTGAGTTGCTCAACCGCTTTCACTCGGGTTGGGTTCCAACAGCCCTGTCCATCACGTTGATCCGCATCGAGAGAACTTTCATCGACACCTCGACAGCTCTTCGACTTAAGATGATTTGGAATCACGGTGAAGATTTGTCCGCCTTGTACAGGCTTGAAGGATTGTGCAATGGTTGAACGGCTCTTATCGCCTAGGTCCAATACCGCAGGTTTATTCACTGGCTGTACACGTTTGCTGTTATAAATAATCGCAACTGCGATTACATCGGTACCGAGCTGGTTCAAGCCTTCTGGAATCACGTATTTCCAGTCTGTCCCTAAAGCTTTGGTGAGGTTGGCAACTGCGCTATCACTGCCATAACCATTATTGGCTATCTCCATCAGTCCATAAACATCTGCATCAATTGATTTTAATGCATTGACGATTTTGGCATGTTGTTTATCAAATTCAGCCTGACTATTGGCACCACGTTCAGTTGGGAAGCCGTTCTTACCATTGTCATAGTTCAAGACGTTAAAAGCCGCAGCGCGAATATGCTTGCTTTGTTTAGCCGTAATGGTTGGGCGCGGATTAGTGGTGGTCACGACTTCTGGCAAGTTCGCCCCTGCAATGGGCTGTACACGCCACGCATTAAAACGATATTCTAGAATCCCTTGTGCATTCTTTAACTGATAACCAGAACGTAATGTATTTAAAGCACTAAAGTTTTGTGGCAACCACGGTGCGCGGTTTTGATTATTATAACCATCATCAAAAATAATTTTTGAAAGTAGATTCTGCTGTGCTAAAGCCTTGGCTTCATTTGAAAGTGCAGGATAAAGATTGGTTGGAATAAATAAGCGACCAAGACTCAGAGAAAGTTCACCATAACGACCGAAATTATAGTTTTCGCTTACCGTTAAAGTTTGCGGTAATTTCACCAGCATGCCCTGATAACGTTTCGGTGAGTTCCCCGCTGTATCGGTCAAACTGCTAAAGGGTAAGTTTAAATCCAATGGTTGAATCAACGATGCCATGTTCTGGTTACAGGTTTTAATATCCTGTTGTAACTGATCCAGTTGAAGTTGGTTTTGATAACTGGTTAAACGACCACGCAGAATCACTTCATCACCCACTTGCCCACCTTTGACAGCACTGCTTGCAGGGATATAAACAAAGATGGCATTGCTGACATTTGGCGTTGCTTTGCTGTCAGGGGTTTGTACATAAAAACCTGAGAAACCATTGCTATAACGGTAATCCGCTGTAATCACACCACGAATGGTGTAGTTTTGATTTTGAGTCGATTGCGCAAGACTGGCAATCGGCGTATCGCTACTGCTACAGCTGACTGCATCTACAGGTGGAGTGGTGGTTGAACCAGTTAAATTCGAAAAGTCATTACGATCTGTCCATGCCTGCCAAGACTGGTCAAGGTCAAATGGGCTGGTCGGATCAACACTCACCACAGGATTGTCCGTTTGAATGCGCTTAAAGCTATTCGCAGTACTGAATACCGTTGTGCCCCAACCTGCCGTTGGACGCTCACCAATACGACCAAAACGATCTACAGGCGTACCGCGATACAGCAATACAATGGCATCGTCACCATTAAAAGATAATCCCGCAACTTGATTAACCTTATCGCCCAATTGCGCCTGTAGTTCTGAACGACCAATCAGGAATTTTTGTTTACTGGCTAGAGTTCCCTGTAATGGGAAGGCAACTGTTTTAACTGTGCCACCATTATTAAACTGCTGGATTTCATAATCAGCTAAATTCACCGTTGTGGCATCGGGGTTATAGATTTCCAGTCCTTTTTTATTGCTGCTGCCATCGACATATTGACTAAACATCAATTGTGCATGTGCAGCAGAAAAGATTGAAGATGCACCTAACAGACCTAAACAAATGGCGATTGAATGGTATTTAAAATTGTTCATGGTTTTTTACTTAGTGTTAAAATTGTAATTAGGCTATGCAATTTCTGTGACAGCTACATGAAGTTTTTTTGACAAATTTTAAGCAATTTTAGAAATGACTGGCTAAATAAAATCACTTAAAGTTTGACTTGACCACCTGAACACTTAAAATACGGCATTTCTATATTTATATCTCCAGAATCATGTCAAACGATCAGTTAGAAACGCAAATTACGGAACTCGACAATTTGCCTGAGCACCGTGAAATTGTGACGTTTATGCGTCGTTCAGCTCCGCTCAATACTTCACAACGTACTGCTTTAGAAGATTATCGTGATTTAATTTTGGAATACCCTGTTGGTGATTTACGTCAACACTTTGAACATCCTGAACGTCCATTAACTGTTGAAATCGGTTTTGGTATGGGTCGCTCTTTGGTATTAATGGCAAAAGCCAATCCTGAACGTAACTTTGTCGGAATCGAAGTGCATGTGCCTGGTATCGCACAGTGTGTCTATGAAGCGGGTATGGCAGGTTTAAAGAACTTGTTTGTACTAGATGCCGATGCAATCCAAGTATTACGTGAAATGCCAGATAACAGTATTAACTGTGTACAGCTTTATTTCCCAGATCCGTGGCAGAAGAAGCGTCACTTTAAACGCCGCTTTGTGATTCATGAGCGTATGCAACTAGTTGAGCAAAAGCTTGAGTTGGGTGGTACTTTCCACTCAGCAACTGACTGGGAACCGTATGCAGAGTGGATGCTTGATATCCTAGATAATCGTCCTGATATGGAAAACTTGGCAGGTAAAGGCAATAGTTACCCTCGTCCAGAATGGCGTCCAGTGACTAAATTTGAGCGTCGTGGTCTGGAATCTGGTCATAAGATTAATGACTTTATCTTTAAGAAAATAAAGTAAAGAATCTTTATTGTCTTAGCAAACCCTCTTTTAACAACAAACTATAGCATTAAATATCATATATTTAGTGCTATTTTATCATTCAGTCGTATTCAAAATATTGTTAGCAGCGCGATACATCTTTCTCAAAAACCGATCAAGAAAAAAATATCTTGAATTAGCCTCAAAGAATAAAACAGATTAAGGACATACTCCATTTGGAATAAGTCCTATCATTGCCCTTCTAATCTCCCATAACCCAAGGACAGGGAGAATAAAAATAGCGAGAGCTAATAATATATAGGCTTATATCACCTTAATTTTAAAACAAATATAAGCATCAGGACACTAATAGTTGCCCTATTTCTAGGCTAGAATAACCTCGTTCTTTAAATATTAAAACGATCGCTTTTTTATAAGCTTCCGAGTGAGATGTTTTATATTTTGTGATCAGCTGAATTTCAGTATTCAGTTCCAGATCACTTTTTAAAGTCAATACTTCCGTAGAGATTGAGTCAAAAATCTTTAGCTTAAACATACAGGTGCTCTTTCGTTACGTTATAGCGGCCCGACTACAACAAACACCTGCCTAAGTTCAAAACTAGACACCCTTTTGATAAGGATTACAAATTTAAGAAATGTCTGCAATATACTCCTTAAATAAAGTGTAAATATTATTCAAGAAAACTGATCAATTCTGAAAATTAAAAATAGATCGTAATCGCTATCCAACAACACCTTCTCTTGTAGGTTAGAAAAAATCTGTCTTCTTGATTTCAAGCAGGTAATCACTATCCAGCACTTTCACTGTTTTATTTTTGAACTGAATAATGTTTAACTCCGCTAAATCTTTAAGAACACGATTGAGCTGTCGAGTTGAAATCCCAAGCATAGCGGCAATAGAATCACGTTTTTCTAAATGAATTACGGTTCCTTCAGCTTCAGCTCTAATTGCCAAGTACTTCCGCACTTTCACAAATGCAGGAAGTGATACGTTCGTCAGCAATTGAGTCGAAGCATATAGTTTTTTACTCAGGTGAGTACAAATAAAACGTAGAAAATTAGGGTCATTAAAACCATATTGCTGAATCTTACCCAAAGGTATTTCAAGAATATCTGCCTTTGAAATTGCCCTAACAGTACTCACCGTATACAGATCGATATCTAAAAAAAGCTCTAAGTCACCAATCACCGAGAATGCCTTTTCGATAGAAAATACAGCATAACTTCCATCTTGATGAAAATGTTCTACTTGCAACTTTCCATCCACCAGTAAGAAGAGATTATTTAATGAACTCCCTTGTGCAACAAGGTATTCACCCTCTTCTATTTGCTTTAATCGTAGATTTTCTAACAATGCCGGAGAGAAATAGTTACACAATGAAAATGTATCCACATAGTTCTGCATTAATTCATTTTTACTCATATTCTTCATCATTTACGACTCTTCTCTAGCCTGCGCATCTATCAGACATACACAGTTTCGCTCTATGTTTTAAGTTGACCTTAGGCATCCATGTGATAGAGCTAAATTATATTCTTCGGTCAGCACACTTTATCGAATATCAAAAAAGGGACATATGTCCTTTTTCTAATTTAAATTGAAACATAAGCTGTAGCACACCTCAAGAATAACGGTATTGTCATATCACAGTGAGACATGTATTGATTGATACTGATACAGCATCTGATGAAGCAATATTGAGCCAGTCACTCTTTGTAAATTGAGAGAAGTATGAATTTATTTGATTCTAAAAAATTAGCCAAGGTTGAGCTGCATGTTCATTTAGACACCTCCCTGAGCTATTATTGTGCGAGGCAAATTCTGCCAGATTTAAGACTAAAAACGTTTAATGACACTTTTATTGCCCCGAACAAATGTAAAGATCTAGGGGATTTTTTAAGTAAAATAGCGCCTACTCTGGATATTCTACAGACAAAATCAGCCATTGCGCTTGCAGTCGATGATCTATTTGATCAACTGAAGGCAGACAATGTTATTTATGCAGAACTTCGCTTTGCTCCCCTATTACATACACGACTAGGACTAACAGTAGAAGAAGTGACTAAAACAGTCCTAAAAGCAATGCAGCAAGCATCGGCATTATACAATATCAAAGCTGGACTACTTTTATGCACGCTCAGGCACTTTAGTTTTGAAGATAGTATGAAGACTGCAAAATTAGTGACTAACTTTATGAATGATGGCGTTGTTGGACTTGACCTAGCGGCTGACGAAGCACGGTATTCATTAGACAATCACATCGCAGCTTTTGAACATGTTAGAGGTATGGGCGGCAATGTCATAGCGCATGCAGGAGAAGCCAAAGGAGCTGATAGTGTTACCGAAGTGCTAGATAAATTAAGCGTAACTCGTATAGGCCATGGCGTACGTAGTATAGAAAATGATGCTGTCGTTGCAAGATTAAAGCAGCAAAATATATTACTTGAAGTATGCCCAAGCAGTAATATCGTATGTGATGTTTTTGAAAACATTGAAAAACATTCAGTCGATAAGCTTAAGCAAGCTGGCGTAAAGCTCAATATTAATACGGATGCTCGAACGGTGGCGAATACAACTTTAAATCAAGAATATCAATTATTACATGATCGGTTTGGTTGGCAGGATGAAGACTTCATACAAACCAATATTGATGCTTTAAATGCAAGTTTTATCTCAGCAGAAAGCAGAGAAAAATTGCTGCAATTAGTTCAAATATATTAAACCAGACCTTACAACTATTTTTAATACCTCTATAACCTTGTGAACGTAGAGTTCTATCATTTTGAAAATAACAGGAAAGCTGAATGAATACCGACATGATTAAAGGTCGTTTACTCTTTTTAAAAGAAGCTGAAAATCTAAAAAATATCATGCGTTCATCCCACACGTCTAATGGCCGAAATGAGAGTACTGCTGAGCATACGTGGAGACTTGCCTTATTAGCACTGGTATTTGAAGATGAATTGACATACCTCGACTTTTCAAGAGTCTTAAAGATGTGTCTTGTTCATGATTTGGGCGAGACAATTCATGGTGATATTCCTGCGATCGAAAAGCAAAATCATCCTGATAAAAATGCCCAAGAACGTAATGATCTCTTATTCCTTACCCAGTCATTAGATGATCCGCTAAGAAGCTCGCTACTTGGACTGTGGGAAGAATATGAGGCTGGTCAAACGCAAGAAGCAATTGCTGTAAAAGCATTAGATAAGTTAGAAACGATTTTACAGCATAACCAAGGCATTAATCCTGATGATTTTGATTATGAGTTTAACCTTACTTATGGTGAGAAATATACGAACAAACATCCTTTGTTTAAAAGTATCCGTGCACTCTTAGATACGGAAACAATGCAAAAAATAAATACTGGCTATTAATAGACAACATTTATTTGACTAAATTCTCTATAAAACTTACTACCGTAAATTCCCTTATAGATACAACAATTAAAGCACTGAATATTAAGCTTAAATTTCAAACATTTTCAGTATAATAATTAAGGATTTTTACACCCAATTAAATATTGATTAAAAGTTAAAATATGATTTATTTTTTATTTCCCACATACTCAACTAATCCACTTAAATTTTGGTTAGCATGACTTCTAATATAACAATTAAATGCAATGTTATATTGAGCTTCAACATACTCATTGTCTACTGCAACTTGCAACAAATGAGTGCTTGAATTGATTCTTTAAAACGCCCTTCCTTACTCACAACAAAGCTCTACTTGGTTTTATGACTCAATATCACTTACAGTTTGGCATCTTTTAATAACTATCAAAAAGTTCCGCTGAGATCTGTTTGAACTCCATCACAAGCTTATAATCGAGCTGCTACAACCATCTGGACTCTATAAAGCCTGATTGCACATAAAAAATCTAAAATAATTTCACTCTCTCCTATTTTGGATTTAAATCCATGTAATATTTCAACCTAACATTGTAAACTACAGAAGGGCTCCCCCTCATTGCCATTTCGATAAAACAGTCTTAATTTCAGCATAGCTTTTGAGGAACTTAGTTGTGTAGGTTTCTCATACTTTCATCATCTTCATATTGTTTTAAGAAATAATATGGAAAAATCACATGTAACCTCATATTGATTATTATAAAGCAAGAAATGAATAAAAAAACACCTGGCAAAATAGAAGACTCATAAGCAGGGGAAATTTTTAAAAAACCATTCATCGTAAAGACAAATGCAATCTGCGAAATAACAATTGCAGCAATAACTGACAAATTGCTAGTTTTATACTTATGTTTACTAATTAAAAAAAAGAAATCATATAGTTCGATGTCATCTTTTGAAAAAAAAGCCTCATCTAAAAGACTCCAATACGTATTAGAGCGCAACTCGATCCTATTATAAAACCAAATAAAAACAAACAAAACAAAATAAATAAAAATATAACCAAAAAAATAAAAATCACCCAAATCTAAAGCAACCAACAAGGAGAGAAGAAAAAAGCAAAAGGAACTCAGATAGCAACTTAAATAACGATGACGAGCATAATCCAAGATGCTAGACTTACTTTTGACTCTTATATAAACACAAAATGAAAAATAAAAAATAAAAGCTAATGTTAGTAGAAAATTAATTAAATCCGAATTCGCAGAAATTGATGAAAAAAATATTAAAAAAGTTAGAAACCCTAACACCAAATTCATAATAAAATGATTTTTGACAAAATATTTACAATCAAAATCAGACAATTTCAAAGACATTTAAAATCCTTAACTACAAACCTAAATAATAATTCCCAACTTAATTTAATCAACTAATTTCCCTGGTTAATCATATCACACAAATATCCCCCAGCAGAACTCTGCAAGTTATTGAAAGAAATAAGATATTATTTTTTACTGAAAAAAACTAAAACCCAACAACCTATTACTTAAAGCTCTTCTAAAACCCTTATCACGCTAAGTTCAAAAAGGTTAATTCGAAAGTAATCTTTTAAAAAAAATTAGCCTTTTAAAGGTATACTCCCATAGTATTAAAAACAAAAGAACCAAGGCATACACAACAAAACCAACCTTCCACCCCATTGTGATATTATCCACATCAAAATAACTTTTAAATTTAAAAATAAAGAAGTATGGCCCAACTACGAACATATATAAAACATAAACCATAGTAAATATTTCAAGCCCCACACCCCAAACCTTACCATATTTAAGTTCAAATTCACTTGAAAAATCATCATAATTATTATCAACAATCACCAAATTATCTTTCGAAAATTCTATTAAAATTCCCTCTAACTTAATTCTGAAAATAATATAATCCAAAATAATATATATAAAAATTGGAAAAAGAACAAATATGGCATGACCCTTCAAAGACAAAACCAGGGTAAAGGCAGAAAAAGCAAATAAAAGAAAAGCATTTAATGTGATATACATAAAGTATTTTTGACCACTCACACCTAACGCAGCTCTTCCTTGTAAAGTAAAAAGCACACCAAAAAATAAAAATATAAATAAACAAAAAATAAAATTTGAAAAAATATAAATAAAACTCAGGGAAATAACAAATATTAATAAAGCAAGAAAAGATTTATGAATCAGTTCATATTTTTTCATTTTATTTCCAATTCCATATGCAGCTAAAAACAATAGATTTAAGTTTCTGCACAATCATTAAAACCATCCTAACTGATCAAAAATTGTGATTAAAAATGTAGTTTCCAAAACCTTCTCTATAATTTTATTTGACTCCCCACTCAACATTACTAACAACCTATACTCCCTTCTTCAAAAATAATATTAGTCAATCAAAAAATTATAATTACAATTATAAGCATCCGTCTGTTGAGAATCCAACAAGAGCTAGGTCTGAAACTAAAAAGGTATTGTGCAGTTCCTCTTCAACAAATACGTATGATAGACTCAATATTGTAAGAGCCCCCCCAGAATCAAATGAAGAGAATAAAATGACTTATCGTTTGTATAGAGTACGCTGTGTCACCAATATTCAACAGTCTGTCAAGTAGCTTCAGGTCGTATATGAACCATCCGAATTGTGTTCATAGTTTGCCACAATAAATAATTCCGCATCAGACATTGATTAACCCCCTAAAATTCTTAAGAAATTCATAAGTAATAAATTCAGGATGTTCCTTTCGAGACCTAACTAACACAATAAAACAATAAGTTGAAAAAAAATTGATAAAATCATGCATTTACATTGCCTACTTTTTTAAATGAAAAAAACAGTATTATATACAATAATTACTTTATTTTTACTCCTCTCAGCTAGCTTACTATTTCTCTGTATTAAAAAAACATTATTTAGTTTCACACATAAAAACTGGGTGATGCTAGACAAATTTGAAATTATAGAATCAGAAGTTTACTGTTCACACAAACCATTTTATAGAGGTATTAATAGAGCAGCATACCGCTCTATAAAATATAAATACACTATAGATAAAAAAAACTACTATATTAATGAGGATAAAATTTTCAACTATTATAGAACAAGTTTTTTTGAGTCGTGTGAAAATTTAAAAATTAAAAACACACAACTATGGAATAACCACAAAAAAAACGGGGATATAAAAGTTTATATATCCAAAGAAAACAATATAGGGGAAATACATATTAATGAAAACCAAATTAGTTTAAAAACATCTTGGTTATCATTAATAGTTCTAGAACTACAGGGAATCATTGCAACCATTTCTGCACTTATTTTGTGCACATTTTTATACTTATTTATAAAAAAAAATTAATCATCCAATTGCATTAATGCTGCTCCAGCTTCTTCAACACCATTATCATCAGCTTTTTTGAACCAATACTTAGCTTTTTCTATATCATTAAAGTTATGTTGATATATATAAGCTAAATTAAATTGCGCTTGAGGAAAATTTTGTTCTGCTGCTTTAGTATATAATTCCAATGCTTTTTTCTCATCTTTAGGTAATCCATCACCATTAAAATAAGCATTAGCTAAATTGAATTGTGCTTGAGGAAAGTTTTGTTCTGCTGCTTTAGCGTATAGCTCTAATGCTTTAGCCTCATCCTTAGGTAATCCATCACCATTTAAATAAGCATTAGCTAAATTAAATTGTGCTTGAGGAAAGTTTTTTTCTGCTGCTTTAGAATATAGCTCTAATGCTTTTGATTTACTTACTGGCACAAAATTTCCATGAGCATACATTAACCCTAAGTTGTATTCAGCTTCAGGAAAGTTTTGTTTCGCCGATTTATCAAACCAAAAAAAAGCTTTTTCGTAGTCTTGTTTTGTACCTAACCCCTCAAAATACATACTAGCCAAATCATTTTGAGCTTCAGCTAAGCCCATATTAGCGGCTTGTTCAATCAATTGAAAAGCTTTTTGATAATCTTGCGACACTCCTTTACCTAAATAATATTTTTCACCATTTTGGTAAATTTTTTCTGCATTTTGTGAAACTGTTACAGATTCAACTGTAGGTTTAGAACATGCTAAAAGAACTAAAGGATTAAAACCTAATAAAACAAAAACTGTTAAAAACTTTAATTTCATATAAAAACCTTGTAATTAATCTGCACCAATTACATGCCATTCTAGCATAGGATCTTTTTTAGTTTCTATTGCCTTCCTTTTTTCCTCAGCAGCTTTATCTTGCTCATCCATTATATCAATCGCTTTAATAATACCTTTA
Source organism: Acinetobacter gyllenbergii CIP 110306 = MTCC 11365 (assembly GCF_000413855.1). Classification (GTDB taxonomy): domain Bacteria; phylum Pseudomonadota; class Gammaproteobacteria; order Pseudomonadales; family Moraxellaceae; genus Acinetobacter; species Acinetobacter gyllenbergii. Next base: position 2,428 of record NZ_ATGG01000060.1, on the reverse strand, counting down.
GCTACTTCTACAGCAGGACCAGTTTCTCCAACGGCTGTACCTACTTTGTCACCTACATACTTTCCACCATAGTTAAATGCTATATAACAAGCTGTACCTGCTATAGCGACTCTCTTCGGATCTAATTTTTTCACTGCAAACTTTGTACATTTCCCCGCAGCAGCCAAACCCGCAGTTTCTCCACTTTTTGATAAAATCATTGTCGAAGATTTTGATGCGAGAGCTTTCGCATCTTTTTGCTTTATTGCCACAACAATCTCTGCAGCATCCCCAACATTTCCTAAAATTCCACCAACTTTATCAACTTTACCAGCCACTTTTCCAATATTTGTAACTTTAGTGTGCTTATTTCCCTGAAATACTCTATTTGTTTCTGGATTATGAGAATACATTTTAATTTTTTTTAAGTTTTCTAGACTAAATCCTGGGGAATTTTTAGAGTGTAAGACGCCCCATGCAAAGTTATTCTTTTCTACTACTTTCGTACCTGTTGTCAAATAACCCAACCAATCAGAAGCTGTTTGACTTGCACTAGCTGCATCTTTTACATCTTCAGCCGAAATTACAAGTACAGATCTACCATTCTGGTTCTTCATCTGCTGATCTTTTTTAGACTCATCCACCATTTTTAATTCTCTCCGTCATTGAATGATGTTTCTCCTGAATAATTACTTCGTCTATAAGCTCCCTTTTCCTCAGAATCTTGAAACAAATCTATATCTTTTAAAATTTTAGGGCTAATCAGTGTAATTTCTCTTACATAATTATTCTCAATTCTAATAATAGGCTTAAACTCATTATCAATAATACTTTTTACTGAAAGTAAAGGAAAATTAACATTAGGACACTTAAAGACAGCCTCACCATTTTTATCAGTTGTGCCTGTTAAAATAATCTTATTATTTTCATCACTCAACTGAAATATTAAATTAGGAATAGCTGCACCTAAAAAGTCTAAAAATTGAATAAAAGTATTCTCATCTTTGCTTCCTCCAAAATTTTCAATATAGTAATGCCACTCATCTCCTCCAATTAAGATTTTAACTTTTTCTTTTTCATGCGATCTTATTCGATCAGTTCTACCATATTGATCAAGCGTCCCCTTTTTAACTTTCCCATTATTATGCAATATTGAATATTCAATATTTTTTAATTCCGACGGCTTAAAGAGATTAAAAACATCCAATTTATTACTATAAGCATATTGAATGTTTGGCAATTCAGGTAAAATATAATTTGACTTCGCACCGCCCATAAACAAATGCTGCCCTGCCTTCACCTCAAACTTGCCACTGGTCACAGGGAAAATCCCTGAGCCATTCAGCTTAATCTGAGAACCACCCGCAGTAATCACAATCTCTTTGGGGCTGGTGATTTCAATACGGTCTTCAGTCGAAGTAATTTGTATGCCTTGCCTGGCAAGTAAATCTAGTCCATCCCCTTGGGCCTGAACTTCAAACTTGCCTTTGGCTGCGACTTGTTTAATGCCATTTTGTGCGGCAAACAGACTGGCTTTACCACTCACATGTGCCACCAGATTTTTTTGGGTGCTTAGATTAATACTATCACCCGCAAACTGGTTAATCTGTCCATCCGCAGAGAGATGAATATCTTCATTGCTACTTAAACCAATACCCGCAGGTGAGCTAAGCAACAACATCGCCTTATTAAACTTGGCAATATCAGATTCAATTTCTTCCGCAAATTCTTTGAGTTGATCCAGCGATTCTATTTCATCAGTCTGCTGATTCTTGGCTACTTCACTTAAGGCTTTGGCATTATTTTGATTGCCCTCAAGCTGCTGTTTAGCAACTTGTGCGTCCAGATGTTCACCTTGGGCTTGATCCTGTTTATAGGTGGAAAGGAGTAGACCTTCACCTGCACGTACTGCACCCCATTGGTCGGTACGTAGCTCAAAACCTTCACCTCGGTCTTCACTTTCAGCCTTGTCTTTAGGATGACTGAGTTTACCCAGATTCAGTTGGCTGGCGGCATGACTGCTTTGTAGTTGAGCACTGATCTGTCCTGTGGTGTCATCAAAACGCAGTTGGTTAAAGCCTTCGCCCTGATATTCTTTCGATTTGATCCCTGCCAGTTTCTTGGTGTCTGGCAGCTTACCTACATGATCAAACTTGGTCGGGCTACGATGTCCTTCATGAATTCTTCCCACCACAAATGGACGGTCAATATTGCCATCAAAGAAGTCAATCACCACGATTTCTCCAATACGTGGTAATAAACGTGCACCATAGCCTTCACCTGCCCAAGGCGTCAGTACATCAACCCAAGCAGAGTCCGTGTCATTGTCATTGGCACCCGCACCACCATCGTGGCTATGGTCGTCATTCCGAGTGAAGAGAAAACGGACTTTAATCCGCCCCCATTCATCCACATGAATTTCTTCGCCGCTTGGCCCAACCACTTTGGC
>NZ_ATGG01000059.1 GCF_000413855.1 Acinetobacter gyllenbergii CIP 110306 = MTCC 11365 | reverse complement strand
GCTCAAGGCGCACAGGGTGTAAAAGGTGATACTGGTGCGACAGGAGCACAAGGTGTCCAAGGAGATAAGGGCGATAAAGGAGATATCGGAGCGACAGGTGCTCAAGGCGCACAGGGTGTAAAAGGCGATACTGGTGCAACAGGAGCACAAGGTGTCCAAGGAGATAAAGGCGATAAGGGCGATAAAGGAGATATCGGAGCGACAGGGGCTCAAGGAGCGCAGGGTATAAAAGGTGATACTGGTGCAACTGGTAAGAGTACTTTTGACATCGCTGTCGATAATGGCTTTAAAGGGACAGAACAAGAATGGTTAGCATCGCAAGGTGGAAAAACCCCATTCCTTGACGTTCAAGCAAATAGTGCAACCTCAGGTGCGAAAGCAACAGGCAATGGCGCAATTGCGCTTGGTGATGGTGCCAATGCTGATGGTGCAGATAGCACTGTGATTGGGGCTGGTGCTTCAGCCAAAGGGGAGGCAAATACGGTTATTGGTAAAGGCAATAAAGTCGAAGGTAATCGCTCAGGCGCTTTTGGTGATCCAAATGTAGTTCAGGCTGATGGTAGTTATGCGATTGGAAATGATAATACCATTACGGGAGATAATAGTTTTGTTGTTGGTAATAACGTCAATACTTCAGCAAAAAATGCTGTGGTTTTAGGCAATGATTCAGCTTCATCTCGAGATAATACTGTTTCAGTCGGAGCCGCGACTAAGGAACGCCAAATCATTCATGTCGCAGCAGGAACTGAAGATACTGATGCTGTAAATCTAAAACAAATGAAAGAAGCGGACGTTAAGACCTTAGCTGAAGCGAAAGCTCATGCTGACGCCGGAGATAAAGCTACATTAAATAGCGCAAAATCCTATACAGATGAACGTGAAGTCATTGTGCGTAAAGATTATATTGCAGCAGATGCCAAAGTCCTTAATGATGCAAAAAACCATGCAGATGAGGGGGATAAAGCCACCTTGAGCAGTGCTAAAACCTATAGCAATGAACGTGAAGCTGTGATGCGCCAAGAGTACAAAACAGCAGATGCGAAAGTATTATCCGATGCAAAAGCATATACCGATACTAAAGTCACGGATCTCGAAAATAATTTTAGAGATGTTTCGAAGCGTGTCGATCAAACCAGTCAAGACCTAAGAAGGAATCGTGAGATTGCTGCACAGGGTATCGCAGGTATTAGTGCGATGACCAACATTCCAATGCCTGCAGATCAAGGTGCCTCATCACTTGGTGTCGGTATGGGGTATTATGATAGTCAGTCTGCAATTGCAGTGGGGGCGAGTCATTATTTTGATAATGGTGTCGCAATCAAAGGTGCTTTTTCAAGTGGCTTTAATAATGGCAATACCGCTGCCGTTGGGGCAGGTGTTTCCTATTCTTGGAAATAATAGAGCTTTAACTGAGTGGTTGGGTAAAAGTAGGTGTCTTAAATGCACCTACTTTTTGTTAATGGGTATACGCATTTCGACTTTCAAAAGTAATGAATAAAGTAGACACATAGTCATCATAAATTCATAAAATTGCTTAAACGTGAAGCATTAGAGCAAGCTCTCTACAAAATAACCCTATGTCAGGCATGGCGTTTTGTTAAGCCTATGCCTATAATATGCCTACTTGAAAAATTAGTAGACTGTGATTGGTATGTTATATTCATTGGCTCGCCCTTTGTTGTTTACTTTAGCGCCAGAGCGTGCACATGAACTCACACTTTCTATGCTAGATAAAGCCCATAAACTTGGCTTTATGCATCAGAAAGTTGCTGCAAAACCTGTGACTTGCATGGGAATTGAATTTCCAAATCCTGTTGGTCTTGCTGCTGGTCTAGATAAAAATGGTGCACATATTGATGCTTTGGCGGCACTCGGTTTTGGTTTTATCGAGATTGGAACCATTACACCACGCCCACAAGCAGGCAATCCTCAACCTCGTTTATTCCGTATTCCTCAAGCTAAGGCTATTATTAACCGTATGGGTTTTAATAATGATGGCGTGGATAAACTGATTGAAAATGTAAAAGCTTCAAAATTTAAAGGTGTATTGGGAATTAATATCGGCAAAAATGCAGATACACCTGTTGAAGATGCCGTATCTGACTATCTGATCTGTCTAGAAAAAGTTTATAATTACGCTTCTTATATTACGGTTAACATTTCATCTCCAAACACTAAAAATCTTCGCAGTTTGCAAAGCGGCGATGCGCTGACTGAATTGTTGCAAACTTTAAAAGATCGTCAGCTTGAACTGGCAGATCAATATAACCATTATGTTCCATTGGTGCTTAAAGTTGCACCTGATTTAAGCTCCGAAGATATTCACTTTATTGCAGCACAATTATTGCAATTCAAGATTGATGGTTTGATTGTGACCAATACCACTTTAGGTCGTGATGGTGTGGAAAACTTGCCAAATGGAAATGAGGCAGGTGGCTTGTCTGGTGCGCCAGTATTTGAAAAGAGTACTGAATGCTTACGCCAATTTGCTGAAGTATTGGCAGGTCAAATTCCATTGATCGGTGTTGGTGGTATTTTAATGGGTGAGCAGGCGGTTGCAAAACAGCAAGCTGGTGCAAGCTTGGTACAAGTGTATAGTGGCCTCATTTATACTGGCCCAACATTAGTCAAAGACTGTGTTGATGCGATGACTGTGTGAAATGAACACACTTGATATCATCATTCTGATCATCTTGCTCATTGGAGGGCTGAACGGTTTGCGTCAAGGATTTATAAAAGCCTTTGCGAACTTGATCGGATGGATATTCGCATTGATCATTGGGGCAAAATACGCTGTGGTGTTGGCACCTGCAATGAGCAGTCTCAGCCAAGACCCTGTGGTGCAAAAAATTGCAGCCTTTGCCTTTATTGTGCTGATCATTGTGGTGTGTACATGGATTGTGTCTGCATTACTGAATGGGCTCTTGAAAAGTTTGAAATTGGGCCCATTAAATCGTTTAGCAGGTGGTGCATTTGGTTCCCTCAAAGGGCTCCTTATTGTGCTGATCGCCATGCAGGGTTTAGGTCCTTGGGTCGAGAGCTCACCGCATTGGAAACAGTCTAAATTCGTACAAATTTTATTACCTTACGCACCTTTGGCGACAGAGTTATCCAAAGATGCGGCAAATCAAGCTTTAAATCAAATGACATCAGAAGGTGCGTTATTACATCGCCCTTCGCAAGAAATGGACGAATCGGAACGTGCTTCTGTGAATGAGCGTTCCGATCATTCGACGAAAAATCCTTTTTATTAATCGCTAGCTTGTCGCGAGGTTGCTATGTGTGGAGTTGTTGGGATAGCCGGTAAATCACCAGTGAACCAAATGTTATTTGATGCCTTAACGATGCTGCAACATCGAGGACAAGATGCTGCAGGGATCGTAACCTGCCATCAAGGGCGTTTATTCCTCCGCAAAGCTAACGGTATGGTACGCGATGTATTCCATACTCGTCATATGCGTGCATTGCTTGGAAACTATGGGATTGGGCATGTTCGCTACCCAACTGCAGGTTCATCAAGCAGTGCTGAAGCACAACCCTTTTATGTAAACTCACCCTATGGTATTACCCTTGCTCACAATGGTAATTTGACCAATGCTGCTGAAATTCATGATGACCTGTTCAAAACGGATTTACGTCACATGAACACCGATTCTGATTCTGAAGTGTTACTCAATGTGTTTGCACATGAGTTACAGAAGATCGGTACTTTGAACCCAACACCTGAAGATATTTTCCACACAGTATCTCGTGTGCACGAGCGTTGCAAAGGTGCTTATGGTGTCGTCGCGATGATCACAGGCCATGGTCTTGTTGGTTTCCGTGATCCAAACGGGATTCGTCCTTTGGTTTACGGTTCGCGTGAAACCGAGCAGGGTGTTGAATATATTATTGCCTCTGAATCAGTAGCAATTACTGCGCTTGGTTTTAAGGTTGAACGTGATATCGCACCAGGTGAGGCAGTTTTCATTGATGCCAATGGTCAATTATTCACAAAGCAATGTGCTGCAAATCCTGAATATCGTCCATGTATTTTTGAATATGTGTACTTTGCACGTCCAGATGCAACCATTGATGGCATTTCAGTATACAAAGCCCGTTTAAAAATGGGTGAGAAGCTGGCGCACAAAATTCTAAAAGAATGGGGCGAGCAACATGATATTGATGTGGTGATTCCAATTCCTGATACCAGTCGTACTTCTGCTTTAGAATTGGCGAACATTCTAGGGGTGAAATTCCGTGAAGGTTTTATGAAAAACCGTTACATCGGACGTACCTTTATTATGCCTGGTCAACAACAACGTAAAAAATCAGTACGTCAAAAGCTAAACCCTGTTGAGCTTGAGTTTAAAGACAAGAATGTACTGTTGGTCGATGACTCGATTGTTCGTGGTACTACTTGTAATGAAATCATTCAAATGGCCCGTGATTCAGGTGCGAAGAAGGTATTCTTTGCTTCTGCTGCGCCGATGGTGAAATATCCAAACGTCTATGGTATTGATATGCCAGCCAAGGCAGAATTGATTGCATCAGGGCGTACAGTCGAAGAAATTCGTGAAAATATTGGTGCAGATCGTTTAATTTTCCAAGATTTGGAAGATTTAAAAAATGCAGTTCGTACCAGCAAGGTGCCTGATCTCACTGAATTTGATTGTTCTGTATTTGATGGTGTCTATGTTGCCGGTGGCATCGACAAAGAATATCTCGATGCACTTGAGCAAAAGCGAAGTGATTCTGCGAAAAAGAAATCAGATGGTTATATTGATGTGAACATTGATGCAGCCTCAGTTGATCTCACTGGGATTAAAGAAGAGTAATCATCTTAATCTATAGAAAAGCGGGAATTCCCCGCTTTTTTATTTTATGATAGGCAGTACGACAACCCTAACTGAAACAATGTAATCAGGAAAACTTACATTGAAAGAAATGAGCCATTATCTAATTGAAAATAAAAACATTGCATGGTCAGTCAGTTTCTGTCTTCTGGCAATGTTACTTACCGTCTTTATTCTCAATTTAATTTTGGGATTGGTTGTTCATTTCTTTGATTATTCACAACCGATCTGGTGGCATGTTCTCAGTCCATATTTTATAGTCCTACTCATTTTTGTTTTAGTGTGGTCTGTTGGTGCGGAACTTTATGTGCTGCGTGAAGGCGGGCACTCTTTAGCAAAACAGCTCAAAGCACGTCGTTTGGTCTTTGATGAAAGTACCCCAGAAGAAAGTACCGCATTAAAAGTGGTTGAGCAGGTTGCAAAAAGCTTTGATATCGATACGCCCGCAGTCTATGTATTGCCTGATGAAGTTGGGGTAAATGCCTTAACCGCAGGATTTAGATCACAGGATATTGTGATTATTTTGACGTGGGGGGCATTACAAAATCTGGATGAGCTTGAGCTATATGGTTTGCTCAGTTATGAATTTAACCAGATTTTATCCGGTGAAGCGGTTGAAAATACCAAGCTGAAAATTTTATATAGCGGCTTAACCACCTTTAGCCAATGGGGGAGTAAGCTTGCTCAGGCGGGCTATAATCCATACGCGACCTCATATCGAAATAAGTTTGAGACGATTTTTGTGGCGATTGGTGGAGTAATTTGGCTGATTGGGAGCTTGGGTATTCTCATTACCCGTTGTATCAAATATCTCACTTTGAGTGGTCGTACCTTCCGTAATGATCTTAAAACTATGCGTTTGATGAATAATAATGCCAATATTCAAACCTTATTACGGATTTATGTTCATCACTCAGGTTCACAAATTCATAGTGCTTATTCTGAGTCGATCTCACATATGTGCTTTGCTAACTCGCTTAGTCCGCAAAGCTGGATGAACATTCATCCGAGTATCAAAGAGCGGATTTATGAGTTGAATCCAACTTTATTACAGGATTTACAATTAGAAAATTTAAGAAAGCTTCGCAATCGTCCCTTATTTAGTTTATTCCGTTCATTAGAAGAAGAAAGTGCGGATATTACAATGCCGTGGAGTTCACCACAGCCATTACCTTTGTTGCGATTATCTCCGATTAGCTTTGCTTTAAATGATGCAATCAAACCCCTCAATCCAGAAGTACGTAAAAACAAAAAGCGTCCTGAATTAATTCAGCGAGCGATGCAGACTGCTACGGGTTCACGTGAGGTGATGGTTGCGATTTTGATGATCCGCCAATATCGTGAATTTATTCCACAAGAAGCGCCTGTGAGTCATGCGATTGTTGATGCATTGTTAAATCTAGATGGTCGTATTCATGTGCAGATTTTCCATGATGCCTGTAAAAATATTGGACATATGCCAACCAGTATTGCACGTCAGTTTTTAACTAAGCTGGCTTGTATTATTCAAGAAGACGGCGAGGTGGGGTTACTTGATGCCCTATTGTTGGAACGGGTGAAGCAAGAGTTGAATTTAATGCCTGCACATTTGCCTGCTGCATTTGAAGATGTGAAGTCGCAAATTGTGCATTTGATTGATGCGCTGTTACATGTTCAACAGATCAATAGCCCAAATCAGCTCGAGGTTCGCGAACGCATTTTGCAAATGCTTCTAACAGCAGATGAAATGCAAACCTATGCCGACATTTCAGACGAGCCACTTGATTTGGCTGAAATTCTAAATGATGTTTCTGGTTTATTGTTACGTGACCGCCTCAATATTCTGTCGATTGCAGAAAGATGTCTCTGGAATGATCGAATCATTACCCAAGATGAATTAGACGTGTTGGAGCTTTTGTATTGGCGTTTGGGCTTTGATACCCATGAAGTGGTTGAACAAATGCAAAAGAAAAATAGTTTGATGATTATTTAATGCATTACTTTGATGAATTGGAATCTGTTTATTCAACCGTTACGTGACAATCACATAAAGAGCTTACATTTCAGGGTAAGCTTGCCATTTATTTTATACTTGTATTACCTACTTTTTGAGTAAGTTATGGAACATATTGAAATTTTAAAAGCCTTATTTTTAGGTTTTATTGAGGGTCTTACCGAATTCTTACCCATTTCAAGCACAGGTCATTTGATTTTATTTGGTCATATGATTGACTTTCATTCTGATGATGGTCGTGTATTTGAAGTTGTTATTCAGCTTGGTGCAATTTTGGCTGTGTGCTGGTTATATCGTCAAAAGATTTTTGACTTGGTCAAAGGTTTCTTTAGTGGAGATGCAGAAGCGCGGCATTTTGCCTTTAGTGTCTTACTCGCTTTTATTCCAGCTGTTGTGATTGGTATTTTTGCGGTCGATTTCATTAAGAGTGTCTTGTTTAGCCCGCTTGTAGTGGCATTTGCTTTGATTATTGGTGGTTTAATCATTTTCTGGGTTGAGTCCAAAAACTTTGATCATAAAACCACAGATGCCACCAAAATCACTTACAAACAAGCATTTTTAGTGGGCTGCGCGCAATGTGTCGCGATGATTCCAGGGACTTCACGTTCAGGTGCAACCATTGTGGGGGGGATGTTTGCAGGCTTGTCTCGTAAGGCAGCGACCGAGTTTTCCTTCTTCTTAGCCATGCCAACCATGTTGGGGGCAGCAGTCTTTGACTTAGCACGTAATGCCGATGTATTGACGCAAGACAATATGTTGAATATTGGTGTTGGTTTTGTGGCAGCCTTTATTTCAGCGCTGTTGGTGGTGAGTGCGTTGGTAAAGTTTGTTGAACGCCATACTTTACGTGTGTTTGCTTGGTACCGTATCGTGCTTGGTATTATCTTATTGTTTGTATTCCTATAAAAAATAAAAAAATCTCCCTTTTTGCAACTGCAGAAAGGGAGATTCTCCGCTAAAATTTTTCTTCTTCTTTTCTACATCCCAAATCTGGTTCGATAGCATAATGACAATAGCGAAAATGAATGCTCGAGACTTAATTATTGATTTATTGCTAGGTCTTCAGGGACGAGCGATTTCCATTAAGCAAATTATTCTTGCGGCGCAACTTTTTGAAATTAGTGAAAACAGTATTCGGGTTGCTGTGACGCGACTCTCGAGTGAGGGTGTGATTGAAGCAATTGAGCGTGGTATATACCAGTTTACAGTTCAATCGCATGAATGGGCCAATGTCATGCTCAATCGTAAACATGGTATTCAACAAACCAAGAAGTGGAATCAGCAATATTTAGCCGTTTTTACTGGTGAATTGGGGCGTGTTGATCGTACAGCCTTGCATCGTCGAGAAAGAGCACTCAAGCATTTCGGTTTTAAAGAGCTAGAACAAGGTATTTATCTTCGTCCAGATAACTTAGTCATTGGTTTTGATCAGCTTGTCGCTGAATTAAAAAGCTCTGGTTTAGAAAACAGTGCAAAGCTTTGTCAAATTAGTCATTTTGATGCCAAAACCTTAGCTGCAATTCCTGAACTTTGGTCAAGGCAAACCTTAAATCAGAATTATCAGAAATATAGTCAAATGATCCAAACATGGTTATCGACAGCACATCAATTGAGTTTGGAAGACGCGGCTAGAGAGTCATTGTTATTGGGGCGTCAAACGATTTCGTTATTGATGAACGATCCATTGTTGCCAGAAGGTTTTGTCGATGTGCAGCTTCGTGAACAATTTGCGCAAAGTGTGCAACAGCTGGATCAAACAGGTTTGAACTCTTGGCGAAAATTCTATGAGGGTCAAATCGAGTGATTACAAATATTACATTAAATTAAATTTTAATAGATTGACAGAAATATTACTTAATTTAAAATAAAAATATAAATTGTGTAGTTTTAAAATAAAACAAATACAGGATAGGGATATGAATACACGTGTGGCGATTAGTGATTTATTCTCTCGCGAAGAGATTACTGAATTAACAGCGAAGTCCGATGTTCATGGCAGTTGGGCCGTGTTTTCGACATGGGCCGTCATTGGCGGCACATTTGCTGCGGTTGCAAACACTTGGGAATATTTACCTGCTTGGGGTAAATTGCTTATGTGTATTGCAGCTTTGGTGATTTTGGCTGGTCGACAATTGGCATTGGCAATTATCATGCATGATGCCTCACATCAGAGTTTATTTAAAACCAAATGGTTGAATGACACCTTAACGGATTGGTTGTGCGCGCGCCCGATTTGGAATGATCTACATAAATATCGTGCACATCACATGCGTCATCATAGTAAAACCTCTACGGTCGACGATCCAGATTTATCGCTTGTAGCTGGTTTCCCGACGACTAAAAAATCACTCATGCGCAAATTTATGCGGGATTTGTCGGGTGTAACTGGATTTAAGTTTGCGGTTGGCCGAGTGTTGATGGATATTGAGAAGATGGAATGGACGGTCTCGAATGATCGTCGTTGGATTCCTCAAGAAGGGCGACATTGGACCGATTATCCCAAAGCATTCTTAAAGAATAGTGGCGGTGCAATTGTAACCAATGCGGCTTTATTTTCAGCATTGTGGGCGGCAGGTCATCCTAAACTCTATGGGTTATGGGTATTGGCTTATTTAACCCCGTTTCCATTGTTCCTACGTGTTCGTTCAATGGCGGAGCATGCTGGAATGGAGACTAGTCATAGCGCTTTAACCAATACCCGTACCACAAAGGCGGGCTATCTAGCGCGAGCTTTGGTCGCACCGATTAATGTGAACTATCATAAAGAACATCATTTAATGGCAGCTGTACCGTATTTTAAATTGCCACGGATGCATCAGATGTTACGTGAACGTGGGCATGTAGCTGCTCCACCAAGCTATTGGCAAGTATTGAATGAACTATCAGATAAAGCGGATTAAGCAATGGATTTTGGATTTCAGTTGTCAATCTGAAGAGCTATAACATAAACAATTGGAGTGATGCATGGCGGCTACGAAAGAGGAAATCATGGAATTCTTGGCGCAAGAATTTCCACAGGCGCTTAAGAAAAGTGTAATTGAAGAGATTACGCCCAAAGGTGCACAGCTACTTTATCGTGTTGATGCAGGGGATCTACGTCCAGGGCAAACTGTTTCTGGTCCAACGCTTATGTTGATCGCAGATTATGTGCTCTATATTGCCATCTTGGGGCATTTAGGTTTGGTCGCGATGGCGGTCACGACCAATATGACCATTAACTTCTTTCGTAAACCCAATGGCAATCGGGATATACGGGCGGTTTGTAAGTTAATTAAAGTGGGTAAAACTCTTGTTACAGGGGAAGTCTGGTTATATTCGCTAGATGATGAGGAACCTGTTGCACATGTGATCGGGACTTATGCACGACCACCTCAATAGAAACATGATAAAAACTAAAGTATTCATTTCACTTGCATCTGGTTTTAGCCATATGGCGGTGAAATTTATTCGAAAGCAAATTCTTAAATGAAATGATTTTAAAGATTGATTGACTGCAAATACATTAAAAATTGAAATCTCGTCATAGGATCGTGTCAACAAATAAGTTGAGATAAAGAGATAAAACAAATCTTATCTGGGAAGAACGAGATGATGATTAAAAATGGTTTAATTGCTTTGGCATTATTCGGGTTCGCTGCTACAACACAGGCGAAGCAAACGGTTTGTGTATTTGATCCAGTCGGTAAATCTGGTGATGCATTTGCATTGGCAAAGGATTATGCGCTCGAAGCTAAAAAATGGGGTGCGGATATTGATTTAAGAGCCTATGTTGATGAACGTGTCGCCGCTGAAGATTTGAAAGTTGGACAATGTGATGGCGCAATTATTAGTGGTTTGCGTGGACGACAGTTCAATAAATATGTTGGTTCACTTGATGCAGTCGGCGCTTTAACTGATTTGAAAACGGCAATTCTTGCTTATCAATTGCTCTCTAAACCCCAAGCGGCAAAAAGTATGATCAATGGCCCTTATGAAATTGCGGGTCTGGGAACCATTGGCCCAGCTTATCTATTTGTTGCAGATCGAAATATCAATACACTGGCGAAAGCCGCTGGGAAGAAGGTAGGGGTGTTTGCCTATGACGAAGCACAACCTAAACTGGTTGCTCAAATTGGCGCGCAAGCGGTTTCAGTTGATGTGACCAATGCTGGTGCAAAGTTTAATAATCATCAGATTGATATTGTGCCTGCACCAATCGTCGCCTACAAACCATTTGAACTGTATAAGGGGTTGGGAGATAAAGGTGGAATCGTAAAGTTTCCACTGACGCAAATATCGGCAAATTTCATTATTCGAAAAGATAAATTTCCCGAAGGGTTTGGGCAGAAATCTCGTGAATGGGTGGCGGGGCAACTTGGTCGTACTTTTAATATTATTTCAAAATACGAAAAAGAAATTCCAACCAAATACTGGATGGTTATTCCACCTGAAGAACAAGTTAACTATATGAAGATGATGCGTGAAGCACGTATCTCACTCACTAAGGCAGGAATTTATGATCCAAAAATGATGAACTTCTTGAAAAAAGTTCGCTGCAAACAAAATCCAAACAACTTTGAATGTGCCCTCAATGATGAGTAACGCATGATTTGATTCATGAACCCGCTTTATTGATTGTAATTGAGAGGGTTTTTTATTGATAAGTCAGCAGAAATTGTTAAAAATCATAACAACATTTAAGTATGCGAAAGCCTAAGAACATGCTACAACTAAAAATGTTCAAATTTATTTGTTCTTACGATTTCCAACGAATATGACGCTACCGCACGACTTAACACCTTTATCGCAAATTGAGTCAAATCAAGAACATATTTTAGCGATTAAGCGTAATGACTTATTACCTTTACTCAATGACCCGCATCGCCTCAATCATTATGCGGATCATTTAGTACAAGCCCAAAGTGTCTTATTGAATGGGGTTGATCCTAAGCTGAATCAACAGTTGAGTGAAGTGATTACTCAGATTATTCAGCAGCTGTCTTTATCAAAAAAACATTTGGGCACACGACGTTTTAATGCACTACAAAAATGGCTCGGGATTGATATTGAGTACGATGCAGGGCAGGTGAAGTATGTCAAAGATCTTGATCGTTTAATTCATGAGGCCAATCATTTAAGTCAACGCTTGCAGATCGAAATTCAAAAATCACAGTCTCGTTTGCAGCAGGCATTGGGTTTAAGGGAACAGATGGCTGCCTATATTCAGGCTGCTGATGAGTTTTTAATAGAATATCCTCAATTTACCAAACAGCAAGTACTCGATCATTTTGTCGAGCGACTATCTAAAAAAATCAATACCTTACAGACATTACAAAGCAGTAATGATATTGCGATGAAACAGATGCAATTGTCACAGTATTTGTCTTTCAGTCTTCTGGATCGTTTTAAAGAAGCACAACAGGTCTTAATTCCAGCATGGCAATATTATTTAAAGCAAAGTCGAGAATCTAACTCGACAGCAACATTGGATCAACTCGATAAAAGTCGAGAGGATCTCATTCAAAATTTGAAAAAATCATTACAGAAATAAGAGGGAAATATGATGTCAGATTCAGAACTTAGCAAAGCATCTCATGAGCTTGAAATTAAGCCAGAGCAGCGTTTTGAGCAGTTGAACTTAAAAGACTTAGGTCTTCAACCTCAAGATTTTGCTGAAGTGATGGATGCACATAAAGAACTGGCCGATATTAGCACGACTGTTGTTGCAGAATACGGTAAAAATATTGCCAACAAGACATCGACTTATACCGATGAATTATTGAGTTTGGTTCAAAATAAGGACTTAGATGCCACAGGTCAAAAGTTGAATGAGGTGGTTCAAGTTGCACAGCAGTTAAATACGTCAAGTATTTTAAATAAGTCTAAAAGTTCAGGTTTTTTCGGTGGTTTACTGAGTAAGTTTAAGGGTGCCAAGCAAAATTTTGATCAGCACTTTAATACCACCAAAGAACAGATTGATGTATTGGTTAAAGAGATTGAAAGTTCACAGTCGGGTTTAAAGGCACGTGTTGGAACGCTAGATAAAATGTTCGATGCGGTACAAGATGAATATAAACAACTGGGTGTTTATATCGCTGCGGGGCAATTAAAACAGCAAGATATTCAACAACAGATTTCGACGCTTACAACACAGGAGCAAGATCAGCAAAGTACTCAACAGATCTATGATCTGAATCACTTGGCCAATAACCTTGAAAAAAGAGTCAGTGATTTGCAGGTTCTGCAACAATCTGCGATGCAGACCTTGCCGATGATTCGGATTATTCAGTCGAATAATTTAATGTTGGTGGATAAGTTTTATGCGATTAAAAACATCACACTACCAGCTTGGAAGAATCAAATTAGTTTGGCAATTTCATTGCAAGAGCAAAAGAATAGTGTCCAGCTTGCCAAAGCCATTGATGACACCACCAATGAATTATTGCGTCGTAACGCTGAGTTATTGCATCAGAACTCTGTGGATACGGCAAAAGCAAATCAACGTTCAGTGATTGATGTGGAAACACTTGAACATGTACAAAACACCCTCATTAAAACAGTGAATGATGTGATTCAAATCCAAAAAGAAGGCATGCAAAAGCGTGCGGAAGCGACCACACGTTTGCGTGCTTTACAGGAGAGTTTGAATCATCTCGTGCTGGAGAATAGTCAGCCACCTAAATCTTGAGATGTTTTTAGTCGTTAAAGGAAAGATCATTGTCACCCATAGAAGATTTTAGCGTACAACCAATTGACCAACGTTTAGATGTGTTAAAAAAACGTCAGCGTCATTTGATGATCTGGTTTGTACTTACCAGTAGCTTGGTGGTTGTTACAGTTGTATCATTATTTTTGCAAAAAGAATTTATCTATCGTTTCTTTGATCTTTCCATGCATGTTCAGGCTTTAGATTTGCCCTATCATGTTCAAGAATTGGTACCATTTAAACAACCTGTGGATTACTTCTTTAGTTTGTTGTCATGGTTTGGTTGGTTGTTGCTAAAAATTTTTGTTTCATTCATTGGTGCCTTTTTATTGGTCGGTTGGGTAAAGAAATTTAAGTTTTTTCAACAGCGCTTTCAGGCGTGGTCACAGCGGCTTTTGGCTTGGATCATTGCATTTATTTTGCTTTGGTCGGGGCTTAGTTATATTCAATATGATTGGAAAGATGAAACTGAACAGGCTTATCAACAATGGATGAGTTATCAAAGCAATATCGTTGAAAGTCAAATTGCACAAGATTTACAGCAAGCAGATATTGCGGCAACTGAAAAAGCCTACGTCTTGGCACAAGTCGCATTATTGCACCAACCTGTTGATCGAAAGACAGCAAATATTTATGTTAATCAATTGATTAGTGCGGAAAAAACGAATCCAACCCAATTTAAAAGCTACGATTTTAAGCCTGAGCAATTATGGGTCATGCAGCAGCAGTTGTATGGCAAAAGTATCACCTCAGTCACCCAGCCTTTAGATCAACGTGCGCAGCAAGCAGAGCGTGTGTCTCAGATCATAAATGTGATCTTGTGGGGGATAACAATATTGGCAGTTGCTATAAGTACAATTTTATATGTACTTGCCAAAAATTTGAAAAATCGGCGTGTTCGAATTACCCAAAAGCTTGATGTCTCATAAATCTATATTCGGTTTATCCGATCAAACTCATAAAAACATACTGTTTTACCTATTTAGTACTTTTGCGTACTATAGCCTCATTGAATGAATTTAGCTGATTTAAAAGTCTTAGCATTTGGAGAAATACATGTTAGATCAAAATATTAAAACTCAATTAAAAGCTTACTTAGAACGTTTAGAAAGTCCAATCGAGTTGGTTGCTGCTTTAGATGAATCAGACAAAGCTGCAAAAATCAAAGAACTCGTGACTGAAATTGCTGAACTTTCTGACCAAGTTACGGCGCGTTTTGACGGTTCAAACGCTCGCCGTCCTAGTTT
>NZ_ATGG01000058.1 GCF_000413855.1 Acinetobacter gyllenbergii CIP 110306 = MTCC 11365 | reverse complement strand
TCATCATAGATATATAAATTGGTTAAATTAGCTCCATCTGTACTATCCACTTTTCTATAATTTTTTCCCAATGCTTTGAGCCAAGGTTCTACAGTAGAACTCATATAGAGATCTGTGCCGTTATAATTAATTGCACAGCCATGCACCTTAAATTGATGCTGTGGATTCAATTTTTTCACAAACCCTTCAGTATCTGAATTCGTCTGTGCTGCAGACTGACCATTACTACAACTCATACATAAAATAATGGGTAAAAAACCGACTAGAACTTTTTTAGAATAGCTGATGGCTTTAATATTCATGCAGAGACTGGTTAAAATATTAACTATTTTCTGACTATTGTTTATGCTTGCCATACTTCATCATTTCCAGCATACACTTTGTTCTTAAATATTCCATACAAGCACTTTATACTATAAAAAGAAGCGATGTCCTCCTCTTTTCTAAAATCTTGCTCACCAACAAACTTACCAGTATTTAACACCTTGCTGGTATATCCGAAGAAGCCAATCACTGTAAATGTGAAATAATGCGCAGCTTAGGTATATGCTCCAGTTTGGCTGCGCCACCTAAAATAAGCGCAAGCTCAAAACTGAAGATATCATTTTTTTAACTCACTCTACTTTTGATCACACGGTCAAAAAGAGTTTTATTTCCAGCAACTTATCTCTAAATCACCTTTATTCTTGTACAAGAATAAAGGCTCGGATCAAACAATCGCATTCATGCTTAATACTCGGCAACATTTTTGGAAAAATTTAGCACCTTGTAAATGAATAAACAGCGATAGATTTAACCCAACTTAGACATAATCCACCGTTCTGGTTTTTAACAGATCGAGTTGCAGCATTTTTTTCTTTTTACGACGATATGCGATCAGCAAACCAATGAACCATACTGGTGAAAAAGCCAGCGCAATCAGCGTATCGTGATCTAAAGCTAAGATCACAATGGTAAATACCAAAAATGACATGGTGAACCATGCCATAATCAAACCACCTGGCATTTTAAATTTAGACTGCTGATGCAACTCTGGGAATTTTTTCCGATAGCAGATATAAGACAAAATAATCAGCATAAAGGTAAAAATACATAGAATCGAAGTCAATGCTGAAATGATGGTAAATGCTGTCATGACATTCGGCACAATAAATAAAATCGAGGTTCCAATCGTGACACAAGTCATGGAAAAGATCAGACCGCGAATCGGCACTTTTCTTTTTGACAATTTACTAAAACTTTTCGGCGCATCATTGTCTAGAGATAAACCATAAAGCATACGGCTGGTCGCAAAAATCCCACTATTTGCCGAAGAAAGTGCAGACGTCGCCACCACAAAATTGACCAATCCCGCCGCAATCGGCAATCCAATCAAGGAAAACATTTCCACAAAGGGACTTTTTTCTGGTGAGATTTTTGCCCAAGAGGTCACTGCGATAATACAAACCAAGGCACCGACATAGAACAACAAAATACGTAATGGAATCGAATTGATGGCTCTAGGCAATGATTTATGTGGATCTTTGGTTTCGGCTGCAGTGGTTCCGACCAGTTCAATACCGACAAAGGCAAAAATCGCAATCTGAAAGCCTGCTAAAAAGCCAGTAACCCCATAGGGGAACATTGATTGAGTTTCAAATACATGGCTCATCGAAGCTTTGACACCACTCGGCGAGGTAAAGCCAGTGCTGATTAAATAAATCCCTGCAAGAATAAACAGAATAATGGCGGAGATTTTGATTAAAGAGAACCAAAACTCCAACTCACCAAACATACGAACGGCGACAAAGTTCAGGATGGTTAAAATTGCCAGTGAGGTAAATGCAGGTATCCAAACAGGAACGTCAGGATACCAGAACTGCATATACCCCCCAATCACAATCACATCGGCAATTGCGGTAATAATCCAGTTACACCAATAGGACCAACCCAGAAAGAAACCTGCCCAAGGGCCGATATACGCTGTTGCAAAATCAGCAAAGGTCTTAAAATTAGTATTTGCCAGCAATAGCTCACCCATTGCCCGCATCACAAAGAAAAAGAAAAAACCGATAATTAAATAAGTTAAAACAATTGAAGTACCCGAAACACTCAAGGTTTTACCAGAACCCATAAATAGGCCTGTACCAATTGCACCACCAATGGCGATCATCTGGATATGACGATTGGTCAAAGAACGTTGTAACTTTTCTTCATCCTGCTGCGTCATATGTTGACTGCCAAGCAGATCTCCTTGCAGAAGTTGCTTTTCATTATTTTGAGTCATGTCATCCTTACTCCAATGTATAACAGCCGTTATCATTGCCTGATATCAATAAATTATTTTTAAAATGCTTTAATTTAAAAGTTCCATTTTCTAAAAGTTATTTTGAAATTAATAATTTAAATGATTCACCTCATCTATAAATTGTTGGTATTAGATCCCTTCTCAACACGCTAAAATCTATTTTTTATTAATCAAAACTATTTTAGCCGCAAGCATCATATCTCATTCATGAATAAGTTGAAGAAGATGCTCTTCATGTCCGCTTAATTAATACCCAATTAACATGAAATATAAACCATATGATCAATCATAATTTGCACTCATCTATGTTATTCATGAAATGAAGAAACATTTATCATCGAGAAAAACAGAAAAATATGGCTAAAAAATTACAGCATAAATATCATTAATTAAGCGCTAAATTAGCGATTTACTCAAATACAATGCATTAGGTTCTAATTTGCAATATTGATATTGAGCAACCGTACAGATGCACCCGCTTTAACATGTAACTGATGCGCTTGTTCCTCATTCAATATCACTTGTTTGGAATCTGGCTGGCTATACGTCAGAATGGCGCGGAAATTTTCATAATCGTCATTGGCAACAATATAAGGCTCATCACCAAGCGCAATCAGATCAGATGACTCAACCTTTGCCGTCACCACATGGCTGTCTCTAATCGCTCTTAAATTTTCAATATCAGCCTGTAAAGTCGCACCCGCATCAAAGATATCAACATAGCCCTTATAGCGTAGACCTTCTTCAATCAACAGATTATATGCGGGTACTGTATTTGGGTGAACTGCTGCAATCACAGCTTTGGCCTCGTCAGGCAACATATCGACATAAAGCGGATGTCGCGGCATCAGTTCTGCAATGAAGGCTTTTTTTCCTGTTCCACTCAGATAATCTGCTTTGGTAAATTCCATATCAAAGAATTTATGTCCAACCGCATCCCAAAACGGTGAACGGCCATTTTCATCTGAAAAGCCACGCATTTCAGCCACAATGGTTTCTTCAAAATATTGTCTAAAAGCAGAAAGGAACAGAAACCTAACTTTAGACAAAAACTTGCCATTCTTATTTAAGCGATAGTCAGGATCTAAAAATAGAGTACATAGTTCACTACAGTTGGTATGGTTATTACTCAAATACAAAGTTGGTAATGCTTTATAGACATTCAGTGGTTCTGAAGAATGCACTTGCGTACCCACATGGAAATTATACCAAGGCTCTTTCAAGCCCAAAGCAACTTCTATTCCACACACTCCGACCACCTTATGCAGTGTGATGTCTTCTAATGCAAATAAATAGCCCTGCTCCGACTTTTCTAGTTTGCCTTCAACCGTCTTTATCGCTCGGTCTATACGTGCAGCCAGTATTTCCATATCAGGTTGCAAAGAGGTTAAGCCAAAACCTGCTTTTTGTGCCAAGTGATAAAGATCATGGATGTCTTTTTGTTGGATATAGCGAATGATCATCATGTCACTTACCCCTTATTTTGCGTCAAAACAAACGCAGCACAAACTACACTGATTGTTCTCTCGAGTAAGACCTTCAATTCATGCGATCTGTGTTGAACCATGCACAATCCTGACATTTGTTATTCCTTAATTCTTAAATTTTTCCCTAGCCTCAGCTCAGTGATGACCAAGCTGGCTTTATTTATCTAAGTCTTTTTTGTGACTTTTCATCAAGCTGAAATCAAATTTGAATACACTAAACTGATCAACAGCGGTGCTGATTACTCTATTATTCAAAAACTAATTGGCACAAAAAATTTAAAATTAAGCAAAAAATGAGCTGTTTTTTAGCATTTTATTTATTGACAGTGACAATATGAAAAATTATAGGATCAATCTAAAAGGAAAATAGAGACATCTCTCTATTTGAATACGGTCGAACCTATCCGAACTAGTTTAGTTTTATAAATAATAGAGATGCCCCAGCAATCATTTTAACTTAACAACTGAATAAGAGATAAAGTGCAATAATAAAAAAAGCAAAGCTGAAGCTTTGCTTTTTATTATTTTCACCAAACCAAGGCTTAGCTAGGAGAATTTAAATCAACATTAATATGCTGATTTACCATGTAATGATCCCGCCATACTTGAACGGAATTGTGTTCCCCACTTACCATCTACATTCGTAATAATATAAAAGGAATCAAAGGTATGACCTGGGATCGGTTTCCCGGCCTTATCTAAACGGGTAAAAGATAAAGCAACATGATATTTATTCGGATTATTTTTACCATCACTGCCTGATTGCACAACGTAACGATAATCCCAACGGGTATTTTCCCAACCAATCGATTTTGCAAGTTTTTGCAAATCCTGATCTTTTGCATACGCCTCTGGCGTTTGCCAAACAGTTACTTGATTACCAGACATACGAACATGTGGATAATTCAACGTTTTTGCCCATGCAAGTTCATCTTTAGCGTTAAATGTAGTTAAAAAATCATCTAATGCCTTACATGGCACTTCAAATTGTGGGCTATAGCGGCCTTTTGCATCTTTTGCACAACTGTCTGGTAATGCTGCCTGAGCCGAAACGGTAAAAAGCTGTGAAGTTAAAATGCCTGCAGCCAATAATGTAGATGCTTTAACGAAAGATTTCATAATTTATTCCTTGAGATAAAATCCATTTTTACAATCTGTTTTGAATCATGAGAAAAGCAGATTGCTATTTATATAGACTTGAAGCATTCAAGCCCTTTCCAATATCAAATGCTCTATGACAAATGACATAGTTGATTACAGACTTGCTAAAGTCTCTGAGGTAATTCTGCGAATTGATCCATCTGTCAGTAATTTAGATTGTTCTGGATCATGTCCATATAAGACAAAGGCACCTTTGGACTGTAGCTGTTTAAATAAATTAAAATTATTTAACATCGCCTGAGCATCATTCACCACCATGGCATCTGGTAGCGTCATCTTTTCAAGGGAAGCTTTTAAATAACAAGCATCTGCGGTAATCACCACAGCTTTGCCTTCTATTTTGACTTTAAGAGATTGATGTCCTGGTGTGTGACCAAAACTCGGGATTAACATCACGGAACCATCACCAAATAAATCATGCTCACCATCAACCTCAAGTCGATCATGTCCTAAATCGTAATGACGCGGTACATAGATTTCTTTTTCAATATTTTCTTCGTTTTTAGCAGCCTGCCATTCACGTTTCTGAATAATGAGACGCGCATTGGGAATGCAGGCATTACCACCACAATGGTCAAAATGTAGATGAGAATTAATGATGAAATTAATTTTTAACGGATCGACACCAAATGCTTCCAAGCGTTTTGCAACATCCTCACCTGGAACAAAATCTACAGTGGTTAAGTCTGCAAATCCACCTAAGGCTTTTTTAACCACAGATTCATCTTCTGACTGCAGCGGCAATTCCAATCCAGTATCAAATAAGACCGTCCCTTTAGGATGCTCAATCAAATAGCATGGAACAGGAATCGCCAGACTCCCAGTTTCTCCAGCCATAAAAAAACCATAAGGCATTGTGATCCAGCCACATGTCATGGCATATAATTTCACTTCTTCCATTTCAAAGTTCCTTTTTAACGTTACGCTTTCAAAAAACCAAACAACCTTTTGGCTGCTTTATTCACAAACCTCCCGTGCAGATATATTTCAACTCCGTATATTCATCCAAACCATACTTAGACCCTTCACGACCAAATCCTGAGGATTTAATCCCACCAAATGGCGCCTCCGTTGTCGAAATTAAACCTGTATTAATTCCCACCATTCCATATTCCAAAGCTTCGGAGACTCGGATGCTACGCTTTAAGCTCTCCGTAAAAATGTATGAGGCCAAGCCATACTCGGTATTGTTTGCACGCTGAATGACTTCTTGGTCAGTCTTAAATTTAAAAATAGGTGCGAGCGGAGCAAAGGTCTCTTCTTTGAAACACAACATTTCATCATTGGCATTGATGACAATCGTGGGTTCAAAAAAGTGAGTTCCTATTGCTGACTTTTGACCTCCCAAAATCAGCTCAGCACCCAAATCAATTGCATCATCAATATGTGAAACGATTTTGTTCACTGCTTTTTGGTTAATTAAAGGGCCAAGATCAACGCCTTCTTGCAAACCATTTCCGAGTTTTAATTGAGAAACTTTAATTTTTAATTTTTCAACGAATGCATCATGAATAGATTCATGAACAAAAATACGATTGCTACACACACAGGTTTGCCCTGCATTTCTAAACTTACTATCGATCGTGCCCTGCACCGCCAAATCTAAATCAGCATCATCAAAAACAATCAAAGGTGCATTTCCACCCAACTCAAGTGACATTTTTTTTAGCGTCGACGCTGATTGCTGCATTAACAAAGCACCTATCGGCGTAGAGCCCGTAAAACTCACTTTCTTTACAATACTGCTCGCCGTTAAAACGGGTGCAATTTCTTGTGCGTGACCTGTAACAACATTCAAAACCCCGCTTGGTATTCCAGCCTTTTCCGCCAAATAGGCCAATGCTAAAGCACTAAAAGGCGTCTCTTCAGAAGGCTTCACAATCATGGTACAACCTGCAACCAAGGCTGGAGCAGCTTTACGTGTAATCATCGCTGCTGGGAAATTCCAAGGCGTAATCGCGACACAAACCCCAACTGGCTCACGAATCGTTTTTAACCGTTTATCATTTGTCGGTGCAGGAATAGTATCGCCGTACATGCGACGTCCCTCTTCTGCAAACCAATCAATGAAACTGGCTGCATAGCTAATCTCACCTTTTGCCTCATTCAGTGGCTTACCCTGTTCGATGGTCATAATGGAGGCTAGCTGATCTTTATAATCCAGTACCAATCTCGCCCAATTTTTCAAAAGATCAGACCGTTCTTTGACACTTTTCATTTTCCAAGCCTGCAGGGCATCCGAAGCGGCTTGAATTGCCTCATGAATTTGTTCAACCGCTAAGGCTGGAATGGTTGCAATAAGATCATTATTTGCAGGATTAAAGACTTCAATCGACTGTTGATTGGAGGACTCAACCCAATTTCCGTTGATATAAGCTAAATTTTTAAATGTGTCTAAATGAAGAATATCCATATTTAATCCTTAGTAACGTTCTAAATAGCGTTGTCGCTTTTTCACAAGAGTAGATTGATCAATCCCTAAAATTTGTGCGGCTTTTTGCGTCGTTTTATATCGCTCTAAAGCCTGAGAAATTATGTTGTATTCAAACTCATCGACCTGTCTTTTGAGACTTTGATCTGTACAAGACGTATGTCCTTTTTGAATTGATTGCTGAATATTTGCTGGAATATCCAGCGGTTGGATAATATCCATTTCACTCATGACGACTGTCTGTTCAACAAAGTTGGTCAACTCTCTTATATTTCCTGGCCATGCATATCTTTTGATTAACTCAATCGTTTCCTCTGCATAACTTTTATTCAATCTGTATTTTTTATTGAAAATTTCTAAGTAAAGTTCTATTAATGGACCCAATTCATTTAGGCGGTCTTTTAAATCATCAAGATGCAAAGTGGCTACACAAACACGGTAATACAAATCGTTTCTGAACAATCCTTTTTCAACCAAGCCCAATAAGTCATGGTGTGTCGCGGAAATAATACGAACATCTGTATAAATATATTCAAAACCGCCTACTGGAATAAAACGATTGTCCTCCAAAACCTTCAAAATTTTTGCTTGTAGTGCAAGCGGTAAATCACCGATTTCATCTAGGAATAACGTTCCGCCATTCACCGCTTCAAACAATCCTTTTTTCCCTTTCTGTAGCGCCCCAGTAAATGCACCTGGCACATAGCCAAAAAGCTCTGATTCCAACAATCCTTCAGGCATCGTGGCACAGTTTATTTCTAAAAAAGGTTTATCTCGACGTTCACTGCATTTATGAATATGACGTGCTAAAACAGTTTTCCCTGTCCCAGTATTACCCTGTATTAAAATTTTAATATCAGAAGATGCTATTCTTTCGGCTTTTTTATAAGTACGATTGGTCGAATCACTTAAATGCTCTAAAAAACCTGTAGTTGATTTTAAACCTGAATATTTTTTCTGTGTATTTTTAATATCCTCCAGTTCTCTTTGTGCATTCTGAGCTTCTGTTAATGCCGTAATATCTCTTACAGAGGTAATAACCGCAATTAACTTCTTTTTCTCATTAAATACTGGATGCCCAGTAACCAATAATTCTTTCCCATTTTTTAAGGACTGAAGCAATGTTTTCTCTTGATGTGTTTTAATCACATCCAGAGAAACAGATCGAGAAATAACACCTTGTTTTACCAAGCTTTGGATTGGGGTGTTTAACAGATTTTCACGACTCAAACCTGTGAGCTGTAAATATCCATTATTCACAAATAAGATAATTCCCTTTTCATCTGTAATGAAAACACCATCATCGATAGCATCAACAATTGAAATAAACATTTTTTTTGAAATGCCTATTTCATTGAGATCACGATTTAATAGAAAATCTACCCAATCCATTTTTTCATTCCTTTGATTTTAGTAAGCCGCCTCATAGATTTTTTCAATCTCTTGAAGATTCAGCTTTCTCGGATTATTCCGTAGCAATCTTTCAATTTTAATTGCTTCAGCTGACAGCTCTGGAATAACCTCTTTAGGTATATTGAAATGATTCAATCCCTTTGGAATATTAACCATCTCACATAAAAGATATAATCGATCGATTACTTTGTTTGCGATTTGAATCGAATTACAACCAACAATAGGTTCATCAAAACACTGTGCGATGATCCTAAACTTATCTAAACATGCGACCTTGTTATATTCCATGACATAAGGTAACAACAGTGCATTACTTACACCGTGTGCAATATGGAACCGGCCTCCCAATGGATAAGCCAAAGCATGTACAGCACCTACACCAGCATTACCAAATGCAAGACCAGCCATTAAGCTTGCATTGGCTAAATCTTCCCGTGCTAGCATATTTTCTGGATTTGCATAGGCAGCAGGCAGTGATTTCATGATCAAAGTCATTGCCTGAATTGCGAAGGCATCGGTTAATGGAGATGCATTTACTGAGATAAACGATTCTATTGCATGGACCAATGCATCTACGCCACTTGCTGCGGTAATCGAAGGTGGACAACTTACCGTCATTTCTGGGGCAATAATGGCGACATCAGGTAGTAGATAATCACTAACAATTCCTTTTTTTACCTGATTTACAGTATCAGATAAAATAGCGATATTGGTTACCTCGGAACCTGTTCCTGCCGTTGTTGGCAGTACAATTAAAGGTAATCCTTTCTGCTCAACCTTATTTTCGCCAAATAAACTATCCAAAGGCACATTATTATTTCCATATATTGCAACGCATTTAGCAGTATCGATAACACTCCCGCCACCTATAGCGACAATTCCATTATATTGATCTCGCTCAAAAAATTGTTTTGTTTTGAGTACAACTTCAATTTCAGGTTCTGGTGTAATATCTGAATAAATCGTATATTCAATATTATTATTGATTAAATTCTGTTTTATTTTTTCTACTGCTACAGAATTTAACACTCCTTTATCAGTTAAGACCAAAATCTTTGACATTTTCAACCGATGGATATGATGAATGAGTTCCTCAGAAGCCCCAATACCTGTAACCAGTTTACTGACCGATTTAAATAGATGAATTGACATATTCATAATCCCTTATTGCTTATTCCCATCAAAATATTGCAATGAATATGCCAAGTTTTTAACCCTTATTTTTCAAAGGTTTAATTTTTTCTTATTATTCTCTTTGATGAATATATTCATAATAATATGTCATTAATTCATAATTTATATCTTATTTAAAACGTATATAAAGCACCCAATATCATTTCTCTTGTTCAAACCAATCCTGAATCATCTCTAAAAACAGCTTCATTCCCATCGAGTGAATACTAATCGGCTTATACACTGCACATGCATGCCAAGTGAAAGCAGGATTCTGATAATCCAAAATCGCAATCTCTTTTTGTTTTAATAAGGGGTGAAACAGATGGCTGGGCCCTGCCGTTATTGCATCGCTGTGTTTGACTTGATGAATCAATAAATCATAGTCATTGACTGTCAAACAAATATGAGCTGAACGCCCTTCATGTGTTTGTGATCTCAACCATTGTATTTTTTTGTTTTGAAATTCGCGGTAAAGTAAATGGATAATCCAAAAGAGGATCAAATGCCAAAGGGTTAATTTCAAGCCAAGGATGTCCAGTACGAATGATAAAATTAATCAGGTCTTGAAACAGTGAAACTGAAATCAAATCATTAGTAAGATCAACGTACTCAGTACTTTAAATTCCTCAAGCTATATGCAATAAAAATGCATGAATTATCAAAAAATAGGAGGTTTAAATCAATCTTTCATATAATTAAATCCATATTTTAGAAACATATTCTTCTTCCAAAGAACAACTTTATGTTTACTAAAATATGTCAAAAAACCATGTTAGCGTTTTTCTTTACACTTAGCTTAAACCTTACGAATGCAATGGATTCAATGAGTGATAAAGAACTATCTGAAGAAACAGGCCAAGCACTTTTTAGTATTCAAAATATTGCTGCTGATACTATTGGGAACCCGAATCAAAATATTGGTTTTTATCGATTAGCAATGCAAGTCGAGATGGAAACTAATCTAAACATAAAAAGCCTGCAACTTGGATGCGGTGGCGCAAAAGGTCCTGGATGTGATATCGACCTCTCCAATGTAAGCTTGACGGGTGTTAATCCAATTGATAATAACTTTGCCAATACAGATGCCAAAATTAAAAATCCATTTTTTGAGTTCGCTATAAAGAATCCTAACTCTGCTGCATTACGAGAAATTGTAGGGTTACGCTTTGGTGCTGAATCGGTATTAGGGCTGCTTTCGCTTGGCTCAAATCCTGATTCTGAAAATATATCGGATGATACTGGGATAGGAACAATTACTGGAGATCTCAATATAAGCGTAACCGACTCTAAACTTAGTAATGGATGTGTCAGACTTTTAGTCTGTTTACCTTTCACAGGAACTTTAGCACCGTATAGCACTTCTATAAGCGTGAACCGAGCAAAGACGATTGATCTGACTGGATTACAAGCCACTACAACGTCTGTAGTAGGTTTTCCGATCGGCTTAACCTTGAATAATATCAATGTTTTAAACCAGCCACTTAGTACAGTTCATAGATTATTACTTGCACAAGATAAAGACGCAAATATTCCAACCAGCGACTTCTATTTGTCATTACAATCAGCACCAATCACTTGGCAGAAATTGAGCACCCAACGCTTTGATAACCCACAGACACAATCTGGTTGGTGGATCTCCCTCCCTAATCTTCAAATCAGTAATTTAGATATTAAACAACAAGTTGAAGTTGCAGCATCAGATGTGATTGGCGGTTTATTGTTTAGTCAACCTATTTATATCAATCCATTGGATTTAGGCCAAAAACCTGCACAAAACTGCTATGGGACACTAAAATTCTGTTAGTGATTTAACGATTCCGTAGCGGTTAAAGAAAAGACTTCCTATATTTGTTAGGGCTCAACCCCGTGACTCTTTTAAAGAAACGATTAAAAGCACTTTGCTCAGAAAAAGCCAATAAATTTGAAATCTCAGCCAATGAAAGCAGTTGGTCCGCCATATACATTTTAGCCAGTTCTAATCGAACCTTATCTAAAAGACTTTGAAAACTTAGATTTTGATCTAAAAGTCTTTTAGATAAGGTTGATTTAGACATGGCCAGTTCTTTTGCCACATATTCAATAGTTGGGGTTCCCACTTCAATCCCATGACCCAGGACCTTTTGAAATTTAAGAACAAAATCTGTATGAATATTTTTTTGTGCCAGATTTATTGATTTTAAATACGCTTCTGCTTGCCTATTGAGCAGCTCCAAAAAATAAGTATTATTTAAATTTATGGGAGATTTTAATATAGCCTTATTAAAACTAACAGCACCACAATTAGCATCAAAAAGAATTGGACATTGAAAAAAATCAGGATAAATGTTTGTATTTTCAGGCTGATTGCCTGGTAGTTTAATTAAGATCGGTTGTAAAAGGCTATATTCATTCGTGAGTTGATGTAACATCTTAATAAAACAACTTATCCCTAGCTCATAACCTATTCTTATAATTTCTAGAAGCTCAACATGATTTTTATATATTTCTAAAGCTGGTACATTCCAACTAACAGTAACGAACTCATCATCTTCTATGATATCAACCGAAAAACCATCCCACATCAATGCATAGTATTTTTTAAATTGCATGATTGCTTGATTAAAATTTTGACATGGCAATATCAAATAGCCCAATAAGCCTGAATATACTGGTTGAAAATATTGAGCAATTTTCATTCCGAGTCCAGAGTCTGGGCATTTTTCCTGAATTAATCGCAAACATAACCCGAGCTCGAAAATTGAGACTCTGCCATCGATTTTCCAATTCTCAAGATAAGTTTTTCCCAAAGGTAGATCGAGATGATTTTCTGAGATAAATTCAAGAAACATCCCAGCAATAGCACCATTTACAGTCGGATTTTTATTCATAATGCAGGCAGGATATTTTTTTAAACTATACCATAAGTGAATTATTTATCACGCTTCATAACAGCCGCTGTCAGGAAACGCTTAGCCTCTTGTTTGCTCTCATTGCATTATTCATGAGCACATATCCATTTGTTCCAATTCTGCTCTCAAACAACGCCTTAATCATCTCTATAGAGACAGTCCTCACAAATAGTTTACCTAATAATATTGCAAATTTATCTTTTCCTGAAGATCTGGATAAACCGGCTAAATTACAAATTTCTTTGGGGGTTAAAGTCACCACGATTACCTTCAGTACAGGATAAAACTTAAGTATTAGGCTCATAAGACGATCATCTGTCTCTACGGCTGAGGGATCTAGTAAGGTATTAATGATGTCACGCGTTTGTTGCGTAATGACGGCTTTGGAATTGGTTAATCTTATATAGTTTCTAAACTCTTCACGCGTATCGGGAAGTTTTTCAATCTCATTAAGACTCGTGATATCGTAGCCATGCTGTAATGCACTTTCTTTTACTGATGCTATACTTAGATATGGATAGACCTCTTTTAGACATTCAAGATATCTAATACTCTCTTTAAAATACTGCTGCTCTTCTTCAATCGGCAGTTTCCCAACTAATTTCTCATAAGCATAGTAGACGGAATGCCAAGTTATAAGATGCGTTCCGACAACGAGAAGCGGGTCATGTGCACTATAATGTTTCCCTGTTAATGGTACATTACCTTTGATATGAGAATGTAATTTGAACAACCTATTATTGGCTTTCTTTACAGTCTCAGTATCACCAAAAATGACCGTAAGAAAATACGACATGGTACGACTCAATCGTCCGACAGGATCAGACTTATAAGTTGCTCGATCTGCCAAAGCAGCCGCTGCATCCATACTCCCCAAGACTTCAATATAAAAAGATCGCGTTAGTCCAACAAAAGCCGCAGGATGAGACCACACCTTCCATGTGATTGAATCAGGACCGAATAAACCGAAATCTTTTGTTGAATGTGACTCAACATCTAATTGAAAATGTATATTGGAGTCTGACATATTTAAACCTACTGACTAGTTTTGAACTTAGAGATAATTTTGATTTGCTTAAGAATCTCTCATCAAAATAGTCCAACTGCCCGATATTAATATTGACCCTAATCATCAAATTTTGACTTTAAATCCTTTTTATTCATTTTCATCAATTTTTAAATTCTATAATCATGATTTAGAAATATTTAGACCATAAAAAAGCCCTTGTTTTCACAAGGGCTTTTTTATTAATTTGGCAGAGGATCAAGGACTCGAACCTTGACGAACGGTTTTGGAGACCGTCATGCTACCATTACACCAATCCTCTATAACAGCATGATGGAAGTCCTTCAGACTTCATCATAAAGAAAGTAGTAATACTCTCTTAAATATGGTGGGGGCGAAGAGACTCGAACTCTTACACCTTGCGGCGCTGGAACCTAAATCCAGTGCGTCTACCAATTTCGCCACGCCCCCGATGGGT
>NZ_ATGG01000057.1 GCF_000413855.1 Acinetobacter gyllenbergii CIP 110306 = MTCC 11365 | reverse complement strand
GCACGACGGCGTACCAAGCCTTTCATAACTTTACCACCACCTTTATTCCATTGGGGAAACTGATCTGCTGCACCCATAAAATCACCGGCATTTAATTTTTTCAACAAAGTTGAATCCTTAAATGCTTGCTCTCCAATGTTGTAAGTCAGGCTCACCAATGCATCAAACTGATTTTGATTAATCACGACTTTTACTGCCTGATTTACTGCAGCCTCAAAGCGCCGCAAATCATGTTGAAAAAAGGACACTGCTTGCGCTTTGGTGCACACATCACCCTTCTTAACTCTAACGCCGCTTGGATAAACCGTGGTACCAAAGCCGATGGTCCACACACCTACGCCATCGTCATAAGCTGCAAGTCGCAAATCTTCAAAACTGGTGATTAAGTTAATCCCGACTCGACTAGTTTTCATTGCTTGATTGGGATTTAGTTGATCTGCAACTTTGTTCAAGTTATCGACTTGGGTCTGTGTGAGCTTGCCACCCGCTAGGACACGTGCAGCATCAAAAAAAGGTTTTCTGTCCATTTTACTTTCCTCTTGGCAATAAAAAAGCGCCCTAAGGCGCAATGAAAAATTTTTATATTAAAAAACGTGTACTTGACGGGTTTTAACGTTAAATTGTATTTCCACAGATATCTTTAGCTCCCGATGGGTAAAGAAATTTGAATTTTGTCTTATCAGTAATTAATTCTATGGATTGACTAAGGCCAATATTTGGTGAAGTAGCATCTAATCCAAAATAACTATATCCATTTGTAAACGTTAATCCTTGAATTTTGTCAACATGATTTGAAATGTACCCTTTGTTTATGCCATTAAAAATCACACCAACTTGTTTTGTGTCTTGATTTACATAAAAGCCAATGTACTGATATCCATCTGCAGTATTAGATACTGGGATTTCTAATAATCCAGTTGAACCATCTTTCGTACTTCCTACGATAAAAGCTACGCTATTAGGATTTGCAGAACCTTGTAAATGATTTGTGTACATAGCAATTAACTGATATTTACCACCAGCATAAGCTCCCTCTGCAAAATTTGGATATGTCATTATTTGTTCACTATTGGGTAAAAGTACGGATGGAACCTTAAACTTATATTCATAAGCAAAAATCCCTGATTGTGGTGGGATAATCACATTTACTTTACCTTGTAAAGCTTGACTATTAGCGGCTACATACATTTTAGAAGTAGCTGATAAACTCAATCCAGTACTCTGTCCAGAAACGATAGGAAACTTTTCAAAGCCTGGATATACAGTGGAAATTTCTGCTTGAGTTGCATCAAAGTTATAAGTACAGGCAGCAAAAGCACTTCCTATGGTGCCCACACTAATTAATGTACCAATTATTAATCTTTTCACTTATTTCACCTTTTTTATAATTGAACGTTTAGTATAAATAGACATTTATAAATTATTGCTAAATCAGATGAGTGGAAATAAACAAAAGCACCCTAAGGTGCTTTAATTTCTACTCACCCTTGTTTACATATTGGCCTTAATTAAGGTCATTTCTTGTAGTAATTCAGCTTGAGCTCACCGAAATAGTTGTGGTAAACATTGCGTTTTCGTCCGTGACAGTAGCAATCACGTTAAAATACGCGGTTCCCACAAATGCTGGGATACTTTGTGTTTCACGGAACAGCTCAATCATTCCATCAGTTGAAGTTATAACATGCTCCACAGCAGTTGCTGATACATAAGTCATTGTGTATTTTACAGGCAAGTCCGTGGTTTGATATGAACTGCCTTCCAGAGTTAATCCCTGCTCAGAATTGCCTGAATTAAATCCAATATTGGATTGGCCTGCTGCGACACCATTCACATCTGCTAATCTTGCACCACTCAATACTCTAGCTAAAGTTGTCACATTAGGAACAATCATTTCAAGCTTGTCACCAATATTTGCCTGAATACCAGCATGATAACCATAAACTACGTCTGGGGAATTTTCGGTTCCCAAATCAAGCTGCCCCTCTGTCCAACTCAATACCCCATTCTCATACGTACAGTTGGTCAGTTCCCAATCTGATGTATCAGGATTAGGAATACTGGTAACCCCAATTACACTAAATCCAGGCAACACATCAACCTGTTCAAGATTAGTCATAACCTGATCATAAGATACGTCATTTTGAATACGTACTAGTGCGACATGGCCTTCTGGAATACTAGTATCTGTTAATTGTTCAAATAGCATTTCTACTGCGTTGTTTACCATGAGTAAACTCCTTTAAAATTATGTTTTAGTTGCTTTAAAAGTTTAGGTTATTCAAATAATTGCCCTTAAGAGCTATTCTGTAGTACTTGAACAACTCCTTTATTTTTAACACTGATTTTCTGTGAAATACAGAATATCGAATCAACAATAATGTTTAGTTGTGATAGCAAAATTGATAGGAGTAAAACCGCCCTAAGGCGGTCGAGTTCATAATTACTAATTAATAACGGGCTTCTGTATCTTCTTCTTTTCGTTGTTTATCACTCGAACCGAAGTAGAACGCAACTACCGAGCCTGACCATCCGAGAATTGCACCCAGAGCGACGTTAACGAGGTCACGGTTCTTATCTGGCATCTCAATAAAGAAAAGCCCAATAACACAAAACAATGACATTGCTATCGCAGCAAAGGCCAAATAGCATGCTGGGCATACGTTGCATCAATCGTGATTAAGTAATCAGGCAAATCATTGAACCATTGATAAAACTGTTCTTCTTGCCGCTCTTTCTTCCATCCACCCGCATTAATCATGATCTTTTCAGTTTGACCAACAACAAATCGACCTTGTTTTTGAAATCCACCTTTCGCCCACATCACGGCGATCTGCGGATAGTAGAACGATCCCCGATGTGCATGATCTGGATTGAAAAGCTTATGTTCAGGATTGAGGAAAATAGTCTTTATCCATCTCCATAATTCTGGTGCTGGTGCAAAGTTTGGAGTGTCTTGAGCAAAGATCCATTCAGGTGGGTACGGGCGTTGCTGAATTACAAATCCGACTTCATTCATAAATTTCATCCATTAAAAAAACCGCCTGCTGGGCGGTTCGCTGAAATTCAGCTATTGCTAGATATGTACCACTGGTTCGAAGAGCAAAACATATCTAACAGAACTAAAGAACTAGTTTAAATTAAGTCTTTTGTATTCTTGGCTGTTAAAGTAAGCCTTTATTTCCTCTGGTGATTTTTTTGCTTTTGAAGTATTGGATAGGACTTTTAAAATATCCGAATCGAAATTTAAATCTGGTGGAATATCTCCAATTTTGGGTGGCAGTTTTTTAACTCCACCTTCAGTAATTTTTTCAATGAGATTGGACAACCACAATACGAATTGATCTTTATTTTCAGGGTTGGGAACTAGACTCACAAATACATTTAAATGCCCGCTAGGTGGCTCTTCTTGAAAACCCTTAACGAAGTTAATTTGGGTATACATCAACTTTAGATCAGTATCTCTTAATTCTTCACGCAGTTGATTAATAACTAGATTTAAGCAATCCTCCAGTGGTGCGATAAATTTATTATCACCTTCAAAACGCTTATAAATATTATCAGCAATACGTAAATATTGTGGCATTTTTCTACCCTCTAATTCCTTGTAGAGTCCTGAGTATGCAAGATCAAATATGGATGTTAAGTAAACTTTATTGACTGTTTTGTGATTATTGTTAACCAATATTGCAATCACCCGCGACAACAAAAAATATATAACTTTCAAATTAAAGATTTGTGAAACATAGTTCAGCGTCTAAATAAAAAGCCCTGCTTATTACAACTGAATCGGCAGGGCTTGAATTCAAATTACTCAGCTAGTTCTAACAGTTACCTTTCTTCGCTTGTCCTGGTGGGCAGAATCGACCATTTCCTTGACCCTCATAGTATCGCCCATCAATTAGACGACCACCTGGGTCTACTACTACACTTCCTTCTTTTGTATGAACAGCGCAAGCCGTTAGACTCATGCTACTCAATGCAATCATTACTAATAAAATATTTTTCATAATTAACTCCCTTTACGATAAAAAAATAGAATTGATCTAGGCCAATTTCAATAAAAATTTTGTATCGTTCTAAAACAAATTTTATCAATCATTCCTTATTTAAGAAGTCTCTAGTCCAAGTGAGTGTCTCCAGAGCTTCTGTATGTGGTTGGGAGTAATTCTTGATCTCTTTATAATGTTCCCCAAGCTGCTTTAAGAATTCTTCTTTAAAGCCTGGATTGTGTTTATCTAATGCTTTCGCAAAGCTTGCAGAGATGGATGCAATGATTAAGTGAGTTTGGTTGATTGGGTTCTCTTTAGTCATATCAATTCCTTTTAATAAAAGTAAAAATTAATTATGTCGAATTAATATCAAACAGTAATATAAGTATTGAATAAGCATCAAGAGTAATTTTTCTAACGAACTCAAAAGAAAGCCCATAAGTTTCTAATTCTTAATGTTTTTATGTAGTGTGTTCTGTAATTAAGATTTCGAAAGGTAACAACCAACACGAATAAGGTAATATTTACATTCTATTCATCTGTCTATGCCTGCGTACAAGCCCTAATACAGATTTGCGTACTCGTATCTCTTCTTCAGAGAAAGGAAGATGCACTCTCAATTCTTCAATTGACAAAGAGCAGTTCTCTATCAAAAAACAGTCTTGTTCAGTTGTCCAGATTGAGGCAATAAGTTCAGGTTTGATCCGGGTTCTTTTCATGCAGGTATTCTAACGATTTTTGGTCAATTAAAAAGTCCAAATTCAATGAATCATTTATAAAAAAAACCTCCCGAAGGAGGTGTATGTGTTATTCAATCTTGTAAATAAGTACATTCTTACTTACAACCTGATAAAGCTTAGGCCTTTTGAGTAACTCTAGAAATTCTGCTGGTACATCATCCCCTGTGGCTTCATAAATCCACTTAATAATCGGGGTGATTTTAGAATTCCAATTAGAATCAATGTTGATCTTTGGTTCAATGATTGATTGAATTCGAGTTTTAGTTCCAGTCACTATATTTTTTAAAGTAATGATTGTCATAATTCTCTCCTTAGTTGGAGATTTTTTGTACCATGTCCATTCTTTACAATGAGTGAGGCTTTAATAAATTAATGTTATAAGTACGATGTTCTTGTGCATAAAAGTAACTAAAAGCTTAAATCTAATTCAAGGAAAAGATGACTTAAACATTACCAATTTCAGCCACACCAAAGATATTAAAAAGATGCCTCAGTAATAGCTTAATCACTTAAATCTTCTTAACCAATCTTGCTTCAATTGTTCAACCTCTTCTTGCGTCAAGTTAGGATTGTAATATACATAAAATTCTCTATTGTCTAGCTCAAACACTGACGGTACATAGCGACCATTTGCTGTCCAGTAGTTCTCTGGTGGGCTTTCATTAGTCGACATATGAGTAAAACCAAAACCACTAAATGTTCTATATGCTTCATGCACTTCAATAGTTTTCATTGATCGTCCTTATTTTTATAAAAAGTGATCAATCTTATCAAAAAACATCCTACGGAACTTTAAAATTCCTAAACCGCTTAGTGCAAGATTCCTCATCATTTTGAAAGTCTGTATCTTTTAATCATAAAAAAAAGCCCATCAAAAATTAATCTGATGGGCAAAAGGGTTCAATTTAATCATGTCACAATAAATTAAACCCATCGTAGTGCTATCAGCGTGAAGCGCTACGACTTCGTGAATTTACTGAATTGAGCGTGAACCAACAAGCGTATTTCCTGATCTTTGACAACTAGAGAACAATGATTACTGAAAGTTTACAACCACAAAGCTCTTAAAAATTGCTGTAAAGTTTGCCTTCTACTTCTTTTCAGTTACCCAAAGCTTAATTACACCATCAACAACTAACACGCCGTCTTTTCTATGGGCTTGCACTTTAATATCGAAATCACCAATTGCCCAATCACTTTCAATCGTAGCTGTTAATTTAATATCTGAATCCGCTTTAGCTAAGTAATTAACTTGCATCCCCTTGGGTAACCATCTTAAATGAGTTGGGACAGATGCCTCAGCTAAAACTCCCATCACAAACTCCAATCCATTGCATATAGCAATAACATGAACAGTTCCGATATGATTTTCTACAGATTTTCGCATTTTCATGTTCGCAATGCATTTGAGTGTATCCAAACTTTCAATGATTGGGTCCACTGTTTGAAAGTACGGCGCTACCCTGCTTACGACTTTTGAAAGTATCGATAAGCCACCAGGGATCTTTTTTAGAGATTTAAAAGCGGTTAGTACATCATTCTCGCGTTTTAGGCTTTCGCCCCAAATTTTTTCTCTAAAGTTAGAAATGTAGTTGCTCATTTTAAAGCTCAAAAAGTACACTTGATGTAAAAATATAACTAAAGTTTAAATTTCTTATTGTTTCGGCTTGTATTGTTTTCAATCATTTGAGATAACTTTCTATTAATATCCTCTAATGAGCTCTATATTAGCGAGGCTTTAATGTGCCGAAGTAAGATCCGCTAGTTGACTTGTATTACACTAATGCGTGTGAGGATTAAAAAACCTCCAAAAGGAGGTCTAATCAAATCTTTTGCGTGCTTGGCGAATAAGTTCATCTAATTCATCTTGCGTCAGGTCCTTTGACCGATAGACATAGATTTCTTTGACTGAATTAAAACAAAATTTACTATAGAACCAAAATATTTCTTCAGTCATTGATTTAAATTTGGTGAATGTAAATTTTTTCCCTTTTAGTTTTGCAATAAAAACAGTTTGCATCATCGATTCTCAGAATTTCATGTTAATAAATTTTTAAGCATCCGTTCAATCTATTCGAGCATCATTGCAAAACCCTTGATTGCTTGTAAAACAATCGATTAGATTTATTTAATGGTTTAAAGAATTACTATCAAGCGTTTTAATCAACATCTGACAATCACACAACAATGTTTACATTAAGTTTACGACCTATGGTTTTATTGATTGAATAAAAAAGCCCATCAAATTAATGATGGGCTTTCTGGTTTAACCTCTTTTTTGGCATGACCAATTAAACCAATCGCAATACCGTCTGAGAACAGTATAGCGAGAAACTAAAATACTGAAATCAATTAATATCATCAAGCTAATGACTTTGATATTGACAAGAGTTGAACAATTATTACTGAATGTTTACAGCCAACATATTTCATATTTAAAGGTCTCACCCATAAATATATTCTTGACGACTCCAACTTAAAATTTTTATGCTTTCTCAAAACCATAACTTAAGAATATTGTTTAATTTTTTCAGCAAGGTATCTATTAGCTATTTTGCTAGTCTCAATGAAAGGTAACTCATCGCAAAGCCAGAAAAAATATGATTTTTCACCAACAAAATAAGTTTGCCTTTTGTAAGTCGATGTTTTTCTTGAATCTATTTCACTGGCCTTCAGATATGCGCTTTTACGATTTGCCACAACTTCGCCATCTAGATCACCGCCAATACAAATATGCATCTATTTAATCCATGAAATTATGAATCAAATTTTAACATATAAAAAAACCTCTCGAAGGAGGTTAAAATAAAATTACCTATTTAAACAAAAATCAATAGCTTCGCAAGATTAATGAATATTTTCCTTCCATTAATTAGAAGCTATTTATTCCAAATCATTTTTGAGAATCAAGACATCGCTGCTTCAATTCATTCATTGCACTTGGTGGCATTGGTGCTGCTTTCTTACTGTGATAATAAGTGCACTCTTGACTTTCCACTTCTGGTTTAAGTTGATAACTGGTGCATGCTGTAGTAAGCAATGCAGCAAAAGAAATGATTAAAATTTTCATAATTTATCCTTTGGTTTATTTATTCCTTAGCTTACATAATTATTATTAAAATCGCCAATTTTTGCTTTTAACTTTTCTCAAGATAACAAAAAAGCCCACCTTTCGATGAGCTTTTAAAAGAATTACATGGAATGTGAAGGTGCTGCTAGTTTGTCACAACCCATTGCATGGCTCTACCTTTTACAAACTACATCCAGAATAAACAATGCGACATGATTGCTGATTGTTTAACGAACAAAAAACCATTGCAGCTTCTTTAGCTTTATCTTCTGAAACATTAAATTTAATTTCAGATTTTTGACCTCCTTTAATCGGGTCTGCCACTGCAACGCAGCCATTTTTATATGTATGTGACAGTTCACATTTTTGTCCACCATCCTTTTGACACCCTTTTAATGCATTTATTTGTGCTTCTTCTTTAGATTTAAAATTTCTTGTAGAACCAAATGCACGCCCATTCAAACCTTTACTTTTATCTTAGGCTATCGCTCCCCACAATATTTCAGCCGAAGGATATAAAGTTGGGCTATCATTGGCATTTCCACTGCTAGCCCCACCAGGAATTGGAGCACATCCCTGAACACCTTGCCCACCTATAGGATAATAACCAGAAGGACAATTGCCTTCAGCATGTGTATTTGTAATGCCCAAGAAAATGATTAGAGCAAAGAAGATGTATAATTTGAAAAACTTATTTTTACTAATCGCTATCATGTTATTAACACCTTTATAAATGTAAACTTATTATCGCTATTAAAACCGAAGCAAGGGTTAGATAAAAAAAGCCCACCTTTCGATGAGCTTTCATTGCTTGGTCACGGATAAACCGTAATACGACCAGTATAGAAAAACTATAGCTTAATTTTCGTTAAAACGAAATACCTTTATTCCTGTTATTTTTCAAATCTCAGAAACGAAAAAAAAGCCCATCTTTCGATGGGCTTTTAACTATTAAAGTACAGCTATTGAAGTCGGTATAACATCCGACTCATCTTCGCAGATAAGAGTGAAATTAAAATATACATCCCCATCAATTTCAGGAATGGTCTTTGTATATCGATACAATTCTGTTGTTCCATCAATAGAAGTAACCACTTGCTCAATTTGTGTCGTGGAAACATAAGTCATTTGATACTTAACAGGTAAGTCAATTGTTGAAAAACTCTCCCCTACATCCAAGATAGTAAAAGCATTTGTGTGTCCATTATGACTATTATTAAAACCATAGTTGGTTCCACCAAGGTCAAATGAGTTATACGTCGACATTAAACGGAAGCCACTGTGGACTTTGTCAATTGATAGCAAATGATTAGCAGCAATTAATTCAATCGTATCACCAACATTTGCTTTAATACCTGCATGATATCCATACATTACCATTGGTGATGCTGGTGTTCCAAAGTCAGTAGATGTATTGTCCCAAACCAATTGGCCATTTGAATAAGTACAATTATCTAGATACCAATTATTTGTTGTGGTTGTCATCTCGATAGCCCTTCTGTAATTTATTATTTAATAAAAGAAACCTAATAATCAGTAGGTTTCAGCAGATGTTAAGTTATTGAGCTAACTCAGGCTTAAATGCCCAGTAAAGCGATCGCTAAAGCAGATTTCCAATTTAACTTGGCACCATTTACACAAGTTGTTGATTGCTGGGCACCAGTTAAAATGTTTATCCATGTCGTAACAAAACTTTCAACAAATGCTTCAGTAAAGTTTTTACGCATATTGCGGATCCACTCTAAGTCCTGATCTTTCAACATGTCTTCGATGATTTCTTTTGGTAAAGCTTCACCAGTTGCTTGCAATGCATCAGCAAGACCTTGAACGATGGAGATAAAAATACCAAGACTTTTAGTACAGTTACGAATCTCTTTTAAGATCGTTTCTACAATTCCAACGACTTCATCAGTAATCTGACTTTCATCTACATAGATCGAAGTACCATAAAGTTTCTTAATAATGGTTACATACATTTGACGTTCTTGAAGTGTCATTTCATTTTCCTTTTTTTGGATATAAAAAAACCACCCGAAGGTGGTTAGAAAAAACGCTAACCGACATGGATAGCGCTGCACTCCCCAGAATGGGGAATTCTTTAAAATCTCATGGTTTTGATATAGTGGATTTATTCATCCACAATAAAAAACCGCCTTTCGGCGGTCTTGAAATTAATTACTGAATCTACTAACGCAATATTTATAATTCTCTTCTTTACTTACATGGCCACCTATATGAACACATGAGCAAAAGTTCTCAGTTTGGTTGTATTTAATGGTTTTTGGTACATCTACCCCATAACATCTAGAATCAATTCGCGATGGTTTACGGCCAAATAATGAGTGACCACTTGCAAGCGAATACCACACCCCACCGACTACGATGCAAATAAGAACTAGGATTGGCGCATTTATTTTTAACATTATTTTTTTTAACCATTCCAATAGCAAAAAAGCCCTCACAATGAGAGCTCTTAATCTGAATCAATGCTTTCATTTGCAATTCGACCAGTATAGAAAAAATATACCTTTGTTTCCGTGTGAAAGGAATACTTATATTTTAATTTCTTTAAAAGTATTTCTTTTATATACATCAATTGCTTTACCAGCTTCTGATATGGCTGATTCAATCGCAAGCGTCATCAACTTTTCATATTGCTTCCAAGTCATACGATAGCAATCAACTTTCATTTGATGGCCACGAATCCCCACATATGCCAATCTCCCTTTGGCTGTGTAATTTTCCTCAAGCTCTGGATCTAGTGCAAAGTCCAACACCATCTTTGCAATCAACCAGGACAAGTGATATATAGCAATTCCTTCTGGTTCTCTTTTCTTATCAGCCACGGCGTTTTTAATCATTATGTTGGCTAGATGCTGGCGCACATATTCATAGTCACTTTGAGCCTTTCCTTCGAACACAATTAAAGCCGTTACCGACTTTGCAAGTTGAGTTTCCATAGAAGCAATAGCACCCAAGCGATCTTGATAATCCAATGGTTTTTCTCCTGTGCCACGCACACTTGGTTCAAGATTTGG
Organism: Acinetobacter gyllenbergii CIP 110306 = MTCC 11365; assembly: GCF_000413855.1. Taxonomy (GTDB): domain Bacteria; phylum Pseudomonadota; class Gammaproteobacteria; order Pseudomonadales; family Moraxellaceae; genus Acinetobacter; species Acinetobacter gyllenbergii. The sequence goes on along the minus strand of NZ_ATGG01000057.1, from coordinate 1,670 downwards.
TGAACTCGCCGTCAGACCATGAGCCAACCATTCAAATTGTTCAAACTTAGTTGCTAATGTATCCATGCTCATACCTCGGAAATATCTATGTTGTGAACCGTTTTCATTAAGTGTTTTTTAGTGCGATAACTCGCTAACTTTCTTGTTGCTGCAGACTTCACATCCTCAACAATGTATGTGCCTTCGCCATTGTAGTAAGTGAAATCAGCGAAGTATCTAACTGCAGGCTTTGCCCTTTTCTCACCCTCTAATTTTGTTTTAGGTGCCAGTTCAAATTTTGTGTGATGTTCTAATCTGGAAATCTCCCCACGTTGCTGCATCGCTTTAAGCTCAATGTACCGCTTATATTCTTTCTTACTATCAAAAGTCAGACCATCACACTCAACCTTGCTTGAATTGAACTTATTGCGTTTAGCTGCCTTGGGTTTATCGCTTTGCTTGAGTATTTCACGGCGGTATTGATCGATACTCATTGAGGTCATTCTTATAACCACCCAAAACATTCCAGCCGATTAATGATTGTGGTCATTTAGACTCCTTCTCATGAATTTCGGCTTGAATAGCTTTCGCCTTCGAATAGTCGTCAAGAGCACATTTTGTTGGTCCTAACCCTAGAAGCAAAATCAACCATGATTGATGCTTCCATGCATTCCATCTTTCTTTAATACTTTTCATTTGAACCAACCTTGAGCGCTTGCTCGATTGTTTTATCTAATTGAAGTAGCTCGCTGTAATCAGTGTTTGACAGTCCACTACGATTGTATTTTCCTCGTAATTTGTCACGACGAGCAACTACTTTTGCTAAATCCTTTCTTTGAGTTTCTGCAAGTTTCATGCTGCATTCCCCTTTTGCTCAAAGCCAATTGCAGTCAAATACTCAGCCCACTTCTGGATGTTCTTAGGATCTTTCAGCATCGTTTCTAAGCGCACAGCAAGTTGCTCATGTGATTCATTGCCTACGGCGTATTTACCGAAAGCAGGAATACGGGATAGCCTAGAAGACATTCTTGAAGGTGTTAAGCCGCTATTGCAAAAGTACGGCGCTACCCTTGTGGTCAGTGATGAAGTGCAAGAGATTGGCTCTGTTGTGGTGATTACAGCTAAAGCAGTCTTTACCGATGCTCATGGTGAACAAACCATGACCACCGCTCATGCTGGCGTGGAGATTAATAAAAAAGGAATGGATGTAGCCCAGACATTTGGCTCATCCAGTTCTTATGCACGTAAATACGCATTGAATGGCCTGTTCCTGATTGATGATACTCAAGATGCCGATACTGATGCATACCATCAGCAAACCAATGCACAGACCCGTAACAATCAACAGAATGCCCCTGTTCAAAATCAGCAACACAATCAAAACCAACAACCTGCTCAACAACAACGCCAGCAGCAAAACCAAAATGCTCAACCAAATGCAGCGCAGCAACTGACTAATGATTTTCAGCAAGCTTTAAACGCGATTCATCACACCGACAAAGAAGCAGATCTAGGCGAGATCTATAAGCGATTTAAAGGCACTCGCTATGAAGCTCAGATTGTGCAGGCGTGCAAGGCAAAAAAGGACATGGAGGGTTGGAGTGCGTAAAAACCTACATCTTTAAGTATGTGGCCAAACTTCACGGCAAAGGCAGCTTACGAGGACGTGTAGAGGCTACGACAGCTCTCCA
>NZ_ATGG01000056.1 GCF_000413855.1 Acinetobacter gyllenbergii CIP 110306 = MTCC 11365 | reverse complement strand
AGCAAAGCCAAGATAGGTGGTGGAAAATTTAGGCCATTGCGCGCAATTGAAAAACCTTAGCGTGCTATATTTTCCGTTTCCTGAGACGACCCCTACAAGGGCCGTAAGCCGTCACTGACTCCTGAACAAGTGGCTCTGCTGCATCAACGTCTTGAATCTGGCGACTACAAAACCAAGCGAGCATTGGCGAAGGAGTTTGGGATTTCTGCGCCAACGCTGTATCGGTATCAGTAGTAGTTCCAGCTATTTGATATTATTTGTCTATCTATTGAAAATTTTTCTGAGTAAAACAGGGTCGGCATCCTGAACTGAGCTTGCTCCAATTTTATTTGCTGCTAACCGTAAACAGGAATCGACCGATACAAACCAACTTGCCATCAAGTAGTAACTGAACCGATACTGTCGTAATGCGCCGACCCGCACGAACAATACTGGGGACTGCCTGTAACGTACCTATAAATGCTGGCCGCAGGTAATCAAAGGTCATCGTGGAGCATAAGGGCAGCTCATTATCACCACGCTGACGGGCAAGATAGGCGGCGGCGGCCACTTCACCAAAACTCGCGAGAATGCCGCCATGAAACGTGCCAATCATCGGGTTGCCGATATGCGAATCACGAAAGTCCATAAAGTACTGTATTTCTCCATGTTGCATTTCCTCACGAAAACCTAGAAAATCGACAAAAGGCTCGTCACACAATTTTAGTGGGGGTGTTTCCGCGCTCATCTGATTTACTATACTCATATCACTCGCCTCGCGCTTCATTGCTGTCAAAAGAGGGTCCCATCGTGCCGATTGCGAAAGAACCAGTGACAGTAGCCAGTAGCTCACCACTGTCTTCTGCAACCGCTCGGCCCGTGATAAAGGCCACCGTATCGGTTCTACCAATGCAATCCACTATCGCCTTTAAACCTACCGCAGAGGGAATACGTCGCAAAAAATCGACACGCAAATCAATAGTGGCAATCGGCTCTAACGACCGCAATGACGAAAAAATAGATAAGCCGCAAGTCGTATCCAGCAGCGTCACCAAAGCCCCTCGATGCAGTGAGCCTTTACGGTCAGAGAGTTGCTCAGAGAAGGGCATCGTCATCTCGGCATGACCATCGCTCACTGCACCAACACTAATATTGAACATATTGAATAAAGGGTGATTAGTACCAAAAAACGCCTTAGCCATGGTCAGGTGTGCCGTGTTATTACTGTCCATTTTTGAACTCCCGCCATTGCTGGCTGATTTTATTGCGAAAAAATTAGCGGCACGTCTCAAAGTGCAAGGGCGGCATCTGTATAATTACGTTCGGCCTGCATCACCGCCACAATGGCCTCTTCAATGGCGGCATATGGAAAGTTTGTGCTTTCCGAGGCAGACTTCAAACACATGGCTAATGCCGTCCATGCTTTTTCGCAAGCCCTCATTAACAGGGGCAGTCGATATTGCTGTACACTTGCGTCATAGTGAACCGCTTCATCAAGGAATTCAGCGTACATTTTGCGGAAGCCGCCGCCACCTGTGCCACGCTTTTCAATAATTTGGTAGGCAAATCGGGTCGTCCAGTGCCAATCGCCTGTGGCTCCCCAACGACTCAGTTCGGCCAGCCATGTTTCCAGTGCCGATATGCCACTCACAGCTAATGACTTGGCGTTGTCATGGATGACACCGGTAATCATCTCGGGGGTAATTTCGCCTTGAAACGCGGTGGGCGTGAACATATTGCCATAGTGAATAAATGGGGGCTGTGTAGAAAAACGTGCGCGGGTCAGTGCCTCTCGCGTCACCGACAAAACACTCGGACGCTCGGTATCGGTGACAAATACCGCACCTGTCTCTGGATTTCTCGACCAAGCGGCTATGGCGTGACCGGGAAAGTGCGTGCTGCTGTTGAAGTAAGGTAAATAAAAAATATCCGTCAGCAACAGGGTGGGGTGACCCGCATCCAAACATTTCTCCAGCGCGGTGGCTGCCGATTCGGGTGACTCGAAGGTTTGCCACTCAAAGGGTATACCGATACTTTCAAATACGCGCGCTTCAAACCCCAAAGACCGCACATGCACTAAAAATGGCACAGGGGCGTCAGCCATTTCCAAATAGGTCACGCCAAGCCCTGAGCCTAATCCAAAGCACATGGCCTCGGAAATATTCAGCCCATTAAACTCGAGCAAATCACGAATTGCGGAGCTGCCACAATGCCTCCCGATGGCGTGCGTGATACGGGATGGAGTCTTATAGTTGGTCACAGGTTTTTTGCCTCTTCGTGAAAATCTGGATTAAGGATGCCTCTTGTCATCATCTGCCATATCGCATCCGCGATCTGTTCAAGATTGTACTTACCATTTTCTTTATACCAAGTGGCAGCCCAGTTTATTGCTCCTAGCCCAATCAGTCTTAACAGATCTGCATCCACATCGTTTCGGATACAACCATAAGACTGCAGATCATCAAGAATTGTCTGCCAATATCGCTCGTATCTGTCTCTCTCAGCAATAATCTGCTCACGTGCGACTCCATGTACCGAGCGCCACTCAAACAACAACACATAAACCATATCGTCACCCGACATAAGGATATCGACATGTGTCTGCAGTGCCGATTGCATTTTTTTGAGTGGATCTTGAATCGCGGAAGTCGCCTCAACAATCCTGTAAATAGTTCTCTCAATAGCAAGCCGCATCATATCAACCAAAATATCGTCTTTACTACGATAGCGGTAATGCAGACTGCCTGGAAGAATACCACAAGCACTGGCAATTTCTCGCACACTGGTACGCTCAAAACCCTTTTCTCGAAACAGCTTGGCAGAAGCGGCTAATACTCTCTCGCGGTCAGCAACTTCGACTCGCGTAGATTCACTACTCAACATAGTTTGACTCATAACATTATATCAATAAGACAGGTTACTCGACTTGGTCAAGTCGAGTCGAGTCTTTCACGGTCTCTCCTGATCTATACAGCTTTTGCAATGGGGACATTAAAAACAATTCGTGACGCTTCCATAGGGTCTTGATGCTTATCATATTCAGCCAGCCAAGAATTAACCTTTTCTGGGATTTCGGTGTCGCTAGGATGGAAACCTGGCTTAAACCAGTCCAGATAGCGTGGAATAAGTCTGGTAATCAGGCCACGTGGTCCATAGAGGCGATAAAATCCCTTAGCAAGCACCAATGGCTGACCTTGTAGTTTGTCAATTTTCAACATATGCCAAAGAACTGAGCCAACCACCGCATGTACCAGTAGCGTTCCGATAATCAAAGCAGATGCGCGGGTGAAATACCCCCCACCTGCCGCTGTTTCGTAAACATCAAAGGCTACTGTTTTGTGTTCGACTTCTTCTACCCCATGCCACATGAACATGGCACGCATTGCGGGATGAGCATTCTTGAACATCTCACCCTCACCCTCCATAGCACCCTCGCCTAGTACAGCAGTAATATGTTCAAAGGCAGCTGTCATGGCCAACAGATACTTGGCGGGCAGGTGTTTTTGGGAGAGCCGAATAAATAATTTGAATCTTGCGATGACCTTTTCGACATGAATGCCTTGCGACTGCATCACCGCATTATACTGGTCATGCACAATGCCATGTTGCGCTTCTTGGCGAAAAAAGTTTTTGATATCTTCTCTCAGTTTAGGATCTGTGACCAGATCCTGATAGTTACGCACCGACTGAATAAAAAAACGCTCTCCATCGGGGAAGTGAATAGAAAGTGCATCAAAGAAGCGTGTTAACACCGGGTCACCGTCGTTCCAAAAAACTGGAACATCACTTAAATCAAACCGCGGCTTACGTGGCTGGATATTGATCATATGAGTCATGGCGAGAGTTTCCTTGTAAAGGCATCGAATGTCTGTAAACCTGCTATCACATTTGACCTTGAGCAATATTTTTCACCTTGGTCAGGCACAGCAAATATCACACAAGAATTCAACGGGTATTGGTCAAATGACCAAATGCATATTTTGAATATATTGGTCGATTGACCAAATGTCAAGCCTGTCCTCAAAATTTGATAGAATGAGTTAACAACGCAGCAGGTGAGCCAGATCATCTTTGACATCGAATATAGCTACCAGACCTTTTGGCAGAGGTGTTTTTTTAATGTTAGTTTTTTTACATTAGAGTGTGTTGACGTTTGAAAATATTGATTGCAAATTGGAGGCAGACTCAGAGAATTAAAGCTCTCCCCATCCGAGTCCACCATGCCACGCTTTATGCTGAACGACCAACATTGAGCAAAGATTTCTCCTATGCTCAAGCAACAGGACATTGATCACAAACCAAATTTACGGCTCACCGTAGAAGCCATGCTCTACAGAATGTGGGTGAAATGTCCATGGCTAGACCTACCTCCTGACTGAGTTTGGTCAGCAGCCTAATCTCTACAAAAGATACAACGACTGGTCAGCAAAAGGTTTTTTCCAAAGCATACTCAGGGTTTTATCTACTGACTCTGATATAGAGTAGGGGTTATGGATAGCAATTACGTCAAGGCACATCAACATAATGCACGTGCTGCAACTCACGATCAGGAGGCGATTGGCTTAAGTCGAGGTAGCAAGACAAGTAAGATCCATCTTGCCGTAGATGGGTATGGATTACCCATCGTGTTTGCGATCACGGGTGGTGAATTACACAAAGCCAAAGCTGCACCTGACTTGCTCTCACAGGTATCTATCGATGCCATTCTGATTAACATCTGAATCAGCGTAATGCAAATCTAGCCTGATGTAGTTTTAAGCTACCCCATCAACGCCTGTACCGCAATCGACTCATCCGCCAACCGCAGTGGATCGACCGCCGTACCAGCCGTGATCAGCTTTTTGCTTAGCATAAACTCCTGCGGACGATTCACACAATCCGCCGCAATCAGGCGACCCGCCTGCAAATAAAACGCTGCAAAGCTACGCCTTTGCTGCACATCACCCCGAATCACGATCTGATCATACCCCTGACTGAGTCCCGCAATCTGCAACTTTAGATCATACTGATCTGACCAAAACCAAGGCAAACTCTTCGAGGTCCGCTGTAAGCCACACAAGGTCGCCGAGGCAATTTTGGCCTGTTCATTGGCGTTTGGTACCGACTCCAAGCGCATCCGCCGCTGATAAATCGGATTAAACGCATTGGCACAATCCCCGATGGCCACAATCTCTGGCGCACTGGTACGGCAATACTCATCAATCACAATACCATTGTCCACCTGCAAGCCCGCGTCCAGCGCCAACTCGATATTCGGTACAACCCCGACCCCGATGATCACCAGATCTGCATCGAACATCGAACCATCGGCACACAGCACCGCTTGCGCCCGCCCCTCACCCGTGATCGCCGTGACCGACACACCGGTATGAATCGTCACACCCTGTTCGCGATGAATCCGCGTATAAAAGTCCGACACTTCCGGTGCAGTTACCCGCTGCAAAATCCGCTCGGCGGCTTCCAAGACCACCACCTGCATGCCCTGCTCGGTCAATGCGGCGGCTGTTTCAAGACCGATATAGCCACCACCGATCACCACTGCTTTGCCGTTGGGTTGTACAAATGGCTGGATAGCCTGTACATCGCTGATATTTCTAAGATAATGCACACCTGCCAAATCAGACCCAGCCAGCGACACCGTCCTGACTCGTGCACCGGTACACAGCGCCAACTGGTCATACGCAAGCGTACTGCCATCTTGTAGTGTCACGCTGCGCGCTGCCCGATCAATCGCAACCACCCGCCCGTGCCGAAATTCGATCTGATTTTTTTGATAAAAAGCGGCTGGCCGAATCAATAACTCATCGACCAGTTGTGCACCGCATAAAAAGGTCTTGGACAACGGCGGTCGATGATACGGCAAATACGGCTCATCGCCGATCACCACAATCTCGCCCTGCCAGCCATCTGGCCGCAGACTTGCCGCCAACTGCGCCGCAGCATGACTTGCGCCAATGATGACGATTGTTTGCATATGAATTCACTCAGTTCATGGTTGATGCACAGCATCAATTGTTGCCGACGACAGTTGCAAAATGCCTCTGTCGCCTATTTTGATACCTACGCTTTGGCAGTCAGTTTGACCATCATCTTGGCATAGCCGCGCACAAAGTTAGACTGCACCAACTCTGGCTCACCCAATACCTCAATATTGTCGAAGCGAAGCAATAACTCCTCCCACAGAATCCGCAACTGCATCTCGGCCAAGCGATTGCCCATACAGCGATGCACACCAAAGCCAAATGACAAATGATTGCGTGCACCTTTACGATCAATCAAAAACGCATCTGGCTGTTCAATCACCCGCTCGTCACGATTGCCCGAGGCATACCACATTAAGATCTTGTCGCCCTTACGGATGGTTTGGCCGTGCATCTCGATGTCTTGCTTGGCGATGCGACGCATATACGCCAGTGGGGTCTGCCAGCGAATGATCTCGGACACCATATTTGGAATCAGGCTCGGTTGGTTTTTCAGTTTGACAAACTGCTCAGGAAACAGGTTCAGCGCATATACCCCGCCGGTCATGGAGTTCCGCGTGGTGTCATTCCCACCGACAATCAGCAAGGCCAAATTGCCCAAAAACTCCATCGGACGGTGAATCAAATCCTTGGTATCGTCATTGCTCAGCATTAAGCTAATCAAATCAAATCCCATCGGCTCACCTGCCGCTTGCTGAGCCGCCTTGGCATGCCACAGCGCGGCAAACTGCTTGGCCATATCAGCGGCGGCATTAAAAAGCACATCGTTGTCGCTAATCTCACCGCCCGTGGCTTCTGCGCTGCCCGCCAACGTATCAGACCAGTACACCAGCTTGTGCCGCTGTTCATACGGAAAATCTAACAAGGTCGCCAGCATGCGTGCGGTGATTTCTTTGGACACCCGCTCCACCCAATCAAACGGCGTATCGAGCGGCAAATCATCCAAAATCTCTTGTACCCGACTGCGGATCAGCCCTTCCATTTCTTTTAAATTTTTCGGTGCGACCACACCTTGTACCGCTTGACGCTGCACATCGTGCTTAGGCGGATCCATTGCAATAAACATTTCCACATCCAGTCCGGCGGGCGGCTTGCCAATCACAATCACCGGTTCCGCCGAAAACAGCTCGTGGGATTTGTCCACGAACACAATATCGTCATAACGGGTAATCGACCAAAATGCACCGAATGGACTGCTTTTTTGGTAATGAACAGGACGCTCGTCGCGTAGCCGCTTAAAGTATGACTGCCATTGATGCTGTCGATATAAAAACGGATTGCTCATATCGATGTCTTCGAGCTTGAGCGTGGCAACATCGGGGATTGGCTTTTCTACAAAATCAGGGAACGGTTGCGCCTGTGTCACCCGTTGCTTGACCTTTTGGAACACCTGCATGCCTTTCACTTGTAAATGCATGGGTATCGGCAGCAGGGCTGAAATTTGGTTTAGTGTGGCTTGCATGTTTTTCATGATTCATTCCTCAATGATGATGCTTAACAGCTGTTGAAATCTGCCGTCACTACATTTGAAACTCAGGCAAATGCACCACCATGCCATCCATTGCATCGGACAATTGAATCTGGCACGCCAAACGAGACGACGCCGTACCTTCTGGTACCATCTCTAGCATGCGCGCCTCTTCGTCATTGGGCTGTCCTGTCGCCGCCAGCCAAGCACCGTCAACGATCACATGACAGGTTCCACAAGCACATTCGCCACCGCAATCTCCATCAATGCCGGATACGCCGTGATCGATAGCCAGTTGCATCAGCGACTTGCCCGCTTCGATGTCAAGTACGGTGGCGGTACCGTCATACTCGATCAATGTAATTTGACCCATTATTACTACTCCTGTGTGGTATACGGTTGCTGGTGACGCCGATGAAAATAGCCATCCCTCTTTACTCATAATAGACATGTATCCATACTGCTTACAGGTCTCTTGTTGACAATATAGGGTCATTAAAAGACGATTATGGCGCTGTAGCCCCATCGTCGATTGCATTTTTCTAGTCGATGTTCTTTCATACTGGTCTGTTATTGAGGTGTTTGAGCCATGTTGCATCCAAGTCTGCTGACTGGTCTCGCCAGTACAAGTGAATCTGCTAATATCCCCTGTAGCTATACCCGTCTGATTGGCCGAGAGCTGGACTTGCAGGCGCGTGACCTACCTAAACTATTAAAATTCACCACGCTGACCGCTGAACAACTGATGCGTGACGACACGATGATCACGGCCAGCCAACAGATTCAAATCTTACAAAATAGCTTGGAGTTGTCCGCATCCGATCAGTTTGGCTTGCGTTTAGGGCAGCGGCTCACGCCGTCAACACATGGCTCGATGGGCTTTTTAATCAATAGCAGCCCGAACTTATTGGCCGTGTTACAAGCGTTTCAAACTTTTTTGCCGACCCGTATGAGTTTGATTAGGCTCGAAACACACACCAATGCTGAGTGGACGACCTGCTTGATTTTCTTTGAGCAGACCTTGAGTCATGCAGTACATCGGCTACTGTCCGAAACTGTTGCGGTGATTTTTTCGGAATGTGCCGAATTTATTGTTGGACGACCGCTGACCGAGGCGGTGATTCAGTTTAGCCATCCCGCCCCCGATCATCATGCCTGTTACGCGGATTATCTTGCCGGTACCTATCAGTTTGATCAGCCACAACTGTCGATCCGAGTGCCGACCGAGTTGTGCTTGATTGCCAATGCATCCGCGCAGCACGATAGCTATCTGCTGGCGATGCAACAATGCGAAATGATCCTCAACCGGCTCAAGACCCAACAACACAGCACCACCTACCAAGTGCAAAAAGCCATGCTGTCCTATCCGCTCGGGCAACTGAGTGAAGAGGATCTGGCTGCAGCCTTGTTTATGAATAAGCGTACGCTGGCCAGACGTCTGGTCAAAGAGAACACGAGTTACCGGCTGATTCGAGATCGGATTTTATCTGAGAAAGCCAGTAGTTATTTACATGACCCTCAAATATCGGTCGAGGCAATTGCCAGCTTACTGAATTACCACGACTCTGCTAATTTTCGGCGCGCGTTTAAACGCTGGTTTGGTGTATCACCAAGTGCTTATCGGCGAAAAATCACCCATCGGCAAGAAGAAAATGACCTGAGAGAATGAGGTTGTTCGTATGATTGTTAATACGTTGAAACATCAATACGCCCTAGAAAAATACCTTAAAACGCTATGTCAGAGATGGCAATCATATGGCAGCCCTCCACTTCCAATCCGATAACCTCAACTCAACCCAACGCTTGCAACCCGCTGTGAACTCTGTAGAGGTTTTAATTCCCATTGCAGCCCATCCACCGTCAATGTCTTCAGTTAGGGGTCGTCTCAGGAAACGGAAAATATAGCACGCTAAGGATTTTCACTCCGACTTCTTTTAACGATATCCAACACGGTATTTTTGCTTAGATTGACCAGCCGACCGACTTGTCGATAAGAGTGTCCAGCAGACACCAACTCCAACACTTTAGGTGCCAGACGATCTGACTTGGTGCGTTGACCAGGACGACGA
>NZ_ATGG01000055.1 GCF_000413855.1 Acinetobacter gyllenbergii CIP 110306 = MTCC 11365 | reverse complement strand
ACCAAGTCAGATCGTCTGGCACCTAAAGTGTTGGAGTTGGTGTCTGCTGGACACTCTTATCGACAAGTCGGTCGGCTGGTCAATCTAAGCAAAAATACCGTGTTGGATATCGTTAAAAGAAGTCGGAGTGAAAATCCTTAGCGTGCTATATTTTCCGTTTCCTGAGACGACCCCTGGTTCAGATCATGGCGAATGGAGTGAACAAGACAGAAAAGATATTGCTCAACTACGTGAATCACACCCTGAACTAGCACACTGGGGCGATTTAGCAATAGGTGTTGCATTTGGTAGCTTCTCCGATGATGTCTTAGAGGTTGGTTGGGGTAATTGGATAATTGGTCAACGTAGTGAAGATTTCTTAACTTATTGTTGTTGGCGACAAATTAAAGGAACTTGGAATTTTGGTATGTTTTTCAAGACACCTAATCAAGAAGTTTTACCAATTTGGAAAAGCTAGGTTTACAACTATATTGTAAAAACTGCTATTTTTCTAAACTGAAAAATTCATTGAGTTTAGAACTGTAATGTAGATTTATTTAATTAGATTTGATGTAAGTTGTTGATTTTACACTTTGCTAGTTTAAGACATTAATGTACAAAGACACAGCCATTTATTTTGTGCTAACTTTTCAATCACAAGAATCCCAGCTCGCTTTAACTTTGCAACAATTCGTTTGATTGTTGAGATGCTGTACACGCCAAGCGTGCTTTGCCACTGTTCATAACTATGGAACCAATATTTTTTTCCATTAAAGGTTTTTCCTTCGTTATTTTCTAAAAAGTAATGCAACTTCTGTAAAAAATTGGCGGCAGCCACGCCAAACGCTTTTGCAAGCGTTGGCGAAGCAATGAGAGGATAGTCTCCAGATACGAGAAGATGATTATTCTTATTGGTCTTGGACATGATTCGCCCCACGTAGCACACGTTGTGCACGTTCAATCATCTTGTGACGTTGATGTGTACGAAATGCCCAGAGCGACGATAAATTGTTATTTTGATTGAGCTTTGCGACTTTAAGAATTTGCTCATCAGTCATTTCATGCATGCATTGACGAATGATTTCATGGGCTTGTTCAAGTTCGTTGAGCAGGGAGTTTGCAGTGTCAACAGCAATATAAAGATTGGCAAGTGTTTGACGTTGAGGATTTGAAATTGATTTGCCCAGTTCAACAATCAGTTGCGAGGCTTGTTGTTTAGATGTGCACGTATTTGCACCATGAAGAATTGCGTTCATAGTCGTTTCCTTGTAGATAAGTTTAATACTTACCCCCATTACTTCTCACGGTAATGGTGGCAGCAAAACAGGGGTGAGAATACCGTTCTACAAGGTACGGCCAGCATAAAGCTGCCCTGTCAAGCTGCCATAACGACTGCTAAACAGTAGACAAAAAAATAGCCGCATAAGCGACATTGTTTTGCGCTTGTAGAATATAACAGGTTCTCACGCCTGTACACAGATTTTGCTGTGTTCAATTAGCTTAACTGGGTATCGCTTGAGCTGTCAACGATGTAATTGGATCTTTTTACATATTTTAACATTAAATAATAGATCTCTTGCGAAAGTCATTATTGAAAATTTATCCGGTTTACCAGTGCAGCGATTAAGTTAATGCGTAAACCGAATCTTTTCCGTCTATTTCGATAGCGTTCACTTAATATTCTAAATGTCTTCAATTGACTATTGATGTGTTCGATCACAACTCGTATTTTTCCAATCATTTTATTGTACTTTTTCTCAACATCAAATAAGGGTATATTCTTCTTTTTCTTTATTGGCATCAATAATTTAAAGCCATCTTGCTCTAATCCGTAGTACCCTAAATCGGTCATAACATATTCACAATGTTTGAATTTCTTAACCGTTTTTCTTGCCAGTTTAATGTCATGCTGACTGCCATTCGATATATCTAGCCCTATGATTTGTTTGCTCTTCGGATGATAGATCACTTGTGCTTTTAGCGTATGTTTCTTCTTTTTACCACTGTAGAACTTACTCTGATTTTTTTTTCGGGCGTTCTATTGAACATTCTGTCGCATCGATAATGACCCAGTTAAAGTGTTCGTCTGCTGTGGTAATGCTTCGTTTTGGCAGAGTAAAACATCTTGATTTCATCAATGCATCTTCAACCTTTTTAATGGTTCGATTCACATTACTTTCAGCGATATGGTAGTGTGCCGCCAATTCCAGTTGAGTACTGTAGTTACGTAAGTAATTGAGCGTTAATAACAACTGATCCTCTATAGCTAAAGTATGAGGACGACCTGATTTCTTTTTGAGTGATTCTGCTTTTTCTAAAACATCTACCATTTCGGTAAAAACTGGTCGAGGTACGCCAACCAAGCGTTTAAATTCAGAATCTGAAAAACGATTTAAGTTCTGATATCTCATGAAACTTAGATTGAGGTGGTTTTTACTTTCGCAAGAGATCTAATGTATTGATTAACCTGAAGATATTTTAAATTTCTGACGGCTAGGAATTTGATTGTGAATCATGTTTGTGGTGGTTTGTTGAGCACAAATTTTAATCTTTGCTGTGTTTTTAACGGAAGTGATGCTAATGATGATCAGAATTTCTAATCAAGCAAATTGAAGCTGATTCGCTAAAAGAATGATTTAAATAAATCATCGATTGTTTAGGGCTTCAACAACTGTTAAGACTTTCTCTAAGCCTTTTCTAGTTTGAATTTGCTGAATCGGGACACCATCGGTTGCGGTATTGAATGCATTCATAAAATAATCAATCCATTCAGAATCATCGCCCGTGAGTGCTGATAAGCTTTGATAAAGGCGAATCAGTAATAATCCAGTTTCACCTTGTGCAGATGCGGGTTCTAATACAGCTGAGAATTCGATTTGCTTCATCGAAGCGAGATCGCGACCTATCACAGCAGCCAGTTGAGTATTACTAAGACCGAGTAAATCCGCAGTTTTCAATATGGCTTCTGCTAAAACCATTGTTGTACTGGCTGAGTTCATTTAATCGACCCGCTGAGCTTTGCTGATTATTTATTCTATCCCATTTAATAGGCTATTTCTGAAGGTGCGTGAGCTTCAGTTTGATCGCTTTAAATCAGCCTGAGCCAATACATTCTTCTTATTAACAGCTCATTAGGCATTGATTCATCTCAATGCGTTGAATGTAAAAGCTGAACTGAGCCTGATTTAATTCTTTATTTTATTGTTTTATTTTAATAGAGAACAACAGTCCATTTTAGCCTCATCCATCAAAGCAAAATGAGCCTATCGATTGGACGAATTTGACCTTATGGGAAAAATCAAAGATTTAATGCGATTACATTTGGCGAATCTAATTGTCTAGATTTTAGTGCTTTGTAAAATTGACTAAAGCGCTGGATAAAATTAATATGAGCTCGCTGGCCTACATTGCCAGTCGGTTTTAGCAGACCGTCCAACACAAGAGCATTAAAGGACTTGTCTTTTAGTGTTTATCCCCTCGTGCCCCTCTGCGGTGGAACGGGAGGGGGACGTCTTCGGACGTGCTGGATTCTTGTGTTCCAGTCTGCTAACCCGCTCTCGTTCTGCCACCATTATTTAGCAGTAATTGGTAGAACTTCTTAACACAAGGAGCTTCTCATGCTGTACCAATCTTTTCTAATTTGTGTTTCACCCCATGTTCAACCTTGTTGTGCTTTGCAACGGGGGCGATACGGCTAATTTTTTATTATTCGTCTGTTATTCAAACAACATTTTTACAAGAACAATCCAACGGTGGACGGCTAAATCACGCCTATAAAAAATAAACCTTTTTATATCTGCTGGTGATTGTGCATTGCATTGAACATGCGGGAAACAACCATGACTGAATTAAGCAAACCCAAAATCATACCCATTGAACACCGTCCACAAAAATCTAAGCTCTTTATAAAATGTGTGGTCTTACCCATCGTGATCTTTCTCATCGTTGCCAAAATCTTCTCCTTTGGTGCTTTCGGTTACATCTTCTTTGGCTTTGACCTGTTCTGGTTTGTGATCCTTTACTACCTTTATGAATATGGAAATACCTACTTTGACGGGATGACTGAACAACTGAAACGTCAAGGAGAAAGCTTTAACTACCAAAACCGTGGTGTTTGGATCAACAGCCAAGATAAAACCATTATTCTGTTTGATCAGTCTGATCAACGCCTCGTCAAATATCCCTTTGATTACATCACTTCCGTTGGACACTACAACTTAGTCGAAGATAACTTTAGAACCACGACCACTGTGATCAGCAATCCAATGATGGGAACACATGTCAATCAACAGGTCCATCGCACACCGATGAAACGAGAGTTTCAAGTCAATATTGGTACACGAGATCCATTCAAACCGAATTACAGCCTAAAAGTCCTATTTCCTTGGCGTAGTCCACAAATGGCCAGTGAAATCCGTCAATTATTATCGGCTGATCATTATCAATAACAACAATATAAAAATTTAAGGCAGTCAATCATGATGATTTCAAAATCGTTCATGCCATCAGTTCTAATGATGGCAATCAGTACAGCAATGGTCGGGTGTGGTAGTGGTTCGGGTGGAGATTCAAGTTCATCCAATGGCGGTGGAACGGATAATCCAGATAATGGCAATCCAATCCCTAAGCCCGTGACCTGTGTTGAAAGCCAATATCTGGAAGAGGGTGTATGTAAAAACAAGGTAGTGCAGAATATTCAGTCACTACCATTCAGTAC
>NZ_ATGG01000054.1 GCF_000413855.1 Acinetobacter gyllenbergii CIP 110306 = MTCC 11365 | reverse complement strand
GGTTTAAGCAAAAACTACGATATTCGTCCTTTCTCAATGCAATCGAATGAAAGTGATTATGCCTATTTAACCAGAATTTTACGCGAAGAGTCGATTAACTTTTTAATTGATGAATCGAATTATATTGTCTCGAGTCAAAATCAAAGTATTGAGCCACAAAAATTACGTTTAATTGATGATAATGCACAATTTAAGGCGCTTGAACGTCGAAGCATTCGCTATCATCGCTATAAAAAATGGCGCAATCAAAAATGCATCCATTCTTTCAAGTATGTATGGTCTAGATGTAAATTATAAATATTTGAATGATATACATGTTGATTATATTGATATTAACAGCACTATAATTAGTTTTGGTGCATAGGGTCTGAGTGAGTGTAAAAAACTCGCTTTTGATATACCTTCTGCAACCTTGGCAAACTCTGATAGCTATGCTGAGTTCTTTTCTGAAGTGATGGAAACCTCAAGACCAACGATACAATATAGGGGGATTTAATGCGAAGAATATTATATGTCATTATTATCTGGAGTTTTTTTATGGATCAGTCTATAGCAAAAGAATATTTTTATTCAAATAAAATTAAAAATTTACCTGAACCAATAAAGGTTGAAGATACAGCATCTCAAAATGATTTTTTTTCATACTTTAATAAAGATAACTTATCAAAAAATCATGATCGTTTGGATGTTTTTCAACCTGTCATTGAGGCAAAAGCGAGAGTAGAACAAGTTGATCCTTTTAAACTCAAACTGGATGTTGTATTAACAAATAGCCATAGAGATTGGTATATTCCAAGATTTGACTTAAAGTCAATTTACAGCGAAAAAAAAGTTTATTTGACTGATGAGGGTGGAAAGGTTGTTCAGGTTTTACCTAAGTGGTGGCCTGAAAAAAGGAAAGGTCCACATAGCCCAAGTGTATATATTCCTAAAGCTGAACATATTGGTTTATTTGCTCGTTTTAATAAGCATGATACATATAAATTAGAATATGCGTTGGATATCCCCGAAACGACAGCAAACCAGATTGCCTTTAATTTATATTTTATGGATAGTAGCACTCTTCCAGAGCTTTTTAATAAGTACATTGAGTTAAATGATAATAATTTATATAGTCTTGTGACGAGGTCAAATACGATAAAAGTGTTATGTAAGAAAAAAAGTGAAAATAACAATGAGGGGTATATATGTGACTTTGAATATTAATTTTTAAATTTTTGAGGGTATTATGTTAGTTGAGTTTTAATCAGTCAACACAGGTGAGACTTACCGGCATCTTCATCATCCAAATTTCAGCAAAGCTTAGCAAATAATAATATTTCATGTGAAATTTCAATCAGTATAGACTCATCCAAAGATAAATAACAACAACGTATTTATCAAAAGAATCAATTTTTTATTCGGATGTTTTCTTTGGATTGGCAGTATATACAGAGTGTGCTGCCGCAGTTCTATGCGGCAACCCTTATGACCTTAAAAATCTCCTCTATTGGTATTGTGTTATCTATTTTGCTTGGGCTGATCTGTAGCGTAATCAGTACCTATCAGGTTCGAGTACTGGATAAAATTGTCAAAGTCTATATCGAGGTTTCCCGCAATACGCCCTTGCTCATTCAACTGTTTTTTCTCTACTACGGTTTGCCCAAGATAGGCATCAAACTCGATGGATTTACCTGCGGTGTGATTGGTCTGACTTTTCTAGGTGGCAGCTATATGGCAGAAGCCTTTCGTGCAGGGCTACAGTCTGTTGCTCAAGGGCAAATTGATTCTGCTCGAAGCGTAGGATTAAACGCCGTGCAAGTTTTTCAGTATGTGGTATTTCCGCAGGCATTATCATTGTCTATTCCAGCGATTGGTGCGAACTGCTTATTTCTAATTAAAGAAAGCTCGATCTTGAGTGCCATTGCCGTGGTGGAACTCCTGTTTGTGACCAAAGATTTGATTGGCATGGATTACAAAACCACAGAAGCGCTATTCCTATTAATCATGGCCTATCTGATCATCTTGTTACCTGTATCAGCTTTAACAAGTTATTTAGAATACCGCAGTCGGAAGGTGAGCCATGGGACTTGAGTATTTATTTCAACCGAGCCATATCGAACGTTTACTGTATGGCTTGTTGCAAACCATTGAAATTGCCTTTCTGTCCGTATTTTTATCTGCCATTTTCGGGACAATTTTTGGGGTGATCATGACCTCAAAAAATATGATGGTTAAAATCCTATGCCGTTTCTATCTGGAAACCATACGGATTGTACCCATCCTCGTCCTTTTATTCGTTTTTTATTTTGGTTTTGCGACATGGTTTAACTGGCAGTTGTCATCGTTTTGGGTCTGTATTTTTGTATTTACCCTATGGGGAACTGCGGAAATGGGCGATCTGGTTCGCGCTTCGATCACCTCGATTGATCAACATCAACGGGATTCTGCCTATGCAGTAGGACTCACTCATATACAGGCCTTAGTTTATGTGATTTTCCCACAAAGCTTAAAACGGGTAACACCTGGCGCATTAAATCTGTTTACCCGCATGATTAAAACCAGTTCATTAGCCGTACTGATCGGGATGGTGGAAGTCCTGAAAGTGGGGCAGCAGATTATTGAAAATTCATTATTGACGGTACCCAGCGCATCGCTGTGGATTTACGGTTTCATCTTTATTCTTTATTTCCTGATTTGTTATCCATTATCGCTTTTAGCAGCGCATTTAGAAAAAGTGTGGGAGAACGCATGACTTTGTTATCGATACAGCATTTACACAAGTTTTATAAACAAAGTCATATTTTGCATGGCATTGACCTAGAGGTGCAACAAGGTGAAGTGGTGGTGATTTTGGGGCCATCCGGTTGTGGAAAAAGTACCTTGTTACGTTGTATCAATGGGCTGGAACCGATACAAGACGGTGAGATCCATCTCAAAGATGTTGGTGTGCTAGGGCAGGATTTGCCATGGGATAACGTGCGCCAGCAGATCGGCATGGTGTTCCAGAACTATGAATTATTCAAGCATATGAATGTGATTGATAACATTTTGCTTGGTCCGTTAAAAGCGCAAAAACGCCTACGTGCGGAAGTGGAGCAATTGGCCGATCAATTGTTGCAGCGGGTAGGTTTGCTCGATCGTAAATACGATTATCCCTCCAATTTATCAGGTGGTCAGAAGCAGCGAATTGCCATCGTCCGTGCGTTGGTGATGCAACCGAAAGTGATTTTACTGGATGAAATTACCGCAGCGCTTGACCCTGAAATGGTGCGGGAAGTCCTAGATGTGGTGCTGAAACTGGCGCAGGAAGGCATGACCATGTTGATTGTCACCCATGAAATGGGCTTTGCCCGCAAAGTGGCGGATCGCATTATTTTTATGGATAAGGGCAAGATCATTGAACAAAGCTCGCCAGAAGCATTTTTTCAGCATCCACAGACAGAACGCGCGAGAACCTTTCTCAATATTTTGAATTATTAAAAACGATAAGAGGACTTTATGAGATTGAATTTAGCAGTTGGGCAATATGACCATTCTTTAAAAATAAAAATGTTTGGTCTGAGCATTACTTGTGTACTGATGGCAGGCGTGTTGACGGGCTGTAATCAACCCGCTTCCTCTGAACCCAAAAATACGGCACAAGATACTTCACTGGAACAGATTCGGGAAAATGGTGTATTGCGGGTTGGTGTATTCGCGGACAATCCACCGTTTGGCTATGTCGATAGTGCAGGCAAAAATCAGGGCTTTGATGTGGCACTGGCTAAGCGTGTCACTCAAGATCTGCTTGGCGATGAACATAAAATTCAGTTTGTGATCGCGGAAGCGGCTAATCGGGTTGAGTTTCTAAAATCAGGAAAAGTTGATGTGGTTTTTGCCAGTTTTTCAGTGACACCAGAACGGCAACAGGTGGTTGATTTTTCCGAACCTTATTTAAAAGCATCCTTAGGAATTGTCTCACCCAAAGCCAAAGCCATTACGAATGTAAAAGCGCTGGAAGGCAAAACCTTAATTGTAAATAAGGGCTCAAGCTCGGAGATCTATTTCAGTAAAAACTATCCCAAAGTCAAATTGTTGAAATTTGGACAAAATACCGATGCCTTTAACGCATTGATTGATGGTCGGGGGGACGCCATCTCCCAAGACAGCACCTATGCTTTGGCATGGGCAGCGAAAAACCCGAATTATGTGGCAGGCATTCCTCAGATTGGTAATCAAGATTTTATCGCAGCAGGCGTGAAGAAGGGCAATAGCCAATTACTGCACTTGCTCAATGATGAAATTAAACAGCTTAGAACGACAGGTGAGGTTCAAAAGATTTATGACCAAACCTTGAAGCCGATTTATGGCGAAACAGTGAATCCGAATATCTTTTTGGATGTCGATATCCCCAAGCAATAACAGATTTTTATAAGGTTAAAAAATAGGTGAACTTATGCAAACAATAACATTTTCAAATCTACAAAAATTATTACTGGCTTCCGTATTCAGTTTGGGACTGACGGCATGTAATAAAAATCCACAGTCCACGGAAAAAACAGCGGATACTTCGGCACAGGTCTCCAGTATTGAACAGATCAAAAAAAATGGTGTGGTTCGTATCGGGGTATTTAGTGATAAGCCGCCGTTTGGTTATCTGGATGCACAAGGTAAAAATCAGGGCTTTGATGTGGAAATTGCCAAGCATGTGGCCAAAGATTTATTGGGCGATGAAAACAAGGTTCAGTTTGTACTGACGGAAGCGGCCAACCGTGTTGAATATCTGAAAGCCAATAAGGTGGATATTATTTTTGCCAATTTCACCGTGACACCTGAACGTGAGCAAGTGGTGGATTTTGCCAAACCCTATCTAAAAGTCGCTTTAGGTGTGGTCTCTCCTAAAGATAAGCCAATTACTGATATTGCTCAGTTAAAAGATCAAACCTTATTAGTGAATAAAGGCACCACAGCGGATTCTTTCTTTAGTAAACAGCATCCTGAAATCAAACTGCAAAAGTATGAACAAAATACCGAAACGTTTGATGCTTTAAAAGATGGTCGTGGTGCAGCTTTGGCACATGACAATCTTTTAGTCTTAGCTTGGGCAAAAGAAAATCCAAACTATACTGTGGGTATCACTAATCTTGGCAAGCAGGATCTGATTGCACCTGCAGTACAAAAGGGTAATCAAGAATTGTTGGATTGGTTAAATCAAGATTTGCAAAAGCTAGCCAAAGAAGGCGTGATTCATCAGGCTTATGAAAAAACCTTAAAGCCAGTCTATGGCGATGGTATTCCTGCCAAAGATTTAATTATTGAATAATCAGTACAGCTAAAGAAAAAGGCGAGGCGAGATTAAATCTTGCTTCGCCTTTTTATCGCAGAGCATTTACTTAGCTTACAAAGTAAAGACAGTGATCATAAAATCCGCCCTTTAGAATGAATAAAACAAAGGGAATAGATCAAATGCAAAGTACAGAAATTGATTTTATTGTCAAAGATACCATGGCGGCATTGGCGTTTTATGAGCAGGTTTTTGAGGTTGAAAGAATTGAAGTCGGTGATTTTGTGCTTGGACAAAATAGTGTGATTATCAGTATTCATGGTGTCCATTTCCATATGCTGGATGAAAACCCAGATTTCCAATTATTGGCGCCTACTCCTGAGAGCTATATCCCAATCTGGTTTAATATTACCGTCACGGATATTGAAAAGACCTTGCAGCAGGCTGTGGATGCAGGTGCCGCACTGGTTCAGGCGGTACAACATATGCCTAAAATGGGCATTAAAAATGCCATGTTTAAAGACCCTTTTGGCTATATGTGGTTATTGCATCAGGTGCTTGAAGTTGTAGATTATGAAACACGGGCTCAGTTATTGGCGCAACAAGGGTTTCAGCGTAAATCCAGTTAGAACGAATCAGTCAAATAAATGCGATCTTATACAGCAAGCGATAAAGTGTATTCGTGCTTGCTGTACTTCATTTTAATCTAAAAGGACTTGGTCAGACTAAACACTGCGGCGGTTTTAACACCTTTTTGATTGCTATCGGAATAACCTGTGTGATCTAGGTCAGTTCCAATCGCAACTAGTTCAGCAGTTAAGTTCATCGGTCTATAATTATAATTCGCTGCAATTTTCCAATCGAAGAAATGATCTTTAGGATCTCCGCCATAAATTTCTCGGCTTGCTTTGGAATAGCCTAAGCTTGCAACTGCAGCAAAGTTGGTTTGTGCGATCGGCGTCGTATATAAAAGATTGAAATACCAATTTTTGACATTTTCACCGACGTTTTGGCGAGTGGCTTTTCCGCCGTATTGAGGGGTATAACTGATACTTGGTGTAAAGCGATCACCATCGTTCAAAGCGCTATTGATGATCAGCTTGAGATAGTATTCGTTATAATTTAAATCACTTTTACCGACATAATGATAGCGTAGCATACCGATATCAACGGTGGGCTGGAATTTCCCGAATGTGATTGGCGCTGTATAACCAAGTGAGGGGTCAAGTTCTAAGTGCGCTTCATCACCGAAATCGACATTTGATGCAAATGCCGCGGCATAAAATCCAGAGGAATGGTTTACAACAAAGTTTCCTTGTAATGTCGCATCATTTTTAGTCTGCGTTTGCCCACGCCAGCGATAGTCACTCGCCAAAGCAACATTCCCACTCAGACTGAAATTTGCTGCAGCGGTTTGATCGGTTGCCAAAGCATAGCTTGAGCAGAACGTTGTCGTTAAAAGTAATATATGATGCAAAGTTTTCATGACATCCCTAAATGATGAGTTAATTGAGATGTTATGAATATTATGATTTAATTGATTGATAAATAATAAAATTATTGTAAATTGTGCGTAAAGAAAGCATAAATTTTTTACATTTATTTTATTCGCTCAATGGATTGACCTTTAATACTTCAGTGCTTGCTGTGCTCAATACAGTGCCCTCATTGGAGATGGGGATCATCAAGGGAACAGGCTGCCTTGTTGTTTTTTCAATCAGGACAGAATGAGTTTCATTTTCCCCAAATAGATATTGTTCCCCCCATTGGCGTAATGCCACCACGATTGGAAACAGCTGTTCGCCTTTGTCCGTCAGAATATATTCTTGATAGCTTGTGCCATCGGAAGCAGCGCGTGTTTGCAGAATCCCAGCAGCAATTAATTTATGTAGTCTGTCTGAGAGAATATTGCGTGCCACATTTAAGTTTCGTTGTAGATCACCAAAGCGGTATAGCCCATCCATAATATCGCGCACAATCAGAAGTGACCAACGATCTCCAATCACTTCAACACTCCGTGCAACGGGGCAGAATTCTGGACTCGAAATTTTAGGGTTTGGCATCACATTCTCAGCAGATTAAGATTGACCTAGTTGCATTTTAAAACTAGATCAATTAGGATTCAACTAGTTTTAATTTGAAACTAGTTTGGGTGTATATATGAATATTCCCTGTAGGTCTTCTTTATCTAAAAAGGAAAAACATCTTTTAATTCAGTCAAAAAAATTGCCGACCAGTTTGGTGTTTTTGTTTGCCATTGCAAGCGGGCTTAGTGTTGCCAATGTCTATTATGTTCAGCCATTGCTCGATGCGATTGCTCGGGATTTAGCCATCAGTTATGCCGCTGTTGGTAGTGTGATTTTAGTGACACAAATTGGCTGTGCTGTGGCGTTGTTCTTGTTGGTGCCATTGGGTGATCGAATCAATCGGCGTCGTTTGACGTTATTTCAGCTTTTGGCGCTCTGTGCTGCTTTGATTGCCGTCAGCATCACCAAGACGACTTTGAGTCTATTCGCCAGTATGTTTGCTGTAGGCTTGTTAGGGACTGCGATGACGCAGGGACTGATTGCCTATGCGGCAAGCGTGGCGGATTTGCATGAGCGTGGTTATGTCGTCGGTACAGCACAAAGTGGTGTATTTATTGGCTTGCTGTTGGCGCGTGTATTTGCTGGAGCAATCAGTGATGTTGCGGGTTGGCGAAACGTTTATTTCTGTGCAGCAATGCTTATGTTGGTGATTGCCATGCCGCTTTGGAAATCTCTGCCTGTGCTTGCGAATCGACAGTATAGGCTAAGCTATCCACGGTTGCTTGGGTCGATGTTGAGCTTGCTTTGTCACAATAAGATATTACAAATACGTGGTCTATTGGCACTGCTGATGTTTGCCGCTTTTAATATTTTTTGGAGTGCCTTGGTCTTATTATTGAGCTCAGCGCCATATCATTATTCTCATACCGCGATTGGTGCATTTGGCTTGGTTGGGGTACTCGGTGCTTTGATGGCGACAAAAGCTGGGCAATGGGCAGATCAAGGTTTTGCGCAAAGAACCAGTGGCTTTGCCTTGTTGATTATATTGTTGTCTTGGGTTGCATTCGCTCAAATTGAATATTCCATTGCTGCGTTAATCATTGGTATTTTATTGCTGGATTTGGGTGGGCAAGCTTTACATGTCACCAATCAAAGCATGATTTTCCAAACCCAACAAGACAATCAAAGTCGCTTGGTTGGACTGTATATGCTGTTTTATGCGGCTGGGAGTGGTTTGGGAGCGATTAGTAGTACCCTGACGTATGCACGAGCAGGATGGCAAGGGGTGTGTGTACTCGGCGCCTGCATCAGCATCATGGCTTTATTATTTTGGTGGATCACACGACATGTTAAACATGACAGCATGCCGGTTTAACGCACTCGAGTGAATCAGGGCTTTATTCAAATAGCCATGATTCACATCGAATAGCAGTTCCTTGTGATTTTATTCAATTCCGACAACAGTCGTAATATAGGCAGTGGTCATTAAAATCATGAAACCGAGTGACATTTCAAACAAAATGGCATAGCCGAGTTGTTTGGCAAATTTAGCCTGTTGTAAACGTGGGCTAAAGTACCATTTGTTAAAAGCGGCCAACAGTAAAATGCCGATAACCAAGACAAGCTTAATGATAAAACCTTGTCCATAAGGTGTGGCGCTGAGCACATCAAAATCTTTAAACAGGAGTAGTGCAATAGTGATACCGCATGCAATCAGAATACCGACGATAAATGCGGCAATCTGTCCAAATAAATGCATAGATTGTTTTAACGATAGCCCACTGATCATGTGGCTGGTTTTCCAAAGCGGGTAGAGCGACCCCATCCAAACAGACATTAAAAGCACATGGATCGTCAATAAAAGCTGGGCGAAAGTGGGGAGATTGGTGACATGGCCGAGTTGAGAAAAACTATAGGCGATCAGAAATATTGGGATTGGCCAAATGCATTTTTCAAAAAGAGTAATTTCTGTTCTGTGCATTTTGAGTTTAAAAATCAGCAACGCCAGCAGTAACGCAAAGCTGATCATACGAAGCAGATGGGCATGTCCGGTCGCAGTGTTGATCAGAATGTTGATATAGTTCCAGTCAAACATGCCGAGCAGGCCTGTATTGGCAAAGCTTCCAACTAAAAACAAGAAACCCAGCGTACTGGACATAAAACCAAGGGCGGCCCCAATGCTGATGTAATTGACCATCCCTTTTTTAATTTCAGCATAGTGTCCGAGGAGGAAATAACAGAATGCACCTCCAATGACAAAAGCAGTACTTAAATATAGGCTAATTTTTATTATCCAAGCGGCGAATATCCAATATTCAGGCATCATTTTTATTCCTAACCCCGAGCAACTGGTCAAGGGATGAGATTGGCAAGTTGCTCATCTATTCCAAGTTTGATTTGGCTTATTTCAAAGTAAAACTATATTCACCGTTCATGTTGTGTCCATCTTTGCCCATGGTGCTCCAAAGTACGGTGTATTTACCTTTTTTCAGTGTAGGGATGGCAATATCAAAGGTTTTTTTCAGGTCATGGCTGACCTTGTAATTCAATGGAAGCTCTCGGCGTTGTTCATCTAAAACTTGAATCTTCATTAACATCACCTCATCACCAAAATTAAGGTTAAGATTTTTAGGTTGGGTTGAAACTATGGTATTTGCAGC
Organism: Acinetobacter gyllenbergii CIP 110306 = MTCC 11365; assembly: GCF_000413855.1. Classification (GTDB taxonomy): domain Bacteria; phylum Pseudomonadota; class Gammaproteobacteria; order Pseudomonadales; family Moraxellaceae; genus Acinetobacter; species Acinetobacter gyllenbergii. The sequence continues at coordinate 6,934 of NZ_ATGG01000054.1, read as the reverse complement.
GGGTGTAGCACTGATCAAGCTGACATGAGCAAAAGCGGTTGATGTAGCAATCGTTAGGGTTGTACCGATGATCAGGTTGCGCAACATGGTTTTACTGTTTTGCACAAAACTCATTTTTTATCCTCTTTTAAAGCATGATGTGGGACTGATGATGCAATTGGCGTCATCAGCTTTCATGGTTTATTATCCAAGCTGCATCAGTACTTATGAACGACATGAAAATTACGTTTTTGTCATTTTGAAGGTTGCATATTTGGTTTGAGGCTACGAATCAGAATAGGCAGCGCAAGTAGATAAATCATGACCACACTCAGCCAGATTGCACCCGGCCATTTGGATTGAAATTGAAAATACAGGGTGGAAAATAGTAGAGGAGCAAACATGGAGGCCAAGCTGATTGTAGAGGCAATAATGCCTTGAAATTGACCTTGTTGTTCTGGTGAAACTTTTTGCGAAGCCAAGGCTTGTAATGATGGGGTACCGATACTGCCTAAGGCGAAAAGTGGCATGATGATAAAAATGATCCAGCCTTGTTGAGCAAAAGCCATGATGAATAATGCAATACAAGAGCAACTTATTCCGATAAGGACGGTATTTCGATCTCCAAATCGTTTGGAAGTATGCTGAGGAATAAAGGCTTGAACCAGCATTTGAGATAAACCAAAAGCAGCTAAAGATAGACCCACCCAAAAACCGTTCCATTGAAAGGTAGCATGTCCCCAAAGCGCCCAGCACACTGCATAAGCTTCACCTGTGCCACTCAAGATAAAAAAGGTGGCAATTAAAGGAAGTATATTCGGGATTGATCGAAGCGAGGTAAAGGCTTTAAATGGATTCAGACTCGAAACAGGATTGTTTGAGAGCTCGGCTGTTTTTGACTCAGGCAATACCCAATAGGCCAGTAAAAAATTGAGACCTGAAAGAATGGCTGCGATGATAAAGGGCAGTCTGAGCCAGTAGTCACCCAGCAAACCACCAAGGATTGGTCCAATAATAAAACCTGCACCAAACATCGCGCTCATGAGCCCAAAGTATTTGGTACGTTGATCTGGTTTGGTTATATTGACAAGATAGGCGGAAGCAACTGACATATTGGCACTGCTCATGCCTGCAATGATTCGACCGATCAATAGCAGCACCAGACTATGTGAAAAGGTCAAGAACGTGTAGTTGATGGTTGAACCTGCCAATGACAGCAGCAGAATCGGTCGCCGTCCAAATCGGTCACTTAATGCACCGAGTACAGGTGAAAAGAGGAATTGCATGGCGGCATAGAGACTGCCGAGCAGACCAATGTATAATGCAGTCTGATGACTATGCGTAATGTCTTGAAGTAAGGCGGGTAAGATTGGAAAAATTAGTCCGATGCCAATCGCATCTAAAGCAATGGTCGAAAAAATAATAAATAGAGAGCGATTCATAAAGCGTCCTATCGAAAAAGCAGGTACAGCAATGCTGCGAGAACCTGTTAACGATGCCTGATAACAACTCAAGCCCTGATGAACGCTGACCGAATCTTAATGATTGGGATATGTGTCGATGTGATATTTTTCGCGAATGAAAAAACATCAACATCAATTTTTCGCGGTTTTTTTATCGTAACAATGAAAACGAAGGAATCTAGCAAGTTCCAACGATGGCTAAAATTCTAGCACTTAAACGTGCAGGCAAACAAGATCATGTTGATGTATCAAAACAACTGCATCAAGCCCGTTAGTATGCTGCAGTTGTTGAGTAATGGATTATTTTTTGGTATTCGGCAAGAATGCGGTCATAAAACCTAAGAGTGGCAGGAAGGAACAGAGTTTATAGACCCAAACAATACCATGGGTATCGGCCAAATGCCCCAGTCCCGCTGCCCCAATCCCGCCGATCCCGAACATCAGTCCAAACATCAAGCCAGCAACCATACCAACTCGACCAGGCACGGCTTCCTGAGCATACACCACCAAGGCAGAGAAAGCAGAGGACATCACTAAACCAATCACAATTGCCAGGATCGCTGTTCCAGTAAGACCAACATAAGGCAACATCAAGGCAAATGGTGCAACACCCAAGAAGGAGACCCAAATCACAGCTTTACGGCCAATCCGATCGCCCACAGGGCCGCCTGCAAAAGTACCCAGTGCCACTGCGCCTAAAAATATAAATAGATACAGCTGAGAGGTTTGAATAGAAACATTAAAACGTTCAATCAGATAGAAAGTAAAATAATTGGTAATGGCCGCGATATAGATAAATTTGGCAAACATCAACACACAAATCACGGCCATGGCCTGAATCACTTGTTTACGGGTCAAGGTAGAAATAGCGGGTTGACTGGCAGCACGCTGTACAGGTGCTTGCTTGACCACCCATTTGGTGACACGTAATAAAACGAAAATCGCCAAAGCAGCAACTAAAACAAAGAGGCCAATAGCGCCTTGTCCATTTGGAATAATCACGGCAGCTGCCATTAATGGCCCAATCGCAGAACCGGTATTGCCGCCAACCTGAAACATCGATTGTGCTGTACCAAAACGTCCACCCGATGCGGTACGGGCGATGCGAGAGGCTTCAGGATGAAAAGTTGACGAGCCTACCCCAATTAATGCGGCAGCAAACAACAAACTGTGAAAGCTTGCTGCAATCGCCATTAAGCCGATGCCGATGAGTGTGGCTGCCATACCCATCGGCAATAAATAGGGTTTTGGATGTTTATCAGTATATAGCCCAATCCACGGTTGTAATAAGGATGCGGTAATTTGATAGACCAAGGCAATCCAGCCGATTTGAGCAAAACTTAAAGAAAATTCGGCTTTTAACATCGGATAACTTGCAGTGACTACGGCTTGAATTGAATCATTTAATAGATGGGCAAAAGCAACTGCGCCGACAACACGTAACACGAATTTCTGCGGTTGATCATTGCTGGGAAATTGCTCTTGCGGAAATGCATTCTCAAGAGTGCCTGTATTGCTTGCCATGATTGCTCCAACACGTTATATCAGCTTGAAATGGTGCTGCTGAAAGAGGTTTGTTTTTCAGTGTTTTTATCCTAAACTGAACAGAAATCGGCCCACAATCATATTTGGGACAGATAGTGTCGAGTTCAGGCCATTTTTAAGGAAGGGCAATGCGTAATATTCAGGTCAATGATTATCAGGATGTGGCGCGTGATGTAATGGCCACGGGTAATGATTATGCCGATGGCCATCTGCTGGCAAGTCATCGCCATCGTCGAGGTCAATGTCTGTATGCGATTACAGGGGTTGTAACGGTCATTACCGCTACTGGTAGTTGGGTGGTGCCACCGAAACGTGCGCTTTGGATTCCAGCGGGGATTGACCATGAAGTACACATGGGCGGGATCACCAAAACCCGTAGTGCCTATATTCTCCCTGAAACTGCAAATGCGGTAGGCTTGCCAACCTATTGCGCAGTGATCAATGTGTCGCCCTTATTGCATGAGCTATTGTCGACCGGGGTTGATTTACCTGTTGAATATGTGTTGGGTAGTCGAGATGATTATCTCATGCGATTAATCATTGCAGAAATTGCACTAATGCCTGAACTGCCTTTAAATGCGCCCTTACCGCAAGAACCACGGTTAGCTGCCTTATGTCTGCAATTGCTAAAAGCACCCAGCTTGGACGATGATCTTGATCAAATTGCAGCGCAAGTTGGGATGAGCCGCCGTAATTTTACACGAATTTTTCGGCAGCAAACGGGGATGAGCTTTAGTAACTGGCGCCAGCAAGCCTGTTTACTTAATGCGTTGACCCGTATGGAATTGGGGCAATCCATTACCCGCGTCGCAATCGAGTTGGGTTATAGCAGTAGCAGTGCTTTTACCGCAGCCTTTAAACGTTCTTTGGGTGTGGCGCCTCGTTTTTATATACAAGGAAAATAAACAAGGGATTGGCATAATTGTGTTAATTTGAATAACTGCATTTATTGCAGCTTCATCTCTCTTGATCGATAAAATATGATTTAAATGACAATATTATGATTTCATTATTAAAACGCTTGGCTTTATCTCATCAAGGTTTAGAAAAAAACAATAGCTTTGGTGAGGGCTTATCTGGTACACAACAAGCCATTGAACATCTGGGTTATGTGCAAATTGATACCATTTCAGTGGTGGAACGTGCCCATCATCATGTGTTGTGGAGTCGAGTGCCGAATTATCAATTGGGTCATTTAAATCAACTGGTACAAGATCAACTGATTTTTGAACATTGGGCCCATGCAGCATCCTATTTACCGATGCGGGATTATCGCTATGCCATGCCGTTAATGCATTCTATCCGTAATGGAGAAAGCCGTTATTTTTCAAGAGGTGATCAGAAACTGATGCATGAGATTCTGGCTCAGGTGAAAGCCGAAGGTAGAATCCGACTCAGAAATATGCAGAAGGAAAAACGGGAGGGATCAGCAGGCTGGTGGAATGCTGGACCGAGTCGCAAGGCGATTGAACAGCTATTCATGCAAGGCGATTTAATGATTTGTGAACGCAATGGCATGGAGAAGGTGTATGACCTGACTGAACGTTGTATACCGCAGGGTATTGATGTAAGCACACCGACTTTACAGGAATATGCACAGTATTTATTGGATACCACCATACGTACCCATGGCGTATTTACCTGGAAGCAATTGCTGCATTTAAAAACCAATAAAGATTTACGTGACGTCATGCGTAAACTCTTGGACGAACAGATTGATGCAGGCGTGATCAATCTGATCAAGCTGGAAAGTGGGCAAACGGTTTATGTGGCCAGCGCCGTGTTGGAACATAAACCCAAGATCGAAGCGGAGGTTAAAATCGTATCTCCGTTTGATAATCTGGTGATTCATCGGGAACGTTTAAGTTGCTTATTTGACTTTGATTATCGCATTGAATGCTATGTACCTGCGGCCAAACGACAATATGGTTATTTTTGCTTACCGTTGCTTTATGCAGATGATTTTGTTGGACGAATCGACTGTAAAGTGCATCGTCGTGAACAAAGATTAGAAGTGATAAGTTTGCATTTAGAAGATGCCAATATGCGAAATCGAGATGAGTTTTTGCTTGCATTAGAACGAGAATTACAGCGTTTCGCCCAATTTAATCAGTGTACCAGTATTGACCTAGATAAGATCAAGATGCGATAGGGCGAGCTATCTAACGTCGATGCTCGCCGTTTTATTTTTAGTCGTCACTTAGCGCTTTAGAACGCTGCGAGTCCTGTCTGGGCTCTGCCTAAGATCAAGGCATGCACATCATGGGTGCCTTCATAGGTATTCACAACTTCAAGATTGACCAGATGACGGGCGACGCCAAATTCATCACTGATTCCGTTTCCGCCTAACATATCTCGCGCCAAACGGGCAATCTCCAAGGCCTTGCCACAGTTATTGCGTTTAATCAGAGAGGTCGCTTCAACTGAGGCAATACCATCGTCTTTCATTCGACCAAAGCGAAGGGCAAGCTGTAGGCCGAGCGCAATTTCTGTTTGCATGTCTGCCAACTTTTTTTGAATCAGTTGGTTGGCAGCCAGTGGCTTACCAAACTGCTTTCGATCCAGTGTGTATTGGCGTGCGGTGTGCCAGCAAAATTCAGCTGCTCCCATGGCGCCCCAAGCAATACCATAACGGGCACTGTTCAAGCAGGTGAAAGGGCCTTTTAAGCCACGTACTTCGGGAAATGCATTTTCTTCAGGAACAAAGACTTGATCCATCACAATTTCACCTGTAATAGACGCTCTTAAGCCGACTTTGCCGTGAATTGCAGGTGCAGAAAGCCCTTGCCATCCTTTTTCTAAAATAAAACCACGGATTGGGCCGACATTGCCTTCAGGCGAAACTTCTTTGGCCCACACCACAAAAACATCCGCAATTGGACTATTGGTAATCCACATCTTGGCGCCAGTTAAATGGTAGCCACCTGCAACTTTTTTAGCGCGACAGGCCATACTGCCTGGATCTGAACCATGGTCGGGTTCGGTTAGACCAAAGCAGCCAATCCATTCACCAGTCGCCAATTTAGGCAAGTATTTTTGCTTTTGTTGCTCAGTCCCGAATTCATGAATGGGCACCATCACCAACGAGCTTTGCACACTGGCCATTGAACGATAGCCCGAATCAACACGTTCAATTTCACGGGCAATCAGACCATAACTCACATAATTTAAGCCTGCACCGCCATATTGTTCTGGGATGGTGGGTCCGAGCAGGCCTAATTCACCCATTTCCCTAAAGATGTGCGGATCGGTTGTTTCATGACGGAATTGATCAAGCACCCGTGGCATTAACTTATCTTGGCAGAATGCATGAGCTGTATCACGAATCATGCGTTCTTCTTCGTTCAGTTGCTGTTCAATTAAAAAAGGGTCATTCCAGTTAAACTCTACGCGGCTCATTATTTTTTCCTTCATGATTGTTCTAGAAAGTTCCTATCAATTTGTTTTTTAAGCTTAGCTCCCGCAGGAACTAAGCTTACCTAAAAAATGACAATCGAGAGTAGAAATACCTCAACTTATTCGGGATATAGAGCAATTAAATCTCTGCAAAACTATCCATCCATTTACATGTTTGGGTAGTTAGGACCACCTCCACCTTCAAGTGTTACCCAAGTGATATTTTGTAATGCGTCACCAAGGGAAACCACATAGTTTCCATCGTTGTGCATTGACTTCGGTACCATCCAATGCGGCATTTTTTGTGCTTTACTATCAGATAATAAGAAATATGTTTCGTCGCCCGCTATAGGGACATTCAGTGGAGCACCTTCTTCTTTCCAGTTTGGAAAGAATTCATTCATGGTACGTGGTTCAAGTACAACATCAGAAAGGATATACGCACCTACTTCAGAGCCTTTTTCAACAACACAAACAGAAAGATCAGGCAGGTTGTTTTCAATCGCTAATTGACGAATTTTAATCGCAGCAGATAAACCCGAAGGTCCTGC
>NZ_ATGG01000053.1 GCF_000413855.1 Acinetobacter gyllenbergii CIP 110306 = MTCC 11365 | reverse complement strand
TTGATGAATAAAATATATGCCTGTCTATTCTTAACTACATATGTATTCAGTGCTGGCTGTGCATCTACAAAAGCAGAAATTAAAAATAATGCAAATAACAGGATGGATTTAGAAAGAAGCAAAAGCTATTGCATTGGGCGGTATACCGTAGAGATTCCTGCTGAGGCCAATCCTTTAAATCGCTATGATCAATACGACTCATTTATTATTAAAGTCAAAGAAAATGCGACACGTCAAGATTTTGATGAAGCGGTTCAAAAAGTAAGAAAAGAATACTCTACGGGTGATTGGTCTATTACGGATGACTCCCAAGAACAAGAAATTGAGGGGCGTTTGACTAAAATAATTAAAGGGAAAACATCAAAAGATAAAGGTGATCCATTTGATGTTTTTGGTTTTGTGTTCGATAAAAAGACTTTGTTTCTAATAGAAGGTGGGCATAGTGATCTACCTGAGTGGACCGAAAAAAGTAATGAAGCTATACAGCATCTCGTTAAAAACTTGCGCTATCGTCCAGAACATGAGATTCCTAAAGAGATAGGTCAATGTATTTATCAGGGTTTTATCAAAGATAATGATCAAAAATTTAGACACAGTAAACAAAAAATGGGTTTTGATTTTAAAGACTATCCGAGTGTCGTATTACGTTTTGATAGTGAAACAAATTCACAGCAAACTGCACAAATGATCCCTAGAATTGAAAATAAATTAAGTCAAGCTGGACAAAGTCAGCATCAAGTTAATAAAGACAATATTCGGAAAGGTGAAAAAAATACGAGCTATTTAAATGGGCAAGAATGGATTTCGGTCGAGAAAATGAAAGGTAAAAATGGAGTCAGTGCGCTATGGGAATATACGGGTACAGCCCGTAATAATAAAGACCCCCTTATTGGTTTTGAAGTTGACACCGCTTATTCATCTTTTGGAAATCAGACCAGTAGTTTAGCGCAGGGTGAAGCGTTAAAACTATATGAGTCTATTTTAAAAACCATTCGTAAATTCTGAGAATAACTATGTCGATAAATGCAATAGGATCATTTAAAACCGAGTTGCTAGAAGGACTTAGCAATGTAATGGCTCAGGCCGTGATCACACTATTAGGATATATTGATGAATAAAATATATGCCTGTCTATTCTTAACTACATATGTATTCAGTGCTGGCTGTGCATCTACAA
>NZ_ATGG01000052.1 GCF_000413855.1 Acinetobacter gyllenbergii CIP 110306 = MTCC 11365 | reverse complement strand
ATGGTCGGAGCAGTAGGATTCGAACCTACGACCCCCTGGTCCCAAACCAGGTGCACTACCAGGCTGTGCTATGCTCCGAAATTGGGGTGAATGACGGGATTCGAACCCGCGACAACTGGAATCACAATCCAGGGCTCTACCAACTGAGCTACATCCACCATCAAAACTTTGATTCTATATACCAAGCTGCCAAATGGCGCGCCTGACAGGATTCGAACCTGTGACCATCCGCTTAGAAGGCGGATGCTCTATCCAACTGAGCTACAGGCGCATAACGATGATAATACTATCACGATACTTCGCCGATATTTAAAACTATGTTTTTCAACATATTTTAAATGGTCGGAGCAGTAGGATTCGAACCTACGACCCCCTGGTCCCAAACCAGGTGCACTACCAGGCTGTGCTATGCTCCGATTTCTTTTCAGCTTTTATTGTATCGCACATCGTGCGGTACGGTGTGCATTCTAGGCGCGACGCCTTAGAACGTCAACACCTATTTTCTAAAAAACTAATAAATCCTTATCAAATGTATATTTAACAAGCATTTTCAGGCATTTTAGCGTTTCAAAGAAGCACTAAAGTTCAACATTCGATCTAAGGGTAATTTCGCACGTTCAGCTAGGACTGGATCAACGTGTATTTCTTGATCAGCATGCTGTAATACATGCAAAATGCCATCAAGTTCATTCATTGCCATCCACGGGCAATGTGCACATGAACGACAAGTTGCCCCCTCACCTGCAGTTGGTGCTTCAAATAATTCCTTATCTGGCGCTGCTTGCTGCATTTTGTAGAAAATACCGCGATCTGTTGCCACGATCATTTGTTTATGCGGCAAGGTCTGTGCTGCTTTAATCAGTTGTGAAGTACTCCCCACCGCATCTGCAATATCCACCACTGATTCAGGTGACTCAGGATGGACCAGTACCGCAGCATCTGGATAGAGCGCTTTCATCTGCGCAATACCACGCGCACGGAATTCTTCATGCACGATACATGCACCATCCCACAACAACATTTCAGCGCCTGTTTTCTTTTGAATATAGCGACCTAAATGCTGATCTGGCGCCCAAATAATTTTTTCACCCAAACTATCTAAATGCTCAATAATCTCAACCGCACAACTTGATGTCACCACCCAATCGGCACGCGCTTTCACAGCCGCTGAGGTATTGGCATACACCACCACAGTATGATCAGGATGCTGATCGCAGAATGCTGTGAACTCATCCACAGGGCAACCCAAATCGAGTGAACAGGTTGCTTCTAAAGTTGGCATCAACACGGTTTTTTCAGGTGATAAGATTTTAGAGGTTTCACCCATAAACTTCACCCCAGCAACCACCAAAGTCGTCGCAGGATGATCACGACCAAAACGCGCCATTTCCAATGAATCAGAAACACAGCCACCTGTCAGTTCGGCAAGCTCCTGCACTTCAGGATCACAGTAATAGTGAGCCACAAGCACTGCATTGCGCTTTTTCAACTCGGCTGCAATTTGGGCAAACTTTTCTTGTTTCACTTCTGGGCTAAGGCTATTGTCCTTTGGCTCGCCCAAACGATCTAAATGCGCCTGCACAATATTTTTGGCTTCGTTCGCAATTAAATTCGCATCATTCATAAAACGTCTTCTCTATCCTGCGTGCTTGCATTACTGCAAACTTTTAACGTGGGTAATGGCGTGATCATTTGGGAAAAAATCACCTCATCCACAAACTAGCTTATAAAAAAAGCCCCACTGTGGAGGCTTTATTATAACGCAAATTTATGAGCGATAATCGGCATTAATTTTGACATAGTCGTAAGAAAAGTCACAGGTATAAACCGTGTCTTTTGCTGTACCACGACCGAGGTCAATACGAATGCTAATTTCTTTCTCAGCCATGACGGCTGCGCCCGCTTCTTCGGTATAGTCTGGGTTTGCCCCACCATCTAGGCAAATCTGGACATCACCCAGCCAGACTTGAACTTTACTGCTATCTAGGTTTGGTACACCCGCCTTACCAATCGCCATCACAATACGACCCCAGTTTGGATCTGAGGCAAATAAAGCTGTTTTAATAAGTGGCGACTCAGCAACACTATAAGCAACATCACAACATTCTTGGGTATTGGCTCCGCCTTCCACCTGAACGGTAATGAACTTGGTCGCCCCTTCACCATCACGTACAATCAATTGCGCCAAACGATTCATGATACGTGCAAGCACATCGAGCACTTGTTGATAACGTGCATCATCTTGGTTCTGAATTTCAGCACCGCCAGCTAGACCTGTTGCCACAAAGATACAAGAGTCATTGGTCGAGGTATCACCATCAATGGTAATGCGGTTAAAAGAATGCTCAACCGTGGTTTGCAATAAACGCTGTACCAATTCAACACGAATCGGCGCATCGGTTGCAACGAAGCTCAACATAGTCGCCATATTCGGACGAATCATGCCTGCACCTTTGCTGATTCCTGTCATGGTATAGCTCACACCATCCAGCTCAAACTGTTCAGATGCACCTTTTGGTGTGGTATCTGTGGTCATGATGCCTGATGCAGCATCTGCCCAACGATCCGCATTTAAATCATTTAATGCAGGTTGAATGCCTTGCACTAAGCGTTCAATGGGGAGTTGCTCACCAATTACCCCCGTTGAAAATGGTAAAATCTGATTGGCTTGAACACCAGTTAACTCAGCCAACTTGGCACAAGTGGCTTCTGCATTTTGATAACCCACTGTGCCTGTTGCAGCATTGGCATTGCCTGTATTGATAATCAGGTAACGTGGGGTATTTTCTGTTAAATGCTTTTTACTCAATTGAACAGGCGCAGCTGCAAAAGCGCTTTGAGTAAATACTCCAGCAACATTTGAGCCTTCGGCAAATTCAAAAATGACTAAATCTCGTCGATTTGGATAACGTACATACGCCTCAGTTGAGCCAATTTTTACACCCTGCACCACATGCATAAGTGGCATTGTTACGTCACCAACAGCCATTTTTAAACTTCCATTCAACTTGTTATGAAAGGCTTAAGCTTATTCCAAAAGGCGATTAAAATCGAGTATTAACGACATGGATAATTTATAAATTAAAAGTACTTTCATTGTCTGATGCTAATAAGATATTCATGCAGCAGTCGCTATCGTGAGGCGGCATGGATGCCGCCCGTTTGGCTGTGGTATCAAGGATGTACCATCAGCCAAACAAAAGATTTTTGTTACTTTTCATCTTTGAAAAGTAAAAGAATGCCTACACAAAATACATCTGATCCATTACTGATTTATGAGGCTATGCAGACTTTGAAATTAAAATTATTTAAGCTTTGTTTTGCTCTAAACTCAGTAAAATCTGCTTCTTATCTAGGCCGCCTGCAAAACCCACCAACGCCCCACTCGACCCAATCACCCGATGACACGGCGCAATAATCGAAATCGGATTCTTACCATTGGCTGCCCCTACTGCACGCACGGCTTTTTCATTGCCCAACTGAACGGCGATCTCTTTATAACTCCGTGTTTCGCCATAAGGAATAGTCAATAAAGCCTGCCAAACCTGTTGCTGAAATGCGGTGCCTTGAAAGTCCAAAGGCAAATCAAATTGCTGACGCTGTCCTGCAAAATACTGTTCTAATTGTTGTTTAACCTTATGCAGTATTGGATGCTGACGATCTTCAACTAATTCAGACAGTCGCACCCGTTTATGGTCTTCATTGTCCCACATCACGGCGACCAACGCCTGATCATGTGCAACCAGTTTTAATGCACCGACAGGAGAATCCATGTACATATACACCAGTTGCATCACACTCTCCTAAAACATTAATTTGATGACAATTTCATCAACACAAGACCTGAAACGATTAATACCGCTGCGATCATACGCATAGCCGTCATTGGTTCATTCAAGATCAAAATACCAACAACAAATGATCCAATTGCTCCAATTCCCGTCCAAATCGTATAGGCCGTTCCAAGTGGAAGAGTCCGCATCGACATGGAAAGTAATACCACACTTAAAATCATGAAAACAATGGTCACGATACTTGGCGTTAACTTGGTAAATCCTTCAGACATCTTCATGGAATATGCCCAAATGACTTCAAAAATACCTGCCAAAATTAAAATTGCCCATGCCATTTTATTACGCTCAACTTTATCGATTGTCGGGTCGTCCCAACGTGATTCTTTCGAGGGAGGTCGTCCTCCTAGGTGCAGCAGTGTACTGTAAAACATGAAAATCATGTGATTTGTTATGTATCTAAAATGACTAAGATATTGAAAATATGAACCTTCTATTGAGATGAGTTACTGCTAGATAATTTGATCGACACGCATCAACTCACATGCGCCAATGCCTGTATTCTGTCGAGATAGTGAGCTCTTGCAACGCCAGTTATATTGGCATCTTATTGATCCTGTTTATTTCTCACCGCTTTTATCCATAACCTCACTTTCTCAAAAACAGCAGAGAAAAACTGTTGCATCAGACTCAAGACACTTTCACTCGGTGGCATAGATTTATTCTGAGTTGATTCGTGTTGAGCCGTGGACAGTTCCAATGGTTCATAATGTGGCAGGGTCTGCTGTAATTCTGCACCAAGATTCAAACGCTGTAATGCTGCTGTTACCTCAGGAATGGCATCTTGATGATAGAGGGCTAAATGACGCGCTTCTAAATCAATACCGTGTTCAATCAATTGATCTGAAAAAGAGAGTAATGCTTTTCTAACGCGCAGCACTTCTACGGCACTGCTCATATGGGGAATATAGTAAAAACTGACATTCATACTGCCATCGGTAGGAATCAATTCAAGCTGAGAGGCCGACACACGTGCAGCTTTTTCTCGTAAATTGGTCGACGAGTTTGCTTTATCTATTATTGGATTGTGTTGTTGTTCTAAAGCCATTTATGCACCATGAATGACTCAAAAAAGATACTGTTAGTATAAACCAACAGTATCTCGAAAAAATGACATTTTAAACAAAATATCAGAACTTTAGCGAAAGACCTGCGCCATAAACCCAACCCGTTTTAGAATCACTGGCGGTTTGCCAATTGGTTTCTTTACGCCCTTTGCTATAACCATAGCCGACATCAATAAAAGGCATGACACGGTTTTTGACGATTTCATAGCGGGTTTTGATCCCCACTTCCGCATCGGCAAGACCAGTTTTAGCCGCATACTTGGATTCATCCCGCAGTACCCACTCCATTTCTAGATATGGTTGCAGAATCAACTTTTGCGTCAGCAACAGATCTCGTTCTGTTTCCAACACAAAGCGCCATTGTTGGTCTTGTCCGACATACAGATGTGCATCGGTTTCAAAGAAATACTGAGCCATACCGTGCAAGCCGACGACACCCTCAAATTGTTCCTTATCCATCTCACGATCAGGGTTATAGCGGTAATTCACCCCAGCTTGCACATCCCAGAAGTCTGCAATATTCCGACTGTATAGCGCCGCCAGACTTTGCTCCGATTTTTCTGACTCAGCTTTGGCATAATCGGCAAGGATAAATAATTTATTTTCATCAGTTCCCACCCAAGTTTTTAACTTGGATTTGAGTGTGCCCTGCCCATCTTCATGCAACATCCATTGCGTATCTAACTGTGTCGCCTGATAGATCTGCCCACCATGCTCCTTATAATGGCCCGCATGTTCATCTTTATTTTGCGTCTGTGGAGGAATAGTTGAGTTTTGATGTTGCGAATGATCCATCGCAGCAGAAGCGCTCATGGGTATATTCTGCTGTGCTGACATATCCATTTGCATTGAATGATCATGTCCTTCATGTGCAAAAGTGAATGTACTTAAAGAAGAGACCAATCCACCCATCGCCAATAATTGCGTATAACGTTTCATCTTAGAAGATCGCTTAGTGATGTGCATGGCTTGCTCCTTGAGAAGATTGAACAGGGGTTGCTGGTGCAGCTGTACTTCCGTCTACATTAGCGACAATCAACTTACTCATCATGCCCGCACTCATGTGATACAACAGGTGGCAATGGATCGCCCACTCTCCAATTTCATCCGCAGTCAGTAAAGCCGTAACCGTCTTGCCTGGTGGCACAACCAAGGTATGTTTATTTGGCATATCCTGTGGTGCTTGACCATTTTCCAGCTGCATAAACATGCCATGCAAATGCATCGGATGCGCCATCATACTTTCATTGACAAATTTGAGTCGGATACGCTCGCCATAACGCACGGTTAAAGGTTTAAAGTCAGGATCGCTAAATTTCTTGCCATCAATGGTCCAAATATAGCGCTCCATAGTACCGCCCAAACGAATCACCACTTCACGTTCTGCTGGACGACTATAGTTCTCAGGCTGTGGATTTAATGATTGTAAATCTGCATAACTTAACGCTTTATGCCCCGCAGGCGTTGCCGCATTGGCCCAACCTTGTACAGTATCCGTGTTTGATGCTTCAGCAGTTGCAGCTGATTGATGCTGGCTATGATCCATATTGGCCATCTTCATTTGACCATGTGCACTGTGATCCATAGCAGGTTGCGCGGCTGTTGCAGTTTTCACCTTGTCCTGTGGCATCTGATGCTGACTATGATCCATATTCGCCATATTCATTTGGCCATGTGCACTATGATCCATGGCTGGCTGTGAGGTTGTTGCAGTTTTCGCTTGGTCTTGTGGCATCTGGTGCTGGCTATGATCCATCTTGCCCATATCCATCTGACCATGTGAACCATGATCCATGCCCATATCTTCCATGGTCAACAAGGCACGTGGTCGCGCTTTAGGAATTTGAACTGCTTGGGTATTGGGTGTCATGTCATTGTGCAATGAAGCAATAGCAAAGCCCGTACGATCAATCGATTCCGCTTCGATTTGATAATGGGCCTGTTTTGGTTCAACCATCACGTCATAGGTTTCAGCTGTACCAATACGGAACTCATCCACAGGAACAGGCTTGACTGGCTGACCATCGGCACTGACCACAGTCATTTTTAAGTTGGGAATACGCACATCAAAGAAAGACATTGCCGATGCGTTAATAAAACGTAAACGTACCTTTTCACCTGCTTTAAAAGCACCAGTCCAGTTTTGTTGTGGGGTCTGACCATTGACCAAGAAGGTATAGCCGTCTACATCACCCATGTCGGTTTTGGCCATACGCATCTGATTCCATGCGGAACGATCTTGCCACGTGGCTTTTATACCCTGCGTTTTAACTTGTTTCCAAACATCACCCAGTGTTTCACGATGGTTTTGATAGTATTCAGCAGACTTTTTCAAATTTGCCATGATCTTGTCACTTTCCGTTTCATGGAAATCCGACAACATCACTACATAATCACGTTCAGCTTTCTCATGTGCAGCAACAGGTTGCTTGCCTTTTGGATAAATCACCAACGCGCCATACAAACCGTCTTGTTCCTGTCCCTTGCTATGTGCGTGATACCAATAAGTGCCATTTTGACGTACTTTAAAACGATATTCAAAACTGCCATTTGGCTTAATCCCTTGGAAACCATTAAAACCAGGCACGCCATCCATCAACCCAGGCAATAACAATCCATGCCAATGCAAAGAGGTATCTTGATTTTTGAGTTGGTTATGCACATGAATCACGGCTTCATCACCCTCTTCAAACTCTAATAGCGGGGCGATAAATTTACCGTTTACAGTAATGCGTTTGACGGGTTTGCCGGTGACATTCACCGTCCCTTCATTAATGTTCAGATGATATTCTTTAATTGCAGCCAGCGTATAAGGGGCAAACAATAGACTTAAGCTAGCAACAACACCAGCATATAGTTTTGAAGACATGATAATTTCCTAATCTGTTAACTTTTCAAATTGCTCTTTTCATAGACAGAAAGAGCCTATAAAGACAGATTAGGCTTTAGGAGGGCGTAAAATCTCTTGCCAATAACCAGCAAGGTGTCGAGCTTGATAAGCCGTATTGGTACGGGTACTCAACTCTAAAAATGGCGATGATGTTAAACTTGGGCTATGTTGATCTAAGCCTAGATTAATACTTTGACAATGTGAGGTACTATTGCAGTCCAGACAATGTTGATCACTGTGCATTTTCCCATCATGGCACTGTGCTAAACTCAATGGGGCACTTTTTGAACTTGGCATATGATGATGTTGATCCATCATTTGCTGATCATGGCATGCCGTAGTGGGAATAGAAGTTGAAGTATTTTGCTCAAATTGAATCGCTTGAACAGCAGCAACAGCCACGCCACTTCCCCCGATGAAAAATATCATCAGGAATACAAACCACAGGCGTTTGTATCGCTTAAGAAGTTGCACTTATGTTCCTTATTCCAATCATCAAAAAATAATTCTATAGGGGTAGGATAATTTCTTTTGTAGTTATACACAACCATCTTTATGTTTGAATTTCGATAATTCCATCCATACATCGCGCCAAAATGCTGTTTTATCAAGCTAAACGGCACCTCAAGAGCCACGAGCAAAAATAAAGCAAAATGAATAAGTTAATGCACAAAAAAAGGGCAGAAAACTGTCCTTTTTTCATCATTTTGTTGTCAATATAAGCAACTGAAATCATTTTGTTTATTTTAACAACATCTTATCCACCTGGTTATCAACACGGTTATCCACCGAGTTATAAACAAAGTTATCCACAAGCTTATATGAAGAATAGAATGAAAATACTAAACTTCTTTTGCACCAACCTGTGCCAACTCTGCACGCATTTGATCAATCACCGTTTTATAATCTGGTTGACCAAAAATCGCTGAGCCTGCGACAAACATATCCGCACCTGCTTCTGCGATTTCACGAATATTGGCTGGCCCTACTCCGCCATCCACTTCTAAACGGATATCACGGCCACTAGCATCAATAATTTGACGCGCTTGGCGTAACTTTTCCAACGTCATCGGAATGAATTTTTGTCCACCAAAACCAGGGTTGACGCTCATCAATAAAATTTGATCGACTTTATCCAATACATAATCGAGATAGTGCAACGGTGTTGCAGGATTGAACACCAAGCCTGCTTTGGCACCACCAGCTTTAATCAACTGTAACGAACGGTCAATATGATCGGTTGCTTCTGGATGAAAGGTAATAATGTCTGCACCAGCTTCTAAGAAATCACCGATCATACGATCAACAGGTGAAACCATTAGATGCACATCAATCGGTGCTTTGATACCATAACTTTTTAATGCCTTACAGATACCTGCTCCAAAAGTCAGGTTGGGTACGTAGTGGTTATCCATCACATCAAAATGTACAACGTCTGCGCCTGCCGCTAGAACTTTTTCTACATCTTCACCTAAACGGGCAAAATCAGCAGATAAAATCGAAGGCGCAATCAAATAAGGCTTGGACATGGATGACCTGGCAAACTCTAAGAAAATGATGCATCGATTATAGCAAATTTAGCGGACTTAAGTCTGTTACAAAGTCATTATTAGGGCATTGCAAACTTGCAACACCACGTTGCATCTGCACTATTTTTATCTTTTCTCAGCTTTGCTATGGTATCAAGTGAAATAAGAGGATGTCTTAAACATGAACAGTACGACTCAAATCACAACCACTGAAGGGAAACGAATCAGTAAGCGTTTACTGAATCATTGGAAACATAAATTTGAAGTCCTAGAAACCGAAACCTATTCAAAAATTTTCATGCCAACTGCCACTGTAACACTCACACCACAGGAACAATATTTGACTGTACTGATTGAAAATCAACAAGAAGATGTGGCTCGTCTGGAACAGGTCGTCATTGATCATTTAAATCGTATGGCACAACAGGAATTTGTAGCGGAATGGCGACATAGTTAAAAAACTGAAGAAAGTGTTCAATCAGCTGGCAGATCAGTCTTTCAATTCAATCTGTCAGCTTAAATCAGATGAATTAAAAATAGTATTTTGTTTTGGATATCATGTATGCCTTAAATAGGGAAAGCATATGAATAAGAAACTTTCATCCGTCATTTTAATGACTGCAATCATCAGTCTAGCAACCGTCGGTTGTAGCAAAAAACAAGAAAAGCATGAGGCAGCCGAAACAAGTGCCGCGACAACAGAACATCAATCAGCCGAAGCACAAGCAAAAACCAATCGCTTCAACATCGATCAAATTCCGATTTCAAATATTCAACTTGGAGATTTTCCATTTATTCAATTGCCTAAAGGCTATCATTTTGCTCATCAATCCACTGAAAACTTTGCTCAAATGGAGTTTTGGGTCGGAGATCGATTAGAGAAAGTTGAAGGTCAGCTTTTTAATGGACGAATTGATGCAGAAGAGAATAACAAAGCGGCCTCTTTCTTGGAGTTACAGCGTAATTTAGATGCTGTGATTAGCAGCTTAGGCGGGAAAAAAATTACAGACAGTAAAATCCCAGCAGCGCTCGCTAGCCAACTTTCAGAAAAATATGGTGTCGCTTATGTCGATGGATTAGGGGATATTTATAACAATCCGACGCAAAGCTATGTGATTCATCAAAATCATCGAGATATCTGGTTTCAAATCACTCAAAGCGGACTTTCAGCTGGGTTATTGGTCTTAGAAACTCGCCCCATAGAAATAACTGCACAACCACTCTCTGCCCATCAGTTAAAAGCAGCTTTAGATCAGAACAATAAAGTTGATATACAGATTAACTTTGAAACAGATAAAGCAACACTGTTAGCAAATTCAGATGAACAAATTAACCAAATACTGGATTTATTAAAAAATGATGGTGCTCTCAAACTTGAAATTAATGGCTATACCGACAACTCAGGTGAGTCAGCACATAACTTAAAACTCTCTCAGGCAAGAGCACAAGCCGTCGTCAAAGCATTGACCGATGCAGGGATTGACTCATCCCGTTTAAAAGCGCAAGGCTTTGGTGATAGCAAACCCGTTTCCGAGAACGATACTGAGGAAGGTAAAGCAAAAAACAGAAGAGTCGAGTTAGTAAAATTATAATCGTCTAACAAATTAGGGGCTGTTGGCATTTCAGCTATGCCTTATGTTATAGGCTCAAACAACAGCCCCCTAAAAACAACCTTTTGGTTGTTAATTTTTTTCTAATTGAATCGCATGAAACTGTAAATGATCATCGATAAAGCTTTGAATAAAGTAATAGCCATGATCATAGCCTTTGTGCTGGCGTAAAGTCAGGTGCTGCCCTGCATTCAGACAAGCTTGCTTGAACTTTTCAGGGTTCAATTGCGCATAGAACTGATCATCCAAACCTTGGTCAATTAAAATTTCATCAAACACACTGCCCTTTTGCTGTACCAAAGCTGTCGCATCATGCGCGAGCCATTGCTGTTGGTCTGCACCTAAATATTGGGTGAATGCCTTTTCGCCCCAAGGACAAATGCTCGGCGCACAAATCGGTGCAAAAGCCGAAACCGACTTGAATTGCTCTGGGTATTTAAAAGCCAAAGTTAAAGCACCATGCCCACCCATCGAGTGTCCGAAAATACCAATTTGGTTTTCAATCACGGGGAATTCTTGCAAGACATGCGCATACAACTCATCAACGAGATAAGACTCCATTTGATAATGTGCTGCCCAAGGCTGTTGTGTGGCATTGAGATAAAAACCAGCACCCTGACCGATATCCCAGTGATCGCCTTGAGCCACATTATCTCCACGCGGAGACGTATCGGGCGTAATCAAAATCAGACTTAATCGAGCAGCCATTCGTTGTGCATGTGCTTTGATGGCAAAGGTTTCTTCGGTACAAGTCAGTCCCGCAAGATAAAACAAAGCGGAACAAGGCTTACCTGCTAAAGCTGCAGGAGGTAAATAAACGCCCACCTTGCTACTTCCCTTTAAATGTTGCGACTCCAGCTGATAAATACGTTGCTCACCCTCAAAACAACGGTTTTTTTGCAGTAGCTGCATGTTCATCATCCTGTGTTTTGGCTATATCTGTTGAAGCGATATTTTGCGTTGGAAATAAATAAGGCTCAAGCTGCGGCAGCATGAGTTCCATATTACGGCCAATCGCCCACTGTGGCTCAGAAGGCTCTACACCCTGTGCTATTTCCCATTTGGTTACCGTTTGCTTGGCCTGTTCAAATGCAGTTTTCATTGAGTATTGTTCGCGCATCGCCAAATCAAAGAATGCTCGACCAAAATAAGTATAATCCGCTTCATTGTTGCAACCAAACGAGGTTTTATCTGCAGCAGATGCGGTAATAATTAAAGTATCAGGTGACTGTAGTGCCGGAATAAAGCTACCTGAATAACAAGCAGAAATCACAATGACACGCCAGCGAATGCCCGATTTATCCAATGTCTCTCTTAACCATTTTGGATCAACCTGATCTAAATTCAAAGGCGCATTTTCAATTTCAAAATGATTGCGTTCGCCGTGTGAAGTCATATAAAGAAACAGCACATCGCTATCACGATTCATTTGCTGGCCAATACGGCGTAAAGCCAATTCCATACTGGTTTTAGAGGCAATTGGGACGTCCAAGCGTGTTGCTGGATTATTAATCAGCATAATCGAGCGCCCAAAAGTGCCAAAACGGGTGTCAAATTGTTCTCTTATGCGCTCAATTTCAGATTTAAATACATCCACATAGCTATCACCTGCCACCCCCATAAAATACCAATGGCTTTTGGCGATATCTCCATATTGAATCTGATCCAGCGCTTTATCTAACAAATGACTTTGCGCATAAAAAGCATCTTCTGCAAAACTTGGTGGTGTTGCCTCGACTTTCCAAATCGGCTGATCTTTCACTGAAAGTTGCCAAACCACCATGGTGGCAATGGTTGCCACAAACACCAAGGCACGTTCCCACCACGGCCAATTCAAGGCACGTGAAAAAACCCAGATCACTGCCAAACTTTGCCAAACAAAGAGGCCAACAAATAAAGGTGGTAAGAATCCGTTATAAATACTGTCAGGGATAAAGTTAAGATAGCCGTTTGAGCCCAAATACTGAATGGCGCATTGCAACAATAGAATATTGGTATCCAATACGAGCCATAACAAGGCAGGCACCAACATCAGACGCGGCTGGTTCATGCGTTGTGACAGGAAAATACCAACAATGAGCGCAATAAACGGCCAAAGTGCATAACCAATCAGACCTTGAGCATTAAACTCTCCGACTTGTCCAGCCACCAACCAGCTATATAAAGAGTTGGTACAGCCCCCTAAAATACCCCAAATAATCAGCTGGGTAATCGAGGGATGAACGACCTGCAAGGAACGACGTGACCCGAGGAACAACCACATTCCAGCAATTTGGTTACTTTTAAAATCATGCCAGATATTAATAGAGGGTTTGAGGTCGATCATAAAATTCTTCGGGAGTTTCTCTTTTCAAGCCTAAACTGAAAATATGCCATTCTAATGATTGAATGCGCAGTACTTTTCCTAAAAGACGCGATGCGTGACTGTAGTGTAAGCTCGACAAGAATTTTTTAGCAATCATGCTTTTGCACTATATCACAAATCTTTACCGAGCATTGACGCAAGCCAAACAATCATTCAATTCTGATTCAAATTTGACCTTTTGGAAAATATGCATCAAAACGGCAAGCATCACCAAGCCATTGATGATCAGGCGTTTGATCTGCCAGATAAACTGCATGGCGTGGACGCTTCACAATGACACGTTTGGCAATTTTTTGCGCCAGATCCAGCAGTTGATCGCCTAAATCCATCTCGCCATCCTCAGGCAACAACATATGCAACAATTGCATTTGTTTTTTGACTTGCGCCTGTTTTTTTACGGCTTGCTGATTCTGATCACGCTGCGGGAACATTGGATCTAAATACACCACATCCACCTGTTCACCTTGCTGCCCCAATTGCTGTAAATAGGTATTGGAATCTGCATAAATCAGCTCGATCCGTTGCATAAAGCTTTGCAAAAATGGATCTTGTTCGGCTTTGGCTTTGCTGTATTCCAATAACACAAACAGAATCGGATGACGTTCAATCAAACGAACATTCGCACCGAGGTAGGCCATGAGTAAACTGTCATGACCTAAACCCGCAGTGGCATCAATTAAGGTTGGCTTTTCACCCAACTGACAGGCTCTGGCAATCATTTCAGATTTCAGGCTGGCTCTTTTTAGGCGAGGAATTTCTGCACGCCAATCCGGCTGCATTTTCATGCCATTGGCAGCAAGACTAAGTCCATCCTCATCCAAAACCAATGCCATGTCAGGATTCAAACGTAAAAAACGTGCATTCACCTTTTCAACCGTCTGCCCGTTGAGCTGCACATTCAGTTCAGCCAAATGCGTGTGCAGTTGTTGAAATGACTGTTCATATTCCGTTTGATACCAACACCCGATTTGCATTACCAACGCACCCAACCTGTCCACCATGTTGCAAGAATAAACAAACCAAAGATAATGCGATAATAAGCAAATGCAGTGAAGTCATGCTTGGATACATAACGAATCAAAGCGCGAATCACCACCAAAGCAGAAACAAAGGCAACAATGATTCCTACGCCCAACACGGCCATATCATTGCTATGCAACTCATGACGCATCTTGTACATATCCAGTAAGCCTGCACCCATCAGCACTGGAATCCCTAAAAAGAAGGAAAACTCTGCCGCAGCTTTACGTGATACGCCTAAGAATAATGAGCCAATAATGGTCGAGCCTGAACGAGACGTTCCTGGAATCAAAGCCAAACACTGAATCAAACCAATTAAAGTCGCTTGCTTAAAACTCAAATCATCAACTTCTTGAGTCACGATCTGATGTGGACGACGTTCCGCCCATAAAATAATAAAACCACCGACAATCAAGGCAATCGCAACAGTAATGGCATTAAACAAATAGGCTTTGACCACATCACCGAAGGTCAAACCAATAATCACAATTGGAATCGAGGCAATAATCAGATTCAGGCTTAGGCGGCGACCTTGCTCTTGTCCTGTGAGTGCGCCAATCAGTGCGCCCCACAACTTACCCCAATATTCATAGATCACGGCTGCAATTGCACCAATCTGTACAGCCACCGCAAACATATCTCGTTTTTCAACCGTCCAGAAATCCAACAGTTGACCAGTTAAAATCAAATGTCCTGTACTTGAAATTGGTAGAAATTCAGTAATCCCTTCTACCAACCCCATGATCGCTGCTTTAAATAGCAATAAAAGATCCATAATTAACCTTAGTTCGCTTTGCCTTGTTCGGGAATTTTTTTCCAAGCATCATCACGTAAATACACAGGCAATGCGTGTTCAGCATCCACCCATTTTTGCTGCGCCGCATAGACTCGAGCGATGCTCGCAATATCCTGCGCCGTTGCCTTGATGTTGACATTTGACGTGTGCTGACTGGAAGCCACTTCCGAGTCTATCGCAGTTGGCTTAATTAATTCTGAACCCGAACCAATCGCTGTAAATTGACAATATGCTGTGGCCTGTTCATAACTTAACAATTTCTCATCATCAATGGCCTGCATGATGCCCTGCTCATCCAGACTAAAATTGGCAATGTAAACTTCTTGCATACGTGCATCAAGAACAGCCGTCACTTGTTTTAGACCATTAAGACGATAAGCCGCCTGTGCCAAAGCCTGTAAACTTGAAACAGGAATAACAGGTAAATCTTGTGACCATGCTAAGGCCTGTGCTACCGCCGCATTGATCCGCACACCACTGAATGAACCTGGGCCACGACTAAAAGCAATCGCGCTTAAGTCAGCCAATTGCGTATTGGTTTGCAACAAGGCTTGTTCAGTTAAAGGTAAAATAGTTTGAGTTTGTGCCTTGGTTCGCTCATCCAATTGAAAATAGAGTTCTTGAGTATCATCAATTAATGAAACAGAACACTGCTCATTTGCAGTTTCCAATGCAAGCAACTTCATGCAAAAACCTTAGAGAAAAAGAGATAAAAAACGTCGAGTATCATACTCCACTCAAACACGATAGGCGAGTTATTGTGTTTTTATCACCATAAAAAAGCCAAGTATCAACTTGGCTTCTTTGACTGGAATGATTAGAACTGGAACGGCTCTAAATCTAAGAAATTTTTATAATGTTCTGCATAATGCAATGCACTTAAACGCAATCGGGCAGCCCCCTGCTCATCTAAGGTTTTCACCACTTTACCTGGTGATCCCATCACCACTGAATTGTCTGGAATCACTTTCCCTTCTGGAATCAGTGCATTGGCTCCAATAATACAATTCTTGCCAATCACCGCATGATTCAAAATCACAGCATTCATACCAATTAAGGAATTATCACCAATCGTACAACCGTGCAGCATCACCTTATGCCCAATCGTGACATATTCACCCACGTTTAATTCAATGCCCGCGTCAGTATGTAATACGGCATTTTCCTGAATATTGGAAAAGTTGCCAATCCGAATCACACAATTATCGGCACGAACCACAGCACCAAACCAAATGCTGACCTGTCGCCCTAATTCAGCCTGACCAATTACAGTCGCCGTGGGTGCAACCCAACCATCCCAAGGTTCATGTAAAGCTTTTGGACTCAATCCCTGATAGGTATACATCATGATAAAAAACTCTTTTAAAAATTAGAACTTTGCAATACCAAAGTGAGGTGGGTTCACCAAAAACGGCCAATTTTTTTGATAACCCAATCCGTACTGAAACAAGGAAATCAGCATCCGAGCCGTCAGTCCCCAAACTATTTCGCTCTCAACCTGCATACTAGGAAAATAAAGCGACTGTCGAGCTAAACGCACCTCATAAGGTAACGGCGGTGCATCAATCAGTTCCTGTAAAGGGACAAAAAAGATTCGATCAATTTCGGTGGGCTGAGCAATTAATTCAACTTGAGCAGGGATTAATCCCACAATCGGTTTAACCGAGAGACCACTTCGTGCACGCTGAATCGGTAAATCTCCCAGCAGCTTCACATCAAAAGGATTTAAGGCTGTTTCTTCCTGTGCCTCACGTAAAGCAACCACAATATTACTGGTATCACTTGGATCCCGTTTGCCACCAGGGAAAGATACCTCCCCCGCATGTTGAGACAGTTGCATTGAACGGCGGGTCAGTAAAACTTTGGGTTGCGGCTCTTGGGTAATTGCAATCAAAACAGCGGCATCTGCCTGCTGGATTCGTTTGGAAAAACGCAACCGTTGTTGTAAAAGCTGTGTTAACGATGGTTCTTCCATATGACTCATCTCTTTTTTCTGTTTTTCCTTATCCAGCATCATAGCCGAAATTTTAACTGCAATCATAGATCATGATGCGAAGTCATCAAAATTCAGTTATGCTGAGCTATCTCTACGGCCGATGATAATTATGAGCTTTTGCGTTGCATGTGGACATCAAACTGAAGCAAAAATTCCACTAGGTGATCATAAAACAAGACTTGTCTGCACTCATTGTGGCAACATTCACTACGAAAACCCCAAAGTGATTTGTGGTGCATTAGCCCTTTGGGATGATAAAGTGCTGTTATGTCGCCGCGCAATTGAGCCTCGCTATGGTCTATGGACCTTACCTGCTGGTTATATGGAATTATTTGAGACCATGGAGCAAGGCGCTGCACGTGAAACCCGTGAAGAAGCCGAGGCCGAAGTAGAAATCGAACAACTGTATTGTATGTACAATATCCCACGTATTGGCCAAATCTATGTGCTATTTAAAGCGCATTTAAAACAAGGTTTATTCGGTGCTGGTGAGGAAAGTCTTGAATGTCGCCTATTTGAAGAACATGAAATTCCTTGGACTGAACTGGCTTTTCCGAGTGTAGAACAAACCCTCCGACATTATTTTGCTGACCGTAAAACCGGACAGTTCCCTCCCCACCTAGAAACACTGGGAACACGGCTCGATCATACGGGTTAAATAAAAAAAAGACCGCCTCAGCGGTCTCTTTTTTATTCTGTTATTAAGACTTGATCTTAATTGCTTTACATGCAGGAAGAGTTTGATCTGCGATACGTAACGTCACTGTACCAAAATAGCGTTTTGCAAACTCACGATCTTCAATGCTAGGTGGTACATAGTTATTTTTACTCTCTAAAGCATCATAGAGTTTTACGTAAGTGAACATATCGCGAGCATAACCATTATCCCAAGTAGCCGCACCGCCAGAAAAACTCGTGAGATTAATATTTGAAGATTGTCCTGATATTAAATTATTCACATTGATTTTTGCGCCTGAAGCATCCGATAAATTCAATCCTAAATACGTTCCATTAATAAAACCAAATTTAGAATTTGCAAACATCATCCGTACTGGAAAGGACTTATCAGTAGCAGTAAATGAAGTTGCTGTGGCTGTTCCAACACGATACTGTACTTGGTTGTTACTGTCTAAAATCGTTCCATCATCATTTAATGATTGAACCGTACCACACACACCACTCATATCGGTATCAGTTGAACCTGCTTTAATATCGGTTCGAATATCCCCATGTTCATCAATCACAATCCCTAAATCGATTGGAGTCAGGTTAGGCTCTGAAAACCTAAAGGTTAATGTTGCATAAAGTGGAAAATAGTACTTTTCTCCAGCTTTCACATTACTTTCTACTTTGAAAATATCCTTCGAAAGAGAGAGGATTGGGTTCACTTTATAGAACTCAACTCGTCCCGAATAATTTCTTGCATCAATCGTCTGTGTCCAACGCCCTAAATTATTGGTATTTACAGGATCTGTCGCCTTTAAATTGAGTAATTTTCTGTAAATGGAGTCAATACCAGGAATGGTATGACCATTAAACAGTTTCCCTCCAGTTATTTTCAAATTATCAGCAACATTGTCAGATACACTCATTTGTAGAGGAGAAGTAGAATTAACTTCCTGTGTAATCGAATTAAACCATGCGTTTTGTGCATTTACTTGTAACCTGCTTGGTTTCACTTTGGTCGATAACGACATATAGGGTGCTGAAACAATATCTGTCCCATTCGCATCTTTGACAATCGTGGCTGGACCTTTCCATTGACTTCCAGACCCGATCGCATAGCCTTGACGATCTGTTAACAAAAATGCACGTCCCATAGAATGAATGAGGCTCGTTCCTAGCTTAGGGTCCATACACTTTGCATAGTCTTCTTGATTACAACCAAAAAATCCATCTGGAAGAGCAGTCGTCAAATTACTACTGGTTTTAAATACTGGACGTTCAATTTGCCATACCCCAGCGTTGCTCAGATTAAGCAATTGATTGAGCATAAGCAACGCATCATTATCCGAAATCGAGCTTACATCCACCCAAGGTTTTAATATGTTGACATAAGACCCATCTTTTAATTCAGTAACGCCAATATCCTGATTTAATACAGACAATAAATCTTTCTTTTCTGCTGTGAGCTCAATAGGCTGAATATCACCCTTGACATTATCATCTTGCTCTAAACTAATGCCATTGAATATTTTTATTATTGCCAATGCCACACGAATAGTATCATTACTTGGCTCAATAGATTGAGGCAAAGCTTGGCCTGTTAAAGCTCTAGCCATATCAATCACACGGATTACAGGCGGGGCTAATCTATTTTCTGGATCTTTTACCTTAATAATATCATCTAGTTTCACAGCACCAAGACTGATTTTACGAGATTCTTTACCTTGAAAATAAAAACTTACTGTATCACTCACCTTACATGCGCCAGAAGCAGCACCGCCGTCCTCCTTTGTTGCAAAGTGATTTACAGTATCGCTACTACAATCAAAATTTAGTCCCGCAATCGGGTAGTCTAAAATGAACTCAACACAATTACTTGCTGTTGGATTACAGCTTGTACTCGTCGTCACTCCACTTACACCCTTGTTTGGGTCTTCATTAATTTTACTACTTTCGCCACCACATCCATGTAAAAAAACAGCCAATGTTGAAAGAGCAAATGGCAATAATATTTTTTTATTCATCATTGGTTCATCCTATCCGTACTTACTGTAAAACAGAAATTTTAATCTGTCCTTGATTAGAGAGCTCTTGCTCAGAAACATCCACTGCCGATGCTAAAGGAGTCATCATGATATAATGCGCGTCTTTCGGTACTTTTATCACACCCTGAAGCGCAGAATGTTGCAACATTGTCGCAGCGACTTGACTATTTTTAAAGCCACTCACGCCTTCTTCGATACAACCTTTTTCATTGAGGAATACAACAAGAGGCCAATAATAAACAGGTTTTTCATTGTTTGAGGCATAAGAGTCTATCTGCATATATTCAATTGCAGGATCCAGTTTTACGACCTCATATTCAAACTTTTCTTTCAATGGTTTTCGTGGCCATAGTCCGACATCTTTTTTCAGTGTCAAGGTCTTGATCGATTTTTTATAACCTTCTACAAAACAACGATCATCTTCAAATGCAGATTTTAGGTCCTCACTCGATAAACGCACATAAGTTCCAGACAATGCAATGGGTGCAGTTGCTTGTTGAGAACGGTTCAATAGTTTATCTAATATTGAGCGACTCACCCCTTTTTTTCTTTCTATGGTTTCCATACGTCCAGTACCATCTGGCATGGTATAAAAACGTTTTTTTCCATCTAAATTAAACTCTTGATTTTCCAAATACTCATTATTGACATAATCAACTCCATCAACTTGGCTAAATCCTGTAGAAGACATAACTTCATTTGAAGCATTTGAAGCATTTGAAGCATTTGAAGCATTTGAAGCATTTGAAGCATTTGAAGCATTTGAAGCATTTGAAGCATTTGAAGCATTTGAAGCATTT
>NZ_ATGG01000051.1 GCF_000413855.1 Acinetobacter gyllenbergii CIP 110306 = MTCC 11365 | reverse complement strand
CACGCCAGATTGCCTTGTGGCACCAATTCCAGTTCGATCTTGCCCGCACGGTACAGTTCATCGAAGACCCATGAATCCGACTGACGTGGGAAGGAACAGATGATTTTACGTACTGCACCTGTTTTAAGCAGTTTGGCCAAACCATAGTCGCCATTACCAGCATTATTATTGACGATGACCAAGTCCTTGATACCAAGTTCAATCAGTCCATCAATCAGTTCAGCAGGTTGTCCTGCGGTGCCAAAGCCACCAATCATGATGGTTGCGCCATCCTTGATCTGTGACAGTGCCTCGGTGAATGAGGTGCTACTCTTATCAATCATCTGACTACTTCCTGTACGATGCATCACTCGTATTTTCATCCTGAAAACCGATGAAATTAAGTCGAGTGTTTTGTTCGGATTTCTTCTATTTATTCTTGATAAATTCTGTGCTGAGTTCTAGGTTTAAAAGTGCATTTTGTTCGATGATTAATTTTTATGTTCGATGATCGAACATTATCCAAGTAAAATAGTCATCTTTCGCTTAGAATGTTTTATACAGAACCCGTTTTAGCAAGGATGTCTAAATTATGGAAAATGATCAGGAAAAGAATCCACGTTTGATTCATCATAACGAAAGTAAAAAGACCATTCGGCATGAAGACTTTATTGCAGGAATCGCTAAAGGCTTAGCAATTTTGGAATGCTTTGGGCCTGACCGTCATCGTCTCAACATGAGTACCGCAGCAGAAAAAACAGGCATGACGCGTGCTGCTGCGCGACGGCATTTATTGACGTTAGAATACTTAGGCTATTTGGATTTCGACGGACATTATTATTATTTATCGCCCAAGATTCTTAAATTCTCTGGGGCTTATTTAGATGGCTCCCCACTTCCTAAAATCTGTCAGCCTTTATTAAACCTTTTAACCAATCAAACTTCGCTGATTTATTCGGTGATGGTTTTAGATGGTTATGAAGCGATTACCATTGCCCGTAGTGCCGCTCATCAACAAACCGATCGGGTCAATCCGTACGGTTTACACTTAGGCAATCGCCTTCCTGCCCATGCAACCTCTGCCGGAAAGATTTTACTGGCTCATTTAACCCCTGAAGCACAAAAGCGATGGTTAGCAAAATACCCGTTAAAACGTCTCACCAAATATACCCATACCGAAACTGATCTATTTTTAGAATTACTGCATGAAATCAAAGAGCAAGACTGGTGCTATTCCTGTGAAGAACACGAATTGGGTGTGCATGCTGTGGCCGTACCGATTTATGATTCCAATGCAGCCGTTGTTGCTGCCTTAAATATCGTATCCCCCACTATGCGCACCACCAAAGATTATTTAATTGCCCATATTTTACCTTTACTACAAGAAACAGCTCGTGACTTACGTCAAGTGATTTAATCAAACAAAAAAAAGCCACATCTGGAAATGTGGCGAAAGGTGTATTGCTGCTACGGCTTATGTCCGTATCTTTAAATTAATCACCTTTGCTTAAATGAACATTAATTTAGTGAACATTCATTATATTTTTTACTAGTACATCGATATTTCAATTTTTCAGTACAAGCTTATGTCAGCAAAATATTAAATTCAGAAATGAAGCGACACACGTTTTAAACTAAATAATTTTTAGAAAAAACGTTTAGATCCAACCAATATTTAACACTATTCACCTTATTTGATATGTATTTCACAAAATATAAAGTTTGGCCTTAAATGTTATTTTTTGTATAAAAAAACAACATCATGTAACAAACACATTAAATTTGAAGTTTATGCATCACGCATATCCTCTTATAACAAAACAACTCATTGATATATAAATAATTTAATAAAAACAATACTTTGAAAACCTATCCATTTGTATTCGCTAGAGAAGCATAGTATTTTAAAAAAACATGAAAAATAAATAAATTCAAACCTAAAGAAAGATAGATCGAATAATAAAAGTGAGATCGAAAAATGATTGAATGGTTACAAGGCGAATTAAAACATAGTCCAGAGATTTTATTGTTCTTATCTTTGGCAATCGGTTTCTGGATTGGTCAATTTCAATTCGGAAAATTTCAGTTCGGTGGTGTAGCAGGTTCCCTACTTGTTGCAGTCGTGTTAAGTCTAATCGGTGTCCCTGTTGATAATGGGGTTAAGGCCATTCTATTTGCATTATTCATTTATGCAGTTGGTTTTGAAAGCGGTCCCCAGTTTTTTAAATCTCTCGGTCCCCAATCAATTAAAGAAATTCTGTTAGCTGTCTTTATGGCAGTCAGTGGCTTAATTACGGTATTGGTGATGGCAAAGCTGTTCCACCTTGATAAAGGCTTAGCAGCTGGGCTGGCCGCAGGTGGCATGACCCAATCTGCAATTATCGGTACTGCGGGTGATGCGATTTCCCGTCTCGACCTCCCTTTAGCTGAGATTCAAAAGCTGCAAGCCAATGTCGCCATCGGCTATGCCGTGACTTATATTTTTGGTTCACTGGGTGCCATTATTGTCTGTGTGAATATCCTGCCTAAATTTATGGGCAAAGAAATTCACGATGATGCTTTAAAAGCACAGTCTGAACGTCTCAAGGGTGCTTTTGAATTAGCGCCTGGTCAAGAACTTGCAATGCCTGAAATTGTTGGTCGCATCTATAAAGTCAAACAAGCCAATGGGCAAACAGTGGCAGAGCTTGAAGCTCAACAAAGCAGCATCACCATAGAAAGACTAAAACGTAAAGATCAGTTTGTGGATGTTGCACCCGAAGTTATTTTGCAAACCGATGATGTACTGTTATTGGTCGGACGTCGTGCCAGTGTGGTGGCTGTTTCAGACCAAATTGGTCCTGAGTTACAGTCCTCACAAGGCATGGAAATGATTATGGACACCACCGATGTGATCCTGCGAAATTCCAAATATATCAATCGTAGTTTGGGTGATATCAAAGCCAATACGCCTGCCTATTTAAAGCATGGGATTTACGTACTGGCGATTAAACGTAACGATGAAACCCAAAGCTTGAGTGATGATACCGTGCTGCAACAAGGTGATGTCATCACCGTTTATGGCACCAAAAGTGACCTTGATCGTTTAGTCAAAGAAGCAGGTACAGCACTGCCAGAAAGCTTAAAAACCGACTGGATTTTCCATGGTGCAGGTCTGGTTGTCGGCTTACTGATCGGTCTGTTTGTAATGCGTATTGGCGATGTCCCTCTAACACTGGGTGCAGGTGGCGGTGCGCTACTCTCAGGTCTTTTATTTGGTTGGTTGCGCAGTCGCAATCAGGTTCATGGCAACATGCCTTTAGCCGCATCACAACTGCTTAAAGATTTGGGTTTGGCAGGATTCGTGGCTGCGGTTGGCTTGCAATCAGGTTTACAAGCCATTCAAACCATTAAAGATAGTGGTCTGTCCCTATTTATGATTGGTGTTGTGGTTACCTTAGTTCCACTGATTCTGTCCATGCTTTTCGCACGCTACGTGCTGCGTTATGACAACGTTGCGGTTATGGCAGGTGCATTATCAGGTTCACGCAGTGCCAACCCAGCCTTTGGTGCGATTTTAGATAAAGCAGGAAATTCCATTCCCACGGTTCCATTCGCCATTACTTATGCACTGGCAAACGTATTCTTGACCTTGCTTGGCCCCCTCATCGTCGGCCTTGCCTAAAGATAATTTGTATTCAATCACTTATTGCGTCAACTATAATTAAGGAGACTTCCCATGGGGAACGTTGATTATTCAAAATACTCAAAACTCAGTCCATTCGAACTCAAGGATAATTTAATCGAACTTGCCCAAAGCAAAACAGACAGAATGATGCTGAATGCAGGACGCGGCAATCCGAACTTTTTAGCCACCATTCCACGTCGGGCATTCTTCCAATTGGGGCTATTTTCAACCACCGAATCAGAGTTTTCGTTCTCTTATATGCCAGAAGGCTTAGGCGGCTTCCCTCGCCCAGTTGGTCTGCAATCTCGCTTCGATAACTTCATTATGCACAATCGGGATAAACCTGGTGTGGTCTTTCTCGGCAAAGCCATTTCCTATGTCCGAGATCAGCTTGGCTTAGACCCAGATGCTTTTCTACTGGAAATGGTCGAGGGAATTTTAGGTTGTAACTACCCTGTTCCAGACCGAATGTTGCGCATCAGCGAATCAATTATCAAAGAATATATATTGCGTGAAATGGGCGTCCAAGGGATGCCTAAAGAGGGTTTGGACTTGTTTGCGGTCGAAGGTGGAACGGCGGCAATGGCCTATATTTTTAACTCTTTAAAAGAGAATAAAATTATTGCCAATGGCGATCGGATTGCAATTGGCAGCCCCATTTTCACGCCCTATCTAGAAATTCCAAAACTGAACGACTATCAGCTAGAAGAAGTCCTCATTGAAGCCGATCCAAACCTTGGTTGGCAATATCCTGAATCTGAACTACGAAAACTGGAAGACCCATCGATTAAAGCCTTCTTCCTTGTCAATCCAAGTAACCCTCCTTCAGTAAAGCTGAGTGATGAAGGCTTGGCAATCTTGGCTGATATCGTGAAAAAACGACCTGACCTGATTATTTTAACGGATGATGTGTACGGTACTTTTGCAGACAATTTCAAATCACTGTTTGCGATCTGCCCAGACAATACCATTTTGGTCTATTCATTCTCGAAATATTTTGGGGCAACCGGTTGGAGATTGGGCGTGATTGCGCTCTCAAACAATAATATTCTGGATCAAAAGCTAGCGGCACTGTCGAAAAAAGACAAGAAAGAACTGGAAGAACGCTATTCATCTTTAACTACCGATCCAGCCAAGATCAAATTTATTGATCGTCTGGTCGCGGATAGCCGCAATGTGGCACTCAACCACACGGCGGGTCTTTCTACACCACAGCAAGTACAAATGGTCCTGTTTGCGCTGTTCAATATGATGGATTCACAACAGAACTATAAAAAAGCAGTCAAATCCGTGGTGCGTGAACGTGATGCAGCTCTATATCGTCAATTGGGGGTTGCAGTCCCATCTGATCCAAACTCAGTCGATTACTATACTTTGGTGAATTTAGAAAATACCTCTCGAACCCTCTATGGCGATGAGTTTGCAGATTGGGTCATGAAAAATAAGAATCCGACCGAATTATTATTCCGCGTGGCTGATGAAACAGGTGTGGTGCTCTTACCTGGTTCTGGCTTTGGGGTACAGCATCCTTCTGCCCGTGCGTCATTGGCCAATCTGAATGAATACCAATATGCTGCCATTGGAGACTCGTTAAGACGTTTTGCCGAAGAAGCCTATCAAGAGTACTTAAAAACCAAGAAAGGCAAAAAATAAATCCGAATCAATGTTCATGATCAATAAAAAAAGCAGCTTCAGCTGCTTTTTTTATACTTTCAGAATCAAAATTTTAAATTAAAGATCAAGTACCAGCTTTTTACCTTTAGCCCGCGATACACAGATCATCATCGATTGCTGTGAGGCTTTTTCATCATCGCTCAGATATTGGTCAAAATGCTCAGCTTCACCTTCCAGAATCGTCGTTTCACACGTGCCACAGACTCCTTCACGGCATAAACATTCCACATCAATATTGAGCAATTCAATCGCTTGTAAAATGGTTTGATTGCCTTGCACTTCGACTTGCTGATTGGATTTTGCCAGCACCACTGTAAATGCTTCACCCTCTTCAGGCACCGTAGATGCAAACTGTTCCCAATGGATATATTCATCGCGGTAACGATGATAATTACAACGATCGATCACCGCATCAATCATTGGCTTAGGCCCACATACATAGACATGCGTACCTTTCGGTTGAGACCCAATCAGTTGGTCCAGATCCAGACATTTTCCTTCTGAGTCAACATAGCTAATAATATGTTCACTATGTTTTTGTTTGAGTTCTTCCAACAGTGCCGCATGCTCTGGTGAACGGTAGGCATAATGCAATTCATAGTCGACACCACGCGCAGCCAACTCATCCATTTGTGGTACAAACGGGGTAATCCCTATACCACCCGCAATCAGAATATGTTTCTCACCATCTGCCGCCAATGGAAACAAATTCTTCGGTTCAGAAATCAGAATTTCACAGCCTTCATTGCATTGATCATGCATATAGACTGAACCACCTTTACCTTCAATATCTTTACGGACACAGACTTGATAAGTTGATAGATCTTGAGCACAGCTCATCAGTGAATAGGCATTGGACAGCTGATCATTCATTTTCACAATGATATGACTACCACCATCGAATTGAGGGAAATTTTGTCCGTCCTGACGTTTAAATGTAAATCGTTTGATCAGTGGAGTCAGTTGCTCTACCCGTGTGACCACCGATGCAAACATTTCATAATGACTAGCCATGTCTAAATCCTCTTTACCGCATGCTGCTCATCTAAGCATTTTCTAATTTTAAGCGCATATTGCCTGTTGACCCTCGGTGAAGAGAGTCCTCACAGGCATTGTTGCTATAACCCTAAACACATATATTTAATAGTCATAAACTCTTCCAAACCATATTTAGAACCTTCCCGGCCCACACCTGATTGTTTCACCCCACCAAATGGCACCACTTCATTGGAAATCGCGGTTGAGTTCATCCCGACCATGCCATATTCCAGCTGTTCAGCGACACGCCAAATCCGTGAAATGTTTTCGCTATACACATAAGCGGCCAAACCAAAAATGGTATCGTTGGCTTGTGCAATAACATCAGCTTCCTCAGTAAAGCGGATTAACGGCGCGACTGGCCCAAAAATCTCTTCCTGAACAATCTCCATCTCACGAGACACATCAGTTAAAACTGTCGGTTCAAAGAAGGTCTGACCCAAAGAATGCTGTTGACCACCACACGCCACTTGAGCACCTTTGCCACAGGCATCATCAATCAACTGTTTTGCTTTCAACACCGCCTTGTCATTGATTAACGGCCCGATCTGTACATTCGGTTCCAAACCATTGCCGATTTTGAATTTCTGTACCTCTTGTACAAATTTCTCAGTAAAGGTCTGATAAACCTTGTCATGGACATAGATTCGATTAGCACAGACACAGGTTTGTCCTGCATTACGGAACTTGGCAAAGATCGCGCCTTGAACCGCTTTATCCAGATCCGCATCATCAAAGACAATTAGTGGTGCATTGCCACCCAGTTCCAGCGCCAACTTTTTAATGGTGCCGGAGCATTGCTGCATCAATAAACGCCCCACTGGTGTAGAACCGGTAAAGGTCAATTTTTTGACTTTTTCATGGCTGCTAAAGACCGAACCAATGTCTTGTGATTTGCCTGTCACCACATTAATGACACCCGCTGGGATACCCGCCATTTCCGCCAGTTTGGCAAGCGCAAGTGCGCAATACGGGGTTTCATTGGCAGGCTTAATTACGATGGTACAGCCCGCAGCTAACGCAGGTGCTGCTTTACGGGTAATCATCGCAATCGGGAAATTCCACGGCGTAATCGCTGCCACCACACCCACAGGTTCTTTGGTAATAATAAAACGCTGTTGGCTATTGGTGGTTGGAATCACATCGCCATAAACACGCTTGCCTTCTTCGGCAAACCATTGAATAAATGAAGCCGCATATTTCACTTCACCCAAAGCTTCCGCTAAGGGTTTACCTTGTTCAATGGTCATCATTCGCGCCAGTTCATCGGCATGTGACAAAACCAATTGATACCAAGCCAATAACAGGTCTGCACGTTTTTGTGCAGTCAAGCCTTTCCATGCAGCTAAAGCCTGATACGCCACTTCGACTGCTTCGGTGGCTTCGTCTGCCCCCATATTGGGAATGACGCCAATTTCCTCACCTGTTGCAGGGTTGGTCACAGCAATGGTGGCATCGGATTGTGCACTCACCCATTGACCATTGATCAGTCCGCGTTGTTGAAATAACGGACTTGCTTGCAAACTTGACATGTCATGTTCCTATCGATTGAAAGCAAGGTACGGCCTGATCACCGCACCTTAAATTATCTGATGCCTGAGACAGAATTACTTGTGATGTTGCGCAACCAGATTCTGGAAATAAGCAATACCGTGTTCACTGATTCCCGAACGTTGCTTGTCGGTCATGATACGCCCCTGACCACGATAACCCCGTGATTTTAAACCACGTTGTACACTTTCAACCAGTTCAAGATCTTCAGGGCGGAAGACATTGCGATACCATTCAATCAAATCTTTCTGATCTTGGGTCAACTCTTCATTGGTAAAGAAAATGTCATAGTGCTGCAAAGTAGTTTCCGCATCCATCGGGAACTCATAAATCACGGTCATGAAGTTTGCACCCGGTGGTACGTTAAACATGGTGCACGGCCACGTCCAGAAACCACTAAAGGTCGGGTCTTTAACCGATGGATCAAGCTTGAATGATTTTTCTGAAGAACGTGCATAACCATATTGCAGCGTCCAGTTTTGATGGGTGGTGTGCCAGTATTTATCCACCTGTACTGAATCAGCAAAACCCGGATGTGCTGGACCACAGTGATAACATTCTAAATAGTTATCCACGATTACTTTCCAGTTGGCAGGTGTTTCCGTGACGAAACGTGCAGCCAGTTTCAAGTCTTTGATGACTGCACAAGCTTCATTCAGTTTTTGTGCAAACTCAGGCAACTGATCTTCAACACAAGTGGCATTTTCATCCATATTAATAAAGACAAAACCGCCATATTCTTCCACTTTTAATGGCACCATGCTGGAGTTTTGCTTGTCAAAAGACTCAACATGATCACAGTTACGCGCCAATGCCAAGCTACCATCTAACTTAAAGGTCCATGCATGATACGGACAGGTAATCACGTTTTTCGCTTTACCACTACCACTTAACAACTCATGACCACGATGCGGGCAAACATTATAAAAGGCACGTAATACGCTGTCTTTACCGCGAATCACGATGATATTTTCCCCAATCACCTTACGGGTAATATAGTCATTCGCTTGGGCAACTTCACTGCCATGTGCCACGCAAATCCAGCTTTTCGCAAAAATTTCTTCTTTTTCGCGCTCAAATACCTGAGATGAGGTATAGAACACTTTTGGAAAGGTCCATGCCACATCTGGGTTTGAACAGAAATCTTCTGGTAATTTTTCAACTGCATTCATGGTTTTACTCCATTAAACTCTTTTGTCCTAACGACCGTTTTATCAAAATTGGCTGATGTTCAAATCACTTGAACATTTGCTTTAACGAACTCAGCATGTGCTGATATAAATCCTGCACCACAGGACAGTCCCGTACTAAACGTAAACTGCCATGTAGTAATCCTTTGCCGAGATAAAACTCGGCAGCAATATTGGCTTGCTTTAACTTGTCCACAAAAATACGTCCGTCATCACTTAGTGGATCGTATTCAGCCACCGCAACAAAGCTACGTGGCATATCACTGAAATCTTCTGCCAACAGTGGTGCTAAACGTGTGTCCTGCCAATCGCTTGTATTCGGTGCATATTCCTTCAGGTAATAATGCATTTCCTCGAGTGTCAATAACGGCGCATATGCATACTGCTGGCAAGACGCAGTATCAAAACTGCTGCCCAAACATGGATAAATCAAGGCCAAACCACAGGCCTGCGCACCGGTATGTTGCAACTGAACGGCCAGTGCTGCGGCTAAATTGCCACCTGCACTATCTCCTGCTAAGGCAATCTGCGTTGGATCAATGTTCCAGTCTGCGCCATGCTCACGTAACCAGTGGTAGACCGTTTCACAGTCTTTATAAGCAGCTGGAAAATGATGTTCTGGCACCAACCGATAATCCACACTCAGTACTGCAACATTCAGATCACGACATAAATAGCGAGTGATAAATTCATGTGAATCCAGATTTCCCAGCATCCAGCCACCACCGTGAATAAACAGTACGCAAGTCCAACCAGCAACAGGTGCCTCACCCAAGGGTGAATACAATCGAACATTGACGGGATGGGTGGCATGCACAACGGTTTTATCTTCAATCTTCACCGTACCATCGCGTGGCAAGGTGTAGTGCAGGCACATCGCATCATAGGCCGCACGAATTGAATCAATATCGTTATCCGCTGCTGAATAAATGCTGCTCCAATACACCAGACTTTGCATTTCTTCACTTAACGCATCGCGTGTGTTCGATTGTGCTGTCATGACAATTCCTTTTGACTGCTTTTATGTGCCAGTGCGGTTGCCGCAATATCAATCTGCATCTGTTGATTTGGGTCAGTATGCTCTAGCGCTTCCAAATCACTAAAGCTGCGCTGTTCAATCAAATGCGATGGCACTTTGGAATAATCTTCAATCAACCATTTCACCAAGCCATAGGTCTGTACCAGAATAATCACAATAAACGGTAAGGCAGTCACAATGGTGGCAGTTTTCATGGTGTCTAAAGGTGCCTTCGAAAAAATCATCGCAATCGGCACTAGGGTTAACATCAGACACCAAAACAAACGCGCATTCGGAGATGGATCTTGCCCTTCGCTTAGGCCACGGGTACAGGTTGCAGAAACCGCATAGCCCACCGCATCCATATGTGCTGCAAGGAAAATCACCATAATGCCAAGGAACAACCACATCATCAGCTTACCTGCTGGCAATAAACCGAGTAGTTGACCAATCGCAACTTCACCACCTTGCTGGCTCAAGATTTGCGGCACATTGACTATGCCGTGAATGAAGCTGTGAACGCTATAATTTTCAAATACCCCAAAGATGAACCATAAACCAACGCTACCGCCGATGACCATGGCAAGAATCACTTCTTTGATGGTGCGTCCTTTAGATACACGGGTCACAAATAAGGCCACACCGGGTGCATAAGAAATCCACCATAACCAATAGAATACAGTCCATTCACGGGTGAACTTTCCATCGCCCATCGGATCGGTAAACAGACTCATATCGACAAAGTTGGTCGCCATCAGGCCAAAGCTCATCAATGAATTATTCATAATGAATTGGGTTGGTCCAAAGCACAGCACATAGATCGCAAACAGCACCACGCCCAAACACACCATATGACTCAAACGCTGCATGCCTTTATCCATACCAACATAAGAGCTGAGTGCGAATAGTACCGACACCGCCAAGATAATGATGACTTTGGTCATGAAGGTATTGGGAATACCCGTGAGCTGCGACAGAATGTTGGTAAAAGTCACCGCAGTCAGTACCAGTGAAATGGTCAAGGCGCCAAACATACACAGCAAGAACATCAGATCAACCACACGACCAACTGGACCTGTTGCTTTAAAGCCCGTTACTGCTTCAATCACAGATGCCAGACTCAGCCCTTTATTCTTTCTGACATGGTAGCTATAGCACAGTGAAATCGACGCCAAAGCATAGATCGACCACGCACTTAGACCAGAGTGAAAGAAGGAATAAGCCACGCTGTATTTCAGTGCTTCCGCCGACTCAGGGGCTAAATTTAACCCGGGAGTTTGATAATAATAGGCCCAGTCTAAAAAGCCCCAGTACAAGGTTGAAGATCCAATCCCCGACAAAATGAACATGAAAATCCATGACATGGTGCTGTATTGGGGCTTACCTTCACCGAGCTTGATTTTGCCGTATTTACTGAAGGCCAAACCGAAGGTAAAAATAATTGATAAAAAAGCAAATAACAGGACTGGCGTGGTAAACACCGACGTAGTCCACTGCATCCATTTTGCAGCCAGTTGTATTGATTCAGATGAGTAGATTGCCAGCCCAGCCACCGAAGTAAATACAACGGCAAGGCTGGTGATCGCAAGCGTCTTATCTGTATAAGGCTTTGTAATTTGATTATCCATATCTATTCAATCCATCTCGGATAGTGACTATTCCCTCAGGGGTACTTACTCCATCGCGAATAAATCCATTTTTTGCTGAGTCACACAGGATGCAATCGCATCACCCACTTCATAAGTTTTTGCAGTTCCACCGACATCAGGCGTTTTCGGGCCATGTACCAACACATGCTCAATCGCCTGCATAATCTCTTGTCCTGCCTGAATCACCTGCTCATCTCCATCTGCCAAGAAATCCAGCATCATGGCACCCGACCAGATCGCCGCAATTGGGTTGGCAATTTGTTGTCCGTAAATATCTGGTGCTGAACCGTGTACGGGTTCAAATAGCGAAGGAAACTTACGTTCAGGGTTGAGGTTGGCTGAAGCCGCCAAACCAATGGTGCCTGTACAGGCTGGTCCTAAATCTGACAAGATATCCCCAAATAAATTCGATGCCACCACCACATCAAAACGCTCAGGCTGTAAGACAAAACGTGCCGCTAAAATATCAACATGTTGCTTATCTGCCTTGATCTGTGGATATTGTTTTGCCATTGCATCGACACGTTCATCCCAGTACGGCATGCTGACGGCAATGCCATTGGATTTGGTCGCAGCCGTGATTTTTTTAGCCTCACGCTGATCAGCAAATTCAAAGGCATATTTTAAGATGCGATCAACACCATGACGGGTAAAAACAGCTTCCTGCAACACAAACTCACGATCAGTACCTTCAAAGGCTTTACCGCCAATGGCTGAATACTCACCTTCACTGTTTTCACGCACTACATAAAAATCGATATCGCCCGGTTGTTTGCCAGCCAGTGGACATTTCACCCCAGGCATTAACCGAACAGGGCGTAAATTCACATACTGATCAAAACGACGACGGAACTGCAGCAATGATCCCCATAGTGAAATGTGATCAGGCACCTTTTCAGGCCATCCCACCGCACCAAAGAAGATTGCATCATATTCCTGCAGGACCTCAAACCAGTTATCCGGCATCATTTTGCCGTGTTCAAGGTAGTAATCACAGCTGGCCCAATCGAAGCTATCCATTTGAACTTGAATGCCATATTTGTCTGCCGCTGCCTTTACAACCTTGATGCCTTCTGGTAGAACTTCTAAACCAATCCCATCACCCGCAATCGTGGCAACTTTATACTTTTTTGCCATAACGCTCCCTTACACCTTTGGTTAATATCCTTAGCTGTAAACATGCTGTTTTCAGCAACAATGATCAATAAGAAAACTATCACCCCAATGGACACGGATCGTGAATAATCTACCTAACCTATCGGATTTAAAGGTTTTTTGCACAGTCGCCAAACGCAAGAGTTTTGTCGATTCAGCTGAGGAGCTGGGTGCTTCACCTGCATTTATCAGTAAACGCATTAATATTTTAGAAACCAACCTAAACTGCAAACTGTTCCATCGCAGCACCCGCCATGTCAGTTTGACC
Organism: Acinetobacter gyllenbergii CIP 110306 = MTCC 11365; assembly: GCF_000413855.1. Taxonomy (GTDB): domain Bacteria; phylum Pseudomonadota; class Gammaproteobacteria; order Pseudomonadales; family Moraxellaceae; genus Acinetobacter; species Acinetobacter gyllenbergii. The sequence continues at coordinate 30,510 of NZ_ATGG01000051.1, read as the reverse complement.
GAAGATGGCAAACTGATTCTGGATCGAGTCTCCAATATTTTGGATGAGTTTGATGAAATCAGTGAGCTGGTGAATAACCCCTTAAGCACGCCCACAGGTCATCTCGACATTGTCAGCAGCTTTGGTTTTGGCCGTAAACATGTTGCGCCCATCTTGTCTAAATTGATGACCATGTACCCCAAACTGGAAATTCAGTTCGATACCATCGATAACACCAAAGACCTGATTCAGCACAGCATTGATCTGGATATTCGGATTGGTAATGACATTGCCCCTAATATGATTGCGAAAAAATTGATGTCTAATTTTCGGATATTTTGCGCAGCGCCCAGTTATTTGCTCAAACACGGCATGCCTGAAAGTCTGGAAGATTTACGCAATCACGATTGCCTCACCATCAGTGAACGAGATCAATCCTCAGTATTGTGGAAATTACGTCATCCTTCGGAAGATCGGTCGGTACATGTCACGCCGCGCTTTATCTCCAATAATGGCGAGATTATTCACCAGTTGGCGATTGAGGGACATGGCATTATCTTACGTTCAATCTGGGATGTCGCCGATGAACTAATTAGCGGTGAATTGCAGCATATCTTGCCTGAATACTGGCAAGATGCTGATGTTTGGGCGGTCTATCCTTCACGTTTAAAAAGCTCATCTAAATTACAGACCTGTATCCTGTTTATTCAAAATGAATTGATCAACCGCTTACAACATGTTCAGAATCTGACTCGAGGTCAGTTGATCCAGCCGATTGAGCCAATCAATCCGAATACGGAAAAAGTCTTTTTATAATCGCAATCAGCTGCCTGCTTTCTTTTTTCAGCAACATCATGCACATTAGCGAAATCATGAATCAGCAGGCAGCCTATGAGCACGGCAATATTTGTCCTTATTTTAATCGCAGCGGTATGCCATGCCACATGGAATGCCATTGTAAAAGCAGGCACAAATAAGTTTTTAACCACGGTATTGGTCACTGCATCAGCAGCAGTTTTAGCAGCGCTACTGCTGCCCTTTTTCCCCATGCCGCATCGCGAGAGCTGGCCTTATATTCTGGCTTCAACGGCAATACAAATTCTGTATTTTGGCATGGTGGCTAAAATCTATCGCGTTGCCGATATGGGCCTGACCTATCCCTTGATGCGTGGTACAGCGCCGCTGATTGTGGCCGTTTTAGGCACCTTATTACTGCATGAACAACTACATTTCAATGCATGGCTTGGCATCATCACTATTTCCATCGGCATTTTATCGATGATTCTGGCTGCTCCCCAAACGGGACGTAAAGGTATTGGTCTGGCTTTGCTGAATGCCGTCTTGATTGCAGGATATACCTTGCTGGATGGTCATGGGATTCGCCTGTCTGGTTCGCCAATTGCTTATATCCTGTGGAGTTTCGTGCTGTCTGGTCTGATCTTTTTTATGTTTGCATTGAGAATGCAATATCGTCAGATGGGTGCATATTTCCGTCGTAATTGGCATTTGGGCTTAATTGGTGGCATCGGTTCATTTTTCTCTTATGGTTTGGCGCTATGGGCAATGACGCTTGCACCTATTGCGATTGTTGCCGCACTAAGAGAAACCTCAATTTTATTTGCGACATTGATTTCGATCTTTATTCTAAAAGAACGCATCAATGCGGTACGGATTATCTCCTCATGTCTCATTTTAATTGGTGCTTTGATCTTAAGAACCGCCTAAACGAAAAAAGCCAGTCTATCGCAAACAGACTGACTCATTTTCAACGCTGAGTTTAGAAGTAATAACCCAACGATAAATAGAACAATTTATTCCATTGATTGCTGTCACCTTGAGCAAGGCCATCCGCACCACTGCCCGTCATTGGGTCATTGCGACTCCAGATATATTCACCCTGTATGCCGACTTTTTTATAATTAAAATACAAGCCTGCAATTAAACGATCCGAATCTTGATAGCCTGACTCGTCTTTATAAAAACGGCTATACGACACATAAGGTTTAATATTTTCCAACTGATGGAAAGGCTTGGCAAAGGTGTAGTTAATTTCATTGGCCATATATTTGCCTTTGTTGGCCACCTGATAAGGATAATCAAATGCACCAATGGTCGAACTTTTTGGCAAAAGATCATCTGCATTTTTAATGTCCTGCTCTCCTGCCAAGAACAACCATTGCCATGCCTGATAGTTGGTGGTACTAAAAATGCTCCATGTACTACGGTGCCCGTCTTTATTGGTACGATTATTTTCCAATTCCGAATACCAGTAAGAGCCGCCAATTTCCGTGGAGAAATTCTGAGATTGATCGAGCTCAAACTTTCGAGATAAGCGCGTCACCCACATATTCTTTTCATCAATATCGGTACCTTGGGTCAAATCATCGGCTCGAACAAAGTTACCGCTATAACGACTTGAATCTTTGGAGGTGCCTTTGTAATTACCACCATCAGTCGGGTAAAAACCGAGAATGAAGTTATACAGATTGTCCTTAAACTGATACTTCACTCCAAGGTTTTGGATATCTTCCAGTCCAACGGTATTCAGCAAAGTTTCATAATAGCTATTACCCCAGAGTCGCCCGAAGCCAAAATCAACCGACTGAAAACCGACTGTCAGTCGTTGCTGATCTGAAAACTTATAGCCTGCCCAAGCATCTTTTAAAAAGAGTGCATCACATAAGCGGTCATACTGGTAGCAACGCACATCCATTGAGGCAATCCAGTTTGGGTTTTCATAACTGAGCACCGCTTTGATATCTGCCAGTCGCCAGTCATCGTTTTTGGAACCTTCATTGGCTTCGACAATATAGTCTTTATGGATATAGCGGGTACGGATGGCGCCCGTCAGTTTCAGTTCACCCGCTTGTGTTTTCGGATCACCGATACTGAAATCGGCAGCCAAGACTGGCGTATTTGCCAAGATACCCATTGAACCCAAGAGAAATAGTGCTTTTTTCATTGTTGTACGTCCTTGTTTAACCTCATAAGAAAATGAAGAAATTCATGCAGACAAACAACGCTTAAACTATAAAGTCGGTCTTTACGGAGTGTGTTTAATGAAACAGGATTAGAAATGCTGAAGCTATCTACACGTAAATTTAAAGGTTTAATTCATGCAATAGATAGCTTTAGCTCTTTTTTATGGTTTAGAAATTTACAGTAGAAATCTCTTCTACAACCTTTAATCCTTGCTGCGTTTTTTTAACCGAGTACATATTCAAATCCATTGATGAGGCTAAGCCAAATTGAAGCCGCGTGCTCAAAAGAATTGAAATGTTACTGCTGTCATTTATTAACTGTGGCTCGAGTATCTGTAGATGATCTGCGAACTCTTGTGCGAAAAATGAATTATTAAGCTTTGTTAGATCATTGATCTGCACATCGAATAAAATGAGTTGAGCCTCTGATTCTTCTTCCGTTTCTGAAATCCGTTTTACATGGATAATTTCTGGTTGACTGTTCTTAAGCTTTTTAATTTCAACAGTATTATTACGGTCAAACAAATTGAAAGACGAAATTCCAATACCTAAACCCACCAACGTAATCAATGCTGCAAAAATCTTATGCTTAGGCCACATCTCAGGAACTTGCTGTTCTTGATCATCTTTTTTTAAATTAATCACCATTGAACCCGCAACGAAGTCATGAATGGAACGGCGGTTTTGTCGGTTAAAAATATAAAAATAAATAAGCAAAATTTGTAAGCAGGCCAACAACAGATTGAATAATTCAGATAATAGTAAAATCGGAAAATAACCACTTAATGATATAAGGCATGATGGTGCAAACAAGATGGCTGAACGAAGCAATGATGGGATTACCGCAAGATCTTTCCCATGTGTGTCAGCCACTCTGATTTTTAAAAGCTGTTTGCCAAAAGTTTGTCCAGAGTGTAAATGACTGTTTAACAAACCAAAATATAAAACAACAAAGAAATATCCAATAAAAATAGATATAACTGGGAATTGATGCAAAAAATTAGATAAAAGTCGAATCGTACTCCAGCAGAAACCTCCTACCAGTAATAAATCAATAAGAAAAGCGAATGATCGACGCCAAAAACCAGCAATATAAGAAAATTTTACAGAAGACAAAACATACCCTTTATATTTAATTAAAAATTTATAACTTTAGCTATCAAACTAAAATTTCAAGATTATATAATAAATCCGAATAAAATACATTAATGAAGCATCTTACCCAAGGCTTTTATATTCAAAAACTCTTCATCTGTATATTTCATTTTAGCCAATAAATTTTGATCACTGATTTTTCGTTTATACTGTTTATATATATTAATATTATTTTTATTCAAAAATTCAACATACTCACCGCCATTTTCATTGCGATGGAATTCAGCAAAAAATAAAACTGTATAAAAATCTTGTTTTTGAGTATCATTCAAATCCTCTAGTAACACATCTACGTGATTATAGAACTCAGTATAAGTTAGGTTTCCACAAAAAATATTCTGATCAATACGACGGATTGCTTGCTGTACTTTTATATCATGGCTGAGTTCCACCACTCGCTTATTAAAATTATGGATGCATGATTTTTCCTCTAATAAAGAACAACTTGACAGAGGAACAAACATTAGAACAATGAGTAATATCTTCATGTGCTTTGGCATTTCTTTCTCTAACAGAAAATTAAACATAAAATACAACAACTTATAAAATTAATTTTCATCATTTAGCTCATCAAACTTAGTTTTTGCTTCAATATTTCCAAGAAGATGAGCTTTCCATAACTAAGCTTTAGCTTCTGCTAACACTTCAATTTTATCTCTATTTAATAAAATAGTAGATAAAGAAAATACTAGAAAAATTAAAAGAAAATTCAAAACAATCAATCCTTAAATATTTATAATTATAGGATAGCTTTCTTAATCAACTTTTGTACAGGCTATATTACTCTGGCATTTTTTATCCCAATATTCATAGCCAGTAAGATCATCGGCCGCTTTGTAATAGAGTCTAATATTGTAGATTGCATTGGTGTCGCCATTTTCTGCCATTTTCTGAATAATATCTATAGCTTTCCCAACATCTCTTTTAACACCATAGCCTTTGTAATATAAGGTAGCTAACTGAATTTTAGCAAAATCATAATCTTGTTTTGCAGAAGCATCGTACCAGTAAAAAGATGTTTTATAATTCTGCTTCACTCCCTCACCATAAAAGTACATTTGCCCCAAATTGAATTGAGCATCTGGATTTCCTAAACTAGCAGCTTTACTATAGTAAGAAAGTGCTTTATTTAAATCTTTCGCAACATATTCTCCATTGTTATACATAACACCTATAAGATTGATTGCTGGGGCATAATCGTTAGATGCTGCTTTTTTTAAGATTGAAAAAGCTTCAGCCCCATGATTACTTTCGAGTCTTAATCTACCTATATTATATACAGCAGGAGTGTAATCATTATTGCCCGCTTCAGCATATAAGCTAATTGCTTTTTTCATATCCTTGTTGACATGTAGACCATTTTCATAAAAATAGCCCATTTCATTTTTTGCAAAATCACTTTTATAATGAACCAAATTGTTAAGCGTATTATATGCTTCTTTATAATTTGATTGACTCATTTCTTTTTCATATTTTGAAATGAGTTTATTTTCTTCTACTTTAGAAATACTTCTCTCATTGTTCGAGCTACAAGCACCAGCTACAACAATAATTAAAATAAAACAAAATTGATATTTCATAAGTTTAACCGTATAAAATTTAAAGAAAAAACATCATGAATGAGCTTACAACTATCACAAAGCCAAAAAACATTGATAACTTAACATAAGACCATAATTTTTTATGTTGCTCTATCACCACCATTGCGGATTTAAAATCTAAGCCATAGAATAACCTCCTTTCTTCAAAAAAATTTTTAAATTTTTATATGAAAACCAGAAAATAGTATTAACAAAAATAATAGCTAAAATTATCGTTTCAATATTAGCAATATTAATTTTTTTGTTTTTATACAAGTCACCATAAAAAATATTTTTTAAATCTTCATTTTTATTCACATATCTCGATGCTAATTGATGGAATATAGCCCATAGTACAATAGATATTATTAAATAAATCATTAATAATTTTTTAATGAGCATAGCATCAACTATCCAAAATATTTATAAAAGTCTAATTAAAAGGTCGCACTCAAGACAACTTATAAAAAAAATTAAACCATTTTTAAAAAGATAATAAAATTAATTATTTAAATTCAAAAAATCATTAACTCCCACAATCCCTCCATTATGATTAGAGTCATCTACAGCAATTTTAATATCCTCATCAGTTCTTAAAACTCTAATATTCCCATTTAAAACTTTACTATCTAGTTCCAGTAATTTTTTTTGAGCTGCACCCAATCCAAACTCTTTTGCTAAAGTATAATAAGCATATGCAAGATCAAAATCTTGCTTTACCCCATCACCTTTTTCATATAATGATGCCAAATTATAAGCAGCACGAGGTTCACTGTTTTCTATTGCTTTTTTATACCAATACACAGATTTCTCAATTGACTTATCAATAACTTCCCCCTTCTTGTACATCGCTGCAACATTAAATTGTGATGGGGCATATCCCTGCTCTGCTGCTTTTAGAGAATATTCAAAATACTTATTGAGGCTTTTTGTTCCACCTGAACCATTGTAGTAGCAGTTCGCTACATTTGCCTGAGCAAGTAGATGCCCTAGATCTGCAGCTTTTTGATAATATTCACATGCTTTCTTTAAATCCTGTTTGAGATAGAATCCATTGAAATACATAAAACCAATCGAGTTTATTGCTTCAGGTATATTTTTCTCCATAGCATTTTTATAGTATTCATATGCTTTTCTATAATCTTGCTCCACACCGATACCATGTGCATATAAACTCCCTAAATTATTTTCGGCAAAACCATTATTATTTTTAACTGCTTGCGTATACCAGTAAATTGCTTTGTTCATATCTTTTTTTTGATCTAAATATCCATTCTCATATATCACGCCCATCAAGTTTTGAGCGATAGCATCGTCTTTTCCAGCTGTAATGACTAATCCGCTAAAGAATTGTTTCTTTTCCTTTTCATCATTACGCTTCATTACCTCATTTATTTTAGATAAATCTATACTTATTTTTTTATCATGAGCTTGACCAGCCTTTACATCACACCCTGTCAAACTTAACATTAATACAAATACAGAAAACAAAAATTTCATTCTTAGTCCTATAGCCCAAGACATATTTTATGAAAAACATTAGCGAACAATTATTATATCTTTTAATTATTGTTAATTATATAAATTAACAATAAAATAAGAAACCATATGTTATAGCAATACTTTCAATTTTGATGAAAAATATTTTCGCTCTTTCTTTTCTTATCTTTTTAGCTTCTTGTGGCAATACCACCAAAGACCCTAGTTCAAATTCAGAAAAAGTATATATCTATGACGAAGAAACCAATAAAAAACTAAAACAAGCAGAATACTTTATTGATAATGATCAATATGATAAGGCCTTTCCAATACTCTTGAAGCTTGCCAATCAAGGAAATCCCACTGCACAAAATGATATTGGCGCAAGCTATCAATATGGATTTAATGGTGAAACCAATGAAGAAAAAGCGATCTCTTGGTACACTTTAGCTGCTAAGCAAAATCATGCTGCATCTATACATAACTTAGGATTAATAGAATTTAATAAAGCAAAAAATGAGGAAGATTATCGAAAAGCATTGAATTTTTTCGAAAAGGCAGCAAAATTTGATTCTTATGAGGCTGTTAATTTTATTGGCATATATTATGCTAATGGTATTCTTTTTCCACAAGATTCAGTCAAAGCAGTACGAAAATTTAGGATAGCAGCGGACCATGGCAATGCCTCTGGACAATTTAATTTAGGTCAAGCTTATTATTATGGCCATGGTGTAAAAAAAGATTATAAAAAAGCCTTTGAATGGTACACAAAGTCTTCAGATCAAAACTATGAAACAGCATCAATACAGTTAGCAAATTTATACGCAAATGCTAAAGGCACATCAAAAGATTTGAACAAAGCGATTGGCTTACTCAAACCAATAGCTGAAGATGGTAATGCCACTGCTCAGTATAATTTAGCTATAGCCTATAAAGAACAAAAAAATGAAAAGGAGTTTTTACTCTGGAAAAAAAAGTACGATAGAAATCCAGATAAAACAGAATAAATTTTATCATCAGAAGAATTAAAGTATATAAAATATAATTTACGACAATAAAAGTGTGATTTCATACTTTTATTTTATTCACAATTCATTGTAATACTTTAATTTATTGGTTTAATCTCTAAACGATCTAATCCTTTGCAAATATCTAACATCACTTGAAAATTATCTAAATTAGCTACAAATGGAATATATTCGAATAGATTTGCTTTTTTCATATTCTCAAGCATTTTCTGCCCACCTAATACTGCAGGTGGTTCGAACGCATAGATTTCATGGTCTTTTAGCTCACCTAAATTCGCTAAGCAACGTTCAAAAAGAAAATTTTCGTTATTATCATAAATATCAATATCTTCATTTTTCGCTCTAGTAACGATCGTTGCAAGGAAAGTCTTAACATGATCCATTTCATCGAATGAACTATGCATATCAATATTTGGATAAATTCTCAAATTTACGATATCTATTGTCAATTTTGAACTCGTTTTTTTATTCATAACGTACAAATTTCCATATGCTGACCTACCAAATACATAAAAGTCATCATGATTAGTAAAATCAGTATGTTTCAAACACAAATTCAAAATGTCAATATAGTCAGCTGGATTGACCAACCAGAAACCACCATCTTCAAAACAAGCAAAACCTAGATTATCCCAAATATAAAATAAATAGTTAGGATAAGTTTGTTGATATTGAGCTATAAATTCAGTGGTTGGTTTTCTAGCTACTTTAATATTCCTAAAGCGTATATTAAAAAAAACTAGATGATCATTAATTAACTTGAGCATCTCATCAGATAACATTATGTATATCTCTCTAATTCCATAGTAATTTTAGTTAAGCATGCAACACTTCAACCGAGGCTTTACTATTCATCATATTGCATTATTATCTGGATGATTGATTCTATCCCATGTTTTTCCATTAAACCGAACCAAATACTTATGACTAAGAATCCAAAGTGCTCCTTCTTTTTCCTCCACAGCAATAATTCCTTGTAGGTCACTTAATTCAGGAACAATTGAGTACTCTGAATTTTCGTATTTATATAGCCCCTGCTCTGAGGCTATGTATATAATTTCTTGATAAAATGCTGTACCATAAAAAGTCGAATTTATATGTATATCCTTTAAGTTCTTGAATCCCTCATACATATTTCCTTTCAGAAGCGTACCGAATTGTCCTGAAATTAAAACATTGGTCTCGTCTGGACACAATGTTATTCCATATAAGAATGATGTAGTAAGTGTTTGAGCCTCTACCCATTCATGTCCATTAAAAAATGCAATAAATCCTTCATCACTCTTCACTCCACATATGTATATACTATTATTATCAAATCCATTGATATCATATATACATCTATCGAATGATAGATCATATTTATCTTCTAAGAATGATCTATCTATTTTTTTTACTTCAAGTGGAGCTTCTATAAACTCTAACCCAATAGGCTTCCATTGATTCTGATTATTTTTATACACTTGGCTGCCATCACCACAAGCATATAAATCACCGTTAATTATACGTATACGATTAAATTGTCCATAAATTTTATCTTCTATTTTATGTCTAATCTCTTGATGTTCATTATTATTCTTTTGAAATATGCCAACATCACCCACTTGATCAAGTGATATAATGGAAGGATGACCATCTCTGTCCTGATAAGCAACTGAAATAACTTTCCACCCCTCCAAGTCCAAACATGACCATTTTTGTTGTTCTAAATTTTTATAAATAATTATTTTACTAAAGTAATCCCATGTATCTAATTCATCAATATTTGCCGATAAACAGAAATTATTGGCACTAATTGCACTCCCTGTAGTAAAAGTAATAGATCTTTTTTTCATCTCATAATACTCAGATACAACTCTTTGATTCCTGATCGAAGGATATTTATAGATTGAATTCTTACATTCTACCACTGGCTTTTGTAGCTACATTCCTAGTTAGGTAATTTTAGCCAATGATAAATTCTCAATGACAAAAGTAATTTCTACATACAAAATTTCTTAATTAGGTCTGCTAATTTTTCTGGAAAATTTATTTTAGGTCAAGCTTATAATTATGGTAATGGTGTAAAATAAGATTAAAAAAAATTAGTTAGCTTAAATAAAGCTATCCAACCTATCTCTCACAACTATTCACACCATTTTTGTTATAGTACAACCCTATATTCCAAGAGTTTATATCCTCATAAGTAATTTCCTCACCTTTCTTGTTTCTCTCAATCAAATCATTAGGATACAAAATCCCAATAAGCTGATAATGACTGAGACAATACAGCGAATAGTTCTCCGAATTCTCTATTTCACCCCACCCATCTGATTTTATTTTATTTTTTATATCATTCATTTCTATCTTTGATAGTTTTTTCTTATCAATTAAAATTGTTCCGGCATGATTTCCAGAGTGCCTAATAGATGATTCAAAAACAGGACCATAAGATTTAAAATATTTAGATATGATATCTTCAAAATCCACAATTTTAGAGTTATCGCGTTCGCTTGTACAAGATAAAGCAAACAAAACAAGAACCAATAAAAGATTTATTTTAATAAATTTCTTCACTCAAGTAACCATTATACTAAAAAACAAAACATACATTTAGAATATTAAAACACATTTAGTCCAACTTAATTACTGGAATTTCATCTTTAATACAATGCTTAATCCCTGCTTCGCTATATGACAATCCAACTGACCACTCATCTATATTTTCATATTTTATTTCCTCACCATCATAACCATAGTGTTTTGGATTTATTGGATACAACACACCCATGTATATTTTTTTATCAAAACAATATTCAAAAAAACTATCATGACTTGATATTAGCACCCAACCATCATCTTGCAATTTTTTTTGTATACTTTCAAAATCACCAAATGACATTTTTGATTTTTCCACCTCTGCCGTTGCATACTTATTCACAGGCTTATCAATCCAAAATTTCTCTTTCGGGCTGTACTTCCCAAAGTATTTATTAACTACATTATAAAAATATTGATTTTGCTGTTTTTCCTCAGTACTAGAACATGCAGTCAGTAAAACAGATAAAAACAATATTGAAATAACTTTCATAAATTTACTCTTAATATTTAATCTATATTTAAAAATAAAACACTAATCGAAGCACCAGCATCTATTTCTCAGCCAAAATCTATTTCTATTGTTTTATATATGCTGATATTATCTCTAAGAAAATATTAGAATATATCTAAAGACAGAATTTAAAAACTTGTTCAAATTATCTTTTTAAATTAATCTAATTTAATTACGGGTATCTCATCTTTTCTACATTGATTCACTCCACTTTCTCCATAAGATAACCCTACTAACCAGTCATTAATATCTGTATATTTAACTTCACGCCCTTCAGAGTTGTAATGATGTGGTCGTACTGGATAAAGTATACCTATATGCATTTTTTACCCAAACAATACTCATAATAACTATCTTGATCAGAAATAAGTTTCCAACCATCAACTTCCAATTTCTTACGAATATTAGAAAAATCATTTAAAGAAAGATTTGATTTCTTTATTTTAGTAATTGAATATTTACTTTCTGGCTTATCAACCCAATTTTTTTCATTTGGTTGATATTCCCCAAAGTATTGATTAATGACATGTGTAAAATACCTACCTTGTTGAGTTTCGTCAACGCTAGTGCAAGAACAAAGATATACTATAAAAACTAAAAAAATAGTTTTCCTTAATGCTTTTTTATTTATAAAGCAACCTAAAAATAAAATATTCGACATACCTACTTCTATTTATAATTATGACATATATATGAGGTTGTATTGTTAGCTTTATAAAATATTACATGCCAATCATCATTTAATTGCATTGCAACAGAACCTTCGACCAGTTCCTTATTACCCACAACAACTCGTGGTGCAATAATTTCAAGTTGTCTTTTATCTCTACAAAATATATAACTTTCATTATATTTTTTATGATACTTCCATCCCATTTCTTTTAGTTGCTTATCTTTCTTGTTTAAAAATATATTGATCTTAAATTCATCTGCTTTAATTTTATATGAAACCGTATTCGAGCTATAAGATGAGTAACCTTTTAGATCGCCAGCTTTACCATCAAAAAGGACACTAGCCTCATTTACAAAGTCTTGATTTACTTTATCTATATAGGCTTTTTGTTCTACATCCTTATCACACCCGACTAACAAAAACGAGAGGATTATAACAATTTTTTTCATACAAGCCGAATCAAAGTAAAGAACAATCACTTACTATAATACTTCATACAATTATTAACGCCTAGTTTATTATAATAAAGTGCAAAATACCAATAATCTTTGTTTTTAAAATTAACTTCTTCACCGTCTCGTGTATAATGCTTATCATAAATCGGATTCAATATATCTACCGAATAATAATTATTTTTACAAAAATTATAATAACTATTATAAGAGTCTATCAAATCCCACCTCCTCTTTATTAGATCATTTTTTACACCCTCATAATCTTTGCTAGAAAAATCTTGTTTTTTTATTTTCACTACTAAAAGTTGAGTCGAGCTCTTTCCTCTGTCAGTATCATATTCATATTTATATCCCTCAAATATTTCATTGTAAAATTCTTTTAAGCCAATTTTCTCAGGTACATCATTCTCACTTACAGAATTGCAGCTTACAAGAAGACAAGAGAGAAATATATTATATAATGCTTTTTTCATCCTACATCCTTTAATCTTACTTACGCACAAACTAAATTAAGTAGAATTTCCATAAAATCATTCGCACAGATCATCCCCCCATTTATAATAACGAAATAAGACCGTATCAACATTATAATTAGTTAATTTCAATTTCCCACCTTTATAGTCTAAAATTTCTCCAAAGGTTGGACTAACTATATTAACTTTATTATTCGAGTCTAGACAATAAGTAACAACTCCTTGACCTTTTCCTTTAAAAATCCACCCATCTTTCTCTAAATGCTCTACTATTTTATCTATTTTATTAGGATCCTTAATAAATTCGAAATAAGAAATTTGTGCTTCATGCTTATTTATTGAATCTATAATTTCAATATCACTTCCCAAAAGTTTTACCATTTGGCTTTTAAATGGATATTTATCAGTAGGTTGCTCATAGAGCCCTCTACTACATCCAGCTAACCACAAAGACAAAGCTATACAGAAGCTCGTACCTAACATCCTAAACATCATATTTAGTTCCTAATTTTTCGTGTAATTGTCCGACCTTGTGCTTCAACATCATATCTAATTGAAAAAATAAAATTACTCTATACTCGCTTTTTTACTACATCTAATTTCTAACTCTTAAATAACATTCATTTAAGGTACCATTAGCAGTATGTCTAAGAAAAATATTCCAATTTTTTTTAACTGTTTGCCAATATCTCCCCGCCCTAGTTCATTGTTACCGACAAGAAGTTGCGGAGGAATTATTTCTAATTGGCGAGAACCTTGGCAAAATATATAGCCTTCATTAACTTTTGATCTAAAAATCCATTTCTTTTTAGATAATATCTGATCTTTATAAGTTATAAATTCTTCCATACTAAAATTTTTAGCACTAATTTTATATACGATATCACTTGAATAAAATGATTGATAACCTCTCTCATTTTCTAGCTTATCTCCAAAAATATCTTTAGCCTCTCTTTTCAACTCTAGATTAATTGGATGATTACTCCCTCCAATCTCTACATTTCCATCTTATTCACAAGAGGTAAAAAATAAAATTAAAAAACAGCCTATCATTAAATATTTCATCATTTTTCAATCAAAAAACAAGCTAAAATAGACACATAAATCAATAAAGCTAATTAAATTTTTCATCCTTACAATAAGAGGTACCTTGTTTTCTATACAAAATACTAACATTCCATTTATCTAGCTCACTCGATTTTATATACAACTTCTGTCCAAATTTATCAAAATAATCCATTTTCCTTGGATATAATACCGTCATATCATTATACTTATCATAACAAAATACATATTGATCTTCTGAAATATAAACCAACTTCCATTTCTTTTCTATTTCCACCTTAACTTTCTCAAATTCATCTAGTGATAAATCTTGCTTTGAAACAAAAACATTGTAATAACTAACAGAGCCCCTCTTCATTCCTTCTCTGAAATCGTAATTATAATTTTTAAAAATTCGCTCGATCTCCATTTTAACATCAATCTCATTACTGTCATTATTACATCCAAATAAACCGATGCTAAAAGCAAAGATAGACATCAGTTTTATAAATTTTATCATCAAATTACAACCATATTAAAACAATACAAACTATCAATACTCTGGATTTGAAATATTAACCTATCTGCATTATAAGATAAGAATGAATGTCTATCTAAGATCCGATCACCAAAAAAATGTTTCTCCTACTCTACAGTACCGCCTCTTAAAAAATTATCAAATTTGTCTTCAGCACTTGATCCACTGACATTATAAATAACCCCTAAACTACATTGCCAACCAAGTAACTGAGATATTCTCTTAATATCTACAATGGCATTTCTTATTCCTTTGTATATCTACTTAGGCACATATATGTGCCATCTACACCTATATCTAGCAGTGAGATTAAAAATACTACACCAAATTAATATTTATCTCTATTTACAAACTTATGACTTGTCAAAAGAATGGATTATTCCTATGGTAAAAAAAGGAGAATATTTATAAAAATAAATTCATCTTACTATATTAAGAATAAACTACTTACCTTCTAACTCCTTCAGCTTATCCTTTGCCTCAGTATTCCCTTGTAAGCTAGCCTTTTCTAACCATTCTTTAGCTTCCTTTACTCCCCCATCTTTTTTATTATTTAATAGAATGAGAGCTAATTGCAATTGTGCACTTTCATGATTTTTACTTGCCGCTAATCTGTAATAATATTCTGATTTACTTAGATTTTTATCACCGCCTAGTCCCCTTAAATAAATAATACCTAAAGCATTTTGCGCAGAAGCATCACCTTGTTCAGAAGCCATTTCAAGCCATCGCTTAGCTTGATCATAATCTTTTGGGTAACCTTCATCACCATTTAAAAAATTCATTGCAACATTATATTGCGCATCAACATTACCAGTTTCTGCTAATTTAAATTCATGACTATTTTCGTATGGTGCACTATTTGTGCAAGCACAAAAAAGTAGACTTAAACCAAACAACTGACTACATTTAAGAAAATCAAACATAAAAACCACTAAAACCTATAGAGTTAATTAAATTCTTCATCTTTACAATAATCTGTTCCATCCTCATCATATGTAAATAGAATCACCCAATTTCCAACATCCTCCCTAGTAAGATATAATTTCTCTGAAAATTTATTGTAATAATTCAAATGCTTTGGATTTACTATTGCCATTTCATTGTATCTATTATAACAGTAAACATACTGATCTTGTGATGAATAAACCAACCTCCAAGTCTTATCTATTTTCAGCTTAACCTTTTCAAAATCAGAATTTAAAAATTTATCACCTCTAATAAAAACATTACTTGTCACAATATTACTTTTATTTAAACGGCTTTCAAAATCAAAATCATATTTTGAAAAAAACTCATTAGAAAGCTTCTCAAAATCCAAAGATCTTTCATCAATAGGTTTATATACACATGAACTACAACCTGTTAAAACTACTAATAGCATTGAAACCATTTTTTTCATAAATTATTACTCACCCCTTACTCCAGTCAGTTACAAAAAATATTGTATAAAAATTAGTTAAAACAATGCAAAACAACATTTCTCTCTGATTAAATTTTTAAAAACCTCAAATTATTTTTGAAGCTTATACCCACAATTCGTACAATTTTTAGTATAAATACTAAACCCAAGATTAGATAAACCACCTTCTTTTTTAAAAAAACTTTTATTACAATTCGGGCAAATATTTTCATCAAAAATTAATATTTTTAATATATAAATACCACATATAGCCACAATAAAAAAACCTAGAAACACTAAAATGTTGAGATCAAACTCACTACCAACTACTGTAAAAAGTATAAGTATTATTATAGAAAAAAACTGGTAAGCAACAACTTTTTTGGCTACACTTCTTAGTCCCTCATTAACATTTTCACTCATTATTTTCGCTCCCAGTATTAATTAATTTAATAGGAGCATAATTATGGACCGTATTTTCTCCTATGATTATTCCCACATTGTCTCTTGTACAACAATATTTATCATATGAATACTTACTGTTTTATCTTTTCTTTAGCATTTGATATGCCTTGCTCATATGCTTTATTAAAGTAAAACTGAGATAAGCTTTCATTTAACTTATTGTAATTTGGAGATGAATATATAACCCCTAAGTTGTAAGATGCTTGTCCTTTACTCAATTCACTAGCTATTTCAAAATACTTAATAGCCCTATCCACATCTTTAGGGACACCCTTACCATTCATTACGTTAATACCTAAATTTAGAGCAGCTTCAGCATTATTTAATAATGCAGATTTTCCCCAATAATCATTACAAAGTTTATAGTCTTTTTTTACAACCACACCATCGCAATATATCAACCCTAACTCAAACAGGGAAAGTGCATCATTCTTTTCAGCAGCCCTCTTTAAATAAATCAACCCTTCTTCAGTATTTCCTTCTTCAATATAAACAGAACCTATAGAGCCCATTGCATCAACATCATTCAATTTAGCAGCTTTAAGATAATATTTTTTTGCATTTTCTATATTTTTTTGGACTCCAACCCCAGTATAGTATTTAAAACCCGTATTATACATAGCAGAAATATTTCCATTATCTGCCGATTTTTTTGTCCACTCAAATGATTTTTCAGCATCATAAGTTCCACTCATCGCTTTAAAATAAATATCAGCCAATATGAGTTGAGCATCACTATTCCCTTCTTTTGCTAAATTTTCATAAATAGTTTCGAGTCTTTTATAATATTTTTTCTTTTCATCTGAATTTGATGGAGCTGCTTCTGCTTGTGACCTTAATTCTTCTGCTTGTTCAAATGTCATATTTAAATCAGATGATGTATTTGAAGCATTACATGCAGTAATAAAAATACTTACCGTTAGACTCAACAATAATTTATTTTTCAGCACCTTATAAAAACCTCTTGAAAATTCAGCCGAAATAAACATTTTTTAGAATTCATTAAATCTTCTTGCAAATAGTATAAATGACCTAGTGACTAATAAGTTGGATAAAATAATTAGACCCCTATTTAAATAAAAATTAGCAAGGTCACAATTTCTGACTCTATTTTGCAATCAAATATGAACCCCACAATAACAACCCACATAATAGCTATTTTCCACATTTCTACCTTTTTATTCCAAACCATCAAAACTTAACACATTAAATATTTAAAAAACAGACTAAATTAAAAAAATAAATATTAAATCTCATAAATCATCTCAACATTAAGAAAAATGAAAAAACAAATAAACAATCTGTATAAAATAGAAAAACCTTATTCTCTTTGCATAAAAATCACAATTGTCAAAATTTTTAAATACTATCCTATAAAGATATTTAGTATGTTTATAACTTTTCAAGTTAAAACCTAAATAATCGTTCACAATGCTTTTATTAACAAAATATTTAAACAAATAAAATCTAACTATGCAAAAAAAAACAACATATAAAATTAATGACAACAAAAATAAAAATAAAACAAACCCATCCGACATTTATCTTAACCCCTCAAAAGCAATATAACTATTAAGAAAGCATTTGTTAATTTTTTTCAAAGAGCATTTATCCTAGAGTCGCTCATCAATCTTATCAGAGCAACCGACTTGTAAAAACAAAGAAAATAAGACTATGGGTTCAAATAGATTTATCATAAAATTACTCACACATATCATCGCCCCATTTATTATAACTATAAGATACCGCATCAGAATTATAATCTGTTATATTTAGCTTTCCTCCTTGAAAATCATAAACACCTATTATATTAGGACTAACAATATTAATACTATTATTAGCTTCCAAACAGTAGGTATCTACTCCTTGCCCATGTCCTTTTAATACCCAGCCATCTTTTTCCAACTGACTAATTACTTTTTTTAATTTTTCAGGGTCTTTTTCAAATCTAAAAGCGGAAATTTGAACTTCAGTTTTGTGTAATGAGTCTATAATTTCTATATCACTACCTAACAATTCTTTCATTTTATTTTCAAATGGATATTTATCAGAAGGTTGCTCATAAATAGCATCAGTGCAGCCAACTTGCAAAAATAAAATAAATAAGACTATGGATTTAAGTAGAATTTTCATAAAATCATTCGCACAGATCATCGCCCCACTTATCATAAGAATATAAAACAGCATTAACACTATAATCAGTTCTACTTAATTTCCCACCTTTAAAATCATACAGTCCGCCAAAGACAGGAACAACAATATTAACTCTATTATTTAAACCTAAACAATAAGTATCAACTCCTTGACCTTTTCCTTTTAAAACCCATCCATCCTGTTTTAGCAGATTTACCACGCTTTCTATTTTATTCGAGTTCTTTGGTAGTTCAAAATAAGAAATCTGAACTTCAGCTTTGTGTAATGAATCTATAATTTCAATATCACTTTCCAAAAGTTTTACCATTTGGCTTTTAAATGGATATTTATCAGAGGGTTGCTCATAAATAGCATCAGTGCAACCGACTTGTAAAAACAAAGCAAATAAGACTATAGGTTTAAATAGGTTTATCATAAAATCACTCACACATATCTAATCCCCATTTATTATAGCTATAAGAAATACCATCAATACTATAGTCTGTTATATTCAACTGTCCTCCTTTGTAATCATAAACACCTTTTGATATTGGAACGACAATATTTATTTTATTATTCCGACCTAAACAGTAGGTATCAACCCCTATTCCTTTCCCCTTTAATACCCAACCATCCCTTTGTAATTGCTTAAGTACTCTATCTATTTCATTAGTTTTTTTTGGTAAATCAAAAGAAGAAATTTCTACTTCTGATTTACTCAACGAGTTTACAATTTGAAGGTCATCCCCTAATAGTTCTTTCATTTTCGCTTCAAATGGATACTTATCTGAAGGTTGCTCATAAACACGATGACTACAACCTATTAATAGTGATATAATAGCAATACTTAGACCGAATTTACTTACACACATATTTAGTCCTTGATAGTTCTGGTAATTGTACGACCCTGTGCTTCAACATTATATCTAATTGAAAAAATTAAAATTACTCTACACTCACTTTTTACAACATCTAATTTCTAATTCTTAAATAACATTCATTTAAGGTACCATTAGCAGTATGTCTAAAAAAAATATTCCAATTATTTTTAAGCTGTTTACCAATATCTCCCCCGGCCTAGTTCATTGTTACCGACAAGAACTTGTGGAGGAATTATTTCTAATTGGCGAGTACCTTGGCAAAATATATAACCTTCATTAACTTTTGATCTAAAAACCCATTTTTTTTAGGTAATATCTGATCTTTATAATTTTCAAACTCTTCCATACTCAAATTTTTAACATTAATTTTATAAACAACATCATTTGAAGAAAATGATTGATAACTTCTCTCATTTTCTAGCTTATTTCCAAAAATATCTTTAGCCTCTCGTTTCAATTCCATATTAATTGGATGATTACTTCTTCCGATCTCAACATTTTCATCTTGTGAACAGGAAGTTAATAATACGAGAATTAAAAAAGATTTATATATATTTTTCATTATATAAAAACACACACCTTGATCAAAAAATAAAATTTAAAATATAAAAATTATTTCTTGTAATCATAACAAACATAGCGGTTAGTATTATTTGGCGACATAAATATAACATGCCAAAAGTCATCTAACTGCATACCAGCAGAACCTTTAACTAAAACTTCATTTTTAGAAACAATTCTAGGTGATATTATCTCTAATTGTCTTTTCCCATCACAAAAAATATAACTTTCATTATACTTCTTAAAGAAAAACCAGCCCATTTTTTTTAAATCTTTACTCTCTTCTTTCATAAAAACATTAATATCAAATTTATCTGCTTTAATTTTATATGCCACAGTGTTATCAGTATATGAAGAATAAGCACTTAAGTCTTCAACAGTACCATTAAATAGAACTTCGGCCTCATCAACAAATCTTTGATTAACCTGATCTAAATAAGGCTTTTTTACTGTTTCATTATCACATCCGGCTAACAAAAATGAGCTGATTAAAATAATTTTTTTCACACAAACCAAATTAAAAAACATACAAAATAATCACTTACTATAATAATCCATACAATTATTAACACCTAGTTTATTATAATAAAGTGCAAAATACCAATAATCTTTGCTTTTAAAATTAACTTCTTCACCGTCTCGTGTATAATGCTTATCATAAATCGGATTCAATATATCTACCGAATAATAATTAGTTTTACAAAAATTATAATAACTTTTATAAGAGTCTATCAAATCCCACTTTCTCTTTAACAGATCATTTTTTACGCCCTCATAATCTTTGCTAGAAAAATCTTGTTTTTTTATTTTCAATACTAAAAGTTGAGTCGAGCTCTTTTCCCTATCAGTATCATATTCATATTCATATCCCTTAAATATTTCATTAGAAAGTTCTTTTAAGTCGATTTTCTCAGGTACATTATTCTCACTTACAGAATTACAGCTTATAATAAGACAAGAGAGAAATATATAATATAATGATTTTTTCATTCTATAACCTTTAATCTTGTGTACGAACTAAAGTCGGTTTACTATCACTTACGCTAATATCAACTCCAGGCGTACCAATACCGACTTCCACACCTACGGGGCCATTTCGATCAAAAAAGGATCCAGCAGGAGTTGTTACTCCAAACCTAGCTCCCCACCACCCAACACTTTGGGTAACCTTCATCACCATTTAAAAAATTCATTGCAACATTATATTGTGCATCAACATTACCAATTTCTGCTAATTTAAATTCATAAGCATTTTCGTATGGAGCACTATTTACACAAGCACAAAAAAGTAGACTCAAACCAAATAATTGTAAAAATTTAAAAATATTAACCATAAAACCTATTACAATATAAAACGACACTCTACTTAATATCTAAAACCACATTAAAATAAATAGATTTTTAAAAAAAGATCTCTTCATATTTAATACAAAGCTATTAATTATCAATTTTTCTTAAATAAGAAATAGCCTCTTCATTTCCTGAATTTTTTGCCTTCTGAAACCATTCTTTTGCAGTTTCAAGATTTTTTTCTACACCTTCACCATTGAGATACCTGATTCCCAATTGTAGTTGACTATCAGCATCTCCTTGCAAAGCTGATTTTCTATAATATTCGACGGACTTTGGCAAATCTTTTTTTACACCATATCCATTTAAATACATTATTGCTAAGTTATATTGCGATTTTGCATCATTTTGTTCAGCTGCTTTTTGATACCACTCAAAGGCTTTTTTATAATCAACATCAAAATTATACTCACCAAATAAATATACGTCTCCCATCTGTGATTGAGCGCGAATATCCCCTTGCTCTGCTGCACTTTTTAAACTTTCAAATTCAGGATTTGCTGCACTATCAGGACTATTACAGCCAACTAAAAATAAGATCACAAAAATATTTAAATATTTAATCATAATAGTCTCAAGTTAATTTGAAGGAAAAGCATTACTAATTAGTGGTAAAATAACAGGTGGCTGGGTAACTGGTTTATATTTTTTAGCCTGATTAATATCATATTTCATAGTAGGAATATCTTTTTTAAAGCATCCACCTGGCCCACATTTGGGTACTTCACTAATCTGACATGAGCTAGTTCTATAATCAAAGCCAACTACCTTACCCATTGAAATTCCCGCACCTAAAGAATGTCCATTACTATAATCATTAGACCACCCATCACTTGTAGCCTCTCCAACAGCCGTCATTCCAACTCCTTTTCCACCACGCCAAGTAGCTCCAGCACTCATATCTCCCCAAGCACCATTAAAAGCTTTAGGATTTAAAGTTTTATAATTATCGACCATTGTCACTTCTGAAACATTATTAATAGTGTAAGGAAACCCTTTTCCAGCAATCCCAGCACCTATTACTTTAAATTTAACACTATTTTGGACACCATTAATACATTGTGAAGTTAAATCGTAAGATAACCCTGTTACAGCAAATACTGTATAACTTTTTTCGGTACCCTTCCATTCAATTAGGCCTAACATATCTACTAGTTGTATAGGATTATTGACATATTTTGCACTATTTAATCCACCAAATAACCCAATCGGATCTTTACTCATATACCTTGCACTATACGGTTCATAATAACGATAACGGTTATAATGCAGTCCTGTTTCACTATCGTAATATTGACCTTGGAATCTAAGATTACTCTGCTCAAATGGATTGTCTTTATTTAGCATTTGAATCTCGAGTGCAGTTCCCCACGTATCCTGAGTAATTTCCCATACGCACGCACCTTCTGCATTACTCAGTGTTTGCGGTGTTCCCACCTGATCACAATGATAAAAAGCAGTTTGCTCTAAAGCCACACGATTTTTACGAGTATCTGTACTCCAGATCGGATCTTTATAAACCGAATAAGGCTTGTTGAGATATTCACTATAATCAGGGGTTTCTATCAGTTGAATAAAACCCTGATACCCCGCCTGCATTAAGGGTACAAAGCTATCAGACTCATAAACATAATGTTTGGTATAGCTATTCTCAGGATGGTTCGAATTTTGGCTAGATTCCCAAATCATCAAATCACCATCCCAACCAAATAAGGTAAAGTCTTGATTTGATGATTTCTTATATAAACGACGTCCAAAGACATCATAACCATACTGAGTCACTTTTCCATTCAAGTTACTTTGCATCAAACGGTTATGATTGTCCCAAGTCAGCTTTAACTTTATTAAGTTTAAGAATAATTAATTGAATCTTTGTTTATGTTATTTTTATGTTGTAAATAGAGAAAATAATGCTCATATATAGTAAATTAGCTCAAGCTATGTTATCTGAGATAAGAAGATGTTATTAAAAAGAATTTTTTTGGCTATTTGTCTATTAAATGTCTTGAATTCAGGATGTGCAAAAACAACTACGCCTGCACCTGAGACTAGTGAAAAACAACACTCTAATAACAGTAACATAAATAATCTTGATATCAAAGATATACGCTCTAAAGCTGAAAAAGGTGATCCTGAATCACAATACAATATGGGTGTCATATATGCCGATGGTTATAAAGAAATTCAGCCAGATATTGTAGAAGCTATTAAATGGTACACTTTAGCAGCAGATCAAGGAAATGTTAATGCCCAATATAATTTAGGTCTTTTATATATAGAGGGTGAACATCTTAAACCTGATTATACAACAGCTATACTTTGGTTTAAGAAAGCAGCTACACAAGGTGATATAGCTTCATTAAATAATCTAGGAACTATATATAAGGATGGATTGGGTATTACAGCAGACAATCAAAAAGCTCTTTCATATTTCTTAAAATCTGCGCAAGCAGGATATCCTATAGCCCAGTACAATTTAAGTAATATGTATTTTGATGGACAAGGGACTAAAAAAAACCCAATTGAAGGCTTAAAATGGCTAACAGAAGCAGCTAAACAAGGGGAAATTGATGCTCAATATAACCTAGGCCTCATGTATTTATTGGGTGATGGAGTAACTCAAAATTATCAACAAGCACAAAAATGGTTCTTAGCGGCAGCAGAACAAGGCGAAAGTGGCGCACAATATCATCTTGGTCGCATTTATAAAGAGGGATTGGGCGTTAAAAAGGATCCTTCTTTAGCCCATATGTGGTTTAAAAAATCAGCTGAGGCGGGAAATCCTCTAGCCTCTCAAGAATTATCTCATATAGAAAAATAATTGTTGAGATAATTTGGTTTCCCTTTAATAGGTAGAAGGGAAACCATGCGCGCCTAAATCCCAAGTATGCCCAGGCCCATGAATAATAGATGGGCCATTTGGATTACCCACCATTTCTTTACCTTGGCTAATAGTAATACCCTTTGCTGTTCCCAATTTAGTTTTGTCTTTTCTTAGATAAGGATCCCATTTATCTGTATGTGAACCTGCACAATATTTTGATTTACCTTTAGCAGCACATGCTTCAACATATTCTCTATTAACCTGTTTTTGTCCGGTTTTGAATTTCCATTTTTTATCTTCCTCAAATACACCATAGTCATATCCCACTCCCACTTTTCGTTCCATTGTTAAGGTACTTTCTCCATTTCCTTTATATTTTGCGTAAATACCAACGCCTACCCCCGCTGTAACTGAGCCTCCTACCGATTTCCCTGTCGCATATTTTTCAATTTGGGATGTCAATATCTTATCTACTGGAATACTATTATCAGGTAAATGTGGAGCACTTCGATTATAGGTTTCTAAAGCTATATTTGTTCCAGCTCGTTCAGAGGCTAAGCCTAATGGATCAACCCACTGACTTGGATTTTTGACATAATCACGAAGATTAAGCCCACCTTCGAGTCCAATCGGATCTTTACTCATATACCTTGCACTATACGGTTCATAATAACGATAACGGTTATAATGCAGTCCTGTTTCATTATCGTAATACTGACCTTGGAATCTAAGATTGCTCTGCTCAAATGGATTGTCCTTATTTAGCATTTGAATCTCGAGCGCAGTCCCCCATGTATCCTGAGTAATTTCCCATACACGCGCACCTTCTGCATTACTCAGTGTTTGCGGTGTTCCCACCTGATCACAATGATAAAAAACCGTCTGTTCTAAAGCCACACGGTTTTTACGTGTATCGCTGCTCCAGATCGGATCTTTATAAACCGAATAAGGCTTGTTGAGATATTCACTATAATCAGGGGTTTCTATCAGTTGAATAAAACCCTGATACCCTGCCTGCATTAACGGTACAAAGCTGTCAGGCTCATAGACATAATGTTTGGTATAGCTGTTCTCGGGATGGTTCGAATTTTGGCTAGATTCCCAAATCATCAAATCACCATCCCAACCAAATAAGGTGAAGTCTTGATTTGATGATTTCTTATATAAACGACGTCCAAAGACATCATAACCATATTGAGTCACTTGCCCATTCAAGTTACTTTGCATCAAACGGTTATGATTATCCCAAGTCAGCTTTAAGACCTTGCCATTTTGGGTGGTTTCAATCACATTGCCCTGTACATCATATTGATAATGCTTGCCTTGATACTGCTTGATTAAATTGTTTTTGGCATGTGTTGTCTGTTTGATTGGGTCAACCAGATTCCCCGCTGGATCAAACTTAAAACTCTCGTTTTTATGCTGACTTTGCGTTGAAATCAAACGTCCAATCGGATCATATTGATAATTAAGCTGTCCTAAACGACTGTCTTCAACTTGGGTGAGCAAATAGTTTTTATCATATTGATAATGTCTATGCGCTTGATAACGGAGTCGATCTGTGGTTTCTTGCTCAGGCTCAATCTGTTGAGAAATCAGTAATCCCACATCATTATAATGCTTGGTTTGTACCAAACCATTTGCCAAGAAACGTACCGTTTCACGATGCAAATCATCACGTTGGAAAGAAACAACATCCTGTTGGTTAAACGCAATTCCGTAGATATGTCCTGAACCATAGCTCAGATTGGTCTGTTGCTGTCCATCTGGACGAATAGTTTTAACCAGATGACCCAGTTCATCATATTCATAACGCAGTACAGCCGTTAAATTCAACATTTTATAATGCTGGTGTTCACGCACCAATTGTCCAAGCTGATTACGATACAGTTGAACTTGGCTCTCAGCATTACTGGCTGAGCTTAATTGTTGATTTAAATTATATTCAAAGTGCTCTGTCTGGCTTTGATGAGTATGCAGATGCGTATATGTTTTAGACGCAATCTGTCCATCATCATAATAGCTAAATTCGGTCAGAATATTGGGTTGTCGAATCTGGAACAATAGACCATTTTCACTATAACTATAGTGCTTTTCTTCACCATCAAATGCTTGTTCACGAACTAATTGACCAAACTTATTATAGCTAAACTGGTATTCAGCCCGATTCTGGTTAATAAGCTTTTGGATACGACCCTGTTTATCCCATTGATAGCCCACACGATGCTGATTGGCATCAATGCGTTGTTCTAACAGGCCAACAGTATTGTATTGATATTGAGTGGTTAAGCCGTTGGTATCGGTGTGATTAAGCAGACGACCTTCTTGATCATGCTCAAATAGCTCTTTCAAGCCATCTGGATATACGATGGCTTGAAGCTGACCTTTATCTTTGCCTTGCATACTATACAGATATTGAACTTTCTGTTCATTCGCCGCTTGTTGGGCACTTAGATCACCTTCTTCATCATATTCCCATGTACTGCTCTTGCCTGAACAATCGGTATAAGACAGCATTTGCCCTTGATCATTGTATTGGATTTTCTTGATACCTCCTTTGGCATCAACCACTTCCACCACTTGATTATTGCTGTTGTATTTATATTGAGTGACATGACCTAAAGGATTAATCTCTTTGCTGACATTGCCTTGTGCATCATATTCACGTTTCCAGATATTGCCTTCTGGATCTTTGGTCTCGGTTAAATTGCCTTGTTGATCATAAGCAAAGCGAATCACACCACCATTCGGCTGTACAATTTTCGCTAGTTGGCCCTGATCATTATATTCTTGCTGAGTTTCCCGACCTTCAAAGTCAATTTGTCGGGTAATACGTTTTTCACCATCACGGGAATACCAAGACTCACGACCATCGGCTAAACGAGTCCGATAGGTAAAACCATCCAAATCAAAATAATAATAGGTTGCTACATCATAAGCATCGTAAACCGCAACTTGGCGTAAACGTGGATGCCATTTCAGTTTGGTATGGAAACTGCCGTCATCCGCCCATTCTTCAATGGCTTTGGCTTTTGGCAACGTCGATTCATAACGGATATTTTGTCCACGGCCTGTACGATCGGTATAGCGCGTTAGCTGATGCGCCTGATTATATTCGTATTGACGTGCGTGGCCATTTTGATCAAAAGCTGTGATCAGGTTACCTTGTGCATCATAGTGATAGCGCGCCCAAGGCTCAACTTGATCATCCACAAATACCGCAATAATCTTAACTTGCTCATTAAAGGCAAATTTTAGTTGATGCTGAGCCTGTTCAAATTGAAAATCAATGGCTTGCAGATAAGCAACACCATCTGCCAAAAGGTAACTTAGGCTAATTTTGTCCTTGGTGTTTTCATTGAATTGTTGAATTAAATGATAGGGCTGACCAAAACTAAATTGATGAAAATGAAAACTCCAGTCACCACCAAAATTTAATAGCAAATCCCCATTTCCAATTGGATGAACCGTCATTCCTTCATATGGAACAGTGTAAGCCTGTTGCAAAATCGTGGACGGTAAGGCATGTTTACGCCCTTTCGCATCAATAAAAATATAGCCTTGTTCTTTTGGCAGAATCACATTGGAAAAAGGCATCATCCAACGAGCACCCATCATCCCCTGATCAAACTCATCCATTTGCGAGTTATATTGGCGGCTAAATACAAAACCAACTTTCGGTAAATAGAAATCAGCATGCTGAACCCGCTCTGCACCAATTGAATAACTGATACTCTTACTAGTCTCTGAACCATCACCTTCACAAGGTGGTGCATTCAACGCATCCGCCTGTAAGCTCACAAACTCCAAGGTATCCCCTTTGGTATGGCGCTCATATTCTCCCGTCTGATTAATTGGCACACTGGCATTGCCTTTATTTTCGCTGGCCTGAATCGCAGTTAAAGTTTGTTGTAATAACCAAGCCAAGCTGTATTTCTGCCCTGCATTGGCTTGCTGCTGTAAAGTCTGGCTTAAAGTTGCAATTGCTTGTGTTGCTTTCTGTTGCAGGCGTGTTTGAATATCGGGTTGTAGTTTAGGGGTTAAATCTGCCTGACTCGGTTTACCGATTAAATCAATGAGAGGTGCAGCCCAATTGCTAAATTTGAGTTTGGGGTCTCTTTTCTCTGCTGTTGCAGCTGCCGACGTTGCAGCCATGTTCGCACTTATTGGTGTCGTAGGCACAGACAAGCTCGTAAGAATACTGCTTCCTAAGATCGTTGCCTGTGAGAGTAAGGTCGCTAATTTGGCTTGTGTTTCTTGTAAAAACTTTTCTAAATCACCTGCGACCATCGCATTCAGATGCAGGCCCAAGCGTTTAATATCCGCGTCTTTAATCTTTCCATTTTCTGGATATAAACATTGCGACATTAGACCAAACATCGGACGTAATGCCATACGCGCATGTGCTTCATTGTTTGGTTCTGCAAATAACCCAATTAAATTTGCAGCGAGCAATGCACCCTGTTGTACCGCAGCATCCTCTGTCTTACTGTCAATCGCGTATAAAATTAAATCCAGCACACTGCCTGTTAAAGCAAAAATATTGGCTACCGTTGCCGTATTCGCACTGCCTTGTAATTGTTCTAAACTGGTATTCCCACACACCTGTAAATAAAGCTGGATTTGCTTGGCAATCATTTGCAGGTCAGTTACCGTGTGTACGCTGTCCAAATTAAAAACAGCAAGTTCAACCTTCGACGCTTTTTGATCTGTTGCCTGTTGTGTTTTTTCCGTAGCCATCAATCTCAAACCCTTAATTTATTTCAATACATCTATTTTTTAAATTGCTGCGCGTGAATTAGAATCTATCCTAGCCCTTGTTTTGACCATGAAAACGATCAACGATGCCTTGTTGAAGGATCGAATCCATTTGGGTGGCCTCCGCCAATTTTGCAGTTGCTTGATCTTTTACAAAACCCACACCCTGTGCTTTGACCATGTCAACCGACTGGCTCGGATTCATGGCGAGTTGTGCCAGACTTTTCATTTGATCTGGAGAAATATTCAGGTTCAGTTGCTTTGAAACAGCACTTAAAGCGGTATTGCTAACTTGATCCTTGATTTGTCCAACCGTCTGCTCAACCAAACCATTTAAGGTGTTTTTACCAATGTTTTTAAGACTATTTTTATCCATCGAAAGCAAACTGCTGCTTAGCTGTTGCTTCATGTTCTGTCCCAATGCACTGCTTAATGAGGCGGCAACTTTTTCTACCGGCTCTGCCCAAGTATAATCACGTTTAAAGTCACTACTTGCTGCCCATGCACTGGTCTCATCTTTTTCAAAAATAACCTTAGCTGCGCCTGGTGCAATGCCTGTCACTTGAGCAAAACCATTTCCATCCAGTTTGCCAGTCAGTTGCTTACCTAAAGAGTCAATCACTTTATAGCTGTTCTGCTTAAAGAAATTATCTCCCCCATAACTTCTTAATAACTGTAGCGCGCCTTTCAGTGATTTTGCTTGTGGTAACTGGGGCGAATTGCGACTTGCACTCGCGCCTGAGGCCAGTAAATGCTGCCCTGCTTTTGCTTCAAACTTGCCACTGGTCACAGGGAAAATCCCTGAACCATTCACTTTGATCTGAGAACCACCCGCAGTAATCACAATCTCTTTTGGGCTACTGATCTCAATGCGATCTTCAGTCGAAATAATCTGGATGCCTTGCTTGGCAAGTAAATCCATGCCATCCGACTGCGCTTGGACTTCAAACTTACCTTTGGCAGCCACCTGTTTAATGCCATTCTGCGCAGCAAACACACTGATTCTGTTTTGGGCATGCGTAATCAGGTTCTTCTGTGTACTTAGATTGATACTATCGCCTGCAAACTGGTTGATCTGGCCATCGGCAGAGAGATAAATATCTTCATTGCTACTTAAACCAATACCCGCAGGTGAGTTCAGCAATAATAATGATTTTTTAAATTGTGCGATTTTCTCTTGGATCTGCTCCGCAAACTCTTTAAGTTGATCCAGCGATTCTATTTCATCGGTCTGTTGGTTCTTGGCAACTTCACTTAAGGCTTTGGCATTGTTTTGATTGCCCTCAAGCTGCTGTTTAGCAACTTGTGCGTCCAGATGTTCACCTTGGGCTTGATCCTGTTTATGCGTGGAAACGAGAAGACCTTCACCTGCCCGCACTGCACCCCATTGGTCGGTGCGTAACTCGAAACCTTCGCCGCGGTCTTCACTTTCAGCCTTGTCTTTGGGATGACTGAGTTTACCCAGATTCAGTTGGCTGGCGGCATGACTGCTTTGTAGTTGAGCACTGATCTGTCCTGTGGTGTCATCAAAGCGTAGTTGGTTAAAACCTTCGCCCTGATACTCTTTAGACTTAATTCCTGCCAGTTTCTTGGTGTCTGGCAGCTTACCTACTTGATCAAACTTGGTCGGGCTACGCTGGCCTTCATGAATTCTTCCCAC
>NZ_ATGG01000050.1 GCF_000413855.1 Acinetobacter gyllenbergii CIP 110306 = MTCC 11365 | reverse complement strand
GACCGCATCTATCGTTAAAATACAAAACGCCTAATGAAATGCATCAGGCGTTTGTTTGAAATAAGTGTCAACCTATTTCAGGACGAGACAGTCATTTTTACGCTTCATCATCCACTTTTACGTCGTCATCGACATCAACATATTCTGGTAAACCACCACGATGATGCTCTTTTTTCTCATATAGATGCTCCAAACTACGTTTCAGTTTCTCAATCGCACCATGAATCGAATTATCAATATTGCCTGCTTTATGTGTTACTGCAACAGGTTTCATTCCTGCTGGACGAGCCTCAATCATACAACGTTTGTCATGATCGCCCGTTTTCTCCCCGTTCTCATCACTAATATGAACCGAAAAATGTGTAATACGCTCGCTATAGCGTTGAAATTCTTGTGTAAGTTCTGCACGAACATAACTGATTAAGCGTTCACTACCTTGAATGTTTTTATCTGTACGGATTTCAATATTCATAAATATCTTCCTCTCTTATCTGTGAGACGGTGCTACAAAACTTTCTTATCTGGCACACTTTGAGCATGCAATCATTCAGTGCAGTTGTATATTCTGATTATGTAAATACCTGTTGTCTCCTCGCTTTGCATCTGTTGCTTTTCAGTATGTAAGAAGATCTTCTATACCTCCAATATCTGACTTTCCTTTGAAATATGCAAGCTGATTTTTGACATTTTGATGAAATCTTCAACAAAAAGTTGCTTAACATTCATGCCTTTTTAGACACGTCTATGCATATACAATTCTTTTGTTCATTTGGTCAAATTTGGCTTTATTTTTGCTTAATACCTTGTATCCTTGACACGCCTTTTGGGGGGAGATTTTTTAAATGCAATTGAAGCAACTTGCAGCAACAGGTTTATTGGTATCTACAGCAGCGTTCACTCAAGCAAAGCCAATTTGGCAAGATTTCAGCTTGACTGGTTTGTATGGTGAGAACTACGAAGTTGTTGATGAAAAGCAAACAACCATCACGGTTGAATATGCGGCAAAAGTAAAATATGCCGATGTATTCTTCTTTATGGACCGTATGCGTGGCAGCGATGACCACAAAAGCACCTATTTCGAGCTTTCTCCACGTTTAAGCTTGGGTGAAATTTCAGGTCAAAAACTTGCGTTTGGTCCAATCAAAGATGTGCTGATCTCAACTACTTGGGAAAGCAACAATGATGACTTTTCTAGCTTTGACAACTTCTTGTATGGTGTCGGTTTCGATCTTGCCATTCCATATTTCCAATATGCGAATGTAAACTTCTACCGCGCCAACAACGAAAATACGACTGATGACTATCAAATGACCATTGCCTATGCTTTGCCATTTAAAGTATCGAACGAAGATTTCTTGGTGGATGGTTTCCTTGACTGGTCGACTGGCGAAAAAGATCACGCCAGCGAACTGAACTGGACCACACAATATAAGTGGAATCTAGGCAAACACATTTCACCAGACACTCGCCTTTATTTAGGTGTTGAGCATTCAGTTTGGAATAACAAATTTGGTATGAAAAACCGTGACGAAAACAACGTCAGCGCTTTGATTAAATACCATTTCTAATCTGATTAGAATGTTAAAAAAACAGCAAGGATTCCCTTGCTGTTTTTGTTTGCATCACCGAATATAAATGCGAGTTGATCTTTTATTCGACCAATGTTGCATCTGTTGTTTTTCCTGATTTGATGACCTTCGCCCATGTCTGTAAATATTGCACTTGCCGCTTCTGCCCTAGCCGCACATTTCCACATTCGTTTTGCCACGATGGATGACCTCGAACAAATCCTCGCGATCTATAATACAGAGATCCTGAATGGCACAGCGAATTGGAATGATCAGGCGGTTTCCTTAACAGATTATCAGCAACGTTTTCACGGCATGCAGCAACAACAATTTCCCATGATCGTGGTTGAAGACCTAAATAGCCATCAAGTGGCAGGCTATGCCTATTACACTGCATTTCGGACCATCAGCGGCTATCGCCAAAGCATTGAACATTCTGTTTTTGTTGACCCAAGCTACGCTCGCCAAGGACTGGGTAAAGCGCTGATGCAACAGCTCATTCATCTGGCCAAACAGCAAAACATGCATATCATGGTAGCTGCGATTGATAGTGAAAATAAGGGCTCGATTGTGTTACATGAACAGCTTGGCTTTATTCAAACTGGTTATATGCCACAAGTGGGTCAAAAGTTTGGCACATGGCGCGATTTAGTCTGGATGCAACTGCAACTCACAGAATCTCAATAAAAAGCTCACTTTTAGCGTACTGTCAGGCAACTGGATTATGGCTTAAAATGAAAACAAGACTTCATTTCAAAAATAGCCAACAATGATTAAAACATCTCAAATCGGTCTGTGCCTCGCCATGGCAATCACTTCAAGCGCGAGCTTTGCCGAAGTTTCTTTTGAACAAGAATTGCAGCAAGGTTGTGCCAAAGTAAAGCAATATGCGCAAACAGGTAAAAAGCTTTACGATCAAAAACAATATTTCAATGCAGCCAATCAATTTGAAGAGCAGGCTGCTTGGGCACATTTCTGTCAGGCCAATGCTGATGAAAGTGGCATTCAGGTCAGTGACCGAGACATTGAAATCGCCAACAATAATGTCGGCTTGAGTTATGCCAAACTGGACAAACCACAATGGGCAAGAGTCTGGTTTCTCAGAGATAAAGACTCGAAAACCAGTCAATACAACTTAAAACAGCTCCCTAAACCCAAATTATCTTCGGATCTACAAGGGACTTATGTCCGCGCCAATGGTTTTGGACAATGGGATTACATTGAGGTCAACAAAAAACAAAATCAATATGCGATTGCCTTTAATGGCTACTATTTCGGCCCACGCGGCTTGATCTATGGCCCGAATATGGGGCAGTTTGAAACGAGTATGCCACTCAAGTCAAAACAAGCCAGCTATCGCTATGAGGACTGTCAAATCAAACTTCAATTCGCCAATGATGCAAAGCTTGGACAAAAAATTGAAGTTGAACAAAACAGTGGCGAGTCCTCATGTGGCTTTGGACACAATGTCTATGCTGGCGGAACGTTCTATAAGGTTGAAGGTTAACAAACCATCAAAAGTCAGCCTCAAATATGATACTCGGAAATGTCATCTACAACCTTCGTGGTATTCGCAAGAGACTGTTTTTGCAATATCATTTGATGTATTGAAAGAAGCGAACAGGTTTTGTAGATGACAATGCCTTTGCCTACTTTGGGCGAAACCAAAGTAGGGCGAACCGCAGGTTTATCCTAAGATTAGATATAAAACAATAAGATTCCACAATGATCAATGTTTAATCAGGCCGTAGGTGGAAAATCTCTTTCGAGTGTTTTAAATCGCCACCAACTCTCGAATTCCCTTCTCAGGCATCTCCTCCCCACGCCCTTGTGCAATCACCTGCCCACGCGCCATCACGGTATACGCATCCGCCAACTCTTCGGCAAAATCATAAAACTGCTCCACCAAAATAATCGCCATTTCACCTTGATCAGCCAACTTACGGATCACCCGCCCAATATCTTTAATAATTGAAGGCTGAATCCCTTCGGTCGGTTCATCCAGAATTAATACGCTTGGCTCCGAAGCCAACGCTCGAGCGATCGCAAGCTGTTGCTGCTGACCACCGGATAAATCTCCGCCACGGCGGTGCTTCATTTCATCCAGTACAGGAAAGATTTCATATAAATGGCTTGGCACCTTACGCGTCTTAGCCCCTGAGAATTTCGCCATGCCAATTAAAATATTTTCTTCTACCGTTAAAGTCGAAAAGATATCGCGACCTTGCGGCACATAGGCCAAACCAGCGCGCACCCGTTGCTCTGGGGACATTTTGGCAATGTCTTTACCATCTAACAAGATTTGTCCTGACTTAATCGGCAGAATCCCCATCAGGCATTTCAACAAAGTGGTTTTGCCCACGCCATTGCGCCCCAAGACCACACTACATTCACCCACAGGTGCGTTAAAAGACACATCACGCAGAATATGACTGCCACCATAGAATTGATTAATTTGCTTCACTTCTAGCATGTGTCTCTCCTAGCGTCCTAAATATTTTTCAATCACATCTTCATTGGCCTGAACTTCTGCCAATGTGCCCTCGGCCAAGATTGCCCCTTGTGCCAGTACCGTGACTTTTTCACTAATGGTGTCAATAAAGCTCATGTCATGTTCAACCACCACAAGGGTGTGATTTTTTTTCAGTTCCAGACACAGTTCAGCGGTGCGTTCAGTTTCAGCATCGGTCATCCCTGCAACAGGCTCATCCAGTAAAATTAATTTTGGTCGTTGCATCAGTAACATACCAATTTCCAACCACTGCTTTTGCCCATGTGACAGTAGACCCGCTGGCTTGTGTACAAACTCCTTTAAACGAATCTGTTCCAAACTTTCATCCAAAGCCAGTTGCGCTTCTGGGTCTAAACGAGAAAAGAAGCTTTTCTTCACCCGTTTATCTCGAGGTGCTGCCAACAGTAGATTTTCCATGACAGTAAAATTTTCAAATACTGTTGGCTTTTGGAATTTTCGACCGATGCCTGCTTCGGCAATTTGCTCGGTACTCATTTTGGCAAGATCGTAGTTTTGCCCAAAAAATGCCGTGCCTGTGGTCGGACGGGTTTTACCGGTAATCACATCCATCAGCGTGGTTTTTCCTGCGCCATTTGGCCCAATGATGCAGCGTAACTCACCCTCGGCAATGTACAGCGACAGATCATTGAGAGCCCGAAATGAATCAAACCAGACACTGACTTTTTCCAGATATAAAGCAATGCCATGGCTAAAATCCGCGCCTTGTGGCTTGGCACGACCATAGCCCTCGCCCAGTTGACCGCCATGTTGAGCTGAGTCTATTAATACATCACTCATTTAATCACGCTCCTTTTTAAAACGGTCAAATAAACCAATCACACCCTTAGGTAAGAACAAGGTCACCACAATGAACAGCGCCCCCAAGATCAATAACCACGCTTCTGGCGCAGCCACCGTGAAGTAGGTTTTTACTGCATTGATTAAACCTGCCCCTAAAATCGGGCCAATCAAAGTGCCACGTCCACCCGCAGCCACCCACACCGCCATTTCGATTGAGTTGACGGGGTTCATTTCACTTGGATTGATGATGCCCGCCTGCGGCACATATAACGCCCCAGCGATACCCGCAATCACTGCCGACAATACCCATGCCGACAGCTTGTACCACAGGGTGCGATAACCGAGATATTGCAAGCGATTTTCACTGTCACGAATTGCACCCAAGACCCTTCCATAGGGACGATTCATCAGTTGGCGCAGACCAAGGAAGCACAACATCAACATCAACGCAGTCACAAAGCATAGCGTTGCGCGCATGGGTGCAGAGGTAATATCAAAACCCAAAATTGTTTTAAAGCCTGTAAAACCATTATTGCCCCCAAAGCCTGTTTCATTGCGAAAGAACAGCAGCGCTGCGGCAAAGGTCATGGCTTGGGTAATAATCGAGAAATACACGCCTTTGATTTTGGAGCGAAAGGCAAAAAAGCCAAAAATAAACGCGATCAAACCAGGGACAAGAATGACTAAAGCCAAGGCCCAAGCGATATGCTCAGTCCCGATCCAATACCAAGGCAACTCGGTCCAACTGAGGAAACGCATAAAATCAGGCAGACCGTCACCTGCGGATTGACGCATCAGGTACATGCCAAAGGCATAACCGCCCAAAGCAAAATACAAACCATGTCCTAAGCTCAGAATGCCGGCATAACCCCAGACCAAATCCAATGCCAAAGCCACCAAGGCCAAACACATGATTTTGCCAATCAGAGTGATCCAGTAAGCAGACAGATAAAAGGCCGAATCAGGAGACAACAGGTGTAGCCAAGGCAATAGCAACAGCACTCCGAAACAGACTACAATCGCCACAGCGCTATACGGTTTGTCGGCAAATAAAGAAGTGATTTTCATTGGCTTACTCCACAAAACGGCCTTTGATGGCAAACAAACCTTGTGGACGCTTTTGGATAAACAAAATCACAAGAACCAAGAGAATAATTTTTGCTAAAACTGCCCCTAAACCAATCTCTAAAACTGTACCGCTAATCCCCAGTCCGAGTGCTGCCAATACCGCACCCCACACTTGACCGACACCACCAACAACAACCACAAGGAACGCATCAATAATATAGTTTTGACCGAGATCTGGGCCAACATTACCCACCTGCGCCAAGGCACAGCCTGCCAAACCTGCCAAGCCTGAACCCAGTCCAAAGGCCATCATGTCAATTCGTGCAGAACGGATGCCCACAGCACGTGCCATTTGACGGTTTTGCGTCACGGCTCGAACGAATAAACCAAAACGGGTTTTATTGAGTAAAAACAGCAACAGTAATAGCACTGCAACAGTAAAGCCAATAATGGCGATACGGTTATACGGCAGCATCAGGCTCGGTGTGAGCGCAATTCCGCCACTCAGCCATGCCACGTTAGAAACTTCGACATTTTGCGCACCGAACACCATACGCACCAATTGCATCAGGATCAGACTCACCCCAAAGGTCGCAAGTAAAGTCTCCAATTGACGGCCATACAGCGGACGGATCACGGTGCGTTCAATCAACATGCCCATCAAGGCACTGACCAGAAAAGCCGCAGGAATTGCCGCCAATAGATACCAGTCCACCAGCCCAGCAAAATGGGTTTTAAAAAAGCTTTGAATCACATAGGTGGTATAGGCACCGATCATGATCAGCTCACCATGTGCCATGTTAATCACCCCAAGCAGACCATAGGTAATGGCTAAGCCGAGTGCCGCAAGCAGCAAAATGCTGGCCGTACTCAGACCTGAAAAGACATGGCCTGACCACTCACTGATTTGCAGACGGGTTTTAATTTTATTGTGTGCATCCAGCAACGCTGCCTTCAATGCAGGATTGCTTTGCGGTTGTTCTAAAGTTTGGTTGATTAAGGCGAATACGTCAGGACGATTTGAATCAGCCAAGACCTTCACTGCTTCAAGCTTGGTAAACGCATCAGCACTGTTAAAATCCAAACGGGCTTTGAGCTGTGCTAAACGTGCTTTGACCTGATCATTTTT
This sequence comes from Acinetobacter gyllenbergii CIP 110306 = MTCC 11365, assembly GCF_000413855.1. GTDB lineage: Bacteria > Pseudomonadota > Gammaproteobacteria > Pseudomonadales > Moraxellaceae > Acinetobacter > Acinetobacter gyllenbergii. The sequence continues at coordinate 34,526 of NZ_ATGG01000050.1, read as the reverse complement.
TTCATTCAGATAAAGCTGCTTCACCATCGCGACATCGAGTTCAGCCAAATTATTTTCTAAAATATCCACCGCAGCTAAACGTTGCGAGGCATCTGTAGAATTCAGTTTGGCTTTGGCTTGACCAAAATTCAGTGCCTTGCGTAAGGTATTGACCAAAGTTACTTGGGATAAATCCGCAGGCCATTGTTCCAGCGCCTGCTGCTCAGGATAGCTAAACAGCTTGTCATCATTTTTTAACAGATAAGTATTGCCTGCGCTATCGGTATACAGCTCGTTTTGATCAATATAGGCCACCAGTTGATCCAGTTGTTCAATACTGGCAGGCCATTGATTGAGCATGGCACGACGCGTCGCAAAATCGGACTTCACAAAGGTCTGAATGGCATCTTGAGAAGCTGTAGACGTCACGGTTGTTGCGGATGTGGCTTCTGCCCATGCTGGACTAAAAATCATCTGTGCCATGATGCAGAGCAGTGCCAAAACATAGTGTTTCGCCATAGAACTCCCCTTATGATTAACGGTTTTAAATAGAACAAAAAACAGAATAAAAAAGCCTGCTGCCAATACAGCACAGCAGGCGAAAAAACTTTATTTCGGGATATACGGACTCCAAGGCTCCGCCTTGATGGTTTGCGGTGTTTTATAGACCACATCGAATTGGCCATCGCCGCGAATCTGTCCAATCATTACGGGTTTATGTAAATGGTGATTAGTTTCATCCATTTTTAAGGTATAGCCCGATGGTGCAGCAAAGGTCTGACCTGCCATCGCATCACGGACTTTGTCGACCTCAGTCGTGCCTGCTTTTTCAACGGCTTGCTTCCACATATTGATACCGACATAGGTCGCTTCCATCGGATCGTTGGTCACCACTTTGTCTGCATTTGGAAGTTTGTATTCCACTGCATATTGTTTGAATTTATTCACAAACTCAGTGTTCTTCGGATTTTTCACCGACATGAAATAATTCCATGACGCTAAATGACCCACCAATGGTTTGGTATCGATCCCACGTAATTCTTCCTCACCCACCGAGAAGGCCATCACAGGAATATCCGATGCTTTAATGCCTTGATTGCCTAGTTCACGATAGAACGGCACATTGGAATCGCCATTAATAGTCGAGATCACCGCAGTCTTTTTACCCGCAGAGAACTTCTTAATATTGGAAACAATAGTTTGATAATTGCTGTGACCAAATGGGGTGTATTCTTCCATGATGTCGGCATCCGCTACACCCTTCGACTTCAGGAAGGCACGTAAGATTTTATTGGTGGTTCGTGGATAGACATAATCGGTGCCGAGTAATACAAAACGTTCTGCTTTACCGCCTTCATCCCCCATCAAGTATTCAACCGCTGGAATCGCTTGTTGATTTGGCGCTGCACCGGTGTAGAAGATATTTTTAGATTGTTCTTGGCCTTCATATTGCACTGGATAGAACAACAAGCCATTCAGTTCTTCGACCACAGGTAGAACTGATTTACGCGAAACGGATGTCCAACAACCAAAAATGACTGCGACCTTATCTTGAGTAATCAACTGACGGGCTTTTTCTGCAAACAATGGCCAATCCGATGCAGGGTCAACAATCACAGGTTCTAATTTTTTACCCAGTACCCCACCATTGGCATTGATTTCATTGATGGCCATTAAGGCAGTATCTTTCAGCGACGTTTCTGAAATCGCCATGGTGCCCGAAAGTGAATGTAGAATCCCGACCTTAATGGTATCGCCGCTGGCTGCGGGCGCAGTTTTGGCTTCTGTTTTGGTTTGTTCTGTTTTTTCTGCTGGTTTTGAACAGCCAACCAGACCGATCCCCATCATGGCTGTCATCAGGATTGACATCGACATCAATTTGTTTTGCATTTTTCTCTCCACCCATCAATATTGTGATTTTTACTGGGTGGAGTTATTCAATTTCTGTGCCAACACAGCAAGCCATTGTTTTTAATTAACTTAAATAAAAATAAAGCCTTAATTCTTTCATCTTGTATACAACATTGCATACAAAAAATACGCAGCGACCTAAAATGATGCAAATTTGTTCAGCTCGGACATTAAAAGTTCAGCTAAAGAAAAAGCCAAGCTGATGCTTGGCTTTAATCCAACAATGAAACGAAGCGCTTAAACAGTAATATCCGCCAAATTACCCTTTTGTTCTAACCAGTGCTTACGGTCAGCTGAACGCTTTTTCGCCAGCAATTTATCCAATAAACCTGCGGTTAAATGTGCATCATCCAAATCCAACTGCACTAAACGACGGGTGTTCGGGTCCATAGTCGTTTCACGTAACTGACTGGCATTCATCTCGCCCAGACCTTTGAATCGGGTGATCTGTGGATTCTTATTACCTTTGACTTTTTTCAGGATGCTCTCGAGCTCGTCATCATCCAAGGCATAGTACACCTCTTTACCAATATCGATACGATAGAGTGGTGGCATTGCTACGAACAGATGACCTTCCTCAACCAAAGTCGGGAAATGTTTGACGAATAAAGCGCATAATAAAGTGGCGATATGCAGACCATCTGAGTCCGCATCGGCAAGGATACAGATCTTGCCATAACGTAATTCAGACAGATCATCACTGCCCGGATCAACGCCAATGGCGATAGCAATATCATGCACTTCTTGAGAGGCTAAGACCTCGTCCGAAGAGACTTCCCACGTATTCAGGATTTTTCCGCGGATCGGCATAATCGCTTGGAAATTCTTGTCGCGTGCCTGTTTGGCACTGCCGCCTGCAGAATCCCCTTCGACAATAAACAACTCACTGTCTTCACGGGTTAAACCAACACAATCGGCCAATTTACCTGGTAAGGCTGGGCCCGCTACAATCTTTTTACGTTCAACTTTTTTCGCAGCTTTGAGACGACGCCCTGCTTTGGCAATCGCCATTTCAGCCAGTTGTGTCGCAATCTCCGCATGTTGATTCAGCCATAAAGCAAACGCATCTTTGGCAATATTCAGCACAATATTAGAGGCTTCGCGACTGGATAAACGTTCTTTGGTTTGGCCTGAAAATTGTGGCTCTTGGAATTTCAGCGATAGAATAAAATTTACCCCATCCCAAACATCTTCCGCAGAGAGCTTCATATTACGCGGCAACAAATTGCGTAATTCACAAAACTCACGCAAAGCCTCCGTCACACCTGAGCGTAGACCATTGACATGGGTTCCGCCTTGCGCGGTGGGAATCAAGTTGACATAGCTTTCCTGAATCTGCTCGCCGCCTTCCACATTCCAACAAATCGCAAATTCACAGGCTGCGCGGTCTGCTTGTCCACTACTGACAAAAGCTGGATCTGGCAAGATGTCCCGATCTTGCAGTTCATCCATTAAATAGTCGACCAGACCATTTTCAAACTGCCATTCGATCTTTTCGTTATTGATTTTATCGTCATAAATAATTTTTAAGCCCGCAGCTAAAACCGCCTTGGCTTTTAAATTATGCTTCAATGCCTTCAAGGCAAATTTGGGACTATCAAAATATTTAGTTTCTGGCCAGAACCGTACTGTTGTGCCTGTCGCACGCTTAGCGACCTTACCTTCTAAAACCGACAAAGGGGCAACGGGCTCACCTTGTTCAAAAGCCATTTGATACAAATTACCTTGACGCTGCACTGCCACTTCAACACGGGTCGATAAGGCATTGACCACCGAAATCCCAACCCCGTGCAAACCACCCGAGAACTGATAGTTATCGGTGCTGAATTTACCGCCTGCATGCAGTTTGGTCAGAATAATCTCGATACCACTTTGCCCATATTCTGGATGGATATCGACTGGCATACCGCGTCCATTATCTTCAACCGACAATGAGCCATCTTCATAGACCGTGACACAAATCTGGTTGGCATGTCCTGCAAGTGCTTCATCGACTGCATTATCAATCACCTCTTGTGCCAAATGGTTTGGACGTGAGGTATCGGTATACATGCCTGGTCGACGACGAACTGGATCTAAACCAGAAAGAACTTCAAGGGATTGGGCCGTGTATTGTGTCACTTGGTCTGACTTCCTTATTGGATCGCTGCCGATAAAAATTCGAGAATTAAAGGTAATTTTTCTTCAAAATCATCCATTGCATGATTACCATTAGCGTCGGTTAAAATCAATGATGATGGATGAACTGCACTATAATAACGTTGAGCTTGCTGATAATCCAAGACTTCATCGCCTTGTTGCAATAGCACCAGAATTTTATCAGCATGAACGAGTTTCGTGTCAGCAATCGATTGTAATTGCTGCAATTGATCGGCATCAAGTGTCCATGATGCAGTGACTTTGAGCGGGATTTGCTCAATCCCGAATAAATCTTCGAATAACTGCCATGGTTGCATAGCTGGATTAATCAGTACAGCAGGATAACCATATTTTGCGACAAGGTATGTCGCATAAAAGCCGCCCAGACTGCTTCCAACTAAAACCACTTTATCGTTTGGTAAATTTTCGATAAGCTGTGACAGCTGTTGCAGCACTCGATTGGGTGATTGATTTAAATCAGGTAAATGCACCTGTATCGTCTCGTACTGTGCACAATATTGTTGCAGTTGTTGCCCTTTTATCGACATCGGACTACTGCGAAAACCATGTAGATAGATAATTTGCATACGCACCAAAATAGGCAATGGCTTGACATAAAGTGAAATAAATCACATTATTTTGATTAATTGTTAATCAAATAACAATATAAATTACATTTAAGCTCGATATTGTCTGACACAAAAAACGATACTGTACTCCGTTCATCAGTATTCTAAAAAAATTACGTATGAAAGACATAAGATGTAAGAGTTTGTTGTAGTTTATCTAAATAATATTCAGAAAAATCACTTCAAACCTTCGGTATATATCAAGGATGGGGAAATTAATATGCCAAGTTTAACGCCTCTGCATGAAACCTATTGTAAGTGGGATCGTACCCCCCCAAGTCAGGCAGATGTTTTGGAGGGTTTGGCACAGCTGGTCAGTACCAGTCTCAGTGGCGTACACGAACTGATTCAAGTGGTACAAACCGAAGTGTTAAGGACAACGCTCGGTTTAAGTGCACAAAAAGCCAAACAATTACAAAAACACCCACAACTGCAAAAATTTTATCAGTTCTCTTATGTGGCACTGCAAAAATATGGCAGTCATTTTCTAGCGCCTAATTTACGTCGCATTATTGAAAAATTTCCAGTCTTGCATGACAAGCCCTTAACCCCAACCCTGCATTTTTTAGTAGGTGCACTGAATGGAATTTTTGGTGATTTCTTTTTAAAGCAACACAATCCAATGGCTTTGCCGATGGTGCTTTATGATCACTATGGTTCTTTACAGCAAGGCGAGTTAACTGGACGTGTGGTGATTCTTGCACATGGTTTGTGTATGAACCATTTGACTTGGTCTAATCATCGTTATGGCGGGATTGGTGAACGCTTACTTGCACAACGTGATAACAACACCATGTTGTATCTCAACTACAATACTGGACGTCGAATTTCCGCCAATGGCCGTAGTTTTGCCAATACCCTAGAGGATTTGGTGCAGCGTAATCCACGTATCACCAGTATTGACCTGATTGGCCACAGTATGGGCGGCTTGGTTTCACGTAGTGCCCTGTTTTATGGCAAACAGAATCTGTATCAATGGGTGCATATGGTCGAGAATTTGGTCTGTATCGGTTCGCCTCACCATGGTGCAGTGCTCGAACGCTTTGGTTTTGTCTTGCAGGACAAACTCGGTGGCTTCCCGTTTATCAACTTGCTTGGTCAGTTGGTAAATGTGCGTAGTAACGGCATACTCGATCTGCGCTATGGCAGTGTTCGTGATGATGACTGGGAACACAATGACGCCCGCATTGGCTTTGCCGATGACAATCGTAAACCCGCTCCGCTACCATCCCATATCAATACTTTCTTGATTGCAGGAACATTAGAGTTTGAGAAGTTACGGAATAAAGCGCTGTCTGTGATTGGGGATTATCTGGTCAGTGTGAAAAGTGCTTTGGGTGAACACCAAAATCCACGTTTCCAACTGAAATTACCTGATACGCATAAAGCGGTTTTCTATGGACTGAATCACTTTGAAATTCAATATCACTCCAGTGTCGCAGAGCAAATTACGCGTTGGTTATATCCTGATGCGGGTGAAAAAGTTGAGGCAGGTGTGCAAACCCATATGATCAATGTCCCTCAGAACTATACCTTTGATGATTTAGAAGGCATTGTTGAGACCTAAACCATAAAAGCTCAGTTAGATTTTTAGCTGAGCTTTTTCGGTCAAAAGCTGTAATAGGCTCAATCTGGTTAGGAATAGCTTTACTTCACAAATTCACCTTGGTCATTTAATTTTAGTTTTAGATCTTTTCCATCTTCTTTATATAAAATTTCATACTTCTGATTAATAAAAATATTTTTTGATGCATCTAAGGTAATGCTTTTAACCAAGCCAAACTTGTTCACTGTTGTCAGATTTATTTCTGGATTTCCAGCTTCACTTGAAGAAGGAGATGCAATTAATAAAATACCCGTGCTTGTTTCAGGGAAAACAACGGAATCTCCATAGCTTGGGTTGATAAAGTTATAAACGTTAATCAGACGACTGCTATCAATCAAATTGATTGAGCCACAGTTCATTCTTTGTGCCGATAAAATACAGTTAAGATGTGCATTTGAGTTATAAGGAAGCGAAGTGATCAGGAAACCATCATCATTTTTTAACTTTTTTGGAATTGAAGAGACTTTTTTTGTTTGGCTTTGATCGAAAATTTCATGTTTTATTTCTGGAGCATTTCTACAGGAACAAGCCAAGAGACTTAGGCTGACCAAGCCTAGAATGTAGGTATATTTTCTATAGGATGAAGTCATAATAAATTCCTTTAAAATTAACCACAACGACCATAATATTCACTGAATTTAATCTTTTTCTTGGTTAAGCAATTTACCTGCTTCGGTATGTAATCATCAGGTGTTTCAGCTTTAGGGTAAATTAAATAGTTATAATAATTTATTCATCATACACATTTCAAAAAATTGACTTTAAAAAAATACGATAGATACATAGTTTCATCCTTACAATTTCTATTGCCCCACTAGATGCCCTAAATCAACTCCTGCACTGTTGCTCCAGATATCGAACAAACTGCACTCTAATTTTAACAAGAATGAAGAAGGTCTTTATGACATTCTTTATCATTTTATATTTATAAATTATATTTTCTTAAAATAAACTTTACTTTCATCTGAACATTCATTATAAAAAATTCCAGAAAATTGTTTTTTTACCATTTCATTTTTCATATAAGCCTTACAATCTAAAAGTATCGTACCATCCTTTTTTTTCGTAAATTTAATTTCTTGTTTTTGATAGTATGGATTTTTGTCATAATTATCATTCAAAAAATAAATACCTTTCTTATGGTTTCTGGATTGTACTTGGTTTGAATTATCACCCATTAATAAAAAATCGACTCCTCCCATAGTCAAAAACACTTTATTTATACCTAAAATTAAACTCTCATCATTCTCAGACAAAATATGAGAATTTGCCCACCCCATTAAAACATCTTCATTATAAATATTTTTATAATAGAGAACATACCCATCCTTATTCTTTTTTAAATAAAATTCATCATTCGGAGGATCAAAACTTTCAAAAAAAAATTGATCCTTATTACTTCTCGCCTTATTCAATTGACATTTACCAGTTATATTACAAATTTTGAATGAATAAAAATTATCATTAAAATTCATAAATGAATTCAAAGATGCTGAAGATTTAACCACTTTAACATTTTCTTCTATTTTATTAATTTCCTTAGAAAAAACAAAATTAGATACTAATAGACCAATAAAAAACATCATTACTGTTTTCAAAAAATTCATTTCAAATTTCCTATCATTCTAAATCAATCACTTTTAATTTATTTTAGAAAACACCCCAGCTCAGCTAGGATGCATCGACTCAACATTAAGTTATTCTTACTTTAAACTTCTCTTCAATAGCTTTCCATTTTCATCTTTATACTTAATCACTCCTGAGCTATCAATTGAGTAATAATCACCTATTTTTTCAACTTTCAAATTTGGCTTAATTTTTATCAAATAAAATTCTGATTTAGCCTCTTCATCTGTATCTACATACTTTTCAGCTATAGAGTAAACTATATCATTACCCTTAGATATAAATCTAAAATTATCGACATTAAGATCTTTTATTCTACTGTCTGACAAAAAACTCACTTCAACTGGGAGTTCTTTTAAAATTTTCGTTGATTGATAAGAATAATCTTTTATATCAATTATCTTCCTGCATTCTTTTTCAGATTTATTTTCTCTACATTCTGAATAAAAATTTGATGATATAGGATATTTAATTACTCTAACATTTTCTTCTATTTTTTTAATGTCTTTTGCTACAGATGTATTACTTGAACACCCTAAAACTGATAAAACTATAAGTAGAGTTGAGCTAACAGATGTATTTTTCATTATTACCATTTCCACTACGATTTATTTCGGTTCATCAATTCAGGGCTTGGTTCTTAAAAATTTATTGATTTTTTTAAAAACTAAAATAGTACCACTTAAAACTTATAATTACACAAGACTAAAATTGTCGTTTCATATAATTTATCTTATCAACCACACAAATCAAACCAGTATAATGAAGGATAGAGTCAGCTGAATACAAACCTTTGCACGTTATTTGTGTGGGTTTATTATATTCAATTTTATATTTCACATCTAAATAATTCAACTGAATTTCTTTTATCTTATTATACTCCTCACCCTCTTCTTTTAAACAAAAATTTCTAACAGTTGGCAATAAAATAACATCATACGGATGTGCTTTATTTTGTTCATCTATACTTTTTTATTTAGTATATGGCCTGTTAATATTGTAAAATTATCACTCGCATATGTTTGTGATAAAAATATTATGTTCGCTATTATGGCGAAAAACAAGGTGTTTATTTTTAGGTTAATCATCATGGCTCTCAACTTTTACTAATTTACCTTCCTCATCCCACTCTCTCCAATTTAACATCTTTTTAACAAGTATCATCATAGATAAAGAATTGATTTTATATTTTTCAAATTAATAATTTTAGAGAGATTCTAAAAACTAAAACCCCTCTACCCCTGACCTGTTAAGCACATCCTTCCATTAAAGTTAAATTACTATCACCAACTTTGATCCCCACGATATGCCCACTTTCAATATCATATCGTGTTCCCATTTTCTTAGTGTTATCATCCCAATCAATTAGAGAATAATCTTTTTTTGGATCGCCATAAGGATTTTTCCTCTTATCTAAATCTTTTTTACTATATTTTTCATATATTTTTTGTTCTGAATCTCCTATCTTAATACCATTATAAGATGCTCTCGTGTTATCCATAGATGAAATAATTGAAATTTTATTATTCATAATCTGGAATTCGACATCATCATTTCGAGTATCTTTTGCAATGAAACAATCACCTATACGACTGTCTTCAACTTCTTTCAGATTCTGGGCTTGATCTCCAATTTTGAAATTTTCAAAACCATTTTTAGTAAAGCCACCAATAGCACTTTCATCTTTTTTAAAAGGACTACATGCCACTAATATCAAGCATAGCGATAATAAAAAAATTTTATTCATGATAAACATTTCAAAAAATGACTTTAAAAAAAATAATAAATACATAGTTTCATCATGACTATTTACATTAATTATAATTCTAGGATTTAGGTATTAAATAAAACCCTAGAATCCAATATTAGTTATTTAGTTTCTTTTTCAGCTGCTAAAACACCCGTAGTTTCACAACCTAAGGTCGATGAAATACATTTTAAGCTACCATTTAAAACAGCCTTGAATTGGGAAATTTTTCCATCTTTATAAGTTTTAACATTTGCAAGATAAGTATAATGTCCTTTCTTAATGTCATATGTTACCTGATCACCCATGAGTTGGTCTGTTTGTTCACTCTTATCTTCACTATCAGAATGTATAACGGGTATTTCGGTAAAATTATTATTATTTATATTATATATAAAAACAGTGACTTTATTACTTTTAAACGGAGCTTTAACATAGTTAACAGTACTTAACTCTCTTATTCTAAAAACTAAAATAGCTTTATCGTGATATAGTAAAGCTAAGTCAACATTAGACTCCACAGGCACTACTGTCCTTAAAACATCATATACAACCTTACCATTTAATATTTGGACACCATATTTTTTTAATGTGTAGTTAATGTTTTTCTTTATTTTATCAATATTACCAAAATCCGTTAACTTTATTTTTAAATTAGGGCTAATAACAGAATATTTATTATAGGTATCTATATATTCCACAGGTGACTTTACTTGGGTAGAATCTTGTAAATAATCATGCCAAGAAGAATTTTCCTTTGCATAACAAACGTTAAACAAAATAGCAAAAGCAACCACAACTCTTAAAAAAAACAATTTATTCATAACATTAATTTCAAAAATGATATTTAAAAAAGAAGTCATCATGAACATCCCTCTTGATATTTCAATTTATCAAGTGTCCCATATGTAACCTCGGCAACCTTACTCTCAACAATATAAAATTTAACACCATTATTATTATCAAATTGGTGTTGCAAGTAGTATGTATTGTCATCATATGCACTTTTTACTAAGCTCAAGTCTTTAACCTTAGATTTTAAATCTGCAACAGGAAGTCCCATAAATTCAGATTTTTGATATGAGGCAGTTGAAATCTTATTATCAAAGACTAAATAATCAATATTTTCATCTTTAGTTTCTGCATATAAACAATTATCAATAATTTCCGTATCATCTACTTGCTTTACAAGACCTTCTTTTTCCAACTTAGTGTGATCTTGGCCTATATTCATATTTTTAAATTCAGACAATAAATTATTTAATGAATAATTATTATCTACAAACTTAGTTTCCTCTTTGGCATTACATGCAGCCAAAATAAAGCATAGCAGGAAAATTATTTTCTTATTCATTATTTATCTCAAAAACACTAACAATTTTAAAAATTCAATCAATATCTTTCTTTAAAAAAGAAGAATACATTCCACCTCTATCATCATTTGAAATAACATTATTACTACCTTTTTTCTTTTCAGAAAAGTTTTTTATCAAAAATGGTTTTTTTTGATCAGGAATTAGTATGAATGAATATTCAATTGGAGCCTTTTCATAGACAACCTTCCCAGTGGAGCTAAAATCTTCTGAAGCATTATTAATTTCATACACAATATTATATTTTTTTTCATTCTTATCATATTTAGCAGAAATAAATTTACTAAACTCCATAGAAGCATCATTCAAATTTTTTAATTTTTTATTTAAAGATAAAAAAGAAGGTGCATACAAGCCTGAATTTTTCTTATTCAGGACATAAACATCACTTTTAAATTTTTTTGAATTATTATTTGAAACTGGATTTGCATAACTTTCTACTGAAAAGACAACTATATTATCATCATTAAAAAGTATACTTGCACCAACAGCAGCTACATCAGAAATAACAAAGGGAAGCTTGTATTTAACACCACCAAATTGCACAAAACATTCGTAGTTTAAAAAATAATAATCCATGCCTTTTATTTTATTATCATTTTTCAATAGCGGCTGAAATACAATTAAAACATCTTCATATGGAATATTAACTGTATTCCTCTTTAAGTTAGCATTCTTGTCACTATTAGGATAAATAAAGCTTGAATTCAGAACATTCCTATACCCTAATTTTATATAGGTAGGCTGATTCTTATTATTTTCTAAATTAAATTCAGCATTAGCCCCTGTTGAAAAAGCCAATAAACTGATCAAGCACCATGTATATTTCATCATAAATTACCTATTTAACTTAACACCGTTTTCAACTGTCATGCAATTGTCTAACCAAGGGAATGGGTCTAGTCTATATGACATTCCTGATTTTCCCATTGATTTGGAAATCTCAGTTCTGACCTCGAAATGTAAGTGCGAACCACCTTCAATTTTTGTCATGCTCCCTGCATTACCAGTATTTCCAGTTTTCCCAAGAACAGTATCTAGGGCAGTTATACTAACTCCTTCTGCTACATCTATAGAGTTTAAATGTGCATAAATAAAGTAAATTGTGTCTATATTCTTTGCTAAAGCCCTTTTTGAAGCAGGTAAATCATTCACATCACATTCTAAAATAATAGTTTTTCCATAACCAGGATATGATGGGATCACCTTTGCAATAGTACCAACACAAACTGGATAAACATTAACTCCATTATCTGCTTCCAGATCAATACCTTGATGCATTCCACTAGACCTGTAACTTGTCCGATTAAACCTTGATGCGACCTTTGTTGCCTGTTGTAAGTTATTTTCATTATAGGTTGTAGCATTTGCCTTTAATGGTAATGAGTTATAGCCAAATCGACGTACTTGGCAAGTACCATTAAGAGGGTTTCTCCAACCATTAAAATTAAGTTTTTGTTCATTATTGGCAATCACGCCTTGTGGTTTACTTATATTATTTTCTTTAACCGATGGAAAGTTTACTCTAAATTCTTCTTTATCTTTTATCGAAGTAATTGATGTCAAAACCTTATTGTCAAAAATAATTTCGAGCTTATCACCTTTTTTAATTTGAATAATCTCATGACCATTTGCGTTTGTCGAATGTGGTTTTAAACCATATTTAGACTTTACTGAATACTGGATATTTGGTTCAACTTTATTATTTACAATAGATGTAATAATAATACTAATATTTTCTGTTGTTTGAGTATCATTAGTTCCTTTCTTCTTATCAAAGTCTTTGCTAGGGTGAACTAAAGCTTTACCTCCTAGAAATACAATGATTTCTTCCATCGTTCTTGCATTCTTAAACTTTTTCCCATCAGTAGGGCTAAGAGTAAATCGGTTTACATTAATTTTTGAATCTGTATATTCCGTACATAACCACCAACGATATGCATCTCGTGCATTACTAAATCTTTCCTTGTAATTTAAAAAAGTATTACAATTTGGGTTATCTTTTGGACACACTTGCCCTTGAAGCTTTGGCCATGAAGGGTCATTCGTTGCGTCAACTATTTTACCAAATCCTGTTGGTCCATCATGATGAGCAACATATCCAACTTTTGCGAGATCACCAGGTTCTAAACTATCAATTTTACTATATATTTTTTTAACAGTATTAATATTTGCTCTTGCATAAGCTGCAGCAGAATCCACTGAAAAAGTAGGATCTGTCCCCAAAGCTTTTAATTTTGTTTTATCTGCATTTGAAATTAAATCAACATTCATATTCTCTTTAAAATTAGAGATTAACTTTTTTTTAACAACATGCTGTTGAAGTAAAGTATCGCTAAAAATTGAGCGTGTACATATCTCATACCAAGTTCCACTTAAAAACTGAGTTAGCCCGACTGCAGATGAAGTTGATGCACGAGCATCCGCATTCCATTCTTGACTTCCTCTTTTTGTTCCTGCTTCTGCATTAATTTTTGCAGCCAGCGCCTGTGGAGCTAGATTATATTTTTTTGCTGCATTAATTATTATTTTCCGATATTTTTCATTATCTGGATGCAAATATAGATTCTCTTCAGAATACACTACTGCAACAGTTGCTGCTGGCAACCCACTTTCTATTCTTGTTTCTAATGCCCCAGATGCCCCAGATGCCCCAGATGCCCCAGATGCCCCAGATGCCCCAGATGCAGCCTGCTTTTTCTGATTATTAGCTTTCAACTCTTTTTCAATGGTTTTTGTATCTGTTCTAGGTACACCTTCAACTTGATAGGTTTGACCCTTTAATACCATTGCACGAGAACTTAATTTAAGGATTTTTTTACCTAAAGGTAGTACCTTATGGTGTGCTATAATTTCAAACTTATTTTTTATCGTATATAAACTTATTTGTATTCCTTTCAAAGCATCTTCAATTTGAATATCTTTAATAATTCCTGCTACATCACTTGTCACTAAATGACATTGCCCATCATATTCAAGTAACAATTTAGCCTGGGAAATTGGCTCCCATTTTAAATCATAAACTTTTATTGTTAAAAATGTATCAATATTTTTACTATTACTTTTCCGCAAATAAATTTTCTGTCCAATTTTCAATAAATTTTTCTTTTTACCATATAAACTATTTATTTCTACTAAATCATTAAGATTAATCTGATATTTATTTGAGATACCCCAAAGTGTATCTCCCTTTTTTACCACATGTATATTATTCATATTGGCTCCTTATTATTTGTCATATGGGTTGTGATGCTCACCTAAATCTATTTCTTCTTGTAATTCCTCTTCTTCATCATCAAACCAAGAAACCCAATCATCAAACCCAACCAATGCTTTATATTCAATATTTTTTTCATCACTATCTAATTTAAAAATTGATTTATCAATTTTAGAATCTACTTTAAAAATATAATTTTCATTTATCTTTTCATAAATTTGTATCATCGCATTTTCTATTTTTTCACCTTCTAATGATACAAAATGGAATGCTTTAGTAAACGGACCACTACTAGGTAGTTCAGGTACTTCATATTGCACTTTCATTCCACTCTCAAACACATGTTGGCCACTTTTAACTTTAAAATAGCCCCCTGTACTAATGAATACACCATCCTTATTTATTTTGAGTTGAGAACCACCCGCAGTCAGTACAATCTCTTTAGGACTGGTGATTTCAATCTTATCCTCAGTAGAAATCAGTTTAATCACCTTCTTGGCAATCGCTTCAATCGCATCATCCTGCGCCTGCAACTCCAATTTCCCTTTTGCTGCATAAGCTCTAAAGCCCTTTTGCGCGGCAAACAAACTGATTTTGTCCTGTGCATGACCAATAATATTCTTCTGTGCACTCAAATTAATTGAACCACTGGCACTCTCGGCAATATCCTGAGAAGCCTGTAAGATAATATTTTCAGGGGTGGTTAACGCAATTCCATTCGGTGATGCCAACAACATCAAGGCCTGTCTAAAAATCTTGCCTTGCTCTTGTTGCTTGGCATTGGAACTGCTTTCCAAACCTTGGGTATAACCCTCCATAAAGCCCTGTAAGGAGCTCAATGCTTTGGACGGAGTGATGTCTAACTTGCTGCCTTTACTAAAGGTTCCACAGGTACTCATCAGCTCAAAATCTTTAATATCGACATTGGCCAAAACCTTTCCGACTTCTTTAATACTCTCAAACGGGTTTTGCTGAATCCGATCTTTAATGCTGGCAAGCTTGCCTTTGACAATATCAGCGCCATGCTCTTCTACGTTTTCAATGAACTCTTTCAGATTTTCAACCGCATCTTTGGCATCGCTAAAGAACGCATTGAATTCTTCTACTGCGCCTTTGGCATTGCCGCCGAGGGCACCAATATCCTCAATAAAACCACCACAATCCTTTAAAGCATGAATTGGGTCATTACTCATCCCTTCTTTAAATAGATTTAAGGTGCTATCCAGTGCTTGACCTGTGGTTTTAAGTTCCAGTGACTGAATAAACTTCGGTAAGCGATTGATGACATTTAGCGCATCTGTCTGTTGCTTTGCAGCCACTTCACTGAGCATTTTCATGCTGTCATAACCCTGTGACAGCAATGATTGTGCTTGAGCGGCTTCCAGATGATCAGCAATCGCCTGTTCTTGGGCATAGGTACTGATCAGCATGCCTTTGCCTGCCCGAACAGCGCCCCAAGCATCAGTTCTGAGCTCGAAGCCCTCACCACGACCGTTGCTGCTTTCCTGCACTTTAGGGTGACTTAAATTGCCTAAATTCAGCTGTGTTGCAGCATGGCTACTTTGTAACTGGGTACTGATTTGCCCTGTCGTATCATCAAAGCGTAGTTGGTTAAAACCATTGCCACTGACTTCCTGACTGCGAATACCACTGAGTTTTTTAGTATCTGGAAGCTGTCCTTTGACATCAAATTTGGTCGGAGAACGTTGCGCCTCATGAATTCGCCCTGTCACAAAAGGACGGTCGATATTGCCATCAAAGAAGTCAATGACCACCACCTCACCAATCCGTGGCAAGAAGCGTGCCCCATAGCCTTCCCCCGCCCAAGGCGTCAGGACATCCACCCATGCAGAGTCGGTGTCATTGTCATTGCTGCCCGCACCACCATCATGTCCATGGTCATCGCTACGGGTAAACAGAAAGCGCACCTTGATCCGTCCCCATTCATCCACATAAATGGTTTCTCCTTCTGGCCCAACCACTTTGGCGCGTTGCGGATAAGCAATCGGACGATGCAACTCTGGATCATATGCAGGGGTGATCTTGATCTGACGGCGAATCAAGGTCAGTTCATTACCTTGACGCTCAGCATCATCGACCTGTTGATTCCAACGGCTTTGGCTGAGCAGCTGACTCACTTGTTGCTGTAAATCTTTCGGTAAATTATTTTGATTATAGAAATTCTTGGCAATAATCAGGAACTCTTGATCGGCCCCTTCATGCTGATCAATTTCAGGATGTTCCCTGAAATTAAACCAATAACCGACTTGGCTATCGCGCACAGTACTATAAGCCTTAAAGTATTTGGCTTGACTGGCATACATATCATTGAATTGCTGATTCAGTTTTTCTAACTGACTGTTCCCAGAAGCTGTCGCTTGGTCTTCACCCTTTAAGTCCTGCATCCAAGCTGGGCTGATATGCCATGCCTGCTCAAGACTTAAACTGGCAGAGTCGAAACTGTCCGAATGGTTATGGTTGGTGACGACTGAACCTGCGCCTTCTTCTTGTGCCAAGGCGTCGGGCTGCCAGCGTTGCAAATGCACGGCTGTGGGTTGCAGGCTTCGCACCGCCACAAAGCCAGTAATGCTATCCTGAAATTCTGTGGCACTGCTACGGTGATAACGAATACTCCGTCGAGCCAGAGCTTGATACTCGCTATTGTCATCTATTAATCTTAGCTTCTGCGCTTTGACAGGCGTACTCGAATGCGGCACAAAAAGCTCAGCTTCATCAATCAACCAGCTAATGCCTTCACTACGCCATAAGCGCGTTAGAAAGTCATAATCAGATTCATTCGAGCCCATCACAAAGGGTCGTATATCATAATTCTGGCTTAAGCCATTCAGATCCAGACTCAGACTTGCTGCAAAAAGTGGGCTTCTTTGCTGCCATTCCTTGAATAAAACTTCGGTAATTTCCACAACCGTTTTATTCATAAACACACGGCTATTACGGCGTTTATGCCATAAATGAGTCGCATCGTTTACAGTCAGCTTATACAGGGTTAATGCGCCATCACTTTGCCCATAACTGGCCTCAGTCACAATCCCCGTGGTGCGAAACAGTTGCCCTGAATCGGTGACCTGATCAACCGCAACCTGAACCCCAATAAACTGTTTGAGGGGAATCTGGGCATTGGTCGACAGGCAGATGAGTTCAGCTTCCAAACCCACATTGAGTTGATGCTGGCCTTGTATGCGTTGTAAAAAAACTTGATTATTCAGTAGATTATTAGAAAATTGTACGTGGATGGCACGTTTCTGTGCATTTAGCCCTATTTTTTCTAATACATTAAATATATTAAAAAGCATTTTTTATAATCAGATCGTACGGGGAATCGGCTGAACTTTACAAAAAACAGAACTATCTGTCCATAAAAATAGTCTTTAAACAACAAAATGGCACATATTGTTTAGTTATTGAGAAAATAAAACCCGAAATAGGCATTCATATTTCGGGTTTTAAAATCATTTAGAACAACGATTCGCTTATTTTTGTGTAACGCTATAGTTTCTAAATAATTGCCATAAGCAGATCAATAAAATCAAACTGAAATAAGCCAGAGACCAAACAGGTAGAGATTGACCGAGGAAAGTCCAATCTATTGCGGCGCATTCACCTGAACCCGAAAGCACTTCTTGCAGTACTGTTTTCATTGGCAAGGCATCCACCAGATAGTTTAAGCCAGGTCCACAGCTTGGCACCTGATCAGGCGGTAAACTTTGCAGCCAAACATGACGTGCCGCAACACCAACGGACCAACCAATGGATAAGGTCGCTAAGAAGGCATAAAAACGTTTAAATCCGCTTGAAACTGGATTATGAATAAATGCCACAAGCGCAATTATACCCATTCCAATTAAGCCAAGGCGTTGGAAAATACAGAGTGGACAAGGATCCAAACCTTGCACATGTTCTAAATACAACGCAAATGAGATACCAATGATGCTGGTCAGTACCAAAACAGCGCTGACTAGGCGGTAATTCCAACGCATGGGAAATCCTCTAAAATATTAGCGATATTGTGCAAGATATTGTTCAAAACTCATGTCGTTATCTTGTTCAAGTTGCGCCTGTTTTTGCAACGATGTTTGCGCCAATTGTTCAAAATAGTGTTTGCGTTCTTCACTGAGTGGATGCTGGTCATAATGATCAACATGTTGCTGTGCCATGACACTCCCAAAATTCCATGTACCGCCATGCTGCAAAGTGTCTGCAATCACGTGCGCCGAAGGGGTATTTTCGACATGGTCTAGGCGTTGCTGCATCACTTGGATCGCATCTTGATACAGCTGGGTGCCATCCATTTGATCTAGTAGCTTGGCACAGGCTTGAATCGCATTTAAATGGCTTTGCGCCCAATCTTTTAACGAGATCGAACGATCTCCCTCTTCGATCTTGGCATCTGCCGCACGACCACGATTCACCACTTCCGTTTGGTTACGATCAATCTGTTCTTGTTCTTCAGCAAATAGATCTGGACTGTCTTTGAGTAAGCAGTACAAAGCTAAACTTTCAAGGAAGCCTGCCGAAATTTCATCAATCCCAATCGCGCTATACGGATTCACATCCACTGCACGTAATTCGACATAGCCGACACCACGATTTTTTAAGGCTTGTGAAGGCGTTTCACCCGCTTGTGGTACCTGTTTAGGGCGCACCAGACTGTAGTATTCATTTTCAATCTGTAATACATGATCATTGATCTGAATCGGCTCACCCTGCTCATCGTTGAGGCCCAGTGCCGTAAACTCTGGATAGGGGGTATGCACGGCTTTTTGTAAGCCATCCAGATAATCATGCAAGTCGTTATAATGAATGCCAAGCTCTTTTTGTGCTGAGTTTTGATAGCCCAAACGCCCCATTCGTAAAGCGGTTGCTTCAGGTAAATAGAGCGTACCCTTCACTAAGGGTTGTAAATGGTGCTGACGACCGGTCAGGAAGCAACGACACACTGATGGACTTGCGCCCAACATATACATCACCAAAGGAATCAGACGAATAAAATTACGGATCAAACCAAAATAACGATGGCTACGATAATCTTGCAGACTGAGCTGTTTTAATTGTGGGTTGCTTTCATGCTGCTGCAAAACCGCAAACAGTTGTTCTGGAAAGGATAAATTATAGTGTACCCCTGAAATGGTCTGCATACGGCGACCATAACGCACCCCTAAACCGCGGCGATACAGGGTTTTAAAGCGGCCAATATTGGAACTGCCATATTGCGCCAGTTTAATATTTTCTTCGTTATCATCCAGCATGCAAGGCATCGACAAAGGCCAAAGTTTTTCACCCTCTTCGAGCTGCTGGTGCACCACACTATGGATATCACTTAACTCAGTTAAGGCTGCCGCAATGGTACTTTGTGGCGTGGTGATAAACTCCATCAACGCTTCTGAATAATCAGTGGTGATATGTGGATGTGTCAGTGCCGAACCTAACGCAATGGGGTGATTTTGTTGTGATAAAAATCCATTGCTTTGCATGCGTAGGCTTTCACGCTCAATCCCACGTAACATCCCCTTTAATAGCGAGGCATCTACCCAAGTTGGTATCACAGAGGAAGTAAGGCTGGGTTGATTCATATTCTATGCTCGCTTATTCAAGATCAGCCGACCACATACATGGTAACGACGTCGTCGATGCTACAGACATGTTCAACATGCCAATCCCTTCGACTCAGCCAATTATAACGACAATTACAATCTAGTCATCTGATTTAGTTTGGCAATTTTTATCACAATCTTGTTACATAAGACACGCAAAAATTGTGATTTTATTGAAAAATAAATCTTCCAGTGGATACCCGACCATGCAAGCGCAAGACATTCTTAATTTTTGGTTTGACCCTGAGCATCGTTCACTTTGGTTTGCCAAAAGTGATGATTTTGATGCAAAAATTCGTGCGTCCTTTGCAGAGATTCATCATCAGGCCGCTCAGGCGGAACTGTGGTCATGGCGCCAAACACCTGAAGGCCGTTTGGCTGAGATTATTGTCCTCGATCAGTTCTCACGAAATTTATATCGAGATCAGGCACAGGCCTTTGCCTACGACAGCTTGGCACTGACCCTGTCACAAGAAGCAATTAGCTTGCAGCTGGATGCACAACTCAGTCCTGAGCAACGCTCCTTTCTCTATATGCCGTTTATGCATAGCGAATCCAAGCTCATACATGAATTTGCCCTAAAATTGTTTCAACGCTTAGGCAATGAAATTAATTTAAACTTTGAGAAAAAGCATAAAGTAATCATTGATCGTTTTGGACGTTATCCGCATCGCAATGCAATCTTGGGTCGCAGCTCAAGCGCTGAAGAACTGGAATTTTTAACTCAACCGAATAGTAGTTTTTAAGTCGATCTCCCTCGACACTGTACACAGGAATGGCATATGAAAGCTTTATTAATATGCACCCCGCTCCTTGTCGCACTGACATTTGCAGGATGTGCAACGGTTCCCTCCAAACCCAGAACCTTTGACCAACTGGGTCAATTCACCGCTTATCCGTTAAATAACAAAACTTACCGCGTTGGTTTCCAAGCGGATAATAATTTGAGTTATGGTACGGCTGAGGAAATTACCTTGCTCAAAGCAGCGCAAACCACGGTCAAAAATGGTTTCCGTTATTTTAGTGTGGTGGATGATCCAAGTAATGCCCGTCATAAAACACCTCGTCAGGCGGTAATTTATCCGACACCATCTTATTATCCATATGGTTATTATCGTCGCCATCCAGCCTTTTGGCCGGATCCTTTCTACGATACCCCACAAGTGGTCAATATTGATCCGATTCAAGTGTCGTATACTATCGAGTGCTTTAAGACACAGCAGCAATCACCAGATGCCTTTGATGCACAGCTGATTTTGCAATCCTTAGGGCCTAAATATGGCTTGAGTCCAACAGGAGAGGTGTTGCAGCCCCCTGCACCACCTCAAAACAAGAAATGAAATTAAAAGGGTGACTCAATGAGTTCAGTCGAAGAAATCCACGTCCCAAGCTTACAACGAAGTAAATACTTCGCCACCATGGCCCTGATTATTGCAGTGGTGTCATGGGTCGCTTTAATGGTCGCGGCGCATTTTCTGCCTGAATATAAATGGCTCATCCATATTTTCATGCTTGGTGCAGAAGCCGGTGTGGTCGGTGGCTTAGCCGATTGGTATGCAGTGACGGTGTTATTCCGTAATCCTTTCGGCAGAATGCCCTTACCCAAACTGTTGCGAGATCATACCGAGATTATCCCGCGCAATAAGGCCCGTATTGCCGAGTCAATGGGGCGCTTTGTACAGGAAAATTTCCTTTCTCCACAGATCGTCGAACGTAGCCTACAAAATGCCGATATCAGTTTGGCTGTGGGTCAATGGCTGGCCAATCCAAAGAACAACCAGCACGTGGTGCAAATGATTCAGCACACGGTGCCGAGAATCTTTGAGTTTGTCAGCCAAGATCAAATTGCACACTTTGTTCAAAATAACAGTGTGCAATGGGTCAGAAGTACTAAGGTCAATAAATTGGCCAGTGAAATGCTGCGTGCCGTACTGGAAAATGATTTTCATCAAGATGTGTTGCAGCGCGGTCTCGATCTGGCGCATGAATGGATGGTGTCTCACCCTGAAGAAGCACGTGATTTATCCCGTAAATTGTTCCAAGAATTAGGCGTTTGGAAGTTAGCCAAAGGTGCAAGCTGGATCGGTATTGATGTACAGCAACGCACCATTGACTCACTCATTGAAAAAGTTGAATCGATGCTGGCCAATCCTGATCATCCTTGGCGTCAAGATATTGAAGCCACCACGCATAACTTGATGCTGGAACTGGCAGAACCCGACAGTGAAGCCAGCCAACGTTTAAATCGTGGTAAAGATGCCCTGCTTGATAGTCCACAAGTATTGAACTTTATCAGTGGTGCTGTGGCGATTTTATGTGATGCGATTAAAACTGATTTAATGCAGCAAGATTCAGGCATTGCCACCAATTTACAAGCCGCTATTCAACAGTTGGGAGAGAGCCTGATTCAAAATGAAAAAGTGCGTCAGGTACTGAATGAAAAGATGATCGGCTTAGCCACCAATTTCAGTGAGCAATATAGCGACAAGATCATTCGTTACATCAGTGAGCGTATTCATGAATGGGATTCTCGTGAAATGATTGCCAAAATCGAAAGTGAAGTTGGCGGTGATTTGCATATGATTCGCGTCAATGGCGTGATTGTTGGTGCGTTTATTGGTTTAGCACTCGGCGTGATTCGTGCCATTGTTGAAAATGTTTTGTAATATAGCGTCAATATTGACTACAAAAACCTGTCATCAATAAGATACGCGAGAAAGGTCATTCGCAACCTGCGTGATTTCAATTAAGTACTGTTTCTGCGATGTAATAAAACCAATGCAAGAAGTGAACAGGTTTTGCGAATGACAATGCTTTTGGTTACTTTGGGCGAAACCAAAGTAACTCCAGCTGAAGGCTTATCCTGAAATTAGATGAGCTCTCGGTAAGACACCGTCAAAATACATAATCCATTAAAATTCTATTAGGTCATTTCAATCATGTTGCAACTTCAGTCAAAACTCCCAAGCCAAGGCGTCACCATTTTTAGTGTCATGACTGAACTCGCACAACGACTCAATGCCCTGAACTTATCCCAAGGCTTCCCAGATTTCCCTGCGCCACCTGCATTACTCGAAGCCCTCAGCCAAGCGACACTCTCAGGTTATAACCAATACCCTGCGGGTGACGGTGTATTGGCCTTAAGACAACAACTGGCAACACAATTCTTGGCACGCGATCAGTTGCAACTCGACCCAGTCACTGAAATCACCATCACCCCTGGTGCAACCATTGCGATTTTCTGTGCCATTCAAGCCTGTATCCATGCAGGCGATGAAGTAATTATTTTCGATCCAAGCTATGACAGCTATGCCCCTGCGGTTCAGTTGGCAGGTGGAAAATCAATACATATCCATTTAGATGCACCAAGTTTTCAGGTGAATTGGCAAAAGGTCAAAGACAGTATCAATGCCAACACCCGCATGATCATTGTCAACACACCACATAATCCAACAGGGGCAATTTGGTCAGAACAGGATTGGCGACAGTTAATTGAGCTGATTCAAGATAAAAATATCGTGGTGCTCTCCGATGAAGTCTATGAACATCTGATTTTTGATGGGCAAAAACACCATAGCGCACTGCAATTCCCAGAATTACGTGAACGCAGTTTTGTGATTGGTTCTTTCGGTAAAACCTATCATGTCACAGGCTGGAAAACTGGCTATTGTGTTGCTGCGCCACAACTCATGCGCCTGTTCCGCCAGATTTATCAATTTGCCAATTTCTGTGGCACCACCCCATGCCAGATTGCACTGGCCAACTACATGCAGCAGCATCCTGAACATATTCAGGAGCTACCTGACTTTTATCAGGCAAAACGTGATTTATTCAATGTCCAAATTCAAGATTCACGTTTCGACTTCATTCCATCTCAAGGCACCTATTTCCAAAATCTGGATTACAGTGCTATTCGCCCTGATTTGAATGATATCGAAATGTGCCAATTTCTTGCGGAGCAACATAAAATTGTGGCCATTCCAATTTCGGTATTTTATCAGCAGGCACCTGAATCATTACGCTTGATTCGCTTCTGCTTTGCCAAAACCGATCAAACACTGCAACGCGCAGGTGAAATCCTCGTACAATGTTGATCAACAAAAAGAAACTGAACCCTCATCTTCAACACAATTGATCATGTTATGTTGAAAAAAATACCATCGTTTCAGGATGAAGCGTGAAGGAAATTGAATGACACCACGCCAACCCTTGGTGATGCAACCGAACCTCTGGAAAACCTTTTTTGTGTTTCTGGTGCCGCTGATTGCCACCAATATTTTACAAAACCTGTCAGGAACCATTAATACCATCTTTGTCGGTCAAATGATGGGCGTGAATGCGATTGCTGCTGTATCGGTATTCTTCCCGATCCTGTTCTTTTTACTGGCCTTTGTGATTGGAATTTCTGCAGGCTCCACGGTGCTGATTGGGCAGGCATGGGGTGCGCAGAATCTAGAAAAAGTTCGTGCCGTGATTGGCTCCACGGTCTATATGACCTTGATTGGCGGTAGCATTATTGCGGTTTTAGGTCTGATCTTCGCCAAACATATTTTGGAGTTACTGGGTACCGATCCCAAAGTGATGCACCTGTCCTTGCCTTATGTGCAATGGATGTTGGTGGGCAGCCCCTTACTGTTCGTCTATATTATTTATACCTCGATCTTGCGGGGTGTCGGTGATAGTGTGACGCCACTGATTGCCCTGAGCCTGACCAGCTTGATTGGTTTGGGGGTGACCCCCGTTTTACTGAAAGGTTATTTTGGTTTCCCTGCTTTGGGGATTGTTGCCCCTGCGATTGCAACCATTATCGGTTATGCCGCTGTGCTAATTTTCTTAGCAATTTATCTGAACTATAAAAATCATCCGCTGAAAATTGATGGTCTATTGCTGCAACATATTCGTCATGATGCGGAGCTGAGTAAATTAATTTTAAAACTCGGCATACCGACTGGGATTCAGATGGTCACCACCTCCTTAGCGGGTCTGGTGATTATTGGCTTGATTAACCATTATGGTGCACATGCCACCGCAGCTTATGGCGCAGTCAATCAGGTACTGAACTACATCCAATTTCCAGCCTTGTCGATTTCAATTGCCGCTTCGATTTTTGCCGCACAAGCGATTGGTGCAGGTAAGCCTGATTTATTGGCCAAGGTCACCCGTACCGCTTTAGGCATGAATTTCTTATTCACGGGTAGTTTGATTGCCTTGGCTTATTTGTTCTCAAAATACTTGATGGCGCTGTTTATTACCGATCACAGTGTGATTGAGCTGGGTCAACAACTGTTATTTATTGTGCTGTGGTCAATTTTATTCTTTGGTGCCAGTGCCATTTTTGCCTCAATCATGCGGGCCAGTGGTGCAGTCAACATTCCGATGATGATTAATATTTTGACCATTGTTCTGATCGAAGTCCCGTGTGCCTATTGGTTTAGCTCACTTTGGGGCTTAACTGGGATTTGGATTGCTTACGCACTGTCTTTTGTCTGCCTATGCCTGTTCCAAGCGTTCTATTATCAATTCTTTTGGAAAAAGACCAAGATTAAAGTCCTTATTTAACCTGAGTTCGAGGCTGAATATGATACTCGGAAACGTCATCTACAACCTGAGCAAGCCAAAGCGACTAAAGCTTTGGTGAAGCGCAAGATAAACACTGTGCGTAGTTTGTTATTCAAGCATAGCTTTCACCTTGTGGTACGGCAAAGATTATTAATCTTCGCTATTCGCCCCTCAGGTTTTGCCCTTACGGAGCATTCGCTCCTCATACCAAAACAAAAGTAGGGCGAGCCTGAACAAAGTTGAAATATATTTCAACTGAAGTGCAAGACGTAGTGACTGATCCCAAAATTGGGTGAGAACATAGCAAGATTCCACCAAGCTAATTATTTTTAATAGGTTAGAGAGGACTTCAACCGAACTCAGATTGTTTAATATCTGCTTGTTCTAAAGGATATAAAAAAGCCATTCACAAGAATGGCTTTTTTCATGCTAACAACTTACATCATCTTAGTTGCAAACGCTGCAATACGTTGATAACCCGTTGGGAATAAACGTTGGAACGAATCCACAATACGCGCATCCGTACCAATCAATAAACGGCGTTTATCTTTCAATACTGCATTTAAAATCTGACGTGCTGCTTCTTCTGGTGGAGTACGCAAGAACTTGTCGAATTGCTTGATCGATTTGTTCGGGTCCATGCCCAAGCTCTTCAAACTGTCATTCATTTTCGCTGCTTTGGCGATATTGGTACGAATCCCGCCTGGATGTACGCAGAGAGAGCTGACACCGCCCTTCTCAATATCCAACTCCTGACGTAATGATTCAGTGAAGCCACGTACCGCAAATTTGGTAGCGTTATACGCTGATTGCGTTGGTTGCGAGGTTAAACCAAAGATACTGGAGATGTTGATGATATGACCATCTTTACTTTGTTTGATGAATGGCAGGAATTCTTTGGTGCCATAAACCACACCCCAGAAATTAATGCCGACAATCCATTCTAAATCTTCATAGCTCGCACCTTCGACGGTTGAACCGAGTGCTACGCCTGCGTTGTTGAAGATCATGTTGACCGAACCATGATCTTGCACGGTTTCTTGTGCCCACTGTTTCACCGCATCGCGATTTGAAACATCGAGTACTTTGGTGGTCACTGTTACTGGATACTGCTTCACTAATTCTACAGTCTGTGCCAAGCCCTTTTCATTGATATCACTCAATGACAAATGACAGCCTTGTTTCGCCAACAAAACGGCCAATTGTTGTCCAATCCCAGAACCTGCACCGGTGATCGCTGCGACTTTATTTTTAAAATTTTTCATTGCCTATCCTTTGTACTGCGAATGATACGCACATATTCGCTTAGCTCATGTGCTGTTTAACCTATAACCAATATAATTTTGACAATACGTGTTGTCAATATAGTACACTCTGGCTTTAAGACAAATGGCAATAACCAACACCCGACATGTCATAATAGGCCTATTTACATTTATGACCGAAGATGTTTAAAAGAGACAAGGCATATTTTCAAAATTTGGTTATGCTAGTCAGCACAACAGGGTTGAAATGCAACTATTAGACACACGATTTAAAGACTTTTTAGGGAACGGTTTTCTCAATGGCAACTCAAGATCAAGCGACACGCAAGAAAAATAATACCGAAGTGAAAGAACGACAATTCAAAGGTCTCTCTTTAACTGAGCGCAAAGAAGCACGTCGTGAAAAATTGATTGAAGCAGGTATTGCAACCTACGGCACACAAGGCTTTTTTTCGGTCACAGTCAAAGATGTCTGTAATGAAGCCAAGCTCACTGAACGCTATTTTTATGAATCTTTTAAAAAAAGCGAAGAACTGTTTCAAACCGTGTTCTTAAAAATGATTGAGAAAATGCAAACCTGTTTAACTCAGGCTGTCCTGATGGCGGCACCTGAACCCAAGAATATGGTGACCGCAGGTTTGTCGGCGTTATTGAGTGCGATTAAAGACGATCCACGTATGGCACGGATTATTTATATTGATGCCATGCTAGTGCAAGACCTGCATAATCAAGCCACCATTCAAGAAACGCTAACTCAGTTCGATCGCATCATTCAAGGCTTTGTGATGATTACCATGCCGAATGCACCGCAAAGCACTGAAGAAGTTTCGCTCATGGCGACGGGCTTAAATGGCTATGTGACTCATATTATTATTCGTTGGGTCTCTGAAGGCTTTAAACAGCCTTTGGAAGATGTTCTGTCAGCATGCTGTGCTGTCTTTTTGTCTTTTATCGAAACCACCTCGCAAAAAAATTAAAATCGTTTTACAGTTTTGTGACACACAAAGCTGTTAAACTACAGTCTAGTTAAGCAAATGAATTCATTTGCTTTCTTGCTAGGCAAATTGTCATCAATCCGTCACGACTCTGCCCCATGCTTGTCACAATTTATTGCTAAATTCGACTTTATTAATTCTTTTGCAATGATATTGTCATAATTAATCTTTGTAATAAGCCTGTCATAACAACAAAACGGTTAAACCGTTACAGATTTTAAGGGTATTGCGCTGTGAAAGATGACTATATTTTAATTGTCGATGATGAGCTACCGATCCGCGAAATGATCCATACCTCATTGGATATGGCAGGCTTCCAATGTTTACAAGCTGAGGATGCTAAACAAGCGCATCAGATCATCGTTGATCAGCGTCCTGCGCTTATTTTGCTGGATTGGATGCTACCGGGTGGTGTGAGTGGTGTAGATTTATGTCGCCGTCTCAAACGTGATGAAAACTTGGCCGAGATTCCAGTGATCATGCTGACTGCCCGTGGCGAAGAAGACCATAAAGTACAAGGTCTAGATGCGGGTGCTGATGATTACATGACCAAACCGTTCTCGACGCGTGAACTGGTATCTCGTATCAAAGCAGTACTGCGTCGTGCCAATGCACTGAGCGGTGAAAAAGTCATTGACGCCAATGGTTTGTTACTGGATCCTGTCAGCCAGCGTGTCAGCTTTGGCAATAGTATTTTAGATATGGGGCCAACCGAATATCGTTTATTGGCCTTCTTCATGACCCATCCTGAGCGCGCCTATACCCGTGCTCAACTCCTAGATCAAGTCTGGGGTGGCAATGTCTATATTGAAGACCGTACCATTGATGTGCATATCCGTCGTTTACGCAAAGTGTTAGAACCTTTTGGTGTCGATCGTTTTGTACAAACCGTTCGTGGCACAGGTTACCGTTTCTCGACACGAGCAGATTTAGCAGTAGGTTAAAAATCCTTTATGTATGAGCCTTACCCCGTCCCTGAGCTGGCACGTGAACACCAACGTTTTCGCTACAGCAGTTTATGGACCTTTGCGAAGCAAGATTTAAGACTGTTACTTTTTTTCTTATTGATTGCAAGCTTAGTTGGATTCGGGGTGGGTTACTTCTGGAGCTGTGTTTTTATTGCCTTCGTGCTGTTTTTTTTCCTACAGCTTCGTTCGCTTTATCTGGTCAATGAATGGATTTCTAATCGTCCTTATGATGTCCCACCCAATCTCAACGGGATTTGGGGCGCTTTGCTGTTCAATGTTTACCGTGCACAACGTCAAGAACGGATTGTTCAAGCAGAGATGGTCGGTTTAATTGATCGGGCACAATCCTCTTTGGTGGCATTGGCCGAAGCAGTGGTTTTAATTGATGATCAACATCAAATCGAATGGTGGAATCCTGCCGCTGAAAAACTATTGGGTATCAGTCCTCTAGACCGTGGCCGCAATTTATTGTCGATTCTACGCCAACCCAATTTTATTGAATATTTCAACCATAGCGATCAATCTCCTGATGGTATCCGTTTACAGGCACAGATGGATGAAGAACGTTATGTACAAGTCAAACTCACCCGTTTTGGTGGCGAAAGCCGTCTGCTCGTCGCTTATGACACCACACGGGTACATAATCTGGAACAGATGCGTAAAGACTTTGTCGATAATATTTCACATGAGTTACGCACGCCCTTGACGGTGCTTAGTGGCTATATCGAAACCTTTACCGATCAAGATGATATTACTCCGCGCTGGAAGCGGGCTTTTACCCAGATGCAATCTCAGACCAAGCGCATGAATGCTCTGGTGAATGACCTATTGTTGTTATCTAATTTAGAAAATAATAAAAAAGTCGCGAAAAATCAGATTATTGATATGGCCAATCTGATGAACCAGATCTTTGATGATGCACGTGCCTACAATCTCGATTATGGCCATACCTTAAATCTGGATATTGATAGCCATTGCGATCTGATCGGTTCTGATATTGAAATTGCCAGTGCGTTCAGTAACTTAATTACCAATGCGATTAAATACACGCCTGCAGGCGGCATCATCACCATTGGCTGGCATGAAGATGGTGATCATGCTTACTTTACTGTACAAGATAATGGGATCGGAATTAATCCCAAGCATTTACCTCGTTTAACTGAACGTTTCTACCGTGTCGATAGTGCACGTAGCCGTCAGACAGGTGGAACTGGACTTGGACTGGCCATCGTGAAACACGTGTTGATGCAGCACGGCGCACACTTGGAAATTACCTCTAAAGAAAATGAAGGTTCAACCTTTACTGCAGTGTTCCCGAAAGAACGCTTATACCGCATGATTTAAATACGATAGGGAACTGCCAAGTTCCCTAAAACATGCTGTGATCATCCTACTAAAACAATATAATAAATCGTTGTTTCATTTCATTATTTATATTTTTCGACGTATTCCTCATGCTCAATACCTCTTTTATTCGTGCTTGTATTCTCTTACTTGGGCTCAATACGCCTTTGGCGATTCACGCTGCTCCGACAGATCCATTGATTGGGACGTGGAAAGTCGTGGATGAGCGTACAGGTTCCTATCTCTCTGATATCGTGATTCGTAGACATTCAGCCATTGAACAATACAGTGCCGTGATTGTCAAAATGTATCCTTCTGCCAAGGAAGCAGCACTAACCTTATGTACAGCCTGTACGGGCACGTTAAAAAACCAGCAGATGATCGGCATGGAAGTGCTAACCGGTCTAAAGATGTTGAGTCAAAATGAGGAATTTGGACAAGGCGTTTGGCTCAATCCGTACGATGGACAGAAATACAACCTGAATGCGCGTTTAAGCAAAACAGGCAAAATGCTGAGCATCAATGCCAAAAATCCAGCCAATAACAGTTTCCGTAACATGACTTGGATTCGACTTTAATCACTCAATTTTTATGTTAAAAATTAATTGATAAATCACATAAAAAGAGTGCATTTTATGCACTCTTTTTATGAATTCAGCCATAAAACTGTAGATTAAGAGCTGGTTTTGGCATTCAGCGCGGCTGGCTCAAGCAAATGGCTGGGTAAACCAAAAATATGATCAAAAAAGTAATTATAAACAAAGGTATAACATGGAATCAGAACCATCAAACTGAAATCCAGCAAGAAGGCTTTCACCAAACTGATCTGCATCCACCATGCAATGAGCGGAATCAAAATCATCACCAAAACAATTTGAAAGCCAATCGCATGCGCCACACGTCTCCACACTGTGCGCTTTTTGGAAATCTGTTTTTTTTCCCACAGCTCAAATACATAGTTATAAAAGAAATTCACCGTCACTGCGATCACAGCAATCAAGATCGACAATGGCCCTGTATGACTGATGGTGGTACCCGAAAGTACGGCCAACACCATTGCACAGATAAAAAAGCTAAAAACTTCATAGAAAAACACATAGGTGACTCTTCTCTTGGTTCCTTGCATGACCACACCTTAAAATCAATAATGGGTGGATTTTACGCTTTAAATTTGATAAAAAAAGTCAATCGTTATCAGATTGACTGACAAGTGAATTGCCATGAAACTAAATCGTGAACAGCTTGAACTGATCCTTGAAATTATGGATCGTGGTAATTTTTCCGCTGCAGCGCGCGCCCTAAATCGTGTGCCTTCAGCGGTCAGTATGGCGATTGCCAATCTTGAAGCAGAATTGAATTTAAAATTATTTGAACGCAGTAAAAATCACCTCACTGCTACCGAAGTCGCACTTTCAATCGAACCGCATGCCCGATTAATTCTGACTAAATTACGTCAGCTCGACCTGCATCTGACTGAACTTTCAACTGGACTAGAGACCAGTCTCTGCATTGGCATTGCTGCGGATGTGAATCAAAAGTTTTTATTGGCGGGGATTGAACAACTGATTCAACGTTATCCCTTGTTAAATATTGATATGGTCAGCGCACCACAACAGGAGCTCAAAATACGACTGCATAATAACGAAATTGATCTGTATATTGCCTATAGTTCATCACAACTCGATAATAATGAACGCTTTCGTTTATTGGGCATGGAACAATTTGTTGCGGCAGTTTCCCCCAAAGATGCGCAACAGCTCAAAGCGCAGAATAAAAATGAACTCACCATGCTATCTGAACTCAGACAAATTATTGTAGCCAGCAAACATTATCCACTGCCTGATAGTCGAGTACTGGTCTCAGATTCATGCTGGTATAGCGATAATTTATCTATAGCCATTGATATGGTGGAACAAGGGCTCGGTTGGGGTAATTTTCCCCTTTCCGTAGTGCAAACACATTTTGCCAAACAACGTCTGGTACGCTTAGCTTTTCTCGATACCACCAATGGACTGGATATGCCGATTCATGCGATTTGGCCAGCTTATAAGCCACTGAGCAAATCCATGCAACTCTTGATTGAACTGTGGGAAAAACAAATCCATCGCGCATAAAAAAAGCCCGACATCCGAGTCGGGCTTTTTCGTATTCCTTTCACTAGATACAACTCCTGTCATATCTCACATCCTGATGCACAAACTTATCATTCTTGTTTTATGTTTGGAACTTCCTGTTCCTGATGAGTTCATATTAGGTAATTCAGTTGAGGCTGAAAATGGGACATTGCCCTTAATCGGTGTAAGAAAAAGCGTACATGACTTATGTTTAAAAATCTAACAAGAAATATCTAAACCATTCATAAAGAATCTATCTTATTTTAAATCAATGGCTTTTGTAGTTTTCTTTAATACGGTCTAAATAAGCATTGAATTTAAATTTTTTAATCAATGTTCCTTCGCATCACAGCGCTTCGCTTAAATAAGCGTATTGCAAAAACTAAATTTATCTATATTTTTAGAATAAATCTAAAGTTTTGGAACAGTATATGAATATTTTCCCTTTTCCATTTCAAGTGACTAACTGGGATAAAATAGAAACAGTAGAATACCGCGGAGAAACTGGAAATGCCTATTGGAAAACACAATACTTTGGTGAAGAAGAAAATAGAATTAGAGTAAGAATTGTAGAATACTCAGCTAATTACTTAGCTGACCATTGGTGCGAAAAAGGACATATTCTATTTTGTTTAGAAGGTGAACTTGAAAGCAGATTAAAAGATGGAAGGACGTTTATTTTAACGCAGGGAATGAGCTATCAGGTTGGTGATCATGCCGAACCGCACCAATCCTTCAGTTTAAATGGAGCGAAATTACTCATTGTTGATTAAATTAACATTATCTGGCGAATCTAAAATACATAAGATTCAATCTTAAACCTCAGGTTTAGTAATACACCTATTCACTGCAATCTGTTGGTTATAAAACAGCAAGCCAACGCACTCAGCCACTTGTTAGATTTGCAATAAAAAAGCCCGACATCCAAGTCGGGCTTTTTCGTATTCCTTTCACTAGATACAACTCCTGTCATATCTCACGTCCTGATGCACAAACTTATCATTCTTGTTTTATGTTTTGGAACTTCCTGTTCCTGATGAGTTGATATTAGGCAATTCCACTAAGGCTGAAAATGGGACATTGCCCCTAATCGCTGTAAGAAAAAGCGTACACTGCCGAGCTTTCTCACCCTTTAAAAAGTCAGTAAATATATGGAACGGAACACGGAGAACGTATCAATCTCCTAATAAATCAATCGACTGCCCTTTCGTCATCACACCCATATACTGATCATAGCTTTGTGCCAGTAGACAAATCACTACAGCAGCAATTAAAGTCAAAATCTTATTTCTCATTGTCATCGTCAGCGACCTGAATCAAGGATCTATAAAAAAGGTATAAGATTTCTTCCATCTAATCTAATATAGAAAAAACAAGCACTGATCTAATTTTGAGATATGTGGACCTTCAAACAATTTAATTATCTAATCACGATTGTTGAAACTGGGGGCTTTATTGCTGCCTCGGAGAAGCTGTTTATTGCTCAATCGGCCCTAAGCAGACAAATCAAAAATTTAGAAGAAGAAATCGGTTTTGAAATTTTTGATCGATCC
The DNA here is from genome assembly GCF_000413855.1 of Acinetobacter gyllenbergii CIP 110306 = MTCC 11365. Classification (GTDB taxonomy): domain Bacteria; phylum Pseudomonadota; class Gammaproteobacteria; order Pseudomonadales; family Moraxellaceae; genus Acinetobacter; species Acinetobacter gyllenbergii. Next base: position 889 of record NZ_ATGG01000050.1, on the reverse strand, counting down.
GAGAAAAAAATTAGACTCACACCTGCAGGTGAAGCACTGTATAAAAGTCTAAAAACCAATATTGATCATTTAAAAAGTTCCATTGTCAGCGCCCAAAGTATCAGTCGGGGTGAAGGTCGAATCATTAAAATTGCCCATTCCAGTAGTATCGTATTAGATCAAAACAAGCTGGAAATTTTTGAACAGCTCTGTGATACCCATCATATTGATATCGAGATGCATACTTTATCCTCTGAGTTACAACTCGAATATTTATTGAATGGGACGATTGATCTGGGTTTTATCCGCCCCCCGATTTATCATAATTTGAATGATGTCAATTCGATCAGTTTATATACCGCTCCTTTATACGTTGCTGCGCATATTTCAGATCCATTTTTAAGTGAAAAAGAAAGTATCTCGATCCGTGAATTGGCACCCTTGGATTTTGTTTCTGTGCCACATAAAGCCCGTGGTGGCTTGAGCTATTTGGCCGCCAATTTATGCTTGGTCAATGGCTTTAATCCGAAAAGAACTCGAATTTATTCAAGGAAAAGATCGCAATTGGAACTGGTCGCCAATGGTTTTGGCGTGTGTATTGTGCCCGAAGAATTTAAAGTAATTTTGCCTAGCAATGTCAGACTGATTCCAATCCAAGACGAGAACACCCTCAGTGAAGTGAAGCTCATCTGGAAAAAGGATGAAGACTCGATCATTGACCGTTGTGCAGCCTCGATTCATGCTTATTATAGTGCCAAGCAGGTGAGCTAAAAATTGACTGAGTTTTAGTTCAAATGAAAAAAGCCCGACATCCTGTCGGGCTTTTTCGTATTCCTTTCACTAGATACAACTCCTGTCATATCTCACGTCCTGATGCACAAACTTATCATTCTTGTTTTATGTTTTGGAA
>NZ_ATGG01000049.1 GCF_000413855.1 Acinetobacter gyllenbergii CIP 110306 = MTCC 11365 | reverse complement strand
GTCAAAGGTGTCTTTGCCGCAGGTGACTGTACTACAGTGCCATATAAGCAAATCATCATTGCCACAGGTGAAGGCGCGAAAGCATCACTATCTGCCTTTGATTATATGATCCGTTCTGGTGTATAAATGATTTGATCTAAAAAAGCCCCACATTGTTGGGGCTTTTTTATTGTATTTAGTTTTTGGGTTTATATAAACCATGATCGACAAGGTGTTCACGTAAAATACGTCGTAACTCTAGAACAGCTTCAGGTGTCTCTTGGATTGAGTGACCGCCCGTGAAAATCTTCTCGGAAACGGCGCCATCTAAATGTGCACTTTTATAAGGAACAATCCCATCTGTAATGACATTTGGATCATCACTTTTGGTAATGTTACCCATAATCGAGTGAAAAATTAGTCCATTTTCTGGCGGAATAGAGGCAGTTAACTCCATAAATTTGGATTTTTTACTGAGATCACTTGGCCCATTTTGAATCACATCATTGGTGAGTGTTTTAACGAATTCTTTTAAATCCATGTCATCACTGGTGAGTGTATCTGCCAAAGTGGTCAAGAAGGTTGCAGGGAGTTTGATGATTTTACGTGCCGCCAGTGTAAACCAACGATCGGCAAAATCAGTACCTTTATGTGGAGCAGCCAAGAAAATCGCACGATCAAAATTAGTAATCGGTTCCATTTTGAGTCGTTCACCAATGACAGGGTGTTTACGTAAACGCGTTTGTTGACGGCTACTCATCATGGTGAGTGCCTGCTGGGAAATATCAGCTTTGCTCACCAAGAGTCGGCTGATAATCCCGCCCATACTATGGCCAATTAACACCGCATCTTGGGCTGCTGCATCCTTATCATTCAAGGAGCCAAAAGCTTGTTTTAAAAGCGCATAAATCTGGAAGCGACTTTCTAGAATTGGCATATTGGTTGAGTAAAAGACCTGCCATACTTGATAATGCTCTCGCAATACGGCATCACCCATAATGTCATTGGTTACGGCAATCCATGCTTCTGGGCTGCTGGCAAGACCATGTACCAATACGATTACTTTTTTGTTCGGATTATAGGGTTCCAGCATATATAGATGTGGCATGGTGAGATGCTGATCACGATCAATTAAGGTTAAATAGGCTGCTGCACCTAAATTATTTTCAGCTAACCAAAGACCATAAGGTGCAGAGAAATTGGCGGCAAGCGAATATTCTTTACCTGCAATACTCACTTTCTCTACGCTATAAGGGTCATAAACCTTTACTTCAAAGTTTGGGTTATTTAAAACATCGTTAATCGTTGCGGCGGCATTCTTGGGTTGTGCAATGATGGTTGCAGCCAAATAACGAGCTTTATGAATATTGGGGTTAAGTCCATTCGGATAGCTATAACTTAATGGATCAAGAATATATTTATTTTCACCATGGGCAGCATCCGTTGAAGGAAACACTGCAACGAAATCGGAACCGAAACCATCTCGGCGGTTAATTGCTCTTAAGCCTGAAAAGTTCATGTTATAGCTGGAAATAAATTTTTCCAACTTCATATTTTGTAGACGTTGATAGGACTGAATATCGATGGTGTAGGTGCTTTTGCCAATCTGAATTGTGGGATTAATCGTTTTAGCTGGGTTTCTTAAACTATGCACATTCACCAGTTTGGTTAGAGCTTGATTGTAAAAGTCTCGAATCTGAACCTGACGGTTATCAAAAATGCGTTCTTGCGGTTGGCGTGCTGTTTTGAAAAGATATGCATAGCTATAGCGAATACTTTTGTCTAAAGCTTCTAACTCTTGATCTAAGCATTGCTCATAAGTCTTTTGAATGGTTTTCTGTTCTTCTTCTGGTTTGTGTTTTGTCAATTTACTGATTTTGCATTCGGAAGAATCTGAAAGGGTGAGTGCTTTGGAAAGATATAATTCACTCGCAGTCGATAATAATTGCTCATCCTGAATTTGTGGGATTTTATGTAAGTCTGCAATGCACTCATTTGGTGTTTGCATACACACTTTGGCTTCTTTGCCAGACATCGACAGGACATTGAGGCTGGCTTCGCTGAGCTTTTTTTGCGTAAGAATACTATTACGTTCGTTAGCAATCGTTACATTCACTGCTTGCTGCTTAAGACTGACAACTTGGCAGCCACTGATCAGCATGGTGCTGAATAGAGAGATAAAAAATAAACGTTTATTGGGGGTAAATGCTAGCATGATATGTCAGCAAGTTCGTTGGGAGATTCTTGCTATAATACGAAAATCGAATGTTTTTTCAATGACAGATAAAAAAATAGACTGTACACGACAGTCTATTTTTACAAATCTAACCAGTTCCAATTAGTTGAGAACTTGCCATACATTCCAGCGTTTGCCAGTTTCAACTTCTTTGATCAAGCGGTCAGTCACTTCCGCTTCATCTGGATAGCTTACTTTGTAGTTTTTCAAAGTTTGAATCGCATTTTTCTTTTGCTCTAACCAGAGATAGTTGTTGGCAGCAGAAAGATAAGCTTCTTGAACACCACCTTTCATGGCTTTGTCTAAATAAGGAATGGCTTCACGTTGACCGCCACCTTCAGACAAGCCAAAACCAAACCAGAAGTTAGTTTCTGGGTCATTTGGGTTAATTGCAAGAATACGTTGTGCATAAGTCAAGGATTTTGAGGTGTAAGCGGTACCTAAGTCGAGGTTACGTGCCATCACACTTGCTTTAAAAGCACGCGTCAATACGTCTAGAGAGGCATTTGGCTTTTCAGCTAAAGCATCTAATTTCTGTGTCGTTTCTCTTAACTTGACTTCATAACCTTTACGTTCTTGACGTTCAGGGAAACGAGGTGGGTAGTGGCGGGCTTTACCTTCTACCAGTTGTAAAAAGTCATCAATTTCAGTGACATCAACTTCATTATCACCAGCAAGAACTGCATATTTCATGCTGCGTTGCTTGTTATCAATGGTTGGAATAATCAGTTTGTTGATATCCAGCGTGGTTGATTTTGTTGGATCGCTTTGTAAGGTCACGACCATTTTTGTGACAGGCTGAGCAGCTGCATCTTTGATCGCAACTTCAAAGCTTGGTGGAGCATCATATTTAACTGGATTTAAAGCATAGAATGCAGGAGTTGGATCTGGTTCCTTGAACACAAATGGTTCAGCAACCTTGTCTTTTTTAACTGGGGCGATGCCACAGGCCGTCAAAAAAGAAGTTGAAAGTACAAGTAATGCCAAAGGCTTAAAATTCATGCTTTACATCCATTAATTTTAGTTAAATGAGAAGTAGATCGTTGGTTTCACCAGTCTAGGAAAAGCAAAACCAACTTGCAATGAAAAGCGTGTTACATTTTTTATATATTTGACTATGTTGCTGAAGTTTTGTTCTGTGCTTCGCACTCACGTCTAACTTCTTCAATAATTTTGAGTTCTTCTTTACTCAATGGTTGAGTTTTTGAGTTTTGTGGTTTGAAACTTGGATCAAGTTCAGACAATCGCTTGCAGAGTACATTCATTTGTTGTTCATTTTTCTGCATACGATCTAATAAAACACGAATACCTTCCAGAATTGGATCAGATTGATCTTGGGTCGTGGCATAAGGTTGGAAACCAATGCTTTCAGCATAGTCACGACGGCTAGCTTCGTCTGGTTCAATTTGAGTCTTGTCTTTAAAAATATAGCGGGCAGGGTTGCCGACAGCAGTTACACCTTCTGGAACCTCTTTGGTGACGACAGCATTTGAACCAACCTTAGCGCCTTTATGTACCGTAAATGGTCCTAAGATTTTTGCACCAGCCCCAACCACTACACCATCTTCGAGGGTCGGATGGCGCTTACCTTTATTCCATGTTGTTCCACCTAAGGTCACGCCATGATACAAGGTGACATCATCACCAATTTCAGCTGTTTCACCAATCACCACACCCATGCCATGGTCGATAAAAAAGCGTTTGCCAATTTTTGCACCAGGATGGATTTCAATTCCAGTGGCAAAACGGCTAAATGAGGAGAGTAGGCGAGCACTACCTTTGTATTCTTTTTTCCAGAGTTCATGCGCCATGCGGTGCATGATCAAGGCATGAATCCCTGGGTATGTGGTGAGGACTTCGAGCGTATTGCGGGCCGCGGGATCACGTGCAAATACAGCTTCGATATCTTCTTTTAGCTGTTTAATCATGAGTATGATCCTCCGTATTTGTTTTTTTCCATGAACCTTTGGCAAGCGCCTGTACGCGACTGAAAATCCCGCGCAATAAATGGTACTCCATACGATCTAATTGTATCCTTCCGAACAGGCGACGCAAGCGTAATGGCAATAAACGAGGATTATTCGGATCAAGAAACTCGATTTCTGTCAGCATTTTTTCTAAATGCGGATAGAACTGTTCCATTTGCTGTTGCGTGACTAAAGGCTCATCCCACTCCATGCTTTGTTGCTGTTTGAGTTGCATGTGATCAGTTGCTGTTTCTGTCACTGTGCTGTTTTGTTCCAATGCAGCCATTCTAAGTTCATAACAAACCACTTGAATGGCTTGAGCGACATTCAAAACACCGTATTCAGGATTTACTGGAATGGTTAAGTGATAATTGGCTAAAGCCAATTCTTCATTGGTGAGGCCACGATCTTCACGACCAAATACAATTGCAATATGCTGTGCTTTGGTTGCGGCTTGTAGTGCTTCCTGTGCAGCAGGGCGAACATCCAGTAATGGCCATGGAATAGTGCGGCTACGGGCACTGGTTCCAAAAACCAAATGACAATCTTGAATCGCTTGTTCTAAGGTCTCAACAATTTCAATTTGTTCAATTAAATCTTGTGCACCTGCTGCCAAAGCATCGATATCGGGATGTGGGTAGGTTTTTGGTGCAACCAAGACCAGTTTTGATAAACCCATGGTTTTCATAGCGCGTAAGGCGCTACCAATATTGGCTGGCAGAGTGGTATTGACCATAACAATACGCACATGATCCAAATGTTTGGACACGCTATTTGAGTCAAACAGGTTCATATATCATCCAAAATTAAGAATATTGAGAGACATCGGCTTGGTAAAGATCAAGCGCTTCATCCATAGACATATTGTCTGGTGGCGGTGGCACAACACTGACTTTCGGTGCTTCAGCGACTTTGGCCGCTTTTGATTTTACTTGGTATTCGATGAAGATCGATTCTTTACCAAAATAATCACGAAGCTTACCAAGCAACTCATCCAGTGGCACCACTTTCCATTGCGGACCGAGATGGAGTTCCGCATTTGCAAAGCTTTGTTCTAGTTGAATTTGTAATCCAATGTGCTGGCACATATCGACATTGCAATAAGGCAATAGAATATTTTGCAAATCTTTGGCCAAAGATTTGGTCATGAGATCATGAGGTAGGCGAACCTGAATACTTTGCGCGCGTTTCTGACGAATTTCATTTAAGTTGAAGGCTTTGCTGAGGCGTGCCATTGGGCGATCAAAGCCTTCACGCTCGTAAATTTCACCTTCAATCACCACGACTTGTTCTAAGCGAACAATGTCTTTATAGCGCTGGAAACGTTCGTGGTTACAACTGATCTCAACACGGGCTGTACCATCATCTAGTGTGATCATGATACGGTTTGGGAAGTTGGCAATATCCACCACCAAACCCGCAAAAACCGTGGTAACACCTCGACGAGTCGGCGTCAGTTCATTGAGTTTTGCAGGGATAAATGATTTTAATTCAGGGCGATATACATCAATTGGATGACCTGTGAGGTAGAGACCAAGTGTATCTTTTTCACCTTTTAAACGGACTTCATCCGACCATGGTTTGACGGGCTTGGCGGGTTTGCGCTGAACTTCTTCAACTTCACCAAACAGATCCATAATCCCTGTTTCACGGTTGCTACGTGCTTGTTCAGCCGCTTGTACCGCTTCAGGTAACTGTGCCATCAGGCTAGAGCGTTCAATCCCCAGACAATCCAATGCACCTGCACGGATCAGTGCTTCTAAGGTACGCTTATTGATTTTTTTCAGATCAATACGATGGCAGAAATCAAATAAATCTTTATATGGACCTTCATTGATACGTGAATCGATGACCGATTGCATCGCTTGTTCACCGACACCTTTGATTGCGCCTAAACCATACACAATGGTTGCTTCGTCGCTGGCATGGAAATGATACAAAGACATATTTACGGAAGGTGGCAGTACCTCGAGTTTATTATTACGGCAGTCATCAATCAAAAACACGATACTGTCGGTATTCTGCATTTCCGAAGATAAAACGGCTGCCATAAATTCAGCAGGGTAATGCGCTTTTAACCAAGCTGTGTGGTAGGCAACCAAGGCATAAGCAGCCGCATGGGATTTGTTAAAACCATAGCCGGCGAACTTTTCCATATAGTCGAAGATATGGTTCGCAGTCGCTTCATCAATATCCTTTTTCGATGCACCTTCGATAAAGATCTGGCGCTGTTTCACCATTTCTTCAGGTTTCTTTTTACCCATAGCACGACGGAGTAAATCCGCGCCACCGAGGGTATAGCCAGCACAGAACTGTGCAGCCTGCATCACCTGTTCTTGGTAAACCATAATCCCGTAAGTGGGTTCTAATACACCTTCAAGCAATGGGTGCAGATATTCAAACTCACCCCCATGCATACGATGGATGAAGTCTGGAATCAGATCCATTGGGCCAGGACGATACAAGGAAACGAAGGCAATAATTTCTTCGAATTTACTTGGTCTTGCTTCCTTGAGCATTTTTTTCATGCCCACGGATTCAAACTGGAATACCGCGGTGGTGTTGGCTTCCGCAAAGACTAAATAGGCATCTTTATCGTCAAGTGGGACATTGGAGATATTCAGTGGAATCTCAGATTTGATGCGTTTATTAATATTTTGAATCGCATCTTCAATGACGGTTAAGTTACGTAAGCCCAAGAAGTCGAACTTGACCAGACCCGCGGCTTCAACATCATCTTTATCGTATTGCGCAACACGGTTGGTGCCATCGGCATCACAGAGTACGGCTGAATAATCCGTAATTTTCCCTGGTGCAATTACCACACCACCCGCATGTTTCCCTGTATTACGGGTGATCCCTTCGAGTTTGAGCGCCATTTCCCAAATTTCAGCCGCATCGTCATTGTCAGGGTTGGATGGGTTGGTGACGATATCTTTAAGCTGTGGCTCCATGTCAATCGCTGTGACCAAATCGACACCCAGCGGTTTAGTTGGAATCATTTTGGAAATACGGTCAGCAAGACCATAAGACTTACCTAAGACCCGTGCCACATCTCGAATCGCACCTTTTGCCGCCATGGTACCGAAGGTGGCAATCTGTGATACCGCTTGACGACCATAGTTCTGTGCCACATATTCAATCACACGGTCACGGCCTGCGATACAGAAATCGACGTCGAAGTCGGGCATCGAAACACGTTCTGGGTTTAAGAAACGTTCAAACAGCAGATCATAACGTAAGGGGTCAAGGTCGGTAATTTTTAAACTATAGGCGACGAGGGAGCCTGCACCTGAACCACGGCCAGGGCCAACAGGAACACCGTTATTTTTCGCCCATTGAATAAAGTCCATGACGATCAGGAAGTAGCCAGGGAATCCCATTTTGAGGATAATATCGACTTCGTACTTGATCCGCTCATCATAAGGCTTGCGAATCTCGGCCCAATCCTCATCACGTTCTTCAATTGGATAAAGATGGTTTAAACGTTCTTCTAGGCCCGTGCGTGATAAATGCTCGAAATACGTGTCGATGGTATAGCCATCAGGAATCGGGAAGTCGGGTAAGAAATAGGTGCCGAGTTGCAAGGCAACATTACAGCGCTTTGCGATTTGATAAGTGTTTTCAATCGCACTTGGAATGTCTGAGAACAGCTCAGACATTTGTTCGCCCGTTTTAAAATATTGTTCAATACTGTAATTTTTGGGGCGTTTATCATCACCAAGGACATAACCATCAGCAATACACACCCGTGCTTCATGGGCTTCAAAATCGTCTTGTTCAACAAAGTGCACATCGTTATGTGCGACCACAGCAATGTGATATTTGGCAGCGAGCTTGACCGCTTGCTGAATAAAATCCTCTTCACCAGGGCGATCAGTGCGTGTTAAGGCCAAATAGACACGGTTCCCAAACTTCTCAATCCATGCTTCCAATAAAGGTTCAGCTTTTTGTGGATTAGAAGAGCAGAGCATTTTACCGACATCACTATGCTGTCCAAGCAAGACGATCAAATCATCGGATTGCTCAAGTACCCATTCTTTTTGTACACAGGGGATACTGAGTTGTTGGCCCTCAATAAAGCCACGTGACACAATTTCAGTCAGATTCAGCCAACCTGTGCTGCTGGTTGCCAATAAGGTTGCACGGTGTTCTGCATCGTTGAGTCGAATCACGCTACCTAATATAGGTTTAATGCCTTTTTTTAAGCAAGCCTCATAAAACTTGACTGCGGCATGCAGGTTGGATAAGTCAGTGAGTGCTAAAGCAGGCATCTCATCTTTTATGGCAGCCTTGACCAAATCAGGTATGCGAACAATCGATTCCGTGATCGAAAATTCTGTGTGGATACCGAGATGAACAAACCGCATAGAAGGACTATCCTTTTTCAAAGCAACGCATAGTTTAGCATGCAAACCGAAAATGACATGCCTAATATTTTGGCAAACCGTGTTTTTGCTTTGTTATTTTTATAGAATATTAAAAATTAGTTTTTGATTTTTATGTAAATATAAATATTGGTTTACATAAAGTGTTTTGCCGTTAGAATATAACCGCATAAAAATGTAGCAATGTGAGCCAAATAATGAAATTAAAAAATATCGTACTTTCAATATTATTAACCAGCAGTTTATTTAGCATAAGCCATGCAGATGATGTGCCGTATAGCCCAGAATTGGTACAACAAGCTAAAAATGGTGATGCGATTGCTCAGAATAACTTAGGTGATGCTTATTATTATGGCATTGAAGTCGAACAGGATTTTGGTAAAGCATTAGAGTGGTTTAAGAAGTCTGCAGCAAAGGGTAATGCCGATGCAATTTTCTCTGTCGGTTATATGTATAACTATGGTGAAGGTACTGAGGAAGACAACCCAACCGCTTTAAAATGGTATACCCAAGCAGCGCAGAAAGGGCAGTTAAGAGCACAGTATTATCTCGGTTATATGTATCTGAATGGAGATGAAGGTGTTAAAGCCAATACCAAGAAGGGTTTAGAGTGGATGACCAAGTCTGCTGATGCGGGGCTGGATTTGGCACAAGTTGAGCTCGGTCATCTTTATAAAGAGGGAGATGAAGAGAAAGGTGTTGCTCAGGACTTGAATAAGGCGGTGCATTATTATCAATTGGCTGCTAAGCAAGATGAAGCAGGAGCGATCAATAATCTCGGTATTTTCTACTTAGAAGGGAATAGCGTGATTAAGCAGGACTATAAAGAAGCGATGCGCTTATTTAGTTTGGCATCCAAAGCGGAAGAGGCTTTAGGTTCTTATAATATGGCGTACATGTATGAAGAAGGCAAAGGCGTCGCGAAGAATTATAAAAAAGCGGTTGAATTTTATGAGCTGGCTTTTTCACAAGATGAAATGGATGCCTTGCTGTCTCTATCTCGTTTGTATGAAAAAGGCGGGTTTGGTTTGACCAAAAACTTAAAGAAAGCCAAAGAATACGAAGATTTATGGGATACCCTTCAATCAGCTGACGATTAATATGCTTTGATGGTGAATATGAAAATGAGGTATCTCCGCAAAAGATACCTCATAACTTAAATTTAGCGCATTTTTGCCAAGAAACGGCCTAAGCGATTAATAGCTTCACGCAGTTCATTTTCGGCAGGCAAGAACACCACGCGGAAGTGATCCGGTGTTGGCCAGTTAAAGCCAGTACCTTGAACCAGCAGCACTTTTTCGGCCTTTAAAAGATCCAGCATCAGTTTTTCATCATCTTCAATTGGATAAACTGTTGGATCAAGTTTAGGGAAGCAGTACATCGCACCATCAGGTTTAACACAGCTCAGACCTGGGATTTCATTCAGCATTTCCCATGCAATATTGCGTTGTTCGTATAAGCGACCGCCTGGGCGAATCAAATCATTAATCGACTGATAACCGCCGAGCGCAGTTTGGATCGCATATTGTGCTTGGTGATTGGCACATAGACGCATGGAAGCCAACATGTCTAAGCCTTCGATATAGTCAGCCGCACGTGCTTTGTTGCCTGTGATTGCCATCCAACCCGCGCGATAACCTGCAATACGGTAGGCTTTTGACAAACCATTGAATGAAATACACAGTTGATCGCCAGCCAAAGCTGCAACTGCCACATGCTCAATGCCGTCATAAACGATTTTGTCGTAAATTTCATCGGCAAATAAAATCAGGTCATGTTTTTTCGCTAGGGCAACAATTTGCTCCAACACATGGCGTGGATAGACGGAACCTGTTGGGTTGTTCGGATTGATAATTACAATACCACGCGTATTTGGTGTGATTTTGCTTTCCATATCCGCAATGTCTGGATACCAATAATTTTCAGAATCACATTTATAGTGAATTGCAGTTCCACCTGAAAGATTCACTGCCGCTGTCCATAGTGGATAGTCGGGCATAGGTACCAGCATTTCATCGCCGTCATCAAGCAGACCTTGCATCGCCATCACAATCAGTTCAGAAACACCATTTCCGACATACACATCATTGACATGCATATCAAAGATACCTTTCTGCTGGTAATACTGGCAGATGGCTTTACGTGCAGGGAAAATCCCTTTTGAATCGGTATAGCCAATTGCATTTGGAAGGTTTAATGCAACATCGTTAATAATTTCTTGAGGGGCTTCAAAACCAAAAGGTGCAGGGTTGCCGATATTTAGCTTGATGATCTTATGTCCTTGCTCCTCCATTTCATTGGCGGCGCGTAATACTGGTCCACGAATGTCATAACAAACATGCTCAAGCTTAGATGATTTTTTAATTTCTCGGCTTGATTGATTAGACTGGGAAACAACAGTATTTTTTGACATAGCTGGATTCACTTTTGCATATCGGTATAAATAACTTTTAAAGGTTTCTACACTTACCAAATTCAGATCGTGTTGATCTCTCAACAATTCAACAATTTTTTCATGAGTAAAACCTGATTGTTGATATTGTCTGATCGTTGGTAAGAGGTTTTGAAAAACCACACTTTTTTTCTGAGACATTGTTTGTCCTATATCACCGTGCGAAATAAGCATAACACTATATTTGCTCACGAAGAAGACAATATTGTTAAAAGTTGCTTACTTTTGATTTTTAATTTGCTTTCTTTTTGCTATTAATAATTAAAGTGTTTAAATTTCACTAAATTATACGATCTGAGACTAGAGTTTTTTTTTTGAATGGCGTAAATATAAAACCTGATCATTAAGATAGTTCTAACATCAGAATAAAAGGTGCAGGTTATGGGAAAAGTGAATAAAACGGACCGAGAATGGCAAAGAGAATTATCACCTGAAGAATATCGCATCACTCGTCAAAAGGGCACAGAACCCGCATTTACTGGGCAATATTGGAACAATAAACAACATGGTACTTATGTTTGCCGTTGTTGCGGTGCGGAATTATTTTCTTCAGAAACAAAATATGATAGTGGTTGTGGTTGGCCGAGCTTTTTTAAACCTATTGATAGTGTTGCAATCGAAGAACATGAAGATGTATCACACGGTATGGTCAGAACAGAAATTGTCTGCCATGATTGCGATGCACATTTGGGCCATGTGTTTGAGGATGGTCCACAGCCGACAGGACTGCGTTATTGCGTGAATTCGGCATCATTACAACTTAAAACAGAAGAAAAGAACGACGAGGAAACGTATCCATGAGTAACATTTATCAGTTTGAAGCTGAATTGTTAGAGGGAGAAACAAAAGCGCTCGCTGATTATAAAGGCAAGGTCATGCTGATTGTAAATACTGCCAGCAAGTGTGGTTTTACTCCGCAGTTTGCGGGACTTGAGAAACTTTATGAAAAATATAATGCTCAAGGCTTAGAGGTTTTAGGATTTCCATGTAATCAATTTGGAGGACAAGACCCAGGCACCAATAAGGAAATCGGGGCATTTTGTCAGCGCAATTATGGCGTCAGTTTTCCCATGTTTGCCAAGGTGGATGTGAAAGGACCTGAAGCACATGTGATTTTCCGTTATTTAACGCGTGAAGCGAAGGGGCTTTTGGGGAGTCGTAATATCAAATGGAATTTTACCAAGTTTTTGGTGGGGCGTAATGGTGAGGTTTTAGAGCGTTATGCACCTACTACCAAGCCAGATGCCCTAGAAGCTGATATTGAAAAAGCATTAGCGAAGAAATAAATGAGCAAAGTTTTGGTTGAGGTTTGAATTCTTTTGGACTCAACTGTTGAATTCTGGAGTGATCCAGACATGCCTTATGTGGAAACGCGTAGGGCATGTCAAAGTCGAATCTGCTATAAATCACATAGCCATCCGACCTTTTCGATTGGCGCAGTAGATGCGGGACAAAGTCATTTTTCAAGTTTTTTTGCCCAAGACCAACTGATTCAGGCTGGCAGTATTGTTGTTATTCCAGCTCATGTAGAACACTCCTGTAATCCTTTGCCAAATCAGGCATGGAGCTACCAGATGATGCATTTGGATGCGGCATGGTTGACTGCATTGATAGAGGAGCTGCAACATCATACGGATCTAAACGTTGATTTTGATGCGCCGTATTTACCTCAATTAAAACCTAGTGTTATAAATGAGCTGAGTGTTTATCAGGCATTTTCGAGCTTAAATGCAGTTTTGTTTAATCCACAAATTTCACTATTAGAAAAAGAACATCATTTAATTCAGGTGTTAACCCATATATTACTCCCTTATTTTAACTGGGAGACAATTGAACCTCCTCGCTATTTTCAACAGTATTTACCTAATTTACTTGAATGTCTCGAGGACAATATTGAGGGACTGTCACTGCAACAGCTTGCTGAAAAGATGCAACTCAGCCGTTATGTATTAATTCGTTTATTTAAACATTATTTTGGCTTAACACCGCATGCCTATCAATTGAATGATAAGGTCAATCAAGCCCGTCAACGCTTGAGAAAAGGATGTGATTTAGCGCAATTGGCATACGAACTGGATTTTACTGATCAAAGTCATTTTCATCGCGTTTTTAAACAACATACTGGCATAACCCCTAAACAATATTATAAAAAATCTTAGTCCACGCAATTTTATACAAGAACGAAACGCAACACTTTTTTAAGCTGACTCCAATTTATTTGGAGAGTAGTTATGGAGCTGTTTCTGAGCATTGCGATTACACATTTTATTGCGTTACTGACACCCGGCGCAGATTTCTTTCTAATTTTGAAAACCTTGATGCAGAGTCAGAAAAAGGCTGCGAGATTTACCTGTGCAGGCATTGCGCTGGGGAATGCCATCATACTGATCAGCATTTATTTGAGTCTATTTATCATTGGTCAGGTGAATACAGCGTTATTCATCCTTATGAAGTGGTTGGGTGTTGTTTATTTTGCTTATGTGGCTTTTCAATGTTTCCGTTTGGCTCAATCAGCACAGAGGGTTAAGCAACTTGCTGAACAACGCGTTGATCAACCGCAAAAGTATGCTGAGTTGAAGGCTTTTCTATCAGGCCTACTTTCAAGTTTGTTAAACCCGAAAAATTTGATGTTCTATACGGTATTGGTAATCTTGATTTATCCGCAATATAATTTTGTTCAAAATGCTTTACTGTGTTTTTGGATGGTGGGTTTGGTGCTGATCTGGAATCTCGCTATCGTTCAATTGATCGGTTCAAACATTTACCTGTCTTGGTTGAATCGGCATCTGCGCCATTTATATTATTTAGCAGGATTCAGTTTTTTGTTGTTTATGCTGGTACTGATCATATATTAAATAAAAAGACGGTCAAATGACCGTCTTTTTATGCGAGTTTATTGAGTCTGTTCAACAGATTGAGGTGGTGTCTTCCTAAAGCTATGGATCTTGCGATTTATATCATCGATAAAGGTGTACACCACAGGAATCACCAATAACGATAAGAAGGTACTGGTAATCAGGCCGCCAATGACTGAGATTGCCATTGGTGCACGGAAGCTTGGATCAGTCCCAATGCCGAGCGCAATTGGCAGCATTCCTGCACCCATTGCCAGCGTAGTCATGATGATCGGGCGTGCCCGTTTATGGCAGGCATCCAATAATGCATTGAATCGCGAATAATGCTTTTCATTCCTTGCGATAATTGCATAATCGACCAGTAGAATCGAGTTCTTACTGGCAATCCCCATCAGCATAATCAGACCAATTAAACTTGGCATCGAGAAACTACTTTTGGCTAACAGCAGCATCACGAATGCACCACCCAGTGATAGAGGTAAGGCCACCAGAATGGTAATTGGCTGCAAGAAGTCTTTAAATAACAATACTAATACGACGTAGATACATAAAACGCCTGTCAGCATCGCTAAACCAAAACTAGAGAACAGTTCCTGCATCACCTCAGCATCACCAATATTGGTACGCTTTACTGTAGGGGGGAGATTCTTCATAGTTGGTAGTTGATCGACTTTGGCAGCAATATCCCCTAAAGGTTGATTATTCAGCTCAATATTAAAATTAATATTCCGCAAACGGTTGAAGCGGTCAATTTGTGATGGACCACTCTCGATATTAACATCCGCAATGGTACCGAGCATCACAGGACCTCGACTCCCTTTCACCATCAGGCGTTTCATGAGCTCCTGATCTTGACGAGCAGCCAATGGCAGTTTAATCACTACAGGTACTTGGCGTTGAGACAGATTGAGTTTTGCCAAGTTTTGATCGAAGTCACCCGCAGTCGCAATGCGTAAAGTTTCCGCAATATCGTAGGTGGTCACACCTAAATCAGCTGCTTTGGCAAAGTCTGGACGAATTACTAATTCGGGGCGAATCAAAGCCGCACTGGAGGTGATACTGCCTACATTTGGAATGGTACGTAATTCACGTTCAAGGCTACGGGCAGTTGCCATTAATGCTTCTGGATCATCACCTGATAAAGCCAGTTGGTATTGACTATTATTACCCGCTAAACCGACTTGAATACGTGCACCCGGAACTGGGGCAAGACGTTGGCGTAGTTGCTCCTCAATGTCTTGTAAGCTGGCACTACGATCAGAACGTTCCGTGGTTTGAATGGTCAGGGTCGCTTTGCGTGGCTCACTGGATGCACCACCGGCAAAAGGATCTGTTCCCGCAGCACCACCACCAATGGTGGTATAGATGCTTTTAATCTCGGGATGATCTTTAATCAGTGTACGTGCATATTCAGCAGTGTTGAGTGTGTCTGCAAACTGTGAACCTGGGGTAAGCTCCAAACGAACCTGCGTTTGTCCTGTATCGGGTGGAGGAACAAAACCTGTTGGCAACAATGGAATCAGTAAAACTGAACAGACGAAGAAGGCAATTGCACCACTTAAAGTGAACCAACGATGATTGAGGCACCATGTCACCAATCGCATATAGCCACGCATGACTTTACCATCTTTGGCGCGGTCTTTGGCAAGACTGCTGCTGCCTTGGTCGCTTATGACTTGGGCTGATGTAGATTCATCCTGTGGTTCGACTTTGCCTATCCAAGGTTTTAGGAGATAGGCGGACATCATCGGGGTGAGTAAACGCGCAACAAGTAGTGAAGCAAAAATTGCTAATGCCGCTGTCCAACCAAATTGAACAAAGAATTTACCTGCAATACCACTCATAAAAGCCGTGGGTAGGAATACCGCAATTAGCGTAAATGTTGTGGCAATTACGGCCAGACCAATTTCATCGGCTGCTTCCATGGCTGCTTCGTAAGGTGTTTTCCCCATACGTAAATGCCGGATGATATTTTCAATCTCAACAATGGCATCATCAACCAGAATCCCCACCACCAGTGACATGGCTAAAAGCGTAACAGTATTGAGGGTAAAGCCAAAAAAATACATGCCAATTAAAGCAGGCAAAATCGATAATGGCAGGGCAGTTGCAGCAATGATAGTGGCACGCCAGTCACGTAAGAATAACCAGACCACCAAGATCGCTAAGATTGCACCCTCGTACAGCAGTGACATTGAACCTTCGTAGTTATCCTGAACAGGTTTTACAAAGTTAAATGCTTCAGTAATTTTGATATCGGGATGTGCCGCTTTGAGTTTATCTAGAGCAACAACAACCCCTTTTTCAACATCGACTTCACTGGCACCCTTACTACGCGTGATTTCAAAGCCAATCACTGGTTGGCCATTCAATAAGGCTGCAGAGCGCCGTTCAGCCATGCCATCACGAACAGTTGCAACCTGATCCAAACGAATATGTCGGCCATCGCTGAGGGCAATATCCATTGCACCAATTTCAGCAGCGGTTTTTACCGTCGCAATGGTACGGATGGATTGTTCACTGCCTCCAATTTTGGTTTGGCCGCCAGAAGCATCTTGCTGAATCAAACGTAGTTGACGGGTAATGTCGGTTGCAGTTGCATTTAGCGCCAACAGTTTTTCAGGATCGAGTTCGACTTCAACTTGACGTGTGACACCACCAACACGAGCGACAGCGCCAACACCTTTGACTTGTAACATGGCACGGGCAATATCATAGTCTACGAACCATGACAGCGCTTCTTCATCCATCTTTGGTGATTGGATGGTGTAGGTCAGAATCGGGGAACCAGAAAGATTGATCTTACTGACAATTGGGTCTCTCAGATCGGCAGGGAGGTCAGAACGTACTTGTGACACGGCATTACGTACATCATCAACTGCTTCTTGCAGTGGCTTTTCTAGTTGAAATTCTGCTGTGACAGTGACGACACCATCTTGAATGTTGGTGTACTGATTCCTTAAACCTTGCAAGGTTGCGATTGAGTTTTCAATCTTACGTGCGACTTCGGTTTCAAGTTGCGGTGGTGCAGCACCAGGTAGGGCCGCAGTTACCGTCACCATGGGGAGCTCAATGTCGGGGAACTGCTGGATCTTCATCCATTTAAAACACAGCAATCCTGCCAAACCCAGCATAATAAATAACAGGATGCCGGGAATAGGATTGCGGATCGACCAAGCGGAGAAATTCATGCTATTTCTCCTGTGTAGTTACGAGCTGTTTGCTCAGTGGTGTTTCAGGAATTTCTTTGGCAATCGTGACCAGATCGCCATCTGCCAAGAAACCTGTACCTGAAGAGACCACTTTTACATTCGCGGGTAAATTCAAGAGTTCGACACGATCTCCTAAACGGCGACCAACAGTGACTTTTTGCTGTGAAACACGATTATTTTCACCCACAATAAAGACATAGGAAAAACCATCACGCAACAGTAGAGCTGTTTGTGGAACCGTCAATGCAAGTTTCTGACCTAAATCGAATTCGCCTTTGACAAACATGCCCATACGCACAGCCTGTGTGGTTGGAATATCCACATAGACCAAGCCATAACGAGTTTGTGGGTCAATCACAGGTGCAATCATTCTGACTTTACCTGTCACTGCAGGTTGCGCAGGGTCAGGTGAAACAATATGTGCGGTCATGCCTTGTTTGAGCTTATACAAATCTGATGTGGTGACTTCCGCGCGCCATTCCAGACGATGATCCCGAATCAAACGGAACAGTTCTTGACCAGTTTGTGCAAGAGAACCGACTGTGGCTGTGCGGGCTGAAATTACGCCATTGTCTGGTGAAACCACTTGAGTCTGTGCTAAGCGTAATTGATTACTTTCGATTTGTGCTTTGGCTGCATCAAGCCGTGCTTGAGCAGTGGCTTGAGAGGTTTGATACTGAGTAGACTCTTGCGCTGAAATTGCGCCTGTGTTTTTTAATTGCTGGATACGTTTATTGTTGGTGATCGCATCAGCTAGGACAGCTTGTGCTTCGGCATAACTGGCTTTGGCTGCTGCCAAATCTGCACGGATAGTTTCACTATTAATTTCAGCCAAGACTTGACCACGTCGAACTTCATCGCCGACATTGACATTCACTCGGGTGAGGCGCTGGCCTGAGAGTTCGCTGCCAATCACCACTTCTTGCCATGCCGCAATGTTGCCATTGGCAGTAAAGGTTTGTTGCCAGTTTTGTTGTTGCGGCGAAACCACGGTCACGGTGAGTGCTGCTTTCTGTGCAGTTGGATTAGTATTTTTTTGCTTTTCAGTCACCGTTGATTTTTGAGCAGTTCCAATCCGCCAAATCCCGATTGCAGCAATTAAAAATACAGCAATGATTGCTAAAATGAGCCAACCCTTTTTCTTTATTTTCTTGGGAGTTTGTGAAGTCATCTTTCCATAGTCATCAAGTTTTGATGGCTAAGTATAGACGAAGATTTCAACAGTTGCTCAATCGCCCATAGACAGATAAAAAAATTAATAAGGTCACTTATCTATATTGCTGTTCAGTAGAATAAAAGTGTGAAACGCTTCAATTCCACTCTCTTATGCTGGCATAAAGGCGAACTGCTGCTTTAGAGTGGCAGTAAACGATTGGAGACCACGTTTTTCATAACAATGGTTGAGGTCAAACGCTGGACATTGGGTAAGGCAGACAGGCTGTCATCATAGAGTTTTTGGAAACTGGCCAAGTCTTTAGCCACAACATGCAGTAAATAATCTGGATTTCCAAATAAACGTTGCGCCTGAATGACATTGGCAATTTCAATGACTTTTTCTTCAAAGGCAGACAGGGCCTTTTTATCTCCATCTTTTAAGGTGACAAAGATGATCGCCGAAAAATTAAGGCCGATTTTTGAAGCCTCTAGATCGGCATGATAGCCCTTAATGACTCCACTTTCTTCCAATGCTTTAACACGACGATGGCAAGGTGACAGACTTAAACCGATTCTTTCCGCCAGTTCCGTGATAGATAATCGCCCATTTGCTTGTAGTTCAGCAATAATTTTCTTATCAATGCGATCCATTTAGAAGAATCTCCCTTCGGGCTTTGAAGATATAGAAGTATTTGGAATAACATTTTCACCATTAAAGCATATCCTTTCTCAACAATCTTCACCAAATGGTGAAAAAGAAAACGATCAAAGGTCATATTGTCGATGTGGGAAGGGCTTTGCTTATGGAACTTAGTGTGATTTTTGCTTTTTGGTGCGTTTCGATCTTATTCGTATTAACACCTGGCGCCGATTGGGCTTATGTCATTCTTGCAGGTATCAAAGGTAAATTTATTCTAAATGCCGTCACTGGTTTAGTGTTTGGGCATCTCATGGCGATCTTATGTGTTGCAGCAGGTGTGGGCGCTTTGGTGCAACATTATCCGATTTTACTCACTGCGATGACGATCATGGGAGCCTGTTATTTGTTATGGATGGGCATCAATCTATTTATACATCCAGCGACCATTTCAACTGAGACCGATGCTACGCAATCGCTTGATTCAGCAGGTTCATGGCTGATTAAAGGGGTGGGAATTAGTGGCTTAAATCCGAAAGTCTTACTGTTGTTTTTTGCCTTGTTGCCACCGTTTATTCATCCACAAATGGCATTTTCACCAACGGTACAAATTATTTTGCTAGGGCTCATTCATTTAATCAGTTGTGCTGTGGTGTATATGTTTGTCGGGATAGCAGCCAAGAAATTACTTAGAAGCAGACCGCGTGCAGTAAAAGCAGTCAGTCGTATTTCGGGCGGACTGATGATGCTCATCGCAGCAATTCTATTTATTGGGCAAATTTAAAATAAATGTTCCATTCTGCCTATTTATAAAGCTTTAAATTTATCATCATTGAATTCATGATCTTAATTTTAATAGGGTTCGGGTTTTAAAAATCATAAAATTGTACAGTGGCACATATAGGTAAAAAATAGTGTAAAACGTAGCAATTCTCATTTATTATGCGATTTTTTAAGTCGGCTGATAAAGATCATGGGTAGACAACTTAAACCATTAGTGCTGATGATGGCATGTGCTTCAATGGGGACAACAGCTGTTTTTGCGGATGAGGCACAACAAAGTGCTCAAGCCGATACAGCGGTGACATTAAACACCATTCGGATTACTGCAAGTGCAGATGCCTCGGCTGATGGTTTAACGGAGCCTTTTGCGGGTGGACAAGTCGCGAGCGGTGGTCGAGTTGGGATTTTTGGTAATCAAAAAAATCTGGATACACCTTTTAATCTGACTAGCTATACCAATGAATATATTCAGTCACGCCAAGCTAAAAGTGTAGGGGATGTTTTACAGGCCGATCCAAGTGTGCGAGTTGCGAGAGGTTTTGGTAATTTTCAGGAATCTTACTATATTCGTGGCTTTGTTTTAGGTTCTGATGATACTGCTTATAATGGTTTGTACTCGATTCTACCCCGTCAATATATCCCTACAGAATTGTTTGAACGCGTTGAGTTGTTAAAAGGGGCATCTGCATTTTTAAATGGCGCTACACCAAGTAGTGGTGGTATTGGTGGTACAATTAATTTATTACCAAAACGTGCAGCGAATGAACCATTAAACAGAGTCACTGTAGGCACAGATTTTAATGGTGGACAAATTGCAAATGATATCTCCCGTCGTTTTGGTGAAAACCAAGAGTTCGGGGTACGTGTAAATACAGCATATCGTGGCGGCAATACCAGTGTAGATGATGAAAAAGCATCGTTGGGTCTAGCTTCGATTGGATTGGATTATCGTGGTAATCGTTTACGTTTGTCTGGTGACATGGGCTATAGCAATAACCGCTTAGATGCAACACGCCCAAATATTACTTTAAGTGGCGTGACGAGCATCCCTAAACCAATTGATTCCTCAAGTAATTATGCGCAAAAGTGGACCTATTCCAATGAAGAAGATGTGTTTGGTAGCTATCGTGCAGAATACGATTTAACTGATGCAGTGACGGCTTATGCTGCCTATGGTTTCCGCCATGGCGAAGAAAACAATAGCTTGGCGAATTTCACACTGACCAATGCAGCAACAGGTGATGGCACTTCCTATCGTTTTGATAATGCACGTGTAGATATGGTGAACACAGGCGAAATCGGTGTACGTGCGAAGTTGAATACAGGTGCGATTGAACATAATCTTGTGTTATCAGGTTCTGCGTTCCAGCAGAATAGCCGTAATGCCTATGTGATGGATTACACCAATACATTTGCTGGAAATATTTATCGACCAACACAGTATGGAAAGCCTGAATATTCGAGTAGCGCACTCAAAGGCAATCAATTAGATGCACCGAAATTAACAACGCGTACACGTTTAAGAAGTATCGCCATTGGCGATAATCTCAAAGCATTAGATGAACGTTTAACAGTGATGTTGGGTGGGCGTTATCAACAAATTATGCAAGATAGCTATACTTACAACACCTCTGATAAAACCAGTTATGATGAAAGCAAGTTTACCCCTGCGCTTGGCGTCAGTTATAAGTTAACCCCTGAAATCTCGATCTATGCGAACTATATCGAGTCTTTGGCAAAAGGACTTTCAGCGCCATCAACGGTTGCAAACAAAGGAACGGTGCTTAAGCCATTTGTTGCAAAGCAGAAAGAAGTGGGGGCGAAATTTGAAAATGATCAGATTGGTTTAACGCTCAGCTTATTTGATATTGATAAACAAAAAGGGATTGTCGACCAGAACAATTATTTTGTTGATGGCGGAAAATATGTGCATCGCGGTGCTGAGTTGAGCAGTTATGGGAAGCTCACTGATTCAATCAAAATATTGGGTGGTGTGACTTGGTTAGATGCAAAACAAAAGCAAACTCCTGAAGCTAAATACAATGGTAATCAGGAAATTGGTGTTGCAAAATTCCAAGCTAATTTAGGTGCTGATTGGCAATTACCAATCGAGCAGGATATTGCGGTGAATGGTCGTGTAGTTTATACAGGTTCTAGCTATGCCAATGATGCTAATACCCTGAAAGTGGGAGATTGGACGCGTTTAGATTTAGGTGCAAGTTATAAAACCCAATTTAATCAGGTTCCTACGACGTTTAACTTAAGCATCAATAATGTCTTTGATAAGAAATATTGGGCTTCAGTCGGTGGCTATGACAATATTGGAAGTAATGCGAAAACCTCAAATACTTATTTAAATGCAGGCTTACCTCGTACTTTTATGCTCAGTGCAAGCTTTGATTTCTAATGTGTTGATTTAAAAAAATCCCCGAATATTCGGGGATTTTTTTTATTTATAGAATTGCTTTCAGCCGTTTGACCACTTCTTCACACTGTGCCAAATCTGCAACCAGTGCCATTCTGACATGGCCTTCGCCCGGATTACCTTGTTCTGTGTCACGAGACAGATAACGGCCTGGTAAAACCTTGATGTGCGCTTTTTCCATCAACATTTTGGCAAAAGTTTCATCGTTGTCCACTTTTAGCCAATAATAGAAGCCTGCATCTGGTTTTTGTAATGGCAATAAATGACCAAGTTCTGATTGGAATAAATCAAACTTGGCACGATATTGCTGACGGTTTTCTTCAACATGTGCTTCATCATTCCATGCCGCAATTGAAGCCAACTGATTTTGTACTGGCATTGCAGCGCCGTGATAGGTGCGATATTGCAGATATGGTTTTAATAAAGCCGCATCACCTGCAACAAAACCAGAACGCATGCCTGGTAAGTTTGAACGTTTAGACAGGGAATGGAACACGATACAATTCTTATAATCATCACGGCCCATTTCGGCACAAACTTCTAAAAGTCCAATCGGCGCTTGATCAAACCAAAGTTCCGAATAACACTCATCCGATGCAATCACGAAATCATATTGATCAGACAGTGCGATCAGCTTTTTAAACTGTTCTTTTGACAGGACCGTTCCTGTCGGGTTGCCTGGCGTGCACACAAACAGTAAGGCTGTTTTTTCCCAGACTTCCGCTGGGACAGCATCAAAGTCACCTAAGTAACCATTTTCTTCAGTACAGTTAATAAAATAGGGTTTTGCACCTGCAAGTAGGGCTGCACCTTCATAAATCTGATAAAACGGATTTGGCATCACCACATAGGGTACATCTTCACGCTTAATCAAAGCTTGTACAAAAGAGAAAATGCCTTCACGTGTACCAGAAACAGGCAGGATATGATCTTCTGCACTAATATGATTCAACTTGAAGCGATTGCTGAGCCATTGTGCGATACTTTGGCGCAGCTCGGGCAGACCTTTACTGTTCGGGTAGGTCGATAGATGGGCAAAATTATCAATAATCGCTTGTTTGACGAACTCTGGCGCAGGATGTTTAGGCTCACCAATTGATAAAGGAATCAACGGTAAATTGGCAGGTTGCACATCTTTAAAAAGTTGGTTTAACTTTTCAAAAGGATAGGGATGCAATAACGACAAGCTAGAGTTCATTTAAACAGTTACCAAACAATAAAATTTAAGATGGATTACAAATTTGATTCGATGCTTCATCTAAAGCGGCTTTTAAGCTTTCCGCAAAAGTTTTCACTTCTTCATCGCTGAGCAAGACACCATTTTTCTTAGTGACAAAGAAAATATCTTCTGCACGTTCGCCCAGCGTGGCAATTCTTGCAGAATGGATATCCAAACCTTGCAGCATGAACAAACCACCAATACGCGCCAGTAGACCTGGATGGTCGAGGGTTGAAATTTCAACCATGTGTTGCTGTAACGTCGGGTTTAGGACAATATCTACAGTATTTTGCACATCAAAATGACGCAAATGACGTGGGATACGGCGTTGCATAATCCCCGGATATTGATCTGAATGGCTTAAAGCATCGACCAAAGCGGCTTTCACTTTGCGTTCGCGATCCGGATCAGTCAGCAAGGTACCAAAACGGTCAAGCACTAAGTAAGTATCTAAGCTGAATGAAGTTGAGGCGGTGATAATGCGAGCATCTTGAACATCAAGGTTCATACGATCCAGCACCGCAACCGTGGTGGCAAACAAGTTTGGTTGGTCGCGGGTATAGATAAAGATCTGAACCGCATCATCGGCAGCATTACGATGCGCCCGTAATAACACCAAAGGTTCTGGATTATCGCCGTGTTGTAAAATTGCTTGGGTATGCCAAGCAATTTCATTGGCTGACTCTTTGACGAAGTATTCATCACCCAGCTCTTGCCAAACTTTCTCAACTTCAGCCAGAGAGAAGTCATTGACCAAGAGTTCACTGGCAGCAAATTTGGTATCTTCAATCAGCATTTGATAATCAACCGGACGACCCAAGCCTGAACGAATCACATCACGTGCGTAGGTATACAACTGACGCATCAAAGACGCACGCCATGTATTCCACAGTTTCGGATTGGTTGCGTTAATGTCGGCAACCGTCAGGGTATAAAGATAATCGAGATGCTCCATATCGCCGACTTTTTCAGCAAAGTCTTTGACTTCATCAGGGTCCGAAATATCTTTTTTCTGTGCAGTAAGAGACATCAATAAGTGATTGTTAATCAGCCATGCAACCAGTTTACACTCTCGTTCGGTAAAGCCATGGGTACGGCAAAATTCAATCGCATCCAGTGCACCAAGTTCACTGTGATCACCACCACGACCTTTGGCAATATCATGAAAAATCGCGGCCATATACACGATGTCATGGCGGGCGATACGCTGAAACACAGAGCTGACCACTGGGAATTCTTTGGCAAATTCCGGTTCTTTAAAGCGACTTAAATTGCGTAGTAATAATAAGGTATGCGCATCGACCGTATAAATATGGAATAGGTCGTATTGCATCAAACCTGTAATCTGTCCAAAAGCAGGAATGTAATTCCCCAACACGCCATAACGTTTCATTGCCACCATGGTGTCATATAAATGCGGCGAGCGAATGATCGACATAAACAGTGCTTGATGTTCGGGATTATCGCGGAAACGTTGATCAATCCGTTTTGCAGCAAGCACCAGCAGGCGCAAGGTACGGGCACGAATCCCAGTAATTTCAGGACGATTTGCCAACAGATAGAACAATTCTAAGATGGCAATTGGTTCTTCTGAAAATACTTTATGATGTTGAACAGCCAATTTTCCATCGACAATTTTAAAACGCTCATTAATCTCGATAATGTGACGTTCATAATCAGCTAGACGTGGAGTAATCACCGATTCATTGAAATAGGCGAGTAGCATTTCATTCAGCGTTGAAACTTGCTGCGCGGTACGATAGTAGCGCTTCATGAACTGTTCAACGGCAAAATTAACAGGTTGGCCTTCTTCACGCACATAGCCAAATTTTGCTGCTATATCACGTTGATATTCAAATAATAAACGGTTTTCATCGCGTTTGGCTAAACGGTGTAAATGGGTGCGAATTTCCCATAAGAAACTTTCCGCTTCTTCTAATACACCCAATTCAAACTCAGTAATAAAACCCAAATGCACCAAATCATAAATACGATTGACACGGAAGTGACGTTTGGCAATCCAGCCGATCTGGTTGATATCGCGGATACCCCCTGGGGCATTTTTAATATCAGGTTCTAAATTACTTTCGGTATTGTTGTGTTGCGCATAACGTTTGGCTTGTTCAGCCATTTTGGCATCATAGAAAGTTTGATCCGTCCATGTTTGCGCAACAATACGGCGTGGCCATTTGGCTAATTGCTGATTGCCGGTAATGAGACGAGCTTCAATCAAGGTAGTGGCAACAGTTAAGTCATTAATGGCTTGTTCGACACAGTTTTGAATGGTACGTACGCTGATGCCTGGTTTGAAATTACCGACATCCCATAACGAGGAAATAAAGGTAGAGATCAGTTTTTCTTGTTCTTCGCTGATTTCATCTTCAGATAAAATCATGATATCTGTATCTGAATAAGGCAGCATCTCATGGCGGCCATAACCACCGACTGCAAATAAGCCCAATTCAGTTTGATCTAGACCTGCGTGGTTCCAAAGAAAGATCAAAGCTTCATCAATCGAATCAGAACGCGCGCCAATCACATCGCGAATGGGCTGCCCATTTTCATAACTCTCCTGTAATTGCTTTTCTACATCCGTACGCCATTGGTTAATGGCTTGAATATCATGAAGACTGGTGACGTAGTTCAACAAAGGAGAGGTCTTGATCATAAAGCTGAGTCTTCTATCAAAGCCCCTCTAGATTTGAGGGGAAGTTGTAATGATAATCACCTAAGGTCGTCTTAAGCGTTGGTTTGTACACTCACTTGGTCTGCGGCATGTTGTGCCAATTCACGTGCAAGATCGGTTGTCTCAGCACGAGCAGTTGCTACACCCATACGGCGGCGTTTAAAGCCTTCAGGTTTACCAAATAGACGTAGATCAGTGTTTGGATTGGCTAATGCAAGATTCAAGCCAGTAAAACTCAGATTTTTGGCATCTACGCCTGCATAAATCACGGCACTTGCAGCCACACTATGACGAGCTGTATTGACAGGTAAACCTAAGATCGCACGTGCATGTAGTTCAAATTCGCTTTGGAATTGTGAAGCTAAAGTCACTAAACCCGTGTCATGCGGACGAGGTGAAACTTCGCTAAACCAGACTTTATCGCCTTTGATAAATAGTTCCACTCCGAAGATACCACACCCCCCTAAAGCAACAGTGACTTTATTGGCAATGCGTTTGGCTTCTTGTAGCGCAACAGCTGTCATCGGTTGCGGCTGCCAGCTTTCTACATAGTCACCCGCATCTTGACGGTGGCCAATTGGATCACAGAAATGTGTTTCAATTTCACCTGTTTCAGGGTTTTTAGCACGAACGGTAAGTAGGGTAATTTCAAAATCAAAATCAATCTGTGATTCAATAATCACCGTACCTTGATTGACGCGACCACCTTGCATTGCATAATCCCAAGCCGCATCCACTTCATCAAAACTCTTCACGCGAGATTGACCTTTACCTGATGATGACATCACAGGTTTTACAAAGTTTGGATAGCCAATGTCATCACATGCAGCACGGAAGCTTTCTAGTGTATTGGCAAAGCGATAAGCAGAGGTGGGTAGGCCAAGCTCTTCAGCAGCTAAACGGCGAATTCCTTCACGGTTCATAGTGAGATTGACTGCTTTAGCCGATGGAATCACTGTTGCAGTTTGGCTCTGTTCAATTTCAACGAGCACTTCGGTCGCGATCGCTTCAATCTCTGGAACAATTAAGTGAGGTTTGATCTTTTCAATCAGTTGTTTTAATTCGGCTGGATCAGCCATATTCAGGGTATAAGCATAATGTGCGACTTGCATGGCAGGCGCATGATCATAACGATCTGCAGCATGAACTTCGACACCCAAGCGTTGTAAAGAAATCACAACTTCTTTACCAAGCTCTCCAGAACCTAACAGTAAAACCTTAAATGCAGAAGATTGAAGTGGAGTTCCTAGAGTGACGCTCATGCGAATAATCCTATCCTGAGTAATTTGTGTTTAAGCATAGCAGAACTTTCTACTGAATTAAGCTTATACACCATAAAAAAACATGCTTTTTGTTAGACAAAAAATAGCACTTAGTACCGTATTTGTCTGTTTAAACATTGACCTGATAATTGAGTTGTAACTGGTCTGCATGTTGTCCACGAATTCCCCAATTACATTTCGGTGTTTCAAAAATTGTGATTTCAATGTCTTGGGGGGAAATTCCACATTGCTGTTCGGCATAAGTAAAAATGCTTTGAATCAAGCTTTTTTTTGCTTCAATGCTTCTGCCTTCAAACATCGAAATTTCGATAATCAGATAGTGCGGACTACGATCATTGGGATAAATAAAGTCTTCTTTCGCTAGTGCAATAAAACGCTGAAATTTCTTTTCGATGGGATAATTTAAACTTTCCACCAGTGCTTGATGTATGGCATGTGAAAGTTGATGCCTAAACTGCTCAATCGTGGGTTGTAAGGCATAAATCTTGATTTGTGACATGGTGGTTTTCTTCCTTCTTGAAGTTTTAATTTTTTATATATGAGCAAGTCTGACTTTATGCTGAACAAGAATATAAAATCAATTGTTTAGAGTAAAAGGTATGCTGCTGAGTAAATAAGTAACAAGCATTGAGAATTATTCCCAAATTGACTAGCATAATGTGCAATTGTTTCCTCGGCGATTTGCTATGTCTCATCCAAACTCTCGTATAGCTGCAATCTTGTTATGCAGTACTTTTTTATTGGCTGCTTGTGGAAACTCAAGTAATGAACCAAAAGAAAAGGTCGAAATCAAACCTGCGCCGAAGCTCAATAATGATGCCACCACCTATGCTAATGCGGCATGGAAGTTGATTAATGACATCGATCCGATTGTTTACAATAAACAGACTACCGAGATTGAAGAAAAAGTCAGAAAACCGCTACGCCAGCTCAGTACTGATTGGCGTATCAATGTCAAAATGACTGATTCAGTGACAGAAGGGAAATATGCCCTGTGCCGTAAAGCACTGACCAGCTTGGATACTTGGGCACGTGAGGTAAAAGACAAGGCGAATGCATCGACTCAAAAGCAGGCTGATTATGAACGTGATAAAGCGCAATGCAAGGATGCAATTGATAATCCTGCGTTAGGCAATACCTCTCCAAAGTAGGAGTGAAAAATGTATCTTCGTATCTTATCGGTTTTCTTGATTCTATTTGGTCTGTTGGGAATAAACCCCAGTTATGCCCAAGTAGATTTTCATCTTGCCTATCAGGTGCAAATGCCGAAGACGAAGCCTGTACATTTTTCTAATGATCGTTCATATAGATTTGTGAGTCTGTCTCCCTTTTTTACTGCCAATGAGTTAGTGAATGCAAAGGCGATTCTTGTTGAAGGAAGTGCTGTTGTTGAAATTGAAATTTCGGCTTCTGCACAGAAAAAGTTTAATCAGTTGGCCAATAGAAATACGCAAAGTCAAGATCAAGGTCTATTTAATCAGATGATTGGTTTAGGCGTTATGATTGATGGACAGCCTACAACGGTTATACAAGGGGTTTACAGACCTATTTCAGATCGAAAATTATGGTGTTTCCTGATAGATGATCGTTTACCCGCTCAGGAGCAATTGCGTCAGGCTAATGATATTGTGAAAAAAATGAAATTGACCCAAGCGCCACATTAAAATCATCTCGTTTGGAGTTTATCCCAGCTTAGATGTAGAGCTTGAATACAGAATGACAGGATGTCATTTCAATAAAAAAGCGAAATCAATGATCTCGCTTTTTTATGGTTAAAGTTATCTGACGACTACTACGAGGTTTTGACCGTTTTTGCGGCTTCCTGTTTGGCTTTGCTTGCTGTCGTGCTAGCCACTTTTTTAGTATCTGTGGTTGCTTTCATTGCATCGTGTTTGGCTGTTTCTTTCATTTTCGTCATGTCATGTTTTGCAGTGTCGGTTGTCTTGGTTGCTTCTTTCTTAGTTTTTACCACAGTTGTTGCAACACATTTGCCACCTTTATGATTGGGTCCTGTACCACCTTGAATTTGAGTTCCTTTTGGGCAGGCAAATGCGCTAGCGCTGAGTACGGTAAATAGGCCTGCTGTTAAAATCGTTGCAATTTTTCTCATGATTGTCATCTGCATCGGGTAAGCGATAGTGCTTAGCTTTAATGTATGCGTGTTGAGAGGACGAAAGCAGACTGATTTTGTGAAATATTTTAGAGCATCAGTAGTATTTTATAGTGAGAGTTTATCTTTTAATTTATGTTTAAGCTTAAAAGCATATTGCAAAAAATGCTGTGCTTATCCATTTTAAATACAAAGTATTATACTTACGCTTTTAGGTGACTGGCGGTTGCCAATATTCTGAGGCGCTCTAAGTCCAGCACTACAATTTTTTTAAAACCAAGCTGAATCACGCCTTGTTTCTCAAACTGATTCAGTTCCTGATTGATGGTCTGTCTAGATACCGTCAGCATGTTGGCCAACTGGTCTTGAGAGATTTGAATACTAAAATCCTGAATAAGTGCACGATTGCCATAACCTTCTAAAATAAACAATAAGCGTTGTGCCAGACGCTGACTGATGCTTTGGGTTTGAATCGCAATTTGTTCTAAAAATACATAGCGTAATTTTTGACTGGTCAGCAAGGCAAAGTAATACCAGTAATACGGATTTTGGAGCAAAAAATCATGCAGTGCTTGGGCGGGTATTTGCAGTACCACGCTCTTCTTTAAAGCAACCGCATCATGTGATCGCGGTTGTTGGTCGATTAAGGAAATTTCGCCAAACCACATGATCGGTTCAGCAATTGCAGCAATGGCTTCATTGCCATTCACATCGATATAGCCCAAGCTAATAGAACCTTCCAGTACGCCGTAAACACCGTCAAAAATATCTTGAGCCTTAAACACCGCCGCATTTTTTTCAATGATATGCTTTTTGCCATGTTGAATAATAAAGTTTTGAAAGGGTTCTGCCAGATGACTAAACCATGAATTTTGCTGCAAATGTTGAATATAAACACGATCTAACACGGCTGTTCCTTGATTAAAAATAAGTCCATTTGTCAGCTACATGACAACTTCGCTGCAATATTTCTTATAGATTAACAGTATAAACAAATGAAATGAGGAATGAGAAATGACAAATTTGGAACGTCTACTTAGCCAATATGCGGCTTATCACTTAGATCGAAATAATATTGTGACCCATTTTGTGGGTATTCCCTTAATTGTTTTTTCTATTTTATGTTTAACGGCACGTGCTGGCGTGGAAATTTCGGGCTTTTCAATTACTTTAGCCATGTTGCTCATCATTCTAAGCAGCATTTACTATATTTCATTGGATAAGCTATTCGGTCTTTTGATGCTGATTTTATTGGTCTTGGCATATCCATTGGCTGTGAATATTGCGGCTTTACCAATGTGGAGTTGGTTAGGCGCCAGTATCGGTATTTTTGTGGTGGGTTGGGCATTCCAATTCGTGGGTCACTATTTTGAGAAGAAAAAACCAGCTTTTGTCGATGATGTGATTGGTCTAGCCATTGGGCCATTATTTGTACTGGCTGAATTTGTGTTCTTGCTTGGATTCCGTAAACCCTTACATCAGCGCATTTTAAAAGAGGCACAAATGAAACGTGCTGAAATGGATATGAAGCCACAAACAGTATCTTAAATTGCCAGTTGGATCTAAAAGTCCTGCATAAAACCTCTGAAAATGTCTAATTTTTAGGGGTTTTTTATGCAGTTTATTTATTTTAATCCGAATTAAATTTATAGCTTGAAAGCTAAGCTATAAAATAAAGAATACATCGAAAATTAGATTATCTTATCTTGAATAAATAAAGGAATAAGTTGTTTTATAAAATGTCCTAAAGTAGCAAATAAAAGACAGTGAGCTGAACTACAATAAATAATTAAATGGATTTATTTTTATATAACAAGATTAATATGCGATTAAATAATATTGAATTCCTGTTGGAAAAAATAGGACTGACTGCACATAAACGTGCCATTCATATTCAGTTTGCAAATCAGAGTTTAAATCCTCAAATTTTTTTGCAGCATATTGAGGGCGTTCATGGCCTTAATCAAGGACTCAAGGCTGAACTAATCTGTCTGTCAACGGATGCTACCATTCCGCTCAAGCAATTCATTGGCAGTCAGGCTGCGATAGATACAGTGACTGATCAGGGGCAGCTTAGCCGTGTCACTGGGATTATCACCCAAGCATCACAAGGCCTATCTGACGGCAGTTTAAGCCTCTATAAACTGACTTTAGAAGATCCAACCGCGCTGTGGCATAAAAGGCGAAACTCTCGCGTATTTATGAATAAAAGCGTGTGTGAGGTGGTGCAAGTCATATTTAAGGAATGGCAACAAAGAAGCCCATTATTTGCTTCAAGCTTGACACTGGATTTAAGTGGGTTGCGCACAGACTATGATGTACGTCCATTTATTATGCAACATAATCAGACCGATGCAGAGTTTTTAACATTTTTGATGCGGAGTGAAGGGATGAGCTGGGTGATTGACGAAGCCCAGCTTATTGTTCCGACTAGCAAAAGTCCAATCCAAGCGCAAAAACTACGTTTGATTGATGACAATAGCCACTATCAAGCCCTAGCGCGAAGAACGCAGCTTACAGCCGACCGCCGTGCATATCCAGCGTTGGCAAGCCGATGCACTGGAACAAGAGGACGGAGCAGGTAGTGTTCAAAGCAAACATCAGCACAGTGAAGGCGATGATGTAGCCTCACTTGGACTCGAAGATGCATGGCATTTCAGTCCAGCATGGATGCAGGACCTAAAGGGTGAAGATGGTGTAACACCGTCAGGTCATGCGCAAATTGAAAAGCTGAATCAGCAGATTGGGCAATACCACGACTTACAAGCAAAGCAATTTGTGGCGAATAGCACCGTTCGAGACGCCCATGTCGGGTACTGGTTTGAACTGGCAGGACACCCTGAAATAGATCAACACCAAGGAGATGATAAGCAATTCCTGATCACTGCCAAGCAGTTTTATAGTCAGAATAATCTTCCGAAAGACCTAAGCCAACAGATCCAAGATCTGATCAACCAGAGTCAGTGGCAACAACAGAATATTGGCTCTGAACAACGTCAGGCAAATCAACTGACACTACAACGCCGTAATATCAAAATCGTACCTGAATATAACCCCTTAACTCATAGGCCAACTGCTCACCCAATGCGAGCTCGAGTTGTTGGCCCTGAAGGAGAGGAAATCCATGTGGATGAATGGGGGCGTATAAAAGTTCGTTTTCTATTTACCCGTACAGAAGACCATAGCCATGATGGTGGTGCAGGAACCAACGATGATGATACTGACTCAGCATGGGTCGATGTCCTGACCTCTTGGGCTGGCGAAGGTTTTGGTGCGCGGTTCTTGCCTCGCGTCGGTGAAATGGTGGTCATTGACTTCTTTGATGGCAACCTTGACCGCCCTTTTGTACTGGGGAGGATTCATGAAGCGCAGCGTTCACCCACACAGTTTGATCAAATAGGAAAACTTCCTGAGACCAAAAAACTGTCAGGTATTCGATCACGCGAATATAAAGGTGAAGGCTTTAATCAACTACGTTTTGATGACAGCACAGGGCAGATCAGTGCACAACTGCAAAGTAGCCATGCCGCCAGTCAATTAAATCTCGGTCAGCTCTGTCATCCAAAAAACAAGGTTGAAAGCGAAGACCGTGGTGAGGGCTTTGAACTGCGTACCGATTTATGGGGCGCAGTACGTGCGGGAGAGGGTTTATTGCTTTCAACCCATAAGCAAGATCATGCACAAGCTGAACATCTGGATGCACAGTCAGCCAGACAGCAACTTGAAGCGAACCAGAATAATACCCAAGCACTGAGTGAGGTCGCCAAAAATCAGCAGACCGATGAACTTGAATCACTGGCTCAGTTAAAAGCGTTCGCTGCACAGATCGAAATAAAGATTGCCAAGTTCAATAAAGCATTGCTGTTACTGAGTTCACCCGAAGGTATTGGCCTGAGTAGCCATGAAGATATTCATATCTCGGCGGATAGACAGATCAATCAGATCGCTGGCGAGAGTATTCATCTGAGTACACAAAAAAATCTGATTGCCCATGCACAAAACAGGATCAGTTTGTTTGCTGCCCAAACAGGGATTAAACAGGTTGCGGCGAAGGGGAAGTTTGAAGTCCATGCACAAACGGATGGCATAGATTTATTCTCTAAACAAGGCATTCAAATTATTTCGACTGAAGATCGGGTTGAAATCATTAGTGCAAAAGAAATTGTGATTACAGGCAAAGATTCTCAACTGAAACTGAATGATTCAGGCATTGTCGCGACCACAGGTGGCAAATTTGAGGTAAAAGCAGGTCAGCATGTGTTTATGGGTGGGGCGAAAGTAAATACAGTTATTTCAGTATTACCCGATGTAGAAAATCCTTATGTTTTACAATACTTGGTAAAAAATAAAGAAAGTCAGGTCATGGCTGATAAACCTTACATCTTATTTGATGAAGAGGGAAATGTTCAAAAGGGAAAAACTGATCAAAAAGGATTTATGAAGCTAAAAACATCGCCATCTGCTCAACAAATTACGACTCTAGTAATAATGAATGAAATTGAGCACGCTGGAGAAGAAGATTCTGGAGATCAACTATGAGTACCTATTTCAGCCGTCTAAAGCTCAGTGTTCAAGCCCCTCTCAAATTGAAAGATTTAACTTATAAATTCTTTGTGATTAATAATGCGACTAAGAAAACAACAACATTTGAAGGTAATTTTGATGAGCAGGGTTTAACAGGTTGGACTGAAATATATAATTTAAATACCTCCTTGATTTATGCTGTTTATTTCCGTGGAGAAATCCTACAAAAAATTGCTGTACAAGCTTATCCCAATAAGAAAACGCATAGTACCTTTACCATTAAAATGACAACAGAACTAACGCAGAAGGTGAAACAGAATATTAAGGAAATTTATTTAGATGATGGGGAAGTTGCTTGGTATCTGGTTAAAAAGGCAGAAACCATGCATGACTGGTCTAAACGAGTTTTTAAGAGGCCTTTAATCGCATCAGATTGGGATATACTACGGGCAAACAACCCACATATTTCGAATATCGTGCCTATTCGAATATTGTCACCTGGAATGGTCATTGTTCTCTCAAATTCAACCACAGCAAAAGAGCTTCCAAAATATAAAAAGGATGCTCAAGATGCATTTAAAAACTTAGTGGAAATGAAAAAGGATAAAGATTTTGATGCCGAGTTTTTTGCACAAAACTATGAATTTTTTTATAACTCCTTAATAAGTGAGGATTATGTTGGTCTTAGCCACAAACCTATAGAAAATGTTGATGGTACTGGTACGATGCTAGCAACAACAGCAAAAAATACAGTAGACGGGGCACTATTATTTGTTGAGGAAACTAAAAATAGAACTTTGGGGGCTTATTCTCAGTTAGTAAAAAATTATGCCCAAGAACATCAGAAGAAAACGCGTTTAGCTAATCCTAAACACTTTAATAAGTTTGAAGCGGCCAACTCAGCATTGCTGAAAGATTTTGAAAATAGCATTTCCCAAAGGATGTTTAAGTGGGATACAGGAATACAAACATCAAATTTAAGAAAAAATTTGAGAAGTACGGCATTTGTGAAGAGTGCTTACTATCAAGGTGGATTGCCAGCCTATTTAAAGAATATGAATGAGGTTGGACGTGTGACTAGTGTTCTTAAACAAGGTGGTAACTTTATGATTGGTGTCGGAATTGCAGAAGCTGGAATTAATATTTACCAAGCAACTGAGACGGGGGAGAATAAAAAAATTAGAAAAGCAGTCTTAGTAGAACCCTTAAAGCTAGGAGGGAGTATTTATGGGGGAGTAAAAGGGGCTTCTCTAGGTGCAGCCGCTGCGGTTTTAGTTATCGGGGTTGGAACGGGTGGGATTGGATTAGTTGTTATCGGTGCTTGTGCTGTTGCTGGGGGGATAGGTGGGGGAATAATAGGAGGAAAGATTGGTGAGATTATAGGTATTGGCGCTGATCGTAGTATAGAATGGATGACCCAATAAAATGTTAGAAAAGTCTTTTGAAATTGTTTTTGCAACTATTGGCTCTATATGGCTTTCTTATTCCTTAATATCTAGTTTCAAAAGTTATGCATATGTTAAAAAGAATCTTAGTTCTATCTCTAGTTTACTCTTTGGTAATCCTAAATACATCAAAAAGCTAGATTTGACTAGCTTCTTTTTAATAGAGACAACAACAGGAATGGTTGCAGCTGCTAGATTCAGAGAGCTAAAAGTACTAAAAAGGGATACCGTTTTTTCTAGAGGTCCCTTTCTATTAGCGCCCAATATGAATGATAAAAATCTTAATCTATTATTACTCAATCATGGAGAATGGTATAAATCCGTTGTAAAAAATTTAATTTTTTCAGCTTTTTGTTTATCAATACTAGCAATAATACTATTTTTTCCAAAGTAAAAGTATTACTTAGGACTTATAGGGGAGCAAGCATTAGCAGCTATTACAATTGCCATGTTAGTATTGGGTGTTGGTACAGGTGGTGATGGATTAGTTGTTATCGGTGCTTGTGCTGTTGCAGGAGGAATAGGAGGCGGGATTTTTGGAGGATGGATGGGGGGGAATAGTCTTGCTAGTGGTGGAACTGGATGGGTTGTATTGGGAGTTGCTGCTGGTTTAGGTGCAGTTGCCAGTTGGGCTGTTGGTACAGGTACTGGTCTAGGTGCAGAATATGTATATGATAAAGTTAATGATAGAAATAGAAAATGATTAATTTTATTAATTTATTTTTAGAAGACAAAATTTTTTCTTTTTTTATTCTTGCTTTCCTTTTTTTATTTCTGTATGTATTTACTTTCATCGTTCAGTATGTTTATTTATCCTGTAATTTAAAAGGTATTTGTAGGCTTGTATATGGAGATGAGAGACATTATAAAATACCACTCAACCCATTTGATTCATATTTTATTGGATTGGTTCCATTAGTTTTTTTTCGTGAAGTATTAAATATTAAGCAAGGCATGAGCTTCAAGAAGCTTTACAATAAAGATTTCTTTTTTATAGTAAGAAAAAATGAACTAGTTCAACTTCTTAATAAATTTCCCTTCTTTTTTTATATTCAATATACTCTTATCTTTTTTGGTATTTTTTTTTCTTATATTTTTGACTTTTGCTTGCTTATTGTTAAGTTTTAGCTGATATCGAAATTGTAATTATTGTAGAGGTTATCATGATAATTATGCCGATGAGGGTTTTAACCATGGAGTTGTTGATAAAATTACAAAGAGCGTAAATGCTGGAGCAACCTCAAAAATGATAGAAGATAGACGTTCTTTTTTTGACAAGTCTAAAAATATTTTTAAATAGTGATGTCTTATGAAATTTCTGTTAATTACAATACTCTTTTTAATAATTGGTTGTACTAATGCAAAAACGAATGATACTTATGAAGGCTGTGATGTAAAATATACGAAAATAAGTCTTAAGGTTAAAAATGATTTTCGAATAGTAAGTAAATCTTGTAATGAAGAAAATCCTGTTGTGATTAATTATTTAGAAGGAGGTAATCAAAAAATATTTATTAATAAATATGATATAAATATAGGGAAGTGGTTGCCGAAGTTGGAAGCTGTAAGTGTTTATAAAAAAGATAATCAGAGACCATTGTTAATTACACTTCATACACAAGTATGGGATTCTCCAACAGTCAATGGTATTCTTTATAATGTTAACTTATATGAAATTTATTTAACTGAGAAAAGAGTTAGGTTGGTTGATATAAGTAATATTCTTGGGAACTCTCAGAGTGGGTTGGAGGGAGTATCTGATGATTATATGCATTTTAAATTCAAAGACATTGCTACTATTAAAAAATGGCTGGATAAGAATTATAAATGAGAGTATTTATTGGGTTGTATTTTATATGGTTAACTATGTATGTCTATGCAGATAAAAATATTCTGATTTGTAAACCTGAAAGTACTGTTTTTAATGATATATTGAATTGTTATTTAATTGAATAACAAGAAAATGACAAAGAGCTAAACTCAGTTTATAAAAATAAAATATCTAAACTTTCCCAAGATGAAAAAGAAAAGTTAAGAACATCTCAAAGAAACTGGGTTAAGAAGAAAGAAAAGCTATGTATTGCAAATGAAGATGAATTTGGACGAGAAAGTCATTTTGAAGCTATAGCATGCCAAACTGAAATGACAAAAGAGCGTATTTCTTTTCTAAAAAGATATTGAATTTTCTATTAAAGTTACAATTAATATGTGAATAATATGGAATTGTGAAATGAAAAAGAAATTTATGCATTTTCTGTTTATTTTAATATTTTTATTCTGTTATAAGAATGCGTGGGCAAAAGAGCACTGTCATCTTCATGAAGAGATAGCGTTAAGTATTTTTAAGAAAAATGACTATAAATTATTTAATTATACGTGCTCATCGGAACAAGGTGAGACTTTAAAAAATTATATTGGAAATTCTAAAAAACAAGGTTTTTGTAAATGAATATTTTGATTTTGCTGCTAAAGAAAGGCCTAAACTTTTAGCCGTTAGTGTTTATAGACCAAAAATGGAAAAATTGCCTTTAATTATAACTCTGCATACATCATATTATTGTTGTACCCCTCAAGTAGAAGGTAATTCTTATGAAGTTAATCTTTATCAGATAGATAAAAATATGAAGTTAACAGAATTAACAAGTCTACTAGGTGATGATTCAGAAGGTTTTGAAGGACAGGTAGAGGGGCGGGTTTATTATAAATTCAAAGACATTGCTTCGATTAAAAAATGGCTGGATAAAAATTATAAATGAGCGTTTTTGTTGGATTGTTATCTATACGCATCGGTATTCATAAAGTTTTTATTTTCGATGAATATTTTAAATAAAAAACCGCCAATAAGATCCTCATTGACGGTTTGGAAATCAAAAAACTGATTTATACATTAAAACGGAAGTGTAATACATCGCCGTCTTGAACGACATAGGTTTTACCTTCTAAACGCCATTTACCTGCTTCTTTGGCACCGCTTTCACCGTTGTATTGAATGAAGTCATCATAAGCAACACATTCAGCACGGATAAAGCCTTTTTCGAAGTCAGTATGAATCACACCAGCCGCTTGTGGCGCAGTCGCACCGACCTTAACAGTCCAAGCACGAACTTCTTGTACGCCCGCAGTGAAGTAAGTTTGTAAGCCAAGTAAGCTATAACCTGCACGAATCACGACATTTAAGCCTGGTTCTTCCATGCCCATCGCTTCCAAGAATTCAGCACGGTCTTCATCTTCTAACAATGAAATCTCAGCTTCGATCTGGTTACAAAGCGGTACAACAATCGCATTTTCTTCAGCAGCAAGTTTTTTAACCGCTTCAAGATGCGGGTTATTTTCAAAACCATCTTCTGCAACGTTCGCAATATACATGGTTGGTTTAAGTGTCATTAAACCAAAACCGCGAACCGCTTTACGTTCGTCATCAGAAAGGTCAGCCGCACGTGCTGGTTTACCTTCATCAAGCAAAGGTTGGATTTTTTCTAATACAGCTTTGGTTGCAAGTGCTTCTTTGTCACCGCCTTTCGCCGCTTTAGTCAAACGTAACAATGCTTTGGCAACGGTATCAAGGTCAGCAAGTGCAAGTTCGGTGTTGATGGTCGCGATATCATCTAAAGGATCAATTTTACCATTTACGTGAATCACGTTTTCATCTTCGAAACAACGAACAACGTGTGCAATTGCATCCGTTTCACGGATGTTGGCAAGGAATTGGTTACCCAAGCCTTCACCTTTTGATGCACCAGCAACTAGACCTGCGATATCAACAAATTCCATTGTGGTCGGGATAACACGTTGTGGTTTAACAATTGCTGTAAGTTTATCTAGGCGTGGATCTGGAACAGGAACAATCCCTGTATTCGGTTCAATGGTACAAAACGGAAAGTTTTCAGCCGCAATCGCTGCCTTTGTTAATGCATTAAATAATGTAGATTTACCTACGTTTGGCAGACCAACAATACCGCAATTAAAACCCATGAAACCACTCACAAATGTGTTATTTAAAAATTGCTGCTGATTTTACATGAAAGCCATGACAAAGTCAGGTCATGGCGAGTATGGATTTTTATTTCGAGCTTAAACTTTGCGTTTATCCAGTTGTTTGGCAATATTATCGCCTGTGACTTGTACCAACATCACCAAAACAATCAGCACTAAAATTACCGCCAGCATCACTTGCATATCAAAACGTTGATAGCCGTAACGGTAAGCAATATCGCCCAAACCACCTGCACCAATCGCACCTGCGATGGCAGAGGAACTGATCATGGTCACAATGGTCACGGTAAAACCTGCGACAATCCCTGGCAAGGCTTCAGGGAGTAACACATGCCAAAGAATCTGTTTACGATTACAGCCCATCGCTTGTGCTGCTTCAATCAGACCTTGATCGACTTCACGTAGGCTGACTTCGGCAATACGGGCGAAGAATGGAATAGCGGCGATGGTTAAGGGCACAATCGCAGCCAAGACCCCATAACTGGTGCCAACGATCCAACGGGTAAATGGAATCAATGCCACCATTAAAATCAGGAAGGGCACGGATCGAGTGATGTTAATCACCCAGCCCAAAGGCTGATTAATTTTCTTGGATGGGTAAATCCCAAAATCTGCGGTACTGACCAAAATCAAGGCAATCGGCAGACCAATCAAAAAGGCCAAAATCGCAGAGACACCGACCATGATTAAAGTATCGGTCGTACCTGTGAGTAACAGATCAATGAGTTGATTGTACATATCCGATCACCTCAAGTTGTGTTATTGCCGGATGTTTTTCAAAGTGGGAGTGAGTTAAATCAAATTCCGAAGAGGGAACCCCGATAATCAATGAGCCAATGGTTCGCTGTTGAATGCTATTAATTTGGCTGTGGTAGACCTGAACTGGACGATTAAAGCCATCCAATAGTTGATATAAATCAGGAACGGCTTGCGATTCACTGACATATTTTAGCTTTAAAATCTGATGGGTACTCTGAGGCAGAATGGTTTGACTCAGTTCAAAAGGTAAATTTACCTGCTCAAAATTGAGTAATTCCCGTGTGATCTGTTGTTGTGGATCGGAAAATACCGACCAGACTTGCCCAGACTCGATAATCTCACCATGATCAATCACGATCACCTGATCACAAATTTCTTGAATGACTTGCATCTCATGGGTGATCAAGACAATGGTTAAGCCGAGGTCTCGGTTGATCTGCTTTAACAACGATAAAATATTGGCCGTGCT
Source organism: Acinetobacter gyllenbergii CIP 110306 = MTCC 11365 (assembly GCF_000413855.1). Classification (GTDB taxonomy): domain Bacteria; phylum Pseudomonadota; class Gammaproteobacteria; order Pseudomonadales; family Moraxellaceae; genus Acinetobacter; species Acinetobacter gyllenbergii. Next base: position 52,353 of record NZ_ATGG01000049.1, on the reverse strand, counting down.
TTCTGGGTCGAGAGCTGAGGTCGCCTCATCACAGAGCAGAATTTCGGGTTGAGAAACCAAGGCACGGGCAATGCCCACACGTTGTTTCTGCCCACCAGACAATTGAGCCGGGTAATCATTTCGCTTTGCTGCTAATCCAACCAGCGTCAGTACATCACTGACCCGTTGCTCTATTTCGGCCTTGTCATAACCAGCAATACGTAGCGGTAGCGCCACATTTTCCCATACGGTTTTTGCAGACATCAGATTAAAATGCTGAAAAATCATGCCAATCTTCTGTCGAGTTTTAATCAACTCGACATGGCTGAGTTCAGCAATATTTTGCTGATGAATCAAAATACTGCCTGTATCAATCGACTCCAGACCATTTAAGGTACGCAGCAGGGAGGATTTACCTGCACCACTTTTTCCGATAATCCCGACAATCTGTGCTTTAGGAATATCCACATTAATGTCTTTTAATGCATGTAAGCGTTGGCCCTGAACCTCGTAAAACTTATTTAAACCACGGATTTTCAGATGTGGAACTGAAAAATCAACTTGTGAACCAAAACTCACCATCATCGTTCTCCTTATTTCCAGCCTGGGAACCACAACGTTGGACCAAAATCACTATCCAAGGCTGCTTTGACTTTCGGTGAGTTTTGATAAATTTCGACAAACTTCTGTAGTTTGCTGTCTTTATCCTGATAGTCATCACGCACCACAAATAAAATCGCATAACGCTTATTGGTATTGTCATCAAACAATAAGGCACTTTCAGGATCAGCTGTTTTGGCTAGACGTAGGTAATGTGGATAGCCAAACGCCAGATCAACATCATCAATGGCACGTGCAGTTTGTGGGCCTTCAACTTCGGTAAATTTCAGGTTCTTCGGATTTGCAGTAATGTCTTTCAGAGCAGAAAGGTGATTATTGCTGTCTTTCAGTTCAATCAGCTTGGCTTGTTGCAACAGCAATAAAGCACGACCTTGATTCACAGGATCATTCGGAATGGCAACTGTTGCACCATTTGGCAGTTCCTCAAAGCTTTTATATTTTTTTGAATACAGTCCGACATGCGATGCTGCACCTGCCGCAAATGATTTTAATTTAAAGCCTGTTTCTTTAATGGCATTGTCCAAGAAGGGCTGATGCTGGAAAAAGTTCGCATCAATATCACCATGATTTAGTGTAATGTTCGGCGTGTTCCAATCAGAAAATTCCACCAATTTGACATTTAAACCCTGTTGTTTGGCTTCATCCGCAGCGACTTGTAGCGGGTGTGCAAAAGACGGACTAATCCCAATTACCAGTTCGCTGCTGTGGTTCTGTCTTTGTTTATTCCAAATCAATAAGGCAATAATCGCAACAACAACGACAAGGCCAATACCCAACCATTTTTTAGAGGCTGTTTGAGCCATATATTTCTCCAATTCTATTCTTAAATGTTTAAATGCTAAGCACTAATTTCTTCAATTGTTTTTAAGTCATGTGTGTTGTTCTGCGCTCTACATCGAAACTGATCGGCAGGATGGCTTGCAGCTAAATGATCCCCTTGGGCAAACAGTTTATTGCGTAATGAACCTGTGGAATATTCAGTTTTATAACGTCCGCGTTGCTGTAACTCTGGAATCACCAGTCGAATGAAATCATGGTGTGATTCAGGTGCAACGGTACGAGTCAGGTTAAAACCATCAATGCCCGTTTGATCGAGTAACTCAATCAGATATTCCGCAACTTCAACACCACTCCCGACAATCAGCGGATAACGTCCACCCAGAACATGCTGTGCTTTCAGGTCATTTTTGCTGATGCGCTGCTCTTTAAACTTCTCATTGACTGAGGCAATGCTATTGCTCTTTTGATAAGGAATCGCTTCATCATCTGCAAACTTGGCAAGATCAATGCCGACTGAACTGGCATAATGCGCTAAACCTGCTTCAGGGCTGGCATATTGGCGATATTCAGCCAATTTCTGTTGGGCAAGTTCATGTGTTTCAGCCACAACCACGGTAATGCCGACAAAGATTTTAATCGTATCTTCATCTCGACCTTGCTGTGTTGCTTGTAGTCGTATTTTATTAACGTGCTGACGAATTTTTTCAGGCTGATCACCACCAATAAAAATACATTCGGCATGACGCGTGGCAAACTGTAGTCCTTTCGGTGAAGCACCTGCTTGGAAGAGTGTTGGGGTGCGTTGAACCGACGGCGCAACTTGAAACACACCTTGGCTTTGATAGTATTGGCCTTGGTGATTGATCGAATGGACTTTGTTCGGATCGGTAAAGATACGCTGTTGCTTATCTTTCTTTAAAGCGTCATTTTCCCAAGAACCTTCCCAATATTTATAGCAAAGCTGTAAAAATTCCTCAGCCTGATCGTAACGGGCATCGTGATCTTTCAAGCCTTTTTGCCCAATTAAGCGTTCAGCACTGTCCAAATAGCCTGTGACAATATTCCAGCCCAAACGACCTTGAGTTAAATGATCCAAACTGGCAAAACGCCGTGCAAATTGATAGGGCTGTTCATAGCTCAAATTGACCGTGACACCAAAGCTTAAATTTTGTGTGACCAAGGCCATTGCCGAAATCAGGGTAGAAGGGTCATGGCTAGGCAGTTGAATGGACTCTTTTAGGGTCAGATCAATCCCATTTTGATAGACATCATAAACCCCTGTAATATCCGCCAAAAATAAACCATCAAATAGACCTTGCTCCAGCGTTTGGGCTAACTCAGTCCAATAACTCAGTTCATTAAAGCGATGTGATTGATCACGAGGATGCGTCCACAAACCATGATTGATATGACCGACACAATTCATATCAAAGGCATTCAGTAAAATTTTCTTCGGCAGGTTTTGACCCATTACAATGTCCCCCGACGCGGTGGCAGAATGCCATTCAACACATAATTACCAATGAAGTAATATTTCCAGCGTGCAGCATCATGCAAGGTATGAACCCGCGCATTACGCCAATGTCGATCCAGACCATCAGCACGTTGACTGCCACGACTACCCGCCAACTCAATCAATTTAGATGAGGCTTTTAATGCTGTTTCGGTACTATGCGCACGCACTTTGGCCACATCAATTGAGGCTTTGGCTAAAGTTTCCGCATTGAGATCCTGTTTGGCGATATCTACAGATCGAGCTGCTTGTTTCAGTAAAAGTTCACTGGCTTTGACATCGGTTGCGACACGTCCCAGCTCTGATAGGGTTAAGGGGTCTTGCGTCGCAGATTCAATATTGGCATCAATCCAAGGACGCGCCACACGTACACGTTCCAGTGTTTCTTCAAAGGCAGCACGGGCAATGCCGACTTCAATCGCAGCATGCATGATCTGGGCAAAGGGGCCAACTAAAGACAGTTGCTTAAAGGCAGTATCAAAAGGAATCACATCCTCTTTGGCAACAAAGACCTGATTAAACTTAACTGTGCCGCTGCCCGTGGTGCGTTGCCCAAAACCAGACCAGTCATCAATCAGTTCTAAGCCTTGGCTGTCGCGTTGTACAAAAGCCAGAAACTCATTGCCCGTTTCATCAACCACTAAAGTAGGAATACGATGTGCAAACAGGCTACCCGTGCAATAAAACTTTTCTCCTTGAATCAGATAGCCTTTCTCATTTGGAATCAATGTTGTTTGCTTATGGGCAGATGTGCGGGTTTTAAATTCAGCCAGCGCATTACCAAAGCGTGCACCTTGTAAGACTTCTTGATAGAGACGTTTCTTTTGCGCTTCTGTGCCTGTATTACGCAATACTTCCAATGCATAGAAGTGATTTTGTGGAATTTGTCCAATCGAACCATCCGCACCGCTAAACAGCGCAATGACTTTGGCAACAGTGAGGCTGGAAACCTCTGCACCACCATATTGTTTAGGTACGGTAATCGCCCATAAACCAGACTGGCTATAGCTTTCGATTTCAGTAAATGGCAAGTTTCGATTGGCATCGCGTTCAACTGCTGCTTGTTTAAACTGTTGGCTGAGTTGCGTGGCAATGTCTAGTGCTTCTGCATCACTTTGGATAATATGCGCTGCTTTAATATGGGTTTTGGCAAAACCTTGTAATTCTTGGTATGAGGTCATGATGTGCTCCTTAAATCCAAGCATGGCGGGCAGGGTGCGTACCATTGAGGTAATAGTCACCGATGGCATGGAATTTCCAACGCACAGGATCATGTAAGGTATGTACACGGGCATTGCGCCAGTGTTGATCAAGATTATGTTGGCTCAGGCTGGCACGGCTGCCACCAAGTTCGAGTAGCTTCTCTGAGATATGCAGGGCAGCATCATTGGCATAAATTTTTGCTTCTGCTACTAAAATAGAAGCGTGCGCGGCTTGCTCGGCAGAAATCTCAGCGATTTGATCAAGTTCATCTAGATATTCGGCAGCATCATCCAGCAATAAAATGGCAGCATCGAGCAGGATATTCAGTTTGCCAACTTCTTGTAAGGTGTAATGTTCTTCACTGGCTTTTTCTACGCCTGCATCAATAATGGGACGTGCTTTACGAATGCTGGATAAGGTGTCGTCAAAAGCTGCTTCGGCAATGCCAACATCAATGGCAACCTGTAAAAGTTGAGAATACGCACCGCGAACATTTGGGGTGTCGGCAATAATGCGCTCATCAAAAAATAGTGCAGGATCAACAACGACGTTGTGTAGTTTTACTGTTCCACTGGCTGTAGTACGTTGACCAAAGCCATTCCAGTCATTAATCACTTCAACACCATTGGCATGACGCTCAACCAGAGTCAATACGGTATAACCATCTGGATGTAAGGCTCGAATCGCTAACCAATCCGCAAAGCTGGTGCCAGTTGAGTAAAATTTTTCCCCGTTTAAAAAGTATTGACCATTTTCTAACCTTAATGTGGTTTGAATGGCTTTGGTATCTTTGGAATTTTTTTCTGGCCCTCCATTGGCGATACGTTTGCCTGCCAAAATTTCAGCATAGACAAACTGTTTTTGTACATCTGAACCGGTGATATTAATAAAATTTAAAAGACCAAACTGGTTTTGTGGAATTTGTCCGACATTGGCATCGGCTTTCGTTAAAATACGAAACACATGTGCCAAGGTCTTATTGGAGACAAAAGCCCCCCCATATTGTTGTGGTATACGGATTCCGCCAAGGCCTTTTTGGCTAAACTGAATAATTTGTTCTGTCGGCAAAATCCGATTTTGATCACGATGATTGCGATCTTCTAATGCAAAGTCAGCAACTTGATAGGCAGCATTGATGGCCTGCTGATCATTTGAAATCAGTTGTGTTTGAGCTTGGATCACTGATTGATTACTGGACATGTGAGCACCTCTAATAGATAAGAGACACTTTACAAAAGTTTTACTTTTCCACTAAACCATCAGTTATGCCTTATATATCACAATAATTTCTAAGCATTTATTATGAGAAAAATAACAGAAAAGTAGATAATAAATACTAATTAAAAAACATAAGTTTAGAGTTCTTGGTTCTTTGTTAACCTATGCGAAAAGTCTTTTTCTATGAAATAATGGAATAATCTCACCACGAATATTTATAAAGCAAACTCGCCGAAATTATAGAAGATCGAGCAAAAAGGACATTGTATTGATTCACTTTTACTTCTACAGTAGGGAAAACCTTATGTTTGATCGAGTAGAAAAATAAATTTGGAGAGTCTATGCGGGTTTTATACCAATTTCCTTTGTCTCACTATTGTGAAAAAGCTCGCTGGTTGCTAGATCATAAGGAATTGGACTATGTGGCACATAATTTAATTCCTGGTTTTCACCGTGCTTTTACCTATCTAAAATCTGGGCAATACTTATTGCCAATGTTGAAAGATGATAAACACTGGATTGCCGATTCAACGCAAATCGCCTTATATCTGGATAGCACCTATCCAGAGCATGCTTTATTGAGACGTGATGAACAGTTACGTGAGCAAGCCTTAGAAATTGACAAGTTAGCTGATGAACTTGGTGTCCATGTGCGTCGTTGGTCATTGGCGCATGCATTGTCAGTGGGTGACCATCCGCTTGAAATCATGATGGGTGAGCAAGGTTATTTACGCCAGTTTGAAAAAATTTCTAAGCCGATCTTAAAAAGCTTAGTTTCGACCAACTATAAGTTGAATCCTGAGCAAGTGACCGAGTCTAAGCTTAGAATGACTGAGTTGATCACGGATCTGAACCAGCGTTTGATTGATAATCAAGGACGTTATATGGTCGGTGATCGTCTGGGTTTGGCCGATATCGCGGTCTGTGCAATTCTTGCACCTTTATTAGTGATTAAAGGGACACCGTGGGAATTGGAAAATGATGATATTGAGCAGTTTAACGGCGAACTAAAACAATATTATGATTATTTATCTGATCTGCCGATTGGACAATATGTACAGCGCATTTACGCCACTGAACGAAATGCACGGGTCGATTGGCGTGGTTTATAAATAAGTTGTTGTAGAAAAGCCCTGATTGCTTAATTGGGGCTTTTTTTATGGGAAAGAAAACAGAAAAATGACCGATAAAGTAAAAAATTATCGGTGAATAAAATTAATTTTTAAAAGAAAATTCGTTTTAAGCTGAAAATATTAGAAATTATTGCCAAATTTACTTTAAAAAAACTGAAAAGAGGGAAATAATTATAAAAAGGCTTTGCTATCTTATGTTTCAGGGTGTGATGGGGATCGAAACAAGTTGTTCAACAATTGGGAGATCAGTTGAACAGTTGCTCAAAAGGTCTTGTTTCGGCTTTGAGACAGAGATAAACCAAAAGTTTATCGGAATCATGTTTGCGTTATCCATGCAGCATCGTCAAAAGTTAAACGAATGTTTTCCCTTGACCCTTAAAAATTACTGAGTGCGCAGTTCCGATAAAAACATAAATTCAGAGTGAGAACTGTAGAATGGAATTAGATCGTTTTGATAAACAAATTCTGGAAATTTTGACCCATGAGGATGTCAATCTGAATGAGCTTTCAGAGCGTATTAATCTTTCAGTGAGTTCAGTACATCGTCGCATTAAAAACTTGATTGAATCGCAAGTGATGGGGCAACTGAAACGAGAAATTAATTTTAATAAATTGGGTTTTAGCTTACATATTCTTTTACAGGTTTCATTGAGCAAACACGATAGCGAAACCTTTGATAAATTTCTGCAAGAAATCGAAGATATTCCAGAAGTCACCAATGCCTTTCTTGTGACGGGGCAGAGTGCCGATTTTATTTTGGAATTAGTGGCACGCAATATGGATGACTATAGTGAAATTCTATTACGCCGTATTGGTAAAATTGACAGTGTCGTTGCACTACATTCAAGCTTCGTGATCAAAGAATATAATGTCTTTAACTGCTATAAGCTTTTAAATAAGCTATAAAAAATGCATCTAAAAAGATGCATTTTTTACTGATCTAAATGAATTAAGCATCAAGTTGCGTTAATACATCTTCAGAGAATTCAACGTTGGTATAAACGTTTTGAACATCATCAAGATCTTCAAGCATATCAATCATTTTCATGATTTGTTTAGCTTGATCGATATCGTTGATTTCAGCTTTAGTCGATGGGCTCATCACAACTTCAGCATTGTCAGATTTTAAACCTGCAGCTGTCAGCGCATCTTGGACATCACCAAAGCTTTCTGGGCTGGTAATCACCAAGATACTATCTTCGTCGATCTCGATATCATCAGCACCCGCTTCTAAAGCAACTTCCATGACTTTGTCTTCTAAAGAAACATCTTCAAAAGAAATTTCACCACGCTTGGTGAATAGGTAAGCCACCGAACCATTGGTTCCCAAATTACCATTGGTTTTAGAGAAGCAATGGCGAACATCTGGAACAGTACGGTTTAAGTTATCGGTCATGGTTTCAACGATAACTGCAACGCCACCCACACCATAACCTTCATAGGTAACTTCTTTTAAATCATCATTGTCTTCACCACCTGCACCACGCTGGATTGCACGGTTGATGGTGTCACGTGTCATATTCACAGAAAGTGCTTTTTCAACAACAGCACGTAAACGTGGGTTGCTTGCAGCATCTGGCCCGCCTAAACGTGCAGCGGTTACGATTTCACGGATGTATTTAGTAAAAACTTTACCGCGACTGGCATCTTGTTTAGCTTTACGATGCTTAATATTGGCCCATTTAGAATGACCCGCCATGGAAGTAACTCCAAAAAATAAAACTTAAAAAAAGTGCAGGAATATTAGCATAGCGATGGTTTTGTTGAAAACTAGCATCACTCATATTCAAACTGTAAAATCTTGATCAAGCATCAAAGATTGATCAAATAAACTAAATGCTTTAGCTAATTTTTACGTCGATATCGTATTCCGCATAGAGCGCTTTGATTTTTTCCAGATCTTGTTGTAGATCGGATGGATAAATTTTCCCTAAAATACCGCCTTGTTTGGTACGGGCATTAGCATACATCAAAATGATTGGCACATTGGCTGCTTTGGCAATATGCCAAAACCCCGTACGAATTGCTTTGCGTTCTTCACCATCTTTGGCGCGTGTTGCTTCAGGTGCAATCACCAGATTAAAGCTGGCATTTTGGTTAAATAGTTCAACCATTTGCGTCACGATATCTTTATTGGCTTTGCGATCCACAGGGATGCCTCCCAAGCGTTCCAAAATCGGTTTTAATGGTCCTTTAAATAATTCTTTTTTGATTAAGGTATGAATTTTTAACTCTAAAATTTCGAATAAAGCGAGGGAGAGGATGGTATCTAAGTTGGAGGTATGCTCGAAGCCGATAATGACTTGTTTCTTTTCTAAAATGGCTGGATCAACCTTGTATTCCCAACCTGTTGCTTTAAAAATAGATTTTCCTAAAAATTTTTTCATGTTTATCATCATAGGCTTTGAGTCGCAGCAGTGTAATACGACTTTTCAGGAAAATACATATCTGAAAATACCAGATCAAAATAAATTTAGATGTCTTATTAATGATCAAAATAGTGCAATATCATCTTTACTCAAGCTGTAAAGATCATATAGAATCAGCGCAGTTTATGATTTTTAACATTATTTTAGTAATTTGATAAAATCATCTGCTTGTAATTTAAGTTAAATTTTACTAAGATCAGGCAGCATTCATCATATACATAATATGATTCAAGTTTAGGGCCTATAGCTCAGTTGGTTAGAGCAGCGGACTCATAATCCGTTGGTCCCGTGTTCAAGTCACGGTGGGCCCACCATATATATCAAGCACTTACATGCATTAATTGTAAGTGCTTTTTTAATATTAAAATCCATGTAATCACTATGTAATCAATTTTAATAAACAACAATACGGGGAAATAGAAATGATATTAGTTAGGCTTAAGCAAATTTTTAAAAAGAGTGTTTCACTACTTGGGTGGAAACGTAGGAAACATGCAAATAATTTAACTAAAGAATTACGTGATTTCTTTGAAGAACAATTTCGTAAGTTTGATCCTAATTCCGATAAGCTAAAAGGAATAGATGTTTCTCAATTAAAAGAATTTCTTGAGAAATATCCTAATATTTATAATCAATATCCAAATCAAATACAAAAATTATTATCTGATTATAAAAATTTAATTAAAGAACATATTCGTCTAGTTGAAGAAGAAAAAAGAATGGGTATTTTTGATTTCCCTAATCCCGTAGATGAGGATGTCTCAGATACAGATTTATATAAAAATAGAGAAGCTATAAAAGAAAAGGTAAAAGCAATTTTAGTGATTTTAGAAAAGATAAACGGGGCCTAAGCCCCTATAAGATTGCGAATATCGGTTAAACGCCATCTAGCACCATTTTTTGTTAGTACAGGTTTAAGGTCACCTTTTCCTGTACTTGCCCAAACTCGAAGTGTATTTGGCTTATAGCCAAGGATTGTTGCAGCATCTATTGAGTTCACTAGGCTTGCGCCTGATTCTATTAACTGTTGCAGTTTTTCTTCTGGTTTTAATTGGACTTTTTGCATTTTTACTCCAAATTTCATTTCTAATTACTAAGCTTTTCAAAAGACTGCGTGCGTGCAGCCTTTTGATTGGTTAATAGCGATACTGAGACATCCTTGATCAATTCATTGCCTTGCAATATCTGTTGTTTAGCCTGGAGAGCTGTCGTAGCCTCTACACGTCCTCGTAAGCTGCCTTTGCCGTGAAGCTTGGCCACATACTTAAAAATGTAGGTTTTTACGCACTCCAACCCTCCATGTCCTTTTTTGCCTTACAGGCCTGCACAATCTGAGCTTCATAGCGTGTGCCTTTAAACTGCTTATAGATCGCACCTAGATCTGCTTCTTTGTCGGTGTGATGAATTGCGTTTAACGCCTGCTGAAAATCATTGGTCAGTTGTTGTGCTGCATTTGGTTGAGCATTTTGGTTTTGCTGCTGCCGTTGTTGCTGTGCAGGTTGTTGGTTCTGATTGCGCTGCTGATTTTGAGCAGGGGCATTCTGTTGATTGTTCTGAGTCTGCGTATTGCTTTGTTGATGGTATGCATCAGTATCGGCATCTTGGGTATCATCAATCAGGAACAGACCATTCAATGCGTATTTACGCGCATAGGAACTGGACGAGCCAAAAGTCTGAGCGACATCCATTCCTTTTTTATTGATCTCCACACCAGCATGTGCGGTAGTCATGGTTTGTTTGCCTTGAGGATCAGTAAAGACTGCTTTGGCTGTAATCACCACGACTGGTCCAATCTCTTGTACTTCATCACTAACAACAAGGGTAGCGCCGTACTTTTGCAACAGTGGCTTAACACCTTCAAGAATGTCTTCAAGGCTACGATAATGGAATTTACCAAAGCTGTTGTATTTGCTCTTTGGTGCTTTTAACTCAAGCTGAATAAGTTGTAAGGCATCTAGTGTACTGGTTGATGCCATTTGTTGATTCACGGCTGCATTCATCATAAATCTCCTTAGGCACCGTTATATTGCGCGTTGCGGTAATCAATCCGTTGTTCTTTGCTATAGCGTGGTGTTTGGCTTCGAGCTATGCGTTCTATGGCACGTTGGTAATTTACGATTTTCTTGATATTACCTTTTAGCCAATAAACAGCTAATTCTTCATCAGTGATGGGGCGTACTTCGCTTTCTACTGATTCTTTAACCAGAATAGAATGCCATTCAAAGCGTGCAGCTTGTGCACCACCAAAGAATTCACCGTCAAAATCAGGGGTGTAATTTAACGATACGTTGACCAGATAAATTTTTGGGCCAAGGCGTACGTTGTAGTAGCCGTTCACGTCTTTACAGATGAACTGCGCGAAAGGTGTGGTATAGCGTTTCTTTTGCATGACAGGGTCCAAATTCTTGGTCTTACCCTGTGTATATGATGCTGAAACCCTAGTATTTACAGGGCTTACAAGTCTCTGTGCGTCATAGCTTGTCGGTTGTATTTTGTTCAATAATGACGAGTTTAATCGCTTGGTTTTTGGGTTGGAAGCTGTATGTAATTGTCCCATTTGCTTATCCTCCAAAGATGCTGTAAACAACAAAGATTTGAACGATACAAATTAGGAAAACTACAACTAGAATAGGGAATAGCTTAAGCGCATCTTTTAGATTAACTTTGATGAAATCGAGTGTACTGACCTGATAATCAGTAGCAGAAGGGTGTTGATGTAAACGTTGGGACGTTTGACTAGGTGTAGACTTTTGTTTCATACTTATCTCGCTTAATTGCAAAGCCCCGTTCATCCGCCAAGAGCACGGGGCTTTTTGTTGATTACGAGATAAATACTACTAAAAGTAGAAAATTTGTCAATATTAAATCTCCTGTCTTCTACTTTTGATTGCTTTTTTATTCTGTAGTTAGCAAAGAAAACCTATCTCTAAAAGCAAATTGATGAGTTTCCACATTTTTATTACGAATATAGCTTTTTAAGTGAGCAATTCACTATGAATTAGGTTGTATATCAAAAGAAGTTGCTAGTGATATATTAAATCTTAATGTACTATTCGTAGGATTTCATGCCTATGAAGGTAGTGTTCTAAAGGAAAAAAATGAAAGCTGTTTCACTCTTTTCGGGCTGCGGTGGGTCTGACGCAGGATTAATAAATGCCGGATTTGACGTCATTATGGCCAATGATATTTTACCATATGCTAAAGAGGTCTATGAGGCTAATCATCCTGAAACAGATTACATTTTGCAAAGCATCACTGAGTTGGAACATTTTCCTTCAGCAGACATACTAGCTGGATGCTATCCTTGCCAAGGATTTAGCCAAGGTGGTAAGCGCCAAGCAGACAATAAATTAAATTATTTGTATAAAGAGTTTGCTCGGGCTTTAAATTACATTAAGCCTAAAGGATTTATTGTTGAGAATGTTTCTGGGATGACCAGTGCAACGTTCCAGCATCTATTGCAAGACCAAATTAAAGTCTTTTCAGAAGCTGGTTACAATGTCCAATTTAAAGTACTAAATGCTTCCGATTATGGTGTGGCTCAAGAGCGTAAAAGAATCTTTATTGTAGGTATTCGAAATGATTATGGTCTTGAGTTTCAATTTCCAGAACCTACTCATGGTATTGGATTAATGCCAAAAATTTCAATTCGGGAAGCTCTCAAGAATTTGCCTCTTTGGCCAAATGTAAGTGAATACTATAACTATGATTTTCATTGGTATTATATGTCACGAAACCGTAAAAGAGGGTGGGACGAAACTTCACGGACAATGGTAAGCAGCGCAAGACATATGCTTCTTCACCCTGTTAGCCCTGATATGGTAAAAGTTGGTACTGATCAATGGGAATTTTCAACTTCGGAACCAGCTCGTCGTTTTACGTATAAAGAAGCAGCCAGACTTCAAGGTTTTCGAGATCTAATTTTTCCGCGTGAGCAAGAAGTTAATCTTGAGAACAAATATAAAGTAGTGGGAAATGCTGTCCCACCACCATTATTCGAAGTTATTGCAAAAAAACTAAAAAATTATTTTTGATGGTAAGCTTAACACTTACCATTTATTTAAATTTCACTTTTTTCAACTGGTGCTAATTTCTTATAGAGTGACGACTTTTTAAATCGTTCGCCGTATGGTGTCGAATTACATATAAGTTCAATAAGTTTTTCATCGTAATCTTTATTCAATTCAGGATGTTTATTATAAATACCTGCTAAGCTAATTCTATCAAAAAGCCAACCTGCTCTATTTGAAACTTTCTGAAAATCATCATCTGTAAGGATGAATGGAATACTCATCATTTTTACTGGTTGAGTGTGAGTAAATGGTCGAAAATATTGATTGAGCTTATTAATATCAATATCATTAAACTTATTTATGTAATCATCACCACAAGCACATTGACCTAAAAAGAAAAGATGAGAGAAAGTACGATTATCTGGTCTTTTGATCCAAATAATCTGATCGATTCCTAAATCTTTTTGATTCGAAACCTCATTTTCAACATAATCTATAGGATTATATTTCCATTCTTTTGAAATATTTAAATCTTTCGGCAATGAGTTTATAGCTTGTTTAATATTACTTCCATTATCTCTTGGGAAGCCAAAATGATGTCCACTACTTAAGTGCCCCAATGAGCAACGAATAATTCCTAAAGTTGATCTCTCAAAGAATCGAGCCATCATTTGATTATATGCAGCTTCTCCCTTTTGAGCTTTTAATTTTGATTGAGATAAGATTAAGCAAAATATATAAAATAAATTTATTGATGATTCTTTAATTTTTAGACTTCCATCCTCAATTTTAAAAGGATAAGCATCGTCTAATAATTTTGCTCTATAAATTATTTCAGTAGAAACATCAGACCCTAAATCATCTAATTCAGCATCTCTAGCAGCCCAATTACTTAATTCTTCAGTATCTATCGAGTCCAAAGCACTAGCATGGCGATCATCCATTACACCAGCATCTAATGGAGCAGATGAGTTTAGAAGAGCCTCTAATTCAGTTTGATCGGCATCTATGACAACTTTTTGATTTGACATTTAGTTCGCCTTACAGTTCCAGATCATCTTTAGAATTAGATTGAATTTCTGAAAGTTGCTGCCTGATGGATTTTAATAATTTATTGATATGAATAATTTTATCATCGCTATCTGCAATAGTTTGCTGAATAATATTTTGAGGTTCTTTCGTAATACGATCTCGAGCATCCTCTAGTGATTCAATACATTCAAAGAAAATGGTTTCTAAGCGTTCATTGATATTTGTAGTTAAATTATTAACTTCTAATAAGCTTTTTCCTTTTTTAAGGAAATATACTTTTTCTGGATTCCCAAGAGCTTCTGCGAATTTAGGAATTTCACGAGAATCTTTTAATAAAGAATCTTGCCCTTTATTACTATTACCAAATAAAGCATCAATTACGAAAACAGCATCATCTAGTTTATTTTCAGGAATTGGATTTAAATTTGGTTTGTCTTCATCAGTAAAAAACTCAAGACCTAAAAAATTTCGAGCATTTGGATAATTAAATAAAGTGTATACCCAAGAGAATGGGTAACTCACATTGCTACCTCTGCCTTTGCGAACAGTCGCATCTCTGTTGAATTTTCGGTCATTTTCTAATTGATTCATGAAATTATAACCAGATAGTAAGCTTTTAATAGTTCCGCTTTTATCACCAGTCATAATTGAGATATCTTTTATAGAAATTTTTTGATTTGTAATGGTTTCATTGATCCATCTTGCTTTAGCAAAAGAATCCCAATCTTTAGTTGAAACAATATGGCGTATTCCTAGATAAGCACTTATTTTTTTAGGGTCTTCATCCTCCTTAAAAATGACAATAGGAAGATTTATGACATTTGGACTTCCTCTTTCATTATGTAAATCTATGAAGTGTTTGAAATCTTTAATATGGTTTCTTGCTCGAGGATCTTGACCTAAAATTAAACAGGTAACTAGTCGTCTATTACCTTCAATTATATAATATTGACCGTTTCTTTTTTGGCAAACTAGAGGTTCAGCTTCAAAATAACCATTGTATGACATTGAGCTAAGTAAATCGTCAATACCAAAGTTATTAATAATTAATGAAACTATCTGATCTTGCGTAATTTTTTCATTAGCTGACTCCCCAAGTCTCGGATTTAATGGGTCTAAAAGGAGTTCACTAATTGGTAAATGTCTGACGGTATTTATTTCTAATTCCATGAGTAATTAAACCTTATATTAATTAAAGAATAACTTTATTTGAGGAGTAATATGTTCAGACATCCCTATATAACCCCACAACCTTACCAACCAATTTGCATCCTTCACGAAGCTCCATGATTTTCTCAAGCCATTTCGGGTTTAAGGGTTCTAAATACATACCATTGCTTTCTACAATCAATTTCTTGAAGGTTGCTTCTGTTTCCCCATCGCATGCAACGATAACCAAATCACCTGTTTTTAAATCACTTATTTGAAAGTCAGGATTTACATAAATTTTATCACTAGGGCGGAAGTCTGGAAGCATGGATTCACCTACAACCTCTAAACCGTAGCCATTTTTTCCACATTTAGGATTGGGTGGTAACCACTCTTCAAATTGCGTTCCGGCTGGCACACCCTCAGTACAAGTCCAAGTACCAGCTTGTACCCATGAAATAACTGGCACTAATCGACCTGCTACTGGAAAAGGATTTGAGATATTTGTTTCTAAACTAGTTCCATGATCCAAATAACTAATATCAATATTAAAACTATTAGCTAAGGTTTGTAGTTTTTCTTCTCTTGGCTTTGCTGTACCTAATGTGTAGCGGCGAGCCATCTCATAAGTAACGCCAATAGTGTCTTTTAATTGGTTAACAGTTTTGATTGTCGAGCCTTCTTTTTCCATCAGCTCTTTTAAGCGATTAGCAAAATCCAAGTATTTAGGCTGTGGCATCGAAACTTGTCCATTTTCTACATAAGGTAGAATTTTATCTTGAATTTTAGGTTGCACCAATTCTATTTTAAGTTGTATATTATCTTCTACTTTAAGTAGTGGGTTCGGTTGCATTATGAGCACTCCAAAAGAAGCATTGATAAAAGCTATAAAAATTGCTGGTAGTAAATCGGCATTAGCCAGGGGAATAGAAATTACTCCATGGGCTTTAAGTAAGTGGAATTTCGAGAGAATCCCTGAAGATCGTTGCCTGCCAATTGAAAAATTTACGAATGGTCAGGTAAAAGCTGAAGAACTTAGACCAGACATTAATTGGGTATACATTCGTTCTACTCAAAATAGTAGTCAACTCGCCATCTAATAAACACGTTCAAAAGGACTCGCAATGAACATATTAGATGCGGCTTATCACACGGTTCACGACTTTAAAGGCGGAGCAAATGCGCTTGCAGCACGCATGGGTATCAAAAGCCCTGCGGTACTCAACAGTAAAGTCAACCCCAACACGGAAACACATCACCTGACTTTACTTGAAGCTTCAAAGCTGATGGGCATAACAGGGGATTTTCGAATACTTCAGGCGATCTGTGCAGAACATGGCAAAGCAGCCATCGACTTACCAGATATACCTGAGTGCAAAAGGGACAGTTGCCTGATGGATACCTTTCTAAATATCGGCATCAAGAAAGGCAATGTAAGCAAGCAATTTAGAGAAATGCTTGCTGATGGACGAATAACACAAGGCGAGGCAATCGACATGGCAAAGGTTATACACGAAATGCATGTACTGCTTGCCACTCTCGAGCAACAAATTAACGCCTGTATTCAGGACAAATAAAAAACCGCTTTCCTGCTGTAACAGGTCAGACGGTCATATTCAATCGAGGTAAATCAAATGAATGAAATAAATATAACAAACGAAGTAACAACCCACAACAGCGACTTTGTTGTGGGGGACATGGTGGTGTCAGTTTGCGAAGGAGTAATTCCAAACATATTTGAAGTTGTGGAAGAAGAGCACGGTTCATATGACGAGTTTATCAAGTGCAAGCCACTTGGATGTAAAACAGGATTCATATATTTTCTTGCGATCAATGAGATCCGCCATGCATCCGTTTCTGAATTATCAGCTCAACGCCGTATCACCAAGTCAGCACAAGCATTAGCGGAGGTTTCATGAATACAAGACTTCCAGATTACAAGCAGATTCAAGCGATTCAATCTTGGTATGAACCTGCATTGGATCTTCTTAATAAATTGCTTGAACGCAATAAAGCAAATCTCCGTAGGCGTGGATACACCGAAGAAAATGCGGCAATAACCCGTGAAGAGTTTAGACAACAACTTGCTCACCTTGGCCGTATTTCATTGCATACGGCGGGAGAGATTGAAACGAGTTTGTATAACGCTCGAAAGATTGAGTACATGGGCGGATATGTAAGACCCAAGGTTGGTGAATCATGAGTTTAGATGCAACAGTCTGGGCATGGAAAAAACAATTCACAGCAGTGAAGGGTGGATCTTCCCCAGCATTAAAGAAATTAGTTTTGTTATCTATGGCTGACCGGGCAGATGAACAGCATTGTTGTTATCCAAGTACTGGTCGATTAGCAGAAGATTGTCAAATCAATAAAAAGACGCTTTTTAAGATTTTAGAAGAGCTGATTTTGGACGGCGTAATTTTTGATACAGGCGAAAGAAAGGGCAGAACTAAGCAAGTAATTGTGTACCGATTAATTGGTGTACAAGGTCGTGAGCAAACAGTTCCAACAATGGAACACTTAGAAGATGAAAGCATTGATACGCAAGGCTTAAATTCTGAAACAGTACCAACATTGGAACAGTACCAACATTTCCCTGAAAGAGTACCAACATTTCCATTAAACAGTACCAATATTGGTACACGGAATCTATCAAAGAATCTATCAATAGAATCTAAAAATAAAAAACACTGGCTCTGTTCAAAAAAATTGAGTGATGAAATTGCTCAAGCAAATCCTGAGATCAATCCGAATGAGATCATCTCAGCAAGTTGGTTCAATCGTGAATTTAGAGCATTCGAGAAATTCAATGCTGAAAAATCTATGTGTGATGAACTCATGATTTACCACTTTGCAAACTGGTTACTTGAGGCAAAGGCAAAACTCGACCGCATGAATCGATCTGCTCAACCAAGCAAGAAACAGGAATCAAAATCTGAAAACAACCTCACTGAAAAACAAATCAAATTTTTAGCAGGGAAGTTATCTCGTATTCCAGATTTCGGGAAATACGCCGTAGGTAATGAATCTCACGAGCAGCTTGCAGTGCGTTTAGAAACCATGCTGAAAGATCCGAGGAATATCCAAAAATGGGCTGAGTACTTAACCCAAGTTGGATTTGAGCAAAAGGGGAATGCGGCATGAAACACCCTTTGATTCGGTACCACGGAGGCAAATTTCGTTTAGCACATTGGATAATTTCTAATATGCCAAATCATGTTTGTTATACAGAAGCATTTGGAGGTGCGGCAGGTGTTTTACTCCAAAAACCGCGTTCATATGCAGACGTTTACAATGATCTTGATGGCGATATCGTAAACCTTTTCGAAGTGTTAAGAGATTCTAACTCGAGAGAGCAACTTGTTGAGCAATTGGTTTTAACTCCCTATAGCCGGGCAGATTTCGAAAATGCTTGGGAACAAACAGAAAATAAAGTTGAACGTGCACGCCGTGTTTGTATCCGTGCACAGATGGGATTTGGGTCAGCTGGTGCAACAAAAGGCATAACTGGTTTCCGTATAGATACAAAGCGCCAATACGGAACAGCGCAATCATTATGGGTAAATTATCCTGAACACTTGAGCCTTATAGGGCAGCGTTTAAGTGGTGTATTAATTGAAAATCGTCCTGCTGTTCAAGTGCTCAAAGATCATGATTCAGAATCAACTCTTCACTATGTAGATCCCCCATATGTCATGGATACCCGCTATGACGGTGCTCAAACTGGTCGGATCTATCGGCATGAAATGAGTGATCAAGATCATCAAGAATTACTTGAAACAATGGTCAACCTAAATGGAATGGTAATGCTTTCAGGTTATGCAAGCGATCTATATGACGAATTCTTAGTTGATTGGAAACGTTTAGATATGAGCGCCCGCATTTCTGCTGGTCGTGGGACTGCACTACGCACAGAATGTTTGTGGCTTAATCCTGCTGCTCAGGGGCATGACTTATTCGGGGTACTTGCATGAGCTCAATGAGCATCGATCAGTACCGCCGTGAAATTCTTAAACAGTGTGATAAGCCTAAGGTCGCTAAACGTAATAAGTTCAATGCTCAGAAGGTTGAGCTTGACGGTATGACCTTTGACAGCAAAAAAGAATACAAACGGTACATTGAGCTCAAAGCGATGCAGCAGCGTGGGGAGATTATCAGGCTAGAACATCACACTAAATTTGAACTAGCACCTAAGACTAAATTAGAAGGGGAAATGAGAGCAAAGCCAGCTGTTAGATACTTTGCGGATTTCACTTACTACAATGGCGAAGGTACATACATTGTTGAGGATGTGAAGTCTGCTGCAACCAGAAAGCTACCAAGTTATCGCACTAAAAAACACTTAATGAAAACGGTTCACGGCATTGATATTAAAGAGGTATGAACAATGAATGCAAAATTAACTATTATGCAAACAACAGATTGGTCGAGATTTAGTCTAGAGGGCTGGTTCCGTCAATTTGGGGCATGGATTAATGGCGATACACAGAGAAAGCAGAAATTTTATAAATCTCTGCCTAAAAAGAAATTAAGCCAAAAACAGAGAGAAGAATTGCTTGTAAAGTATTTGCGAGATGAGAGCTTTCAGGAGCCTTTCTTTAACAAAGGAATGTTATGCGACATAAATGATAATGAAGCACGTGCATTTCAAAAATTAGTGTTAGATTTAAGGCAGCATGAAAGTGATGTATTACAAGCTTGGCTTGATGTTATCTGGTGTGTTTGTGTAGATAATACCAAGTTAAGAAAGGCTGCTGAAATTTTTGAAACATCAACTATTCAGATTCGCCAAGATATGAAGTGCGGGTTAGCATTTATTTCAGGACGTTATCCGAATTTTAAAGTTGATTTGCTTGAAAAATAAACATATTTATTCATGAAAGTATTAATCTTTATCTCAATAAAGAACATTGGTATTAACGAAATGAAATCTACACCTGATCAAGCTATTTATGATTTTAGTAATGCAATTTACAAGCTCACAAAAATTAACTTTGATAAAGCTAATCAGCCTTTAGAAAAGGCAAATTTTTTATTTGAATGTGTAATTCAGTTGAATGATCTAAAGATGCTTGCTGGTTGTGTATCCTTCTTCAATCAAACGATTGAATATTCATTGGATGATGAAAAATATACTTTTTGGTTGGTTGAGACCCCTGAACCAACTGCAAAGTTTCAATTTCTAGATTATTTAACCAAAGAAATTACAGTAATATTTTATAATTTAAATCTAGATAATTGTGAAAGATAGGGCAGGTACTTGATTGTGTACACAAGTTATGGCATATTTGTGTTACGTTGGCGAATTTTTATTTAACGCCAATATGAAAAGCTCGCGTTTGCGAGCTTTTGTTTTATCCCTTGAGGGTGAATGTTATTATGTCAAATAACAATGAATTAGATAAAGATAGTTATAAAGCATTATTTGAATATCAAACTAAGCAACTTGACTTAATTAAGGCTCGTTATGCTGGCTTGGAGAATAAAGCGTCTAAATATTTAACTTTCATTTCTCTGATTATTGCTGCTCTAAGCATTTTCTCTAAGCAATATCTTTTTGATAACTCTTCAAAAGGAGGATTGTATTGCTTCATTGTTGTATTAATAGTCTTAACTTTTTTTTCTTTGTGCAGTATTGCAAGATTTTTGTTTCAGGCTTTGAGAGTGGAGTCGGTAGCAAAATTAGATACAGGTATTGAGACTGTAAAATTATTTGTTGAGCATGAAATTTCTCATGTGTATTACAATTTGTCTAAAAAAATTGTTGAAGTAATAGACTTATACGAGGCGGGTTGCCTAATTAAAGTTGATTATCTAAAAAGAGCATTTAGTGAAATAAAGTTTTGTGGAATTATGTTTATTTTAACTGTAATATTGATCATAATTGATTCAATATGATGAATGATAATGACTTCAATATATTACAATAGACCGACACCGCCAGACATACCAACTCCTCCAGTAGTTGTGATTGAGAGAAGTCTAGATAAGGATAAGGTAATTAAGAAATGACAAATAACCATTCAAATCAGCCTCCTTCGAGACCTACGCCACCTGATATAGAGACTCCACCTATTGTGAAGATTGAAGAGTCTGTAACATTACCTAAATAAAAGAAAAAAGCTCACCTGAAGGTGGGCTTTTTTCTGATCTTGTAATTTGTGCTGTCAACAGATAGTGAGATTTAGTTTAACCATTAATGTTAGTTTGATGCTTTCAGGTAATAAGAGAGTTTCAAATGAAAATAATCAATAATGTGATCTACCAAAAATTTTGGTATGAATCAGTTTTAATAAAAGATGACAGTCAACAATTACATCCAGCTGTTATGGAAGTTGAGAGGAAGTTGGAAAGAAAAAGCGATACTCAATTAGTTGGTACAATTTATATAAATTCGGTAATACTTTATGATGTTGTCTATAAAAGAAGAAATGAGCAATTTTTTTCTAGAAATGGCTTAGAAGTTAGGTTGATTTCTAAATTGTAATCTAATCTAGACCTCCTTAGGGAGGTTTTTTATTACCTAAAAATTTATCATAGGTACTTTTGACATGCATAAGCGATCAGTCAGGAGAATGAAGATGAAAACATTAATTTAACGGGTAGTGCCCCCCGAACCAAGGACGATTTTTGACATGAATATTTGCTGAAGGGATTACGGCATATGAAGCCCCGCTGACATATATGTTATTGGCGGGGCTTTAAATTTTTTTTAAAGATGGATTGAAAATTAATAACTTGTACCAAAATAATAATTTCTATAATAATTTATGAGAATATTATGAGCGAGTTAAGAGTAGCAAAATATAACCTTGGCGATATTGTTAAATTGAATGCTGGAGGCCCTGACATGACTATTTTAAAAAGGATTAGAACAACACCTTTAAATGGTGAGTCGCAATTTTCAGGAATATATGAATGCCAATGGTTTGCTGGAAAAAAACTAGAATCTGGGAAGTTTCAAGAAGTGAGTTTAATCTTAGTTAAGAAACAAGGGGAATAGATTGTCAATTGAAGATGTAATTCAATGGATGCTTACCAATCTTGAGAAAGATGGTTGTTTATATCAAGAAGATGTAGTTGATTACCTGATTAAAAATGATCAAACGCAATATCTTAAGGAAAATGCGGAAGGTAATCTTGTTTTAAAACTGAATGTAAATAGCGGCTTCAAAAAACAAACTGAGCACAACGTAGTTTGGGTTAAGCCTGATCGTTATTGGCGCTATAGGGTTCCTGAAGATGAATCTGGCCGAGAGGCTAGAGGTTAAAAAAACAAGCTCATCGAAAGGTGGGCTTTTTTCTGCTTACAAAAAGTTAAAATAAAGCTTAGGCTTAAATATAAAAATGAAATTTAAATATGGTTTTTTAATGTTGCAATATTATTAGGGTGTGTATGGATAACAATTACTACTATATAAGAAATTCAATTGGATCATTTTTTGGTTTTTTCATTTTAGCAGGAATTGTAAAATCCATTTTTTACTTCACTACAAATCAATATGAAGTACTTGGTTTGATTTTGGGCGTAATAGTTATGATTGTTGGTGCTGTAACAATAGGCTATTTAAACACTGCGACAGCTTCTGATATTAAATGGAGAAAGAGCTTAATTCTGCATGCTACATTGGTATTTTTCATGTTTTTGACAGATTTAACATTTGGAAGCTCAGACTTTATATTTGATTTATTTAGAAATATTGGATTATTCGTAGCTTTACAAATTGGTGTACTCATTTATCAAATACGCGATAGAAAAGCCTTAGTGCCAAATTAGTGTAATTTCTATTCAAATACCTCCTTCGGTAGGGCTTTTTACTTTATGTGTTAAGCTGTTATTCATAATTTAACGGATAATTATGATGAATATTTGTATTGGTGGTGATCTGGACGGTGTGGTTGTGACTGACCGAGAAGGGACCTATTTTGAAGCAAGCGAAATTGATGCTACCAAGCAATCATCGTATAACCGCCAATCCTATATCGTATAACCGTCTATCCTATATTGTTGAAGGTAATACATATCGATTTTGGCTTTGTGCTGAGCTCCCTTATGCCGAGACAATAGCAATTGCCAATAAACATTTGGCTCATAAATATTCATACCTTTCTTAACAGAGAAGAGGGGGAGACAATTGAAACAATCAGATGTCACATGGTTTTTATCAAAATTACTTGCAAGCAATTTTGATATGGGTTATTATTATTTTGTAGATGAAAGGCGGTAGAGGTATCCCCTTGTTAAATAGCATCAACCTCAATGGATGAGTGGCGGTAGAGGCATCCCCACATTAAATAGTATTAACCTCCTTGGATTATTCTACACAAGAAAGCCCCGTTAGGGGTTTTTTTGTGCGCAAAGGTAAAGTATGGATATCAGATCATTAAAACAAGATGCTTATAACGAAATAGCTAAAGATCGTGCTCAGGTATTGGAAAAAAATAGAGGGTATGGAATTATCTCATTAACCGTGGGGGGGATAACTTATGCTATCCCTTTACGCAGTAATTTGAATCATAGTAATGGGTTTAAAACAATTCCTATCAAAAAAGGGAAGCAACTTTTTTGGAATGGTTTGGATTATTCCAAAGCCTTGGTCGTAAAACAAGAAGATATTGATACAACCACATTTAGACTTAGAAATCAGAAAGAGTTTGACAAAATTCAGGTGCATAAAGAGAAGATTACATCTGAATTTGAAGAGTATGTGTCAAGTTACATCGAATGCGTTGGTAAGGGAACTAGCACAACAGATAATCGTTTTAAGTTTTGTACATTACAATATTTTCATTCCGAATTAGGTCTTCCTTAATTCATTTGATTTACTTGCTTTCTAAAGCCCCTACTAAAGGGGCTTTTTTATTGGGTGAAATATGAAAGTTGATCAATATTTTCAACTCACGAAAAAGCACGAGCATAAATCAAAGCCACGCAACACGCCGTTGCCGAAAGCTAAACAAAACTATTTAGAAGCCTATGAAACCCTAAAAGAAGAACTGACAGATCATGCCATTGGCTTTGAAAGTAAATTCCAACCTATCCACACAAAGCATTGGCGGTTCGATTTCCACATCGTGAAATTACGTTTTCTGATTGAAATAGAAGGCGGGCCATGGTCAGGCGGTCGCGGTGGAAAGCTAGCAAATAAGGCTTGGAGTATGGATCGGTATTATCAAGCTGAAGAATTGGGATATAAGATTGAGCGTTTTCATCCTGATTCAATATTATCGGGCTATGTCATTCACTGGATTAAAGGTGAGCTTGAGAGACTAAAAAATGAATCAGATTCGACCATTTCCGCCGACTGAACTCTTGGATCAAGCTGAGGAAGAAGAAGCAATTCGGCTGGCACCAGCACCAGATTTAAAAGAATGGGTAATAGCCAATTATCTCACTGCTGAAGCTGAGCTTTATAACCCTGATCATGACCACATAGCCGAGTTGCTACATGACAATGAAGAATTTCTAGCATTTGCATGGGCATCACAGGCTTGTACCGTTAAAAAGCAAATGGTTTTAGGTCAATGTGAAAAAGTCATGTTTAACGTTGGTGGATGGCGCAAAGCAAGGCAAGAGCAACAGATGCGAGACTGGTTTGGATTTGTACCGATCTATTTAATTACTATAGATGCAAGCTTTTGTGAGCAAACCACTGATCGAAACTTTTGTGCTTTGATTGAGCATGAGCTGTATCACATAGGAGTTGAGCGAGATGAAGACGGTGAGATTGTCTATAGCGACAATACTGGTTTACCTAAGCACTATTTAGCGGGGCATGACGTTGAAGAGTTTATAGGCGTAGTCAAACGACATGGGGCAAGCGAGAACGTTAAGCGTCTTGTTGAGGTCGCGAAGCAACCGCCGTTTGTATCTGATCTAAGCATTACTAAGTGCTGCGGGACATGCGCTATTACTTGAGCCATAAGGCTCATTTTTTTGGCCTGTTTCCTTGATGGGCCTTGATGGATTTTGAATTATGGCAAAGCTAAAAAAAGCCGAGCAACTCTATATAGTTCGGTCACTTGCGCAATTCATGACACCCACCGAAGTTGTTAAGGACATCAAGGAAAAATTCAACATCGATGTGTCACCGCAGCAAGTTGAAGCCTATGACCCCAATAAGGTTGCTGGTCGGGATTTAAGGAAGGAATTCAGGGATGTTTTTGAAGCAACACGGAAAGAGTATCTCGAACAGCCACTGAGTAAAATCAGTGGAGCAAATGACATCGTTCAGTTGAAGATCCTGAATGATCTGCTCTGGTCTAAAAAGAACAACGTCAAATTTACACTCCAGATTGTTGAACAGATGCAAAAGATCATGAAGGGGTTTTATGACAAGAAAGGTGGGCAGCCTACTAAAGGCAGCGGTGATGAGGCAGGCCAGACCAAAGCCGATGTAGAGCTTGAGATTAAAAAGCTAGAACTGCAAAAGCTGCAGCGTGAAGTGAATCCACCGGAGCATCGACCACCTGATGAGGATTACAAAATTGTTTTGAATCCTGATGAGGAGATACCGAATGAGCCAATTCTTTAATCCTCCTGAGGGTTCAGTTCAATTAACTCCGAAACAGGCCAATATCTATTTATGGGGCTGGCAGAAAGAAGCACGTTTTCGGGACGCAGTTTGTGGTCGCCGTTTTGGTAAAACCTTTTTGGCCAAAGCCGAGATGCGTAGAGCAGCAAGACTAGCGGCTCAATGGAAAGTATCCGTTGAGGATGAAATCTGGTATGCAGCACCCACATTTAAACAAGCTAAGCGGGTTTTCTGGAAACGGTTAAAACAAGCCATCCCAGCATCATGGCGTGCAGGCAAGCCAAATGAAACTGAATGTTCAATTACTTTAAGAAGTGGCCACGTTATCCGAGTTGTCGGTCTTGATAATTATGATGACCTACGCGGATCTGGCTTATTCTTTTTGATTATTGATGAATGGGCCGACTGTAAATGGGCAGCTTGGGAAGAAGTACTTCGCCCAATGCTTTCAACCTGTAAGTATGTGGTAAACGGCGAACAGCGTGTCGGTGGACATGTATTAAGGATCGGGACACCGAAAGGCTTTAACCATTGCTATGACACTTTCATGGATGGCCAGCCTGGGCATGAGCCTGATTGTAGAAGCTTCTCTTATACATCCTTACAGGGTGGGAATATTCCTGAGTCAGAGATCATTGTTGCAAAACGCAAGATGGATCCTAAAACCTTCAGCCAGGAATACGAGGCAAGTTTTGAGAGTTACCAGGGCGTTATTTTCTATTGCTTTAATCGAACGCTAAGCGCATCAAATGAGATAGTTCAGCCGAATGACGTTTTACATATAGGCATGGACTTTAACGTCACCAAGATGGCAGCAGTGGTTTATGTTCGCCGTGGAGAGCAGATGCATGCTGTAGATGAGTTTGTGAATCTGTTTGATACCCCTGCAATGATTGAGGCAATTCAGGAACGTTATCCTGATCATGAGATTGGTATTTATCCTGATGCTTCAGGTGAAAACCGCAAGTCTAGCAACGCCAGTGAAACAGATCTGGCGCTACTTAGAAAGGCTGGCTTTAAGGTTCACGTCAACAGCAGAAACCCTGCTGTGAAGGATCGTATTAACTCAATGAATGGCATGCTCTGCAATACCTTGTCGGAGCGTCGATTATTCGTAAACGTAACCAAGTGTCCGCACTTTGCGAAGTGCCTGGAACGTCAGATCTATGATGATTATGGCCAGCCTGATAAGAAGTCAGGTTTTGACCATATGAATGATGCAGGTACTTATCCAATCGCGTATTTATTCCCGATCGACAAAAAGTCAGTGGGAATGCGAAGGATCCGAGGTATGTCTTAACCAACGCACCTTTTACAGGTGCTTTTTTTACGGTGTTTTTATGGCAGTTACTGATAAACATCCGCAGTATATTGCTGCACAAAAAAGCTGGCAGCTGATGCGAGATGCTGTTGCTGGTGAAGAAGAGATTAAACAAGCTGCTGTTCGTTATTTACCTAAATCCGCTGGCATGATCGAAGCAGAGAAGCAAGGTGATACTGCAGGTGAGATCTATAAGGCTTATGTGAACCGTGCTCAATATCCGCTATGGGTTCAAGATTCATTACGAACCATGATCGGCTTGGTATCAAAGCTTGAGCCAGACATTGTTATTGAAAGCTCTTTGCTGGTTGGTTTGATTAATAACGCGACCAATGATGGGTTTGGGCTTAAGCAGTTATTTATCCGTATTTGCCTTGAACTGCTCGAATGCGGTCGCTGTGGTTTATTGGTAGACGTGGATGCAGACGGCGTACCTTATTTCGCTATGTATGATGCGCTTTCGATTATCAACTGGAAAGAAAATAGCATCGGAGGGCGTAAGGATCTTAAGCTGTTGGTGCTCGAGGAGCAGTTTGATAACAGTGCTGATGAATTTGGCCATGATACTAAAACCGTGCACCGTGTTTTATCTATGAAAGACGGCGCTTTAACTGTACGTTTATTCGATGGTTCAATACCAGAAGATAAAACCCCTGATCTGGGTGGTAACCAACTTTCTTTTACGCCGTTTGTCTTCTGCGGTACCACGGACAATTCACCACATGTGGGTTCGGTACCATTGCTGACGATGGCCAAAGCGGCATTGAAGTATTACCAGTTGAGTGCAGATTATTTTCAGTCTTTGCACCATACGGCGCACCCTCAACCATGGATCAGTGGCTTGGATGATAATTCAGATATCAGTGTCACAGGTGTAATGGCCGTATGGGATTTACCTAAGGAATCAACCTGTGGTTACTTGGAAATCTCAGGTGATGGGATTGATATGACCAAAAAGGAAATGGATGCCCAAAAGAATGCTGCACTGGAAGCTGGCGCCAAGGTCATTGATACCAATACTCAGGAATCAGGCGAAGCCCGCCGTGCACGTCAGGATGATCAGCATGCCAGCTTACACAGCATTGTGATGTGTGCTGCCGAGGCCATTGAACAAGCTATTAAGTATGCGGCTCAGTGGCTCAAGTTAGATCCATCTAAATATTCTTTTACCGTGAAGCCTGAGTTTATTGTTCAGCAATACGATATCAATCTGGCCAAGCAACTTTATGAAGGTGCATTACAAGGTAAAAACTCATTTAGAACATATTGGGAATATATCGCTACAGGTAAATTGCCATCACATGAATATCAAGATGAATTGATACGTGTGGAAGCAGAGCGGGATAGTCTGCCATTGTAGAGGTGTTAAATGGTTTCAGATGAAATTAAGAATCTGATTGAGGTGCTCACTCAGCACCAGGCTTATTTGTATCGGGTCTCATCTCAATCGGTGAATGAATTAACCAGATTATTTAACTCTGAATCAGACCAAATGCTTTCAAAGCTTCGGGATTTGCTAGATGAGTTAAATGATGCAGAAAAGATTGCTTTGGCTGGTGGGCTATATACCACAACCAACCTTAAAGAGATTCGAGATCTCATTTCACAGTGGTTCGCCAGTTTAAGTACTTCCATTCCTGAGGTTTTCGCCGTTTCTGCTACAGCTTTGGCGGTATATGAAGCAAATTACACTGCTAAGCTGTACGGCGGCAAGACCAGGAAGCCTAATGGAAATAAGCTTTACTCTTCAGCGAAGAAAACACCGTTAGTAGGCGGTGCTTTGGTTGATGACTTACTTTCCAAAATTGCTACAAGTGCTCGGCAGAAAGTTGAATATACAATTCGGGACGGCATCAGCAGCGGAAAGACTAATCAGGAAATTATCCAACGCATTCGTGGTACCAAACGCCAGAATTATGAGGACGGCATCCTAAATACCAGTAAGGCTGACATCGAGCGCACGGTGAGGACAGTACGCAGCCATGTCGCAAATCAAGCATATTTAAATAGCTTCAATCAGTTGGGGTTTGAATATGTCAGGTTGGTTGCAACACTGGACGGGAGAACTTCAAAACTCTGTGCATCATTGGATGGAACTGTTTGGGAGATCCACGATCCTGCAAAGCGCGTACCGCCGTTGCATCCTAATTGTCGGAGTATTTTAGTACCCGTCGATAAAGATGGTTTGTTGGTTGGTCAACGTCCATTTGTGATGGATGAACGACGAGTTAAGGACATACCAAACGATGAGCGTGATCAGCTCATTGGCCAGATCGATGCGAACACCACCTTTAAAGAGTTCTTTAAGAAAACAGATGATTTCTTTCAGAAAGAGTGGTTAGGGCCCAAGCGCTTTAAGCTCTATAAGGAAGGTAAATTTGATTTTGACAAGTTCTTTGATCCTGAGGGGCGTTTGTATTCCTTGGAATATTTAAAAAACTTAGATGAGCAAATATTAAAAGATTTTAAATTTATTTAATTAGATCAAAATATATTTAAAATCATGATATTATCTTAAGTCAAAATTAATAAAAGGTTAAATTAAATATGAATATTGAATCTCTAAAAATTAGAGCGGAAAAAAATAGTAAAAAAGAAACATTAGAGCTTGAAGTACGAGTTCATAAAGAAGATGCAACGAAATGGATTGTTTTATATTCTGAGATTGTCAACGATAAGCCAATTTCAATTAATTTGAAAAAATTTGTTAAATCAAACATTCATAAAATTCACCTTGCTGACGGAACCAATAATATTCTTTGTGATCAAGATAAAATTGTTGTTACAGATTTATTGATAGATATTTTGGAAGATAAATTGAAAAAAGGGTTTAAACTAGACGTTGAATCTGCTCCGCCTAAAACCTTAGTAAGAATTGATAAGCAAAAAATTTCAAATCATTTTACTAATAATCCCTCCTTCAAAATCAAATAATTTTAATCACCCAAAGCGCCTTTAAGGCGCTTTTTTTACGCCTTGAGATAAGGCTTAGCTAAATCAATCGAGAGGTTTGAACATGTCATTGCCATTCATTGTGGATTCACTAGACCAAATCAAAGAAGAGCACCGTGCTTTATATGTTGAGGAGAACGGAAAGTTCCGCCTTGACCTAGACGGCTATGAAGATCCTAAAGGTTTGAAGTCTGCTTTACAGAGCGAGCGTGATGCCGCTAAGACTGCAAAACAGGAACTGCAACGTTTACAGAAACAATTTGAGGGCATTGATCCTGAAATTGTGAAAAAGGTGTTTGCCCAAATTGATCAGGACGAAGAAGCCAAACTTATTGCTGAAGGCAAAGTAAATGAAGTGATTCAGAAGCGCACCGAGAAGATGCGTGAAGAACATGCCAAGTTGCTGAATGCTGAAACTACGCGAGCAAATAACGCGGAAGCTTATGCGAATAAGTTTAAGCAATCAGTGGTACAGGGTCAGATTGTCCAGGCTGCTGTCGAGCTTGAAGCACTACCAGAAGCGACTGCAGACATTGCATTCCTTGCTCAATCTAAATTCGCTTTAGATGAGGACGGCAAAGCGGTAGCTGTTGATGAGTTAGGTGAAGTGGTCATTGGTAAAGATGGCAAGACGCCATTATCACCAAAAGAATGGGTTGAATCCCTGCGCGAGCAAAAGCCTTACTTCTGGCCAAAAGCAAACGGGACTGGTGCACCAGGTAGTACCAATACCAAAGGTCAGGTCGACATCCTCAAAGCAGATGGTTCAGTGAATCTCACCAAACTTGCGCAATTACGAAATGAAAATCCGCAGCTGGCTAAAGAACTTGCTGCAAAACACGGTATTAATCTTTAAGGAGAAGGCCAAATGTCTGAAACAAAAATTGCTGATGTAATCGTTCCAGAATTATTCACCCCATACGTTTTAAATAAGACTGCAGAGAAATCTGCATTATGGCAATCCGGTATTGTGGGTGAGCCTGATGTCGAAATTGCTTTTGGAACAAACGGCGGTACCACGGTAAATATTCCATTCTGGAATGATTTAAGCGGTGAGTCCGAAGTACTTACAGATACCAAGGCACTCACTGTAAACAACATTACCGCAGGCCAAGATATTGCAATCCTTCATGCACGTGGTAAGGCATGGGGTGCCAATGATCTAGCTAAAGCATTGTCTGGTGATGATCCATTAGGTGCTGTTGGTGATCTTGTAGCAGATTACTGGGCGCGAGAGTTCCAAGGCTTCACGGTAAATACACTTAAGGGCGTATTTGGTGCTGCAAGCATGGCAGATAACGTTCATGACATCTCGGCAGGAGCTGGTGCAGCAGCGGTGATCGATGGATCTTCATTTGTTGATGCGTCATACAAACTTGGCGATGCTGTCGACAAGCTGACGGCGATTTCTATGCACTCGGCAACAATGGCAGCACTGTCTAAGCAAGGTTTGATTGAAACGGTTCGTGATGCAGATGGTGTGTTGCTCTATAAAACTTTTATGGATCGCCGTGTCATTGTTGATGATGGTATGCCTGTTGATGGTGATGTATTTACATCATTCCTGTTTGGCCAAGGTGCAATTGGCTTTCAAGACGTAGGTGCACCAGTTGGAGTGGAAACAGATCGTGATAGCTTGGCGGGTACCGACATTCTGATTAACCGCCGTCACTTTGTATTGCATCCACGTGGAATCAAATGGGCAGGTGCTACAGGTATTGCACCAAATAATGCTGGTCTTGCGTTGGGCACAAACTGGGAGCGCGTATACGATCCTAAGCAAATCCGTATCGTGGCATTCAAGCACAAGATCAAATAACGAAAAGGCGGGTAATCCCGCCTTAATTTTTTTGGAGATCCAGAAATGGGACTTTCATCATTTAACCGAGCACGGGAACGACAAATGACACAAGAAAAAGTGAATGAACTTGAAGAGCAGTTGGCAGGTGTGAAAGGTGAATTTATTGCATTCAAAAATGATACTGAAGCAATGAAAGCACGTATTGCTGAACTAGAATCTGGTACGGGTGATCAAAAGCCTGAAGGTGTCAATCAGCTTCAGAACGAAGATAAATCAAATCCTGTTGATTATTCATCTCTCAAGGTTGATGAAATCAAAGCGGTATTGACCGAAAAAGGTATTTCATTTGACGGCGTTACCCGTAAAGACGACTTACTTGCACTTATCCCTTTAGAGCCTAAGGAATAATCCATGAGCTTTATCACTGAACAAGAAGCAATTGATCATGTTGTAGGCTTTGATGCTTTATCTGCCAGTGATAAGGCTGATTATTTGCAAAAGGCAGAAGCCTATCTGATTGCCCGTAATGTGAAATCTTATGAAGATGTGACACTGGTGCCTAAGGCGTTAAAGTCAGCTTCATACGAGATCATTAAGGGCATTATGAAGGGTGAGCTCTACCAAGGGCAGGAACAATCCTTAAAACGTAAGCGTGTAAAGGCAGATACGGTGGAGTCAGAAAAGGAATATCAGGATGGATCAGTAAAGATCAATGCCACTGAGCAATACATTCTGGATCTGATTAAGCCATTCACTAAACGTTCTTCAGTATTCTTTACAAGGAAGATCTAATGACACTACGTGACGAGCTGCAGGCGGATATTGCTGAGGCATTTAATGAAGATCTGGCTGATGCCGTTCAATCGTTTTCGTGTGAGCGGATCATAAAAACTGATTGGAATCCTTTGACTGAAACTCATACGGCGATTAAAGAGAATTATTCTGGCAGTGGTGTCTTGTTTGGCTCATATAGTCAGTATGAGATCCAAACGCTTGGAGTCTTGGCCACCGATAAAAAGGCTGTTGTTCTGCAGAATGAAGTAACCATGATACCGCTGATCAATGATGAATGGGTAACACCACAGGGTAAATTCAAGGTGATTCATGTTTCACAAGACCCGAGTCAAAGTATTTGGATTTGTCAGTTGAGAATGGTTTGATTACTTGATCTAATATCCTTTCAAATTAGGGGGATATATGGCAAACATTGAATTGAAAAATAAAATTAGGGCTTTAATTGCATTTTTTGTTTTTTTTGCAGCTTTATATATGACAATAGGTTTATATTTGCTTGTAAACAAATCATCAATTTCTAGTTTTGATCCTCAAAAAGGATACGAGCTTTTTAAAGATACTTTAACACTTGTTGCTACATTCCTAGCGCCTGTCGCAGCATTTGTATTATTTAGTGATTGGAAGGGGCAGCACTACCAATCAAAAATTGAGATAGATTCTCAAAAAATTTATGAAAGTGCTGTTGAATATTATGCAATTATCTCGAAAATTGAACGTTTTGTTCAAAAAAAACAGTTGGATAATCAAGAGTATCTTAATTTGATTGAAAATCGAGAAAAATTAAGAGCTTCTGAAGAGGAGTTTTACAGAAGAATAGTCAGTTTTTATGGGCAAGCTGAGTATAAAAGTATTTCTGGTGATGATTTTTATTCAAAATCTAAAAGTGTATATAGGAAATTGAAAGATGCAGCTGGATCTGAACGTAATTTAATATTAGGATTGGAAAAGAATATTCAAACTGGAGAATATGTACAAAAAATAGATTCTTTTCAAGAGAATTTGTTTAGTGGTGTATATGATAATCTAGATTTAGCATCAGAGTATATTATCGATTTAACCGGCTTAAAAAGCAAAGTTAAGAGTCTGTCATAAATTCAATTCACTTGTCGGTGATTTTATAGGTGTGATCAAATGACTTGGAAAGGAACGAGACCAACTAGTTTTTCAATCCAAGTCAAGTCGGATGCCGAAAAATTAATGAAAGATATTGGACTAGATTTAGTTCAAGGTGTCATCACTGCTACACCAGTTGATACAGGTGCAGCACGAGGTAATTGGATTGCTTCTAAGACACCAATTAAGACCTATGATGAAAGTGCTACAGATAAAACAGGGCAAGGCACAATCAATAGATCATTTGTTTTCTTTGCACAGAATGCCAAGCTTGGCTCACTGATCTACATTCAAAATAATTTGCCTTATATTGAGCGCTTGGAGAATGGATGGTCAGATCAGGCACCATTGGGTATGGTCTCAACAACAATAAATACAATCAAACATAAGTACGGTGGCTAACATGGCAATGACATTAGAACAGACGAGACAAGCCATCATTGCACGCATGCAGGGCTTCACTGGTATTGATCAAGAACGAATCCAATATCCGAATGCCCCTAACTTTAACGTGCCTAAAACAGGCTTGTGGTGTCGTTTAACGATAGCGGGTGGATCAAGCTTTATCTCAGGTATTGCTGATCAACCTTGTACACGGCGAACCGGCAATATCATCATCCAATGCTTTGACCGACTTCATACTGGAGAGAAAACTATCACTGAGCTCAGCGATGCATTACTGGCCCATTTCGAGTATTTCAATATTGAGCATTTGGAATGTCTGCAGGGGCAAGCCATCAATGCAGGCAAGGATAGCGATTTTATCCAGTACAATATATCAGTACAATTTAGAGTTAATTAAAAATCATGAAAAGTAAAAGCCTATTTATTGCACTATTATTATGTTTATCGAGCAATGCGTTTGCTATTGCAGAAACTGCACCTACGCCTACCCAAATATCTAATGGAATATATTGTGAGAACATTGGTAAAGTTACTTTTTCTACTTTTAACGCCAAGTGGGCTGATGTTAGTAAAGATGCAATAAAATTAGTATTTACAAGTTTTTTAGGTGACGATTATAGAGATGACGTGAGTGATGCGGTAGATAAGGTCTATGATTTTCCAGAAGTAAACGAAAAAGATGAAAATAGCATGCTTGCTATGGTGAATTTTCCACGCCAAGTGGAGGAGGAATGTTTGGAAGCTAAAAATGAGCAAAAGAAGTCTAAATGAGCGTCATTACAATCTACACCGCCGAAAGGCGGTTTTTTATTGCCTAAATATTTTATCTGCCACCTCTTCGGTGGTTTTTTTATGACTATAGGAATCACTTATGAGCAATTTTGTTTTTAAGCGCGGTGACACCTTCAACCTTAATCTACAGCTTGTTGATACTGATGAGGCTTTGCAATTTCCGCCTGATGATGTACGCCGTGCAATTGATTTAACAGGTTTTGCATTTACATCGCAGGTGAAAGCCCTTGTTGATGGGAGTGCTGTTGCGGCTTTAACCTGCGTTGCATTAAACCAAGCAAATCAAAAGGGCTGGTTAAACATTAAATCAGGTGCAAGCACTTCGGCATGGCCATTGGGTTTATGTCAAATGGATATTAAGGCTGTGGTTGGTGGTGTAACTCAACATTCTGAGACTTTAACGTTTCAGGTAATTGATGGAGTGACAGCATAATGGCCAATCTAGTTTTTAAATTTAATTGGGATCATCGTCCATATCCCTACAATGCTGCTCAAGGTAAGCGGCAATTCATATTGCCTTTTGCTTCTGGCATCCCAAATTTAAATCCCAATTTGTCTCAGGTACAAGGTGCTGGCACTGCCGCGGGTGGAACGCTAACAACATCAGTATCTGATGACACTGTTGGTCGCGTATTACGTGTTGGAGATTTTGGATTTGGAAAACCATTACGCAATACGGATGTAGGTGGTGCAGACTTAAACAACATAACCGCCGTGGGTTTCTATGGTAACGATACTTTTGCTAGTGCAACGGTGGCTTTAAATTTTCCTGAAACTGGTGTTGTCGGCTCTTTACTCGTTACAAGTATTTCGGGTTCAAATAGTTATCGAAGCCAAGTGTATATTTCAGCAACGAGTGGTCGAATTTGGTATCGATCTACTTCGGATTTAGCAACTTGGTCCGCGTGGCGTCGTCTAGTTGACGCAAGTTCAATAGAATATCAGCGCTTAGTGAATAACGGTTTTGCCACGAACTTCATGTTAACGTCCGCACCGTTAGCAAGTTTTGATAATAGAGGTAGTTTTTTAGGCTTGCAAAGTACATCAGCTAATGCCGGTGCAGCTGGAGATTATCCTGGTACTTTTGCTCAATATGTCATTGGTTTAAACGTGGCAAGCACAGTAGAGCATGCAGCTCACATTTGTATCGGCACATCTTCCAACTATTTTGGGTTTAGACGCCGAGGCTACAATGGCAGTTATTCGCCTTGGTATGCTTTACGGGGTGAACATAACACGACTGTTGATGGTTCAGGTTTCCTTAAAGCAGCTTCTCCAGTTGCTAAGCTATTTAGTGATTATATTGATCTCAATATGGATGCTAAAAAGCAGCCGATTAAGTTTGAGAAACATGGTGTTGGTGATTATCTGATTAAAGGATCATTAGGCTTTGCCCAGGAAGGTTGGTATATCGAAGTACCTAAGGATGCAAATGGGAATACGATTGTCGCAGTTGTATATGAAACATTAGGAAACGGCGATATCTCAGTTAAAACTTACAAGCGCAAGTTTGATTTCGATCTTGCTGCAGTTGTAGCAGATCTAGAAAATCCGCTAGATATTCCCGTAGGGCGTTGGATTGATATTCGTCTACATGAAGAAGCAGCGCCTGAACTAGAGACACCAATTGAACCGCCTGTTGATTTCCAGCTTACAAACTTAACTGAGGCAGTAGCTGCAGCAATGGCAGGTGTTGAACCACCAGAAGTCACAGACGAACAATCTGAAGTCACAGACGAGCCAATTTAATGAACTTTTTAATAGCCCGCTTAATCAGCGGGTTTTTTAATGCCTAAATTTGGGAGAACTATAAATGAGTTCAGGCGCAAAAATCCGTTTATATGCTTGTGAAGAAGCAGTGTTGGGAACAACTCCAGCAAATCCAATTTGGTATACCGTCCGCCGTGTTTCAGATGGGTTATCTGAAAACGTTTCAACAGAACAAAGTAATGAAGTGGTGGATTCACGCTTTCGTCAGGGTGCGGCAGTAACTGAGGCAGAAGTTACTGGCCAGTTAGAGTTTGAATTGTCGATCGGTACTTTTGATTTATTCTTGAGTGTCTTGGCATTCAATAACTGGGCTGCAAATGCAATCAGTTTTGGTGGTGGTGTACGTAAATCGCTGACCTTGGTAAAAGTCTTTGAAGATATTGGCCAAGTCTTTATCTATCGTGGTGTGCAAGTTAATACAGGTGAAATTACGATTCAAACTACAGGAAAGATCACAGGTAACTTTGGTCTAGTTGGTAGTTCATTTACTCGTCAACAAGTTAATCCTGTAGTGAATCCTGTTGCAGCGTCAAGCCGTCCAGTGGTCAGTATGCCAAATGTTGATAAGCTGCTGATTAATGGTCAGTCAATTCAAGGAAAAGCTTGTCTGCAGTCACTCACATTGTCATTCAACAACAATTTAGAAGCCATTCGCTGTATTGGCTCAGGTAAATATACACCTGAGTTTTATTTAGAGAAGATGATGGATATTGAGGCGAATGCTTCATTCATGTTCTCTGCTACATCTGCGGCTTGGATCGATGCGATCAAATCCCGTGATGTGTTTACGCTGACGTTTGATATTACTGATAGCAAAGGCAGTAAATACTCGTTGAATTTCCCGCAGCTTGAAGTAATGGAAGCCAATCACCCAGACGGCGGTGGTGATGACATCATCACTGTTGATATCAACTTTACCCAGGTGCGAACCAGTCCGACCATTGTGCGTGCATTGGTGTAATAAACATATTGATTAACAAAGCCTATGGGATGCCATGGGCTTTTTTATTGCTTAAATTTTAGAGGTCGTTATGGCGTTAAAAGTCGGTATTGTGAAAAGTTCGGTTGTGTCTAAATGGTGCGAGTTTAGAGATGCTACAGATAACGTAGTAGCCGAATTCAAGATTCGTGGGATTGCATATAAACCGTTTCAGGTCGCGATCGAGCGAGCAGGTAATCAGATTTCATCGAAAGGCTATGATGTGATGGACATTAATCCAGGTGACAAGCTTTACCATGAATTATTGATGGATGCCTGTGCAGCGCATCTGATTGAGGACTGGAAAGGTGTAGTGTTTGCAGAAGTCGTCGAAGGAAAAACAGTTGAGACTGATCAACCTTACACTGCAGAGAACGCATCTAAATTGTTTAATCTCGGTGATATTGGTATTTCGATCTGGTTGTTCATCAAAACTGAGGCTCAGAAGATCCAAGAGGATGCGGATAAAGATAAGGCTGATATCTTGGGAAAGTCATTGAACTCTACAAGTACCAAAAAACCTACGCATCGAAAACGTCGCACGAAATTGAGCAAATCAAATTCTTAGGTGGTCATATTCCTGAGCCACCCGAATCATCTTATGCCGCTGAGTCTATCTTGCTGGCATTTGGCACGATTTGCAGATCCAGACGATATGAACAGGGTACGCCGTTATCTATAGATCAGCAGGCCATTAATGTTTATGCTGAGCATAATGATTTGCCTGTTGGTCCACATATCTTTAACGATTGCATTTTTGCTTTGGATGATTTGTTTTTAGATGAGGTTCATAAAAAGTCTAAGGCTAAAAGTAAAAGTGGGTGAGTTATGTGATAATAATTTGACCTCCTTTGTTAATTAAGTTGTTGAAGTAACTGCTATAACTTTATGGTGTATTTAAAGTGCGTGAATTATGGAAATATATAAGTTTTTAAAGAGCTTTAATACAGTGGGGTTTTATCTAACCGTGGCCAGCATCTTGCTAGCATCGCTTATTTTTTATTTTTACTTTCTAAATCCAAAATAAGTGTTAGATAAGCAAATGCCACCTTAGGGTGGTTTTTTAATGACTTAATTTAATCCATTTGTTAAATTATGCTCTGATTTAAGAGGGTAGTTTTATGAAAAAGATTATATTATTCGGTATGTTTGGCTTATTAATTGGATTGTCGGGTTGTGGGAAAAAAGAACCAACTGAAAAAGAATTAAATATTAATAGAGAAATGGTAGCTCAGGAATCAGTTAAAAAAATTCTAAAAGATCCAGATTCAGCAAAATTTCAAAATATGAAAGGACTGTGTGGAGAAGTTAACTCAAAAAATGGATTTGGTGTTTATTCAGGATATGTCCGGTTTATAGGAACTCCAGAGTTAACCATTATTGAAGGTGAGAGCTCCCAAGTAGATCAGGCAACATTTAACGAAGTTTGGTCAAAAATGTGTAAATAAAATATGTACTTTGAATGTTCTAAAATATAGAAGCCCGCTTATGCGGGTTTTTTATTGCATAAAGGAAAGTAAGATGACCCAAGAATCCCGTTTAGTCATTGTGATTGACTCAAGAAACGCAGCAAGAAATGCCCGCAATTTAAGTGATGAGCTAAATAATATTGAAAGAAATGGAGAGTTCGCAACTCGTTCTACAGATAGACTTAGCGTAGCAACACGACAGTTGGCAGGTTACATGGCTGGATTGGTAACCGTTGGGGCTGCGGTTTCTAAAATGGATGCATATACCAACCTATACAATAAACTCAAAGTGGTTACTGACACTCAAGTGCAACTAAATGGTGCGATGAAGGATACATTTGATATCGCACAAAGGGTTGGTGCTCAGTGGGAATCTGTTAATGATGTGTACTCTAAGTATGTAGCCAACAGTAAAACGTTAAATTTGAATCAAGAGCAATTAGCAAGATTAACAGAAATTACCACCAAAGCCGTGGCTATGAGTGGGTCTACAGCTCAGGCAGCCGCAGGGGCTTTGTTCCAATACGGCCAGTCAATCGATGGGAATATTCTCAGGGCTCAAGAATATAATAGTCTGGTCGATGGCGCAGGTGGGCTTTTAAATGCTATGGCAAAGGGCTTGCACGTAACACGTGGCGAATTGCGTGAAATGATGTTGGATGGAAAATTAACAGGCGAAGTTATTACGCAGGCTTTGCTGAAGGCTGGAGACAGTGTTGATCAACTTTATGCAAAAACGGATACATCCATCGGTCAAACGATTGCTCAACTTAACAATGAAATTACTAAGTTTGTTGGTGAAGCGGGGAAAGGTAGTGGTGCAGCTCAAGCAATAGCTAAGTCTATTCAGTACTTAGCTTTTAATCTGGAAACCTTAACCAATGTTGCAATGGTTGGGGGTGCTTACTGGTTAGGTACTCTTATCCCAGTTATGTATAAATCGGTCGTTGCAATGGGAGTTAAAACCAAAACTTTAGCAACGCAAATTACCGTGCAGTATGCCGCTATTCAAGCTGAACGAGCAGCTGCAGCACAGGAAGTTGTAAATGCTCAGACTAAGTTAGCAAGTTTACAAGCAATCAGAGTTCAATTAATTGAAGAGTTGAAACTGGAGCTCCAGCGTAAAAAAAGTCAAATTTCAACTCAAGGAGCAATCAACTCGGAAATCCGCTTGGGATTGTTACGCCGCCAACAAGCAGTTATTAATGCTGAATTAACAGCAACGGAAACCGCTTTGGCTGCAGCTCAGACGCGCACGGCAGCAGCAGGTGCTGCATCAATAGGAGCAGGAAGGGCTTTATTGGGGGTATTAGGCGGACCAGTGGGTTTGGGGCTTACTGTTGCAGGTGTTGCAGCAACTTACCTTCTGATGCGTAACAATGGTGACAAAGCAAATGAAATGCTAAAAGACCAAACCAATTACGCTGGAATGGCCGCTGAAGAATTAAATAATTTAAGTGGTGCTCAATTACGTGCGGCCGAATCGGAATTATCTAAAGAGTTAAATGTTCAATCATTGAGGCTTCAGAAGGTTAAAAATGATTTTGAAGAATTAACTGAAAAAGTTTTAGATAGTAATAGAGAAAATAAGGAGGCATATCGAATCTGGGCTGAGCTTAAATCGGGCACAATTGAAGTTGAGCAAGCGTTTGATCGTTTAAATCAACTTGACTTTATTAGTAGCGAACAGATCAATCAATTGGTGGATAGCAAGAAAAAAGTCGATGACCAGAAAGAGGCTGTAGTAAAGGCAAATGAACAGTTGAATTTAGCTAAATCGGCTGGAGCAAATGCAAAACTAGGTTTTAATGATGCAGGTAAAGGAGCTATTGATGCGGCAAAAGATATTGCTAAATTTGCCGAAAAATTAAAGGATGTAAACAAAATGCTTACTGACCGCTTATGGGACAATGAGTTTAAAAAATCTTTAATTGAAAAATTTGGTGCAACAGAACAAAAGGCTGAACTGTTATTACAAACTTATCGTAAGAACCAGGAGAAAGGTTTTGAAGGTGTAACTATTCAACAAGAGAAATTGATTGATCAAATTCTCAATCAAGAAAATGCAATTGATAAGTTAATTGATAAAGATAAGGAAAGGACGAAAGAACTTGAAAAGCAAGAGAAACTAACTAAACGCTTAGTCGGTATTTCTGGTAATTCAGGTATTGGCACTGGTGCACATCTTGATGTCCGTTACGGCGGTTCCATGTCAGGGCAACGAGTCAGTAATGAACACTTAGCTCGATTAAAAGCTGCAGATAAGCCCTTATCAGCATATAGAGTCAGTTCAGATTATGGACCACGAAAAGCCCCTACCAAAGGGGCTTCTTCTTTTCATAAGGGAATTGATTTTGCAATGCCAGTGGGAACCCCAATCACAACCAATGTGGCCGTGAAGGATGTTCAAACTGCGTATGATCCTAAAGGCGGTGGGTATTACAGTACTGTGACATTTGAGGATGGTGTGGTTCTAAAACTTCTACATCAATCACCAAGCATGCAAGGCAAAGTGAAAGGAGGTGCAAGTAAGGGAAGTGATAAAGCCGGTGTTGATATTCAATCGCAGATTGAGCGCCAACTTGATTCACAGAGAGCTCTTGAAAATGAAGTTGCTGGCGAAGTGCAGCGAATCAAGAACAACTTAACAGTCCGGTTGGAGGATGTTGATAAGGCAGGCTTCACTCCAGAACGCTCTGCGGAAATTAAAGCTGAACTCCAACGTCGTGCTGATAATGATATTGCGATCGCGCAACAGGCTTTACGTACCAAACTTGATGATTACAAGGATTTCGAAAAAACTGAGGAGAAACTATTAAAAGATAACTTCGATCGTAGAAAGTTTAATGCTGCACATGACATTGAGTTAAGTAAAGCTGATCAACAAAAAGCTGTTGAGTTACTTAATCAACAACAGCAACAAGAATTGGGCCTGTTAAAGCTCGCTCAAGAGCAACGCTTGTTTCAGGCTAAATTAGTGTTGATGTCAGAAACTGAAGCTATGCAAGA
The DNA here is from genome assembly GCF_000413855.1 of Acinetobacter gyllenbergii CIP 110306 = MTCC 11365. Taxonomy (GTDB): domain Bacteria; phylum Pseudomonadota; class Gammaproteobacteria; order Pseudomonadales; family Moraxellaceae; genus Acinetobacter; species Acinetobacter gyllenbergii. The sequence continues at coordinate 10,342 of NZ_ATGG01000049.1, read as the reverse complement.
ACGCTATCGACTTGAACGTGAAGAGATCCAGAAGAACACCAAGCTCAGTGTTGATGAGCGCCAAAAAATGATTACGTTCTCTAAAGCCGCACAGGAAAATGAGATGCGTAATAAGATTGTTGGCGCTGTTCAGAACTGGGGTGGCATTCAGGCGGATATGAATGGTTATGGAGATTTCTATAGACAGGATCAAGATCGTTTTAGCCGTCTTGGTACTGCCCAGGATCTCTTTGATAGCAAGTCTGCAGCGGTTGACTATAACGAGCAAGGAGGTTTGGATGCGATCAAAGTACAAATGGAACAGCAATTAATTAGTCAGCAAGAGTTTGAAGATCAGAAAACGGCAATCCTACAGGCCGCACAAGATCAGCGAAATATTATTGCTGCAGAGTATGCTCAAAATGCCAAAGATATTGAGGACAAGTATCAGCAAGATCGTTTGAACACTCAAATCGCACTTGGTGGACAAATGATGGGCTCACTTACTTCAATGTTTGGCTCTATGTTCGGTGAGCAATCTAAAGCTTACAAGATCATGTTTGCTGCTGATAAGGCTTATGCAATTGCCGCCGCCGGTATTGCCATTCAGCAAAACATTGCGGCAGCTTCTAAAGCTGGTTTCCCTTACAACATTCCTTTAATAGCTGGAGCAATTGCACAAGGTGCCAGCATTATTGCCAACATACGAGCAATTAAAGACCAGGGCTTTGCTGATGGTGGTTATACGGGTAAAGGTGGTAAATACGAGCTTGCCGGATCTGTTCACAAAGGCGAAGTAGTTTGGTCGCAGGCAGATATTAAACGTTGGGGTGGTGTTAATTTAGTTGAGAGTATGCGTAAGAGTGCAAACCCTGAAGCATTTCTCAAAAACAATGCCTCATCTGATGTTATGCGCCGTGCGATGATGAGCTCACAGGTGTTTATGGATGCCCAAAGGAATAAAGATAATCAGATTCTCTATAAACCTAACAAGATAGAGGATACTTCAAAGATCTCTACAGGTTCAGATTTGGTCCACGATGGCAAAGTGTATTTCTCGCCTAATGGACTGGTTCAGGATCGTTCAAATCTTGAGGATGTATATGACTTTACTTTGGGAAGATCTGCACGCCCTCAGGTTGAGACGATTGCATCAGTACAACCAAGTGCACATTCGATCAATTTTAAGATTGAGGTGGTGAACCAAGTGAAAGGCGTAGCAGTCGAAGCAGAGCAACTGGATGAAAATACTGTCCGGCTTATTGTCAAAGATGAGCTGGAGAACAATCTTCCACGCGCGGTACCAAGGATTGTTAGTGAACAGATAGATAATCCAAGTTCACCAATCAGTCGATCGCTTTCTAAGAATACGACTGCACGACGTAATCGTTAATTAGATAAAGCCACCTTTCGGGGTGGCATTTATCGTCTTTTGATTGACTTAACTTGTAGATGACTGTTTATTAAAAGAACAATTATTAAAAAAGAGAAATCATTATGATCAGATTTATACCAATACTGTTTGGGGTTGCTTTATTTTCTGGGTGTGCAAATTTCAACAGTATTCACCGAAGTTTTAATCTTAATAGTAATAAAAGCCAACTCATAGATGCTAGGCAAAGAGCAATTTTGGTTGGTGAGAGAGCGATTTATGCTCAAACTAAAGAGGGGGAGTATTCTGAAATTAAAAATAAGGTCGCGTGTGCTGAGCCAAGTCCAGATGTAATGGCTGCTTATGCAGCAGAATTTGCGGCAAAAGGTGGGTCAGCAGCTAAAGCGAGTGGAGAGCTATCTGCTGCGATGCAAGATAGTGCAGCATTTGTTGGAATGAGAACTCCAAGTATTCAATTACTTCGTGATTATAGCTATCGTTTATGTGAGGCATATTTATCAAATGCAATTTCAACAAAAAGTTATGAAAGTCTTTTAAAAAGATATCAAAAAAATATCGTAACACTTTATACAATTGAACAATTAACCATTCCTTTCAATGTGCCAACAGTTGCTTTAGTTTCTCAAAGTTCAGCCCAAACAGATAGTTTGTTAATTGAACTACAAATGAAACGAAAAACATTAAATGATGAAATAAAAAATTTGGATCAAAAGATTCTTGATGAAAATACCAAAGGAGAAAGTAAAGATCAGAATACAATAAATCAATTAAAGTCTTCTAAAGAACAGAAATCAATTGAGTTGATTGAGATTGAAGAACGTATTAACTCTATAAAAGGTTTATCTGTCTCAGGAAAGGTTACTTTTGATACCAAGGCTAAAAATGATCGTCCAGAACTTTCTGATGAGAAGTTCTCCACAGTGGTCACTGCCATAAAAGATTTAACAATTAATACCTTAGTAGATCAAGACTTTATAGATATATGTTCTGATGTCCTTCAGGGAAATATGTATACGTCATCTGATGATAAGGAGCTTAAAGTAAATTGTGTAAGGTATTTAAATGTAGTTATTGAGAATGCAATTGATAAAAAAATTAGTTCAATTAATAGAGTCGAAAACCCTAATTCGTTGCGTTAACAATCAGATATTTTAATAAGTATCTATAATGTAAAACCTTTTAAGTCTTATTTGCTAAAATGAACATAATCTATTTTTTAAAACGAAGCCGACTTTAAGTAAGTCGGTTTTTTTATTGCCTGGAGGAAAGTAATGTACAAGTTAAAACTGAATCCCCAAACCAATGGCTATGGCGTGACACCAGGTGATGATGTGAAGCGCCAACAGTTTGATGGTGGTAAAGGCCGCTACTACATCGATGTTAAACGCAATAGCCATATTGTCGATGTGAACTGGAGCCTCAGCAAAGTCGATTTCAATAAGATGATGGCATTCTGGCGGGTTTATCAAAGCATGCCTGCATCATTCTATGTGGATCTGGTGATCGATCAGGGTACACGTCAGCAATACCTATGCAACTTTATCCCCAATTCACTCAAGAACAATGAGGTCAACGGCAATCTGTTTCGTGTTAATGCTCAGCTTGAAGTTGTTCAAAACCAGAAAGACTTGGCAGCAGATCAAGCACTTATTAGGGATTGGGTGGTGTAATGGATCAGGAATATGCAAAGTTCTTTCTCAATCGTACGGTCGATATCTATCAGCTGGAGTGTATAGAGCTGACACACCCTTCATTCATCAATACTTATCGTGTTGTGCGTAATGATGATCAAGGCGTTTATGTGCGCCATCAATCTGATGGCAGTCAGTTGTTCTATGAATATCTGCCAGCCAAGATTCAACGTTCTGGCATGTTGGGTGATCTGGATCAGTCTTTAACTGTTTCAATTTCAGGGCTTGGTGACATACTTCCTGATGAGTTTGAACGGGTGATGGAGGGGCAGTATCCTGACATTAAGCCAACAGTAAATTATCGTCTATATAGCTCGGACAATCTCAACTTACCCATGTATTACTTGCTTGGCCTGCAACTTTCGGGCGTGGCCATGGACCATAAAGCAGTGACATTCAAGGCTGAATCACCGCGATTGAATACGGCCAAGACTGGCGACATCTTTTCACTGGATCGCTTCACTGGTCTTAAGGGGGCTTTATGAAAGGTCATGATCATTTACTCGATCGGCAATATGATCAGGAACGCTATAACTGTGTCCACTTTGTCCACGAGGCTGCTATGGATCTCTATGAAATAGATCGCCGTGAAGCTTTAGAACTTTTCATGCAGCCTAAGGGCAGCATTGAGTTTAAGCCATCCAGAATAAAGCTATTAAATCCGCTGCCCATGCCCAAGGAAGGTTGCATTGTCGCCTTCCATCCAAGACAAAGAAACAAGCCCCCGCATGTGGGGCTTTTTCGTGGGGGTAAGGTTTTACACCTGATGGAAAGTGGCGTCTCTTATTTATCTGAACCAGTCGTTATGGCAATGGGGTTTAATCGGGTCAGTTACTATGATTAAGATTATTTATAAACAAGATCCTTTATCTGAAAAGAACATGATTGAGCACGCGGCCACAATTGGCCAATGGCTCACCACTAAATATGATTACATGCCTGAGTACGTCCGTATCTTTCACAATCCGAGTGATATGGAGCATGCTGAAATTTCGGTGGCCAACGAAGTTACACCTAAAAATCAACATGATCTGAAGCAACTTGATTTTCTTCCTGGCACATTCATTGTGATTGAGAATCCAAAAGGAGTTGCAGCCATTGTTGCTGCGGTGGTTTCTTTGGTGATTGGCGTTGCTGTGGCTTTATTGATGCCAACGCCGTCAATTGCCCAGACTACCCAGAATAACAACCAGTCCTCATCTGCAAATAACGAGCTTTCCAACCGTGAGAACAAAATGCGGGTAAATGGTCGTGTGGCTGATGTTTTGGGTAAAGCTTGGGATACGCCAGACTTGATTGCTGTGCCTTACAAGGTGTACGAGAACAATGTTGAGGTTGAGCATATTGTGGGGTGTATTGGCCGTGGCCACTATCACATCAATGGCGCGTATGACGGTGAAACTAACATTGTTGATATTGCTGGTGCATCAATTGAAGTATATCGCCCAGATGTCGACATTGTCGCGGGTGAACCTTACTTCTCTTTAGGGAGTGAAATTACAACTCCGCCGCTATCAGTTCAGCAACAAAACTCGGTGAATGGTCAGATTCTTCGTTCTGCAGATACTCAGTCAATGGAAGGCAATAATTATCTGCACTTTGGTTATCCAAATGAGTTGTTAAGAGCCACCTCAGACTTAACGGATTTTACAGCCAAGTTTGTCAGTAATGACCATATCCAGATTAGTAATGCATCTTTTTCTCTTAATGGCCAAAGCTATGACTTAAATGGTACCTATAGCGTTTTGTCGGTTGCGGATGATCGCATGGCGCTATCGAATCCAGCTGCAGTTAATCCAAATTGGTTAAAGCTAAAAGAACTGAGCAATCAGAAAACTGATGCACTCTCACCAAAGATCATTTCAAACGGAGAAAAGTGGATTGGTCCGTTTATCCTGGATAATGTTGAACGTAGTCGTGTGTTATGTAACTTTGTAGCATCGAATGGCTTGTATGCAGTCTATAACGGTAATATTCAAGGTGTTGTGAATATTACCCTTGAAGTAGAGGTAACACCCGTCAATGAAGCGGGTGAAGCGCAGGGCAACCCAATGCTGCAGCGGATCACAATGAAAGGCTCTTCAAAATCGCGTCAGACAGTGGGTGTCACGCTAGATATGACCACTTTTCAGGGTCGTTGTAGTGTTCGTGCTCGCCGTGTAACTGGAGCGATTTCAGCGCCGAATGTCGTAGATGAAGTGAAATGGCAAGCGTTATACGGTGCGTTTCCTCTGCAGAGTACTCGTTATGAATCAGAAACGATTTTTCGTGCCAGAACATATGCAACCACAGGCGCTTTATCTGTTAAGACACGGAAGATCAATTTTGATCTGCAGCGTATGTTGCCAACATATAAAGATGGCGCAATGACCATAGAGTTGTATCCGACATCAAGTTTTGCCGATGCTTTAGTGGCGATGGCGCTGGATGACAAGATTGGTCGACGCACAGTAGATGAGATCGATCTTGAAAATATCTATCGCACTTACTATGAGGTAGTGGATTATTTTGGTACACCGTTGGCAGCTGAGTTCTGTACTACTATTGATGATACAAACATATCATTTGAAGAGTTGGTAACCAATCTTTGTGATGCGGTATGTTGTACGGCGTATCGTCAAAACAACAAACTCAAGTTGTATTTCGAGAAGCCAACAGATAACTCGGTCCTGTTATTTAACTTTAGAAATATTTATCCCGACACGTATCAAAAGGATCTGAGTTTTGGCGTGATGGATGACTATGATGGCTTGATCTATGAATACACAGATCCAGCTGATGACAGCCGTATCAATATCTATTTACCAGACAAGAGTATAAAAAAGCCTAAAGAGGTCAAATCGGTTGGTGTACGTAACAAGTGGCAAGCTCATTTCAATGCGTACCGGCTTTGGAACAAGATGCGCTTCCAGCGTAAATCCATCACCTTTGACGCTGCTTCTGAATCTGAGTTGTTGGTTTTACGAGATCGTATTGCCGTGGCTGATTATCGCAATGGCATTCACCAGAGTGGTGATGTGGTACAGCAAGAGGGTTTAATCCTGACCTTGAGTCATGAAGTCGATTTTATTGCAGGTAAAAGCTACGTGATCTATCTGCAGATGAGTGATGGAAGCGTTGATCTAATTCCTGTGACTGCGACTAACTTAAAATACAAAGTGATTTTAGGGCGATTGCCGAATAGTCCGCTAAAGCTCAGTCCTGATGATTTTGTGAATACCACTTATATCGTAGTCAATGATGATACCAAAGGATCTTTGCCTTATTTGGTGGCCAAGAAGGAACCAGTTGATCAAATGACCAATACGCTTACAGCGATTAATTATGATGAGCGCTATTACCTCAATGACAAGGACTACACTGATACACCAGTTGACGATACACCAATTTATATTCGTTATGACCAGCTAGATCTCAATTTAGCTCGGTTATATCAAATGCAAAGAGGTGATTTACCAACGACTGGAGTCATTAACTTTGTAGTCGAATCTGGCGTACTGGTGTGTAGTTCAAGTGCGTATCGGCCATTAACAGAGCTAATTTACAGGCATTGGATGGATCGACCTTCAACTAAATATGTTGTGAACGGGTTGCCTGAAATCCCAGCTATTGATACGGGGGAGTTTCCTTCTGATTTGATTGTGAATCTAACGATTAAAGGTGCGGTCGTGGGGCGTGGAGGTGAAGGAGGTATTGCCCATGCGGCTTATTTTGGTGAGAGTGATTACGAGAATGCTTTTACTAAAACGCGCCGTGATGGTGGTCAAGGTGCACCAGGATTATTGAATCGCCATGGCAAGCTAAATCTTATCATTGATAATGGAGCGCTGGCTCGTGGCGGTTCAGGTGGTGGTGCTACACCAAGCGGTGTTAGTACAAGGTATAACTATGCGATTCAAGGTGTGCCTGGAGGTGGTGGAGCACCATTTGGGATGGCACTGACTAAAGTTCCAATTTCAAGTGAAGTTCCACAGTTCAGAGGTTATTTCAATAATAACTATCAGACCGATAAAGTCTCGGATGCACAGGCTGAAATTCCTGGTCAAGGTTATCGCAAGCAAACGAAAGATGAAGGCTCCCCGTTGTCAGGCAATGGCGGAGGTTGGGGGCAACGTGGTACCAAATCATCCAATAGTGGTGAATGGAACTGGAGATATCACGGAACACTTGAAGGTCAACCAGGACCTGGAGGCCCGGCAATAATTGGTATAGAACCACAAACAATTCAATTGATAAATGGAGGGCGGATTTTACAAACGCTTTAACAGTCTAATTTACTCAGAGCACCCATATGGGTGCTTTTTTATTGTCAAAATTCTGGAGAACGACATGACAGAAAAGCAGGGGGCTGTTGAGGCTGCAGCAAATGCAGCAGCAACAGCAACCAAATTTAGTTATACAACATACACAAGTGCAGGGGTGAGCGTGGTGTCTTGGTGGGCTTCAATTGATTGGATGGCGGTACTTGGTGTTGTAGTGGCCGTGGCAACATTCATTTTAAATCTCTATTACAAACGTAAAGAGAACCAGCGTGCCGATGAAATCCACCAGTTGCGTAAGAAGCAATATGAGCAAACTAAAGAACGATTAAAAGGGGAATTTGATGACAAGTGAACAAACTCGGGCTTATCTGGCCTTTGCCTTGGTTGCTTTAATGTTTGTTCTGGTAATCGCATTATTTTTTGTCGATATGCCACGTGAAAACAGCAACTTGATCAACACGGCCTTAGGTTTTATTGCTGGAGCAATGACCACGGCTTGCGGTTTCTACTTCGGTAGTTCAGAACAGGAAAAGAAGAAAGATAAGGATAGTTAAATACACAATCTATAAACAGCCGTCTTAGGACGGCTTTTAACTATAATTTCTCATGGTTTTTAACTAAAAAGTAAAATAAACTATTTGAAAATAAGGGGGAATAAATGAAAAAACTATTTTTATTAGCAATGTTGTTAGGGCTGGCGGGGTGTGGTGATAATAACCAAAGCGATACAACTCAAACTAATACACAAGTAAGTACATCACAAAATACTCAAGAAGCAGTACTAACAGCTACGAATTATCGATTTGCAGCTCCACCGCAGACTATGGGAGCAATTGCACCATTAGCTGGTTGGACAGTTACTAACTCTACAACTGTTGGGGCTTCAACATTAATCGAGGCTTCAAGAGGTTCTACTGTTTCTGCAGCTTTAATTACGCCTAATGCAAAGCAAGTCGCTAATGTATTAAAGGGTGGTTTGGCTGGTATTGCTTTAAGTGTTGCGGTAGATCAGTTGCTTGGGGCAATTGATTGGGTAATGGATCCAGAGAACAGCCGTATTAAATATAAATCGTCAGCACAAGTTGTATATAACTATTTTAGCGGAGCATGTATTGGAGTTCTGGATGGAAACTTTACGAAGTGTTTAGAAAATAAACTTAATAATGATGCAAAAATAGGTAATTCAAACTGGAGTGATTACAATTGTGTATTAACAAATTGGGCATGGGCAGATTTCAGAAGATTTACATGCACGGCAATTAGTTTTAGAACAAAAACTAGAGAACTTGTTGGCGACTATGCTGTGATCAAAGAAAAAATATTGCCAAGTGAAGAAAAGTCACTCCCTCTAGAAACCGTGGCAGAACAAGTCATTACAAACGCTGATTCAGGTAGTTTAGATGCACAAGTAGCGACAAATATTGCTGCACAAAATATTCTTAATGATGTTGAACAAGCTGAGCCGGTTGTTCAGGATTTAGATAATAATTATAAAAATAACTGCCCTAGCGGGATAACCAATAATGGAAGTTGTTGGATTTGTTCTAGAGAGTCTTGGTCACCCATAAGAAGCCGAGTTGTTCTTGCAAAAGAAATAGTTTTTGGCTTGAATAAGTGTTCAGTTGCAATGAATTCCAGCCAATTATTAACAAGATATAAAGCATATTCAGAGCTTGGAGCAGCACGTGATAAAGAGAATGCTTGTTGGTCTCCTCAAGATCCAGAGCATTTGGATGAGGCAATAAAAGCTAAAGCTACTGCTGCTGAATGCAATACATTTTTAGGTGTACTTGGACAATAGAATGAAAAATGAAAATTTATTACAGCTAATTGAGCAAGAGTTTAAGGATGTTACTTTAGGTGATAATTATACGCTTGCCGAAGAAGACTATGCGGATACAAGTTATTGGTATTTTGATAAACAACATCCAGACTCTAATTTAACGGCAGAGGAATGGGCGAGTCAGGAACTTGGTTTTTTTGAAACATGTGCTTGGCTTGCAGCGGATAAGGAAGAGGCAATTCAAGCAATTAAAGAAAAAAGGAAGATGGCTAATAGATTTAGCAACCCTTTAGAAATACCATCTTTATATCTAAATATGCACTTTACAGGTTTCAGTTATTTAGCTCCTCAGGCATATTTATTTTACACTCCTGCCATTATGAAGCATTACTTAAGTGACGCAGACTCTTTATATAGTAATAGCTTCACATGGTGGCTTACCCGATTAAGAAGAGCTAACAATCCCGATTTGATTAAAAAAGTATTACAATTTTTTGTTGAACAACAAATTGTAATACTTGAAGAATTCTTAATGTATGTTTTCAAGTCAAACAATGAAAACAATGATGTCAAGGTTGCTTTAGAGAACCTTAAGCAAACTAGAAAAATGTAAATACTTAATCAGTATGAAAAAAGCCTTTAGGGGCTTTTTTTAATCTCATTTCCCATAGCGCCTTTCGGCGCTTTTTTATTTTCAAAAGGAAAGTAACATGAACCGCAAAGCATTCTTTGACATTGCCCGTGAACTATTAGGTGGCAAGCTCACACAAAGCCAAGTTAATCGATTTAGTGAAATTCTGGATGAATACCAATCTAGTGGGATGAAAACCAGTCAAGTAGGTATCAACTTAATCACCAGTTTTGAAGATCTGGTACTTACAGCTTATGACGATGGTGTGGGAGTTTGGACCATTGGATTTGGCACTACGATTTATCCAAACGGCATTAAAGTGAAAAGAGGTGATAGCTGTACCAAAGCGCAAGCAATGTCCTTTTTTCAACATGATTTGAGACGCTTTGAAGCTACCGTGAATCAAGTTGTAAAGGTAACGATTACTCAAAATCAGTTTGATGCGCTAGTCAGTTTGACTTACAACATTGGCGAGGGGGCATTTAAGGATTCAACTTTGTTGAAAAAATTAAATGCCGGTGATTTTATGGGTGCAGCAGATCAGTTTCCCCAATGGAATAAAGGTGGTGGTAAAGTTATGAAAGGCTTGGTACGCCGTCGTGC
>NZ_ATGG01000048.1 GCF_000413855.1 Acinetobacter gyllenbergii CIP 110306 = MTCC 11365 | reverse complement strand
CTAAAGCAGCAACCAACTCGATTGGACTTTCTAAACGTTCTAAGTAAGCTTTTAATTGAGTTTTAATATTTTGATCTAACATGTATTTCTCCAAAGACTAAGGCTTTCAAATCAGCTAAATTCATTTAATGAGGCTATAGTACGCAAAAGTACTAAATAGGTAAAACAGTATGTTTTTATGGATTTGATCGGTTTTTTGAATTTCTACTGGTTTTGTCACTTTTTTGAACATATCTTTCAGTAAAAATTTGAGTACAATCAAAGTTGTTATATAACTGCAATCATTTCGTGGCATAAATAAAGGGTAACGAACATGACTTTACAACGTGGCATCTATCAGCATTATAAAGGACAGCTATATCAAGTCTTTAACGTGGCTCGTCATAGTGAAACAGAAGAACAGTTGGTGGTCTACCAATGCTTATATGGGGATTATTCGATGTGGGTACGCCCATTGACAATGTTTAGCGAAACCGTTCAGCTTGAAGACGGGCAAGTCCTGCCGCGTTTTAAATTAATACAATCAACTTAAATTCATTTAGCTTTTAAACAGCCTGTTTGAGGGGATCAGACATGACCAGCACGGTATTTTTACAACGTATTTCTGATTTATATGATGAGTTTAAACAACACGATGCTCGACAGTCTGATCGTTTAAGACGCTATCGAAATATTGAAGCAGAGTCTGCCAAGCTGCTGGCAATGCTAGTTCGTAGCCAACGATCAAAACGGATTTTAGAAATAGGTACTTCAACGGGTTATTCAACACTTTGGCTGGCAGAAGCTGCAAAAGCAGTTGCTGGGGCGGTGCAAACCTTAGAAATTAATGCTTTTCGTAGCGCACAAGCAAGAAAGTACGCTGAGGAATTTGGCTTAGAGGCTTTGATTGATTTTTGGGTGGGTGATGCAGCAGATTATCTGGCCCAAGCGACCGAACCTTTCGATTTGATATTACTGGATGCTGAGCGTGGTAGTTATGCTGGGTATTGGGAAGACTTAAAGCGTTTATTGCAATCTTCAGGTAGTACTTTAATTGTTGATAATGTGATTTCCCATGCCGCAGAAGTGAAGGAATTTCTTGAACTGATCAAAGATGATGAAGACTATATGAGTACGATCTTACCTGTCGGCGCTGGCTTATGTATGGTGGTCTTGAAATAAGTTGATTTTATGAAGATGCGCTTGCCGATAAGCCTGCGGACTACAGCCCTGAACTTTATTAAATGCACGGGTGAAATTGGCAGGATTGGAATAACCCAGCTCATAGGCAATATGGGTAATGGTAAAGCTAGAATTTTCTAATAAATCAATGGCACGCTCAGTGCTGATCTGCTGTTTTAAAGCTTGAAATTCAACGCCTTGTTGCTGCAAATAGCGTTGCAAGGTTTTGGTGGAAATATTTAATACTTTGGCACATTCCATGAGGGTTGGGACTTGATTGGCTTGTCGCAACATCATGCTGACCCATTCCACAATTTCGCCTTGATGGTAGATTTTCTGGATTTGTTCCTGACAGCGTTGTTCAACTATTTTTAAACTATGTGCATCTGCCAAAGGTAAGGGTAGTGCCAATTGTTGCTGATCAATCACCACACGGATACCTGAAAGCCAAGTATAGTTAAAGTGAAAATTGGCTTTCACCAAGGCTAAATAACGATCTTGATAGCTTGGCTCTGGAATACTTAAATAGACTTGGTAGCGTTGTAATTGCTGACCTGCCAATTCTAATAGACTGTAGTAGAACGCTACGGCAATCGCTTCAATATGAAAGGCCAAACACTGCTTATTCATCTGCAAAATTGGTTCAAATAATAGTTCAACTTTTTGTGAGTCTGATGGAAACTGAATACTCAGCTTAAAACTCGGCATAATCAGTCTAAAATATTGTGCAATCAGCCTAAGTGCATGTTCTAGATTTGGGCTGGTCATCAGTGCATAGCCGACGAGACTGTGTGAGCTGAGCTTTATATTTTTACCCAGCTCAAAGGCCAAGTCTCGGGTATTGGGCAGGCTTAAACCAATTTCTATGAATTGCTCAATTTGTTGAATCGATAATAATTCTGTTTTTGCCAGTTCTTGCTGTACTGCCATCAACAAATCATTATCGTATTGATGCGTACCGATTAAAATTTCAATCAATCGCAAATAATAACGTGATGGAATAACAGGGATCTGTTGCTTTTGCACAAGAAAAACTCAGTAAAGTCTTAAAATGATAATAGCAAGTCTTAAAATGATAATATAGAGGGGCGATGAAGGAACACAATCAGTTCAAGCAAAACATTTTGTGTTTGATTGAGGAGTTTCTAATGAATATGCGTACTCAACTGGATGTCGAGCAAGCGACAACAACATTTAAGGATAAAAAACGTCACTTATGGCTATTGGGTTTGGCTGTACCAACCATTGCAATGGGGGGCTTGGCGGGCTATCAATTTGGTCCTAAAAAAACGAAAAAGTTCTTCGCTTCATTTGGGCCATTATTTATTCATGGCGTGATCCCAACATTGGATAAATTGATTGGCGAAGACACGGAAAACCCACCATTAGATGCAATCGCAGATTTAGAAGCCGATCCGTATTACGCTCGTATTGTGAAGCTTTTCATACCATTACAATACGCGACCAATATTTATGGGGCCTATTTAGCTAGTCGTAAGGATACACCCGTCGCGGATCAAGTTTTACTAGGAACTTTGGTAGGCATGGTCAATGGTATTGCAATTAATACTGCACATGAACTCAGCCATAAGACAGGGCGCTTGGAGCATTATCTTTCGCATTTGGCTTTGGCGCCCTCAGGTTATAACCATTTTCGAATCGAACACCCATATGGGCACCATCGTCGTGTTGCGACACCAGAAGATCCTGCCTCTTCACAATTTGGCGAGACTTTCTGGAAGTTTTTACCACGTACTGTGATTGGTAGCTTTAAATCTGCAATTGAAATTGAAAAGAATCGTTTAGAACGTAAAAAGCTGCCTTTCTTCTGTAAGGAGAATGAGTTGATTCATGGCTGGGCGATGTCTGCTGCATACCATGCTGCCATGTTTACGAAGTTTGGTCTGCGCTCAGTACCGTTCCAAGTCACGCAAGCGACTTATGCGATCACTTTGTTTGAGTCGGTGAATTATATTGAACATTATGGTTTGAAGCGTACAAAGAAAGACAATGGTCAGTATGAGCGAACGCTACCAGAACATAGCTGGAACAACAATAATGTGGTAACCAATCTGTTCTTATATCAGTTGCAACGTCATTCGGATCATCATGCTAATCCAACCCGAAGCTTCCAAACTTTGCGACATTTTGAAGATGCACCACAACTCCCTGCTGGTTATGGTGCGATGATTTTGCCAGCATTTATTCCATCGTGGTGGTCAAAAATTATGGATGATCGAGTTGTACAGCACTATAAAGGTAACTTGGACAGGATCAATGTCTATCCTGAAGCCGAGCAGAAGATGTTAGAGAAATATGCTAAACAGCAAGATGTGGCTTAACGTTTAAGTTAGATTCAACGAAAATCAGCCCAACGGGCTGATTTTTTTATTTTCTAAGCCGAAATACAGAGTCGTTTAAAATGCAGATCAAACTCAAGATATTTATGCACAAAGGCTGTTTTATCATTGGTGCGAAGTAAATTATTGTAGATAAACTCTGGAACGGGATGATAAAGCTCACCTGAGCCATTGCTATAAAAAATTTTTAAATAGCGTGAAGAAACATCATATTTCCAAGAGGTTACAACAACAGATTTTTCCATATAACGACTCCTATTTTTGTTTGATCTTTTAGTACATATCTAAAAACTCTTTTGTTTCATAATTTGACACTACTCCAACTGGGGCAGTCTGACAATTCATAAATGAAGCTGGCTATAAATTTATAAGTATAAGAATTGTAAAAAATTAGCTATAAATTTTCGGTGTGGAATAGGACTTGGATTGATAAAAATAATCAATAAAAAAACCACCCTAAAAAAGGGTGGTTTCAAACCGATTGGTCTAATCTAAAGAATTAGATTTTACCAACTAAGTCGATAGATGGAGCAAGTGTAGCTTCGCCTTCTTTCCATTTAGCTGGGCAAACTTCACCTGGGTGAGCGTGAACATATTGAGCAGCTTTAACTTTACGAAGAAGTTCAGATGCATCACGGCCGATACCACCAGCGTTGATTTCAACGATTTGGATTTTGCCTTCTGGATCGATTACGAAAGTACCACGGTCAGCAAGACCAGCAGCTTCGATTAATACCTCGAAGTTTTTAGAAAGTGTCCAAGTTGGGTCACCGATCAATGGGTATTGGATTTTACCAATCACTTCTGAAGTGTCGTGCCAAGCTTTGTGCGTGAAATGAGTGTCAGTAGACACGCCATAGATTTCTACGCCTAATTTTTGGAATTCAGCATAGTTGTCAGCAAGGTCACCTAACTCAGTTGGACATACGAATGTGAAGTCAGCTGGGTAGAAGAATACAACAGACCATTTGCCTTTAAGATCTGCTTCAGATACGTCAACAAATTGACCGTTGTGGTACGCAGTCGCTTTAAATGGTTTAACTTCAGTATTAATTAAGCTCATCATTGTCTCCATGATTGAGGTTTTATTGAGAGGCTAACGCCTTACTTGTTTACGAGGTCAAGAATAAATAATTTTTAGTTATTGGGGAAATAGTATTTTTACATGACTAGAATCGGAAAATTGAATAACTCAATAAAAACGACTTTCACCCAAGAATATCTGTCCTATTTGACTGCATCGAGATGAAGCAAACATGACAAAAGATCCAGAACTAATGTGCATAACAACATGAAGTCTACGCCATCAAAATTCAAGGGTAAAATTGAAAAAATCTAAAATTATATAAAAAACGGAGATATACGATTAAATTTTCTGCATTGCGAGACTCATTAACACGACTCAATAATACTGAGCAGCGCTAAGCATCTAAAAATGATTAATCGGAGTTAATGCAAAGCATTTGAAAAGCTTTCTTTGCATAGCAAGATTTTAAGGCGTAAAATAGCCGATTCTTTTTATATTCAGGAAAGCTGTTCAGTGCAGAGTCATTTAAATGTAGATCAATGGGTTATGGCACGTGACCGTCACCGTTTAAATCGACTGCGCAAGGATAAGAAAACAGAAACAGCAGAAATTGAAAAACTATTTGAACAGTCTAACCATAAAGTCAAACAACGTTTAGCCCGTATTCCGCAAATCAAGCTCAATCAAGACTTGCCTGTTACCCAATACGCAGATCGTTTAATTGAGGCGATTCAAAAGCATCAGGTGATTATTGTTGCTGGTGAAACGGGTTCTGGTAAAACCACACAGCTTCCACAAATTGCCATGCTGGCAGGTCGTGGACTCACAGGCATGATCGGTCATACTCAGCCGCGTCGATTGGCTGCACGGAGTGTTTCACAACGTATTGCGGAAGAAGTGGGACAGAAGCTAGGTGATGCCATTGGTTTCAAGGTTCGTTTTAATGAGCAAGGTTCGCAAGATTCTATCGTCCGTTTGATGACCGATGGTATTTTGTTGGCAGAGCTTACCAACGACCGTTTTTTATCAAAATATGACACCATCATTATTGATGAAGCGCATGAACGCTCACTCAATATTGATTTCATCATGGGCTATCTCAAGCAGCTTTTGCCAAAGCGCCCTGATTTAAAAGTGATCGTGACCTCAGCAACTTTGGATGTAAATCGTTTCAGTCAATATTTCAATGATGCACCGATCTTCGAAGTGGAAGGGCGAAGCTTCCCCGTGGAAGTGCGTTATCGTCCCATCTCCGAGATGAGTATTGTCGGTAGTGATGATGATGAGTTCGATGACTTTGAAGAAAATCTACCACGTGCTGTGGTACAGGCAGTCGAAGAATGTTTTGCTGATGCAGAAAGCCGCGGTCATCCTGAACATGCCGATATTTTGATTTTTGCCAGTACTGAACAAGAAATTCGTGAGTTACAGGAAACTTTGCAGAAGTTTGGTCCTCGTCATACTGAGGTTTTACCTTTGTATGCACGTTTGGCGCTGGCTGAACAGCAAAAGATTTTTAGTCCGAGTGGCAAAGGGCGACGTATTATTATTGCGACCAACGTGGCGGAAACGGCGTTGACGGTGCCCAATATTCGCTATGTGATTGATAGTGGTTTTGCTCGTATTTCACGTTATAACTACCGTTCGCGGGTACAGCGCTTACCAATTGAAGCGATTTCACAGGCAGCAGCCAATCAGCGTAAGGGGCGCTGTGGTCGTATTGCTGCAGGTGTCTGTATCCGGCTATACAGTGAAGAAGATTTTTTAAGTCGTCCAGAGTTTACTGAACCTGAGATTAAACGAACCAACTTGGCTTCTGTAATTTTACAGATGCAAAGTTTAGGTTTAGGTAGTTTAGAAGATTTTGACTTTATTGAGCCGCCTGATTTCCGTTTGGTCAATGACGGACGTAAGCTCTTGATAGAGTTAGGCGCATTAAATGAACGTAAGAATGATTTAACCAAAGTCGGTCAAATGATGGCGCGTATGCCGATTGATCCACGACTGGCTCGAATGCTGATTGGTGGTGCGCACTTTGGTGTACTTAAAGAAACACTGATTATTGTCAGTGCCTTGGCGATTCAAGATCCGCGTGAACGTCCAGTTGATAAGCAAATGCAGGCCGATCAAAAGCATGCCTTATTCAAGGAAGCAGATTCAGACTTTTTATTCTATCTGAAGCTTTGGAATACGATACAAACCAGTCCTGATACACAAACCGAAAACAAGCGCCGACAATTTGCGCGCCAACATTTTTTAAGTTGGTTACGTCTGCGGGAATGGAAGCAAACCCATCAGCAGTTAGTGGAACTGGCAGAAGGTTTAAAGCTGAGTTTTAATGAAAAATCAGCCAATTATGAAAACTTACACCGTGCGCTGTTAACTGGCTTGCTTTCATTTATTGCCAATAAAACAGATGAACGTAATACTTTTATGGCGGTGCGTCAGCAGAAAGCCAAAGTGTTCCCAGCCAGTACCTTACACAAGACCAATACTGCTTGGGTCATGGCCTTTGAGATGGTGGAAACTTCTCAGGTGTATTTACGTACTTTGGCCAAAATTGATCCTGAATGGATTCTGTTGGCAGCTCGTGATTTATTGAAGTACCACTATTTCGAGCCACACTGGTCAAAAAAAGCGGGTATTGTAAATGCCTATGCACAAATATCACTATTCGGTTTAATCATCGAGCCAAAGCGAATGATTAATTTTGAGAAAGTGGATCAAGCTGCGGCACATGAAATCTTCTTACGTGATGCTCTGACCACGGGTAATTTAGGTGTTACACCGCCGTTTTTAAAGCACAACCTACTGAAACTCGAAGAAGTTGAACGGGTAGAAGATAAGTTGCGTCGCCGCGATTTAGTGGTCGATGAGGAAACCATTTACCAGTTCTATGCCGAGAAAGTGCCAGAGGAAATTGCCAGTCGTCGTAGCTTTGAAGATTGGCGGGCAACAGTAGAAACAGACAATCCACGCTACTTGTTCGTTGAAGATGATGCTTTGTGGATGAATGATCGTCCCACCACGCAACAATTCCCTGATTATTTACATAATGGTCAGTTACGTTTGGCTGCAAGCTATCGTTTTGATCCAAGTCATGATGAAGATGGGGCAACGGTTAAAATCCCTGTGCAGGCTTTACCGCAAGTGGATGAAAAGCAATGGTCTTGGGGAATTCCTGGTTGGCGACAAGATTTAATTGAAGCTTTGCTCAAAGCACTTCCTAAAGATAAACGTCGTAATCTGGTTCCGATTCCAGATACCGCTAAAAAGTTGATGCAAGGCATTGATGCGGTGCATTTACGTGAGCATCTATTTAATTATTTAGCCTTTGCTTTACGTGGTGAACAGATTACGGAAAAAGACTTTTCTTTCGAGAGAATTGATCAATATCTGGTGCCTTTTATTAAGGTATTGGATGAAAAAGGTAAACTGATTGCCCAAGGTCGTGACTTAGATGAGTTAAAAGCACGTTGTCGTGTTGAAACTCATCGTCCAGTGAAACAGCAAGCTGGTGAGTTCCAGACCTTCCCTGAAAACTTTGTATTTGAAGCATCGCAAAAAGTGACGGGCGTGATCGTCAAGCAATATCAGGCTTTGGTTCCTACCAAGCGATTTGCTGAGCTTGAAGCCAAAGATGAAGCGGGCGTGGTGATTCAAACCTTTAATGATCAGGATGAAGCGATTAAGCAGCATCGTGAAGGGGTAATCCGTCTGGTACATATGCAATTGGGGGATTTAATCCGTCAATTGAAAAAACAGATTTCCAAGCCTTTAGCTCTCGCTTATTCACCGCTGGGTGATCGTGCCAAGCTGGAGCAAATGCTGGTCTATGCAACCTTACAGATTTCGATTCAAGAACTGCCTAAAAATGCCACTGAGTTTCAGCAGTTACTGACTGAAACTAAAAAGCAATTTTTAGCAAATGGTCAACAGACATTAACTGATTTAACTGAAATATTTACTCAATGGCAGCAGATTCGCCGTGAACTATTGGTCTTGGATCAGAGTATTTTTGGCCGAAGTGTCGATGACATAGAAGATCAACTTGATTTAATGTCATTGGCAAACTTTGTTTATAGCCAATCACCCGAAATTTGGCAGGAATACCCGCGTTATTTGAAAGCGCTGCTATTGCGTTTAGATCGTTTGCCCAATAATCTACAACGAGACCTTGCTGCAATTGATGATGTCGATCCATGGATGGACAAAGTATTTAAATTTAGAAACGATCCTAAAATCAAAGAACTGTATTTGATGTTGGAAGAACTGAGAATTTCCTTGTTTTCTCAACCGATGAAAACAAAGCTGCCTATTTCACCAACTAGATTACAAAAACTATGGGATCGATTAGCAATCGGTTAAACTGAGAAATATGAAAGTTAGAAGCATTCTTTACAGGAGTTTTACATGGGCATCCGTATAACAGGTACTGGGTTATTTCACCCAACCGAATCTATTTCCAATGAAGAGTTGGTTGAAAGTTTAAATGCTTATGTAGAACAGTATAACCAAGATCACGCAGCGCAAATTGAAGCTGGCGAAATTGAAGCACTTCGTGGCTCAAGCCCTGAATTTATCGAAAAAGCATCGGGTATCCAACGCCGTTATGTGGTCGAAAAATCGGGTATTCTTGATCCAACCCGTTTACGTCCGCGTTTGCAAGAGCGCAGCAATGATGAATTGTCACTTCAAGCAGAGTGGGGCGTGATTGCTGCAAAACAAGCGATGGAAAATGCAGGCGTGACTGCAGAAGATATCGATGTGGTGATTTTGGCGTGTTCAAATATGCAACGTGCCTATCCTGCAGTTGCGATTGAAATCCAGTCTGCTTTGGGTATCCAAGGTTATGCTTATGACATGAACGTGGCATGTTCTGCTGCGACATTTGGTTTGAAGCAAGCTTATGATGCCGTGAAATGTGGCGCGCGCCGTGTGTTATTGCTCAATGTTGAAATTACATCGGGTCATTTAGATTACCGTACTCGTGATGCACACTTTATCTTTGGGGATGTTGCAACGGCATCGATTATTGAAGAAACTGAAACTAAGTCGGGTTATGAAATCTTAGATATCCATTTGTTTACTCAGTTCTCAAATAATATCCGTAACAATTTTGGTTTCTTAAACCGTAGCGAAGATGCAGTGGTTGATGACAAGTTATTCCGTCAAGACGGTCGTAAAGTCTTTAAAGAAGTTTGTCCTTTAGTTGCTAAAATCATTACAGCACAATTGGAAAAACTGGAGTTAAGCGCTGAACAAATCAAGCGTTTCTGGTTGCATCAAGCCAATGCCAATATGAATGAACTGATTTTGAAATTGGTTGTGGGTAAAGAGGCTGATTTAGAGCGTGCACCGATCATTTTAGATGAGTTTGCCAATACCTCATCTGCGGGTGTGATTATTGCGATGCATCGTACTGGTGAGCAAGTCAATAACGGCGAATATGCTGTGATCTCTTCATTCGGTGCTGGCTATTCTGTTGGTTCGATTGTGGTGCAAAAATATATTGCCTAGGTTTTTGTTTTAATCATAAAAAAACACCACAATTGTGGTGTTTTTTATTATTAAGCTCATTTAAATAAAATTGCTAAATCAATCACTTGTGGTGTGGAACTGTTTCCAATTTTCGATGCAGCTAAGTTTGGTGTGCCATCGACATTAATGGCTAATCTTGCACGCGGTGTTGTAATCGTTGTATCGCTATTTAAATCGATACGATAGAGGGTGGATGCTCCCGATCCACTTGAAACTGTAGCAAGGGCATAACCATTGTCCCCACCTGCAATATCAAAACCATTATCCATGCCAAGATCAATGCCTAAATTTCCAATGAAATTTAGTGTTCCATTATTTGGAGGGTTTTGTTTCGCGAGAGTTTTGTTGCTTTGATCTAAATCAAAAAGCTCTGTGCTCAGCATAGCTACAGGTGTTTTAAAGCTATTTGTGTACGCTGCCGCTGTTACTTTTACACCCGAAGCTCCATTGATATCACCATCTTTAATCGTATCGCCTGTATCAACATTTATTCGTAAGTTTTGCCCTGTATCGCTAATTACACGGAGACGATCGGCTGTTGGATTGAAATCAACTGCAAAGCTCGTGCCTTGTAACGTTGTAAAACCACTGCCTGCCGCTGGTTTTAAGGTGGTGACTAAGCTTGCTAAACCAGAATCAGTATTAATGGTATACACGTTTGCTTTATTGGTAAGTCCGTACAACTTGCCTGAATTTTCTGTTGATGTTCTTAAACGGTAGTCAATACCAATAAATCTTTCATCAACGAGCAGACCGTTTAAATTTTTTTCAACGACTGAATTTGGGTTGCTTAAAGCGAAACTTAACAACTTATTATTTGCGGTTAAACCAAAGCCTTGAGCTGTTGAGTCGGTGGCTCTTTTTAAAGCAATTCCACGAATTCCCATGCTATTAAAACTTGTATTTAAATCACTCGTTGCAAAAATTGCATCATTGCTCGTACCAATATTAGCAAGGTTAAGTTGGTAGAATTTGTATGTTCCTGATACAAGTTTTAGCGCAGCAAATCCGATATTGTTGACTGGATCTATATCAAAACCACCACCACCGTTGGTATTGATATCTGCGCCAAGTACTGCTGAACTTCCAAGTGTACCTGCATTGGCATTTTGTAAATAAATTCGATCTGAATTTTGGTCAATGCTGTAAAGCTTGGTGGAGGCTGTTCCTGCAAATGCATTGGTATATGCACCTGCAACAATAGCAGGGCTACTCTCTGCTAAATTAATTGCACCGTCAGTAATTGTTGTGCCTGTATCAACATTAATTCGAAGATTTTGTCCAGTATTGGTCATTACTCTTAAGCGGTCAGCGACTGGATTGAAATTAACTGTGATGAGATTTGCTTCACCTAAAATTTTTGTAAATGGTGTATTCCCATCTATGGTATCGGTTGGATCTGCAATGAGGGCTTTAACAAATGTGGCAACGCCAGTGGAGGGGTTGAGTGTATAAATATTTCCCAGTAAACCAATTGCGTAAAGCTTGCTATCCTTGGGGCGATAATCAATTCCAACAAGTTCATCGCCAGATTGTAAGCCTGTAATTTTAATATTTGAGACAATTGTGTTTGGTGCCATGCGGTCTATTGAACTGATCATCCCATTGTTGGTCAAAATTAAAGTATCGCCAGTGTTGGCATTCACTGTCTCGGAGTCATTGTTTGAATCGTTATTACAGCCTAATAATATTAAGCTTCCCAGTATTGTCGCGGTTAGTGTGAATACTTTCTTCTTCATTGTTTTGGATCCTGATTAATATATTTTGGTTATAAGAAGCTTTGTAGATGCGTTCCTTGTTATTTACAAAACGTTCAGCTTCTTGTCATTGAATGGCCTAGTGGGTTGGCCTTAAATAAAAATTTTGGCTTTATTCTTTAAATGTACGATTTAAAAACCTTGTATTCGGTCTAATCAGGATATAGAGGGGTTTGGTTGAAGTAAACTAATGTTTTTATATGATTTTTTGGTAGTTGGGTTTTGAGTTGTAATTATTCACACTTATTTCACGGCCAATAAGAAAGTCTATTTTTATACTTAAGTTTATTGAAACTTGGATTCTGAGATATAAAAAAAGAGAGAATATTAGAATTCTCTCTTTATTTATTGAAGCCTAAGCTTCAATCGCTTGAACTGCAATTTTCTTGGCAGGATCGACTTTACGGCGTACCGCTGGAACAGGTTCACCATGGTATTGGCGATCAGCAAAATAGCTTGAGCGAACCATTGGCGCAGACCAGATATTTCTAAAACCAAGTTTACGACCATGCTCAGCATAGCGTTCAAACTCTTCTGGTGTGACAAAGCGATCGATTGGTGCATGTTGCTTAGACGGCTGTAGATATTGACCAATGGTAATGTAGTCAACATCATGTGCTCTAAGATCATCGAGCAGGGCGATCACTTCTTCTTCTGTTTCACCGATACCGACCATCAAACCACATTTTGTTGGTACATCAGGGCAGTATTCTTTAAACATTTTTAACAGCGTTAAAGAGTGCTGATAATCAGAACCTGGACGCATCGCTTTATACAAACGCGGCACAGTTTCAATGTTGTGGTTGAACACATCTGGTGGACATTCAGTCATAATGCGTAAGGCAATATCCATACGACCACGGAAGTCAGGAACCAGAATTTCCAATAAAGTTTTAGGGCTTAATGCACGTGCTTCTTTGATACAATCAACGAAGTGTTGAGCACCGCCGTCCAAAAGGTCATCACGGTCAACTGAGGTAATTACCGCATATTTGAGGCCGAGATTGGAAATCGTCTCTGCCATATGGCGTGGTTCATCTGGATCTAAAGCATTTGGACGACCATGTGCAACGTCACAGAAAGGGCAGCGACGTGTACAGATATCACCCATGATCATAAAGGTTGCTGTACCACCACCGAAACATTCAGGTAGGTTAGGACAAGCAGCTTCTTCACAGACAGTATGCAGTTTTTGCGAGCGCAAGGTTGTTTTAATACGCTGAACTTCTTCTGGAGCGGTCATCTTGACTCGAATCCAGTCCGGTTTGCGAGGTACTTCAACCGTAGGGATAACTTTTACAGGAATTCTTGCGACTTTTTCCGCGCCACGAAGTTTTATACCCTGTTCAGGTTTACGGTGTTCAGACATATAAGTTCTACAGCCTTTGACTTGAGATATCCTGTTATTATAGTCAAATTTACCGTAATAAAGCATGAAAAGTGGTATTCATTTTGAAAATGTAAATATATAAAAATATATAGTTGTGAAATACATCATCTGGCTGCATATTGGTTATCATATATAAAGCAAAAACGGTTAGAAACAAAGGAGCTTTGAATGCCACGTAAGAAAGAGGTCGTTGGTGGGAATATTGTTAAGTATGATGCAGTAATTCTCGGTTCTGGCCCAGCTGGCGAAGGCGCGGCAATGAAGCTTGCAAAAGCAGGTAAACGTGTTGCAATCGTTGATGTTCGTGATCAACTCGGTGGTAACTGTGCACACGTCGGAACAATTCCAAGTAAAGCATTACGTCAAACAGTTTCAAGTATTATTCGTTATCAACGTGATCCAATGTTTCAAAAAGTCGGTGAGTGGAAACAATTCACCATGAAACAGGTGTTACGTAACGCGCATAAAGTGATTCAACAGCAAGTTGATACACATACACGTTTTTATGACCGCAATAAAATTGAAGTTTTTCACGGTCGTGCCTATATACAAGATAAAAACACCGTACTGATTTTTGGTCAGGATGGCATTAAAGACACCATCATTTGCAAGCAAATCGTGATCGCAACGGGTAGTCGTCCATACCAGCCACAAGGTTTAGACTTTAATCATCCACGCGTATTTGACTCAGACAAAATTCTCGATCTCGATTATTCAATCCAAAAAATCATCATTTATGGTGCGGGTGTAATTGGTTGCGAATATGCATCTATTTTCATCGGGCTTGATCATAAAGTTGATTTGATCAACACTCAGCAAAAGCTTTTAAGCTATCTTGATGACGAAATTGCCGATGCATTGTCATATCACCTGCGTGAACAAGGTGTATTGATTCGTCACAATGAGCAAATTGATCGTTTAGAAACTTTTGATGATCATGTGGTCTTGCATTTACTCAGTGGTAAGAAAATCAAAGCTGATGCGATTTTGTGGTGTAACGGTCGTTCAGGCAATACCGATGGTCTAGGCTTGGAAAATGTAGGCTTAGTGCCGAATGGTCGTGGTCAGTTGATGGTCAATGATCAATATCAAACTGAAGCTGAAAATATTTATGCGGCAGGTGATGTGATTGGTTGGCCATCATTGGCATCAGCGGCGTATGACCAAGGTCGCTGCGCGGGTGCAAACATGGTGGGTGAAAAGAATGTGAAGCCAATCCGTGATGTACCAACAGGTATTTATACCATTCCAGAGATTTCTTCAATTGGTAAGACTGAGCAGGAATTGACAGAAGAGAAAGTACCTTACGAAGTAGGGCAAGCTTCTTTCCGTCATTTGGCTCGCGCGCAGATTACCGGTGATACTGTTGGTGAGTTAAAGATCTTGTTCCATCGTGATACTTTGGAAGTTTTGGGTATTCACTGCTTTGGTAACAATGCCGCAGAGATTATTCACATTGGGCAAGTGGTGATGCACAGTCCAAACAATACCTTGAAGTACTTTGTTGAAACCACATTCAACTATCCGACCATGGCAGAAGCCTATCGCGTTGCAGCTTTGAATGGTATGAATCGTTTGTTCTAAGTGCTAGAGACGTTGTATGATCAAAATGCCAATCAATTTGATTGGCATTTTGCTATCTTGTGTTTGATAACAGGTCACTATGAAAACTCAAAAAAATAATCTGATTCTGGTTGCTATTGTTGTTTTAGCGGCAGCTTATTTTGGTCTGGATTTTAAGCAAAAACAAAATACCAGTAATTCTTCCTCTATACCCAGTGCAAGTAATGCTGTTGCTGCCGATGATCAAAACAAGATTATGCAAGCTTATCAGCAGCAGCGAAGTAATGTGCAGGTACAAGCGCAGGGTATTGTAAAAGCCATTTTGCCAGATGACAATGAAGGTTCAAGACATCAGAAAATGATTCTTAAACTGGAGAATGGTTTAACCGTATTGATCGCACACAACATTGATTTAGCGCCAAGAATTGAAGGGCTGAAAAAAGGCGATACAGTTGAGTTTTTTGGTGAATATGAATACAGCCAAAAAGGTGGGGTGATTCATTGGACCCATCATGATCCGCGTGGAAAACATGTTGATGGTTGGCTGAAATATCAAGGAAAAATGTACCAATAATATAAGAGGGTTAAGGAGAAAGAATTATTTATTCATCCCAGAAATTTCGATCAAATGGTTTAAATTGAAGGGCATCTTTCTCTGAGATGCCAAATTCATTCATTAAATCGATATAAACTCTCTCAACATTTTCAAGTGCTGACTCTTCAATTGGACCATATATTTCACCATTTTTCATAATAAGTGCATAAATATAGTCAATTGAGCCGCCAAAACACACATATTCAATAAAAAGCCATTGTCTAACATGATTGATATTCATCGCGCTAAAAAGAGCTTTTATGTCATCTGGTGATGATGGCGTTTTAATTGATGGGGATAGCTTTATCCCAATGCCATGGAATGGATCTTTGATATCTTTCCAAGTAGTCCCGTCAATAGGATAAAAGGGGCTTTTCATTTGCTCGGTTAATGCAAAAAAACCTACAAATTGATATGACATTTAAATCCTATTCCTGAATATTCAGAGATTTATTGCAAGATATGCGCTAAATTAGCTTGTAATCGCTGATTTTTGACGAAGTTTCCATTTAGGTAGGACTTTAGCTAAATAAGCGTCCATGCACCATACTGGGCCAATCAGAAGGAATTGTAAGTCTTTAAAGAATGACGGCTTCTTACCTTCAACTTTGTGCCCATAAAACTGCCCGATCCATGCAATCACAAATACGCCAATATAGAATCCGACGCCGACAGGTAAAATCACAATCAGCCACGCCATGACGGCTAATAAAGCAGCCATTGCAATCGCAAGTACGATGTCTAAACGGGCATAAAAAACTAAAGTTAAAACCAGCAATAGTGCGGTGAGTAAGGTGCTAAAGTGCGCCAGAATACCAATGATTGAAAAGAGAATGGCAGGCACACAGACCCAATGGATTTTTTTGTTGGTTTGGTTTTGGTGACTGTCATTATATTCGTCAAACCATTCGTCAATCGATTTCACAGCACACTCCTTGCAGTATTCATTTTTATTGATTCAATATACCGAAGAATAGGATAGGGCGTAAAGTATTAACAAATGTAATAGATGAAAATAAAAAAAGCCGCATAAGCGGCTTTTTAGTTGTGGTCTTAATGATTAAGAATTAGGACCATCAACACGTTCAATGCTCACATTACCTGTACCTGCGCTAGACATACCCAGTTGCTTTGCAGCACCATAAGATAAGTCTAATACACGGTTACCATGGAAAGGACCACGATCGTTAACTTTTACAACAACACTTTTACCATTGTCTTTGTTTGTTACACGGATATAACAGTTCAAAGGAAGGCTACGGTGTGCAGCAGTCATTGCATTCATATCGAATGTTTCACCACTTGCTGTTTTACGGCCATGGAATTGACGACCATACCATGACGCAACACCACTTTGGCTGAATTTACGAACGGTGTTCGAAGCAACAGTATTCAGTTTTTCAATCACTGAAGGCTCTTCTTCAGGGATATCGATCTTAGCAGCAATCGTTTGGCGACGGACTTTGTCACCTGAACTCTCAGTGATTGAAAGACTATTAACGTTAGAGAAACGAGAATTAAAATTTTGAGAATCTTTGCTTAGAACGCGGGCAGCCAAATTAGAACCTTCCACATCATTGGTTAATGATGAAGACTGTACCATTTCAGCATGTAACGGGCTTAAACTTAAGCCTGCCGTCAGCGCTAGAATATATTTTAGCGAAAACTGCATTGTATAAACTCCTAGAGAACATGCTTTTCTATTTCAATAAAAACACCTTGAAATATAGTGCACATGTCTAATTATTCACTTTTGCAATTACTTTATCTTGCGGCGATAATATTCATCGCTTACGAAGTGTGTCTAGTCTTTAACGATAAATAGTTACAAAAAGGGCAAAAACTTACAGTTTCTGGTTATAAAATAATCAATATTGTAACAATTTATGAATTTTGCCGAATATATGTACTTTTTAAATAAAAAATTTATTGACTTTTCATAATCTTGTAAAAAAGCTAGCCTATCGGCTAGCTGCTTCTGTGCCCAATAACCACACTGCAGTGGCATACATTCTGCTTCTGTTGTAGGTGGTAATCACTTGGAAATTTGGATAAGTAATATAGTAAATTGGACCAAATTGGTCTTGTAATTGAATAACATTGACTAAATCAAGGTCATCAATTTTTACCAAAGGGTCAAGTGGCGCAATCCCTAATCTTTTCAATTCACCATAAGGTGTTGGTTGGGTTAAATCCTTAGCAATCACGCTATCTGGATTGTTACCAGAGTAACGAGCAGGGAAGCCAATTGGTCGATCGCGTTCCCATCCGTGCTGAGCTAAATAGTTTGCAATTGAACCAATCGCATCTGCAGCAGAGTTTCTTAAGTCAATATGTCCATTGCCGTCGTAATCCACACCTAACTTTTGGATATTACTTGGCATAAACTGTGGGTAACCAATTGCACCCGCATAAGAGCCTACAATGCTGTTAGTTGGATAACCTTCTTTATAGGTCCAAGAAATCAAAGCAGCGAGTTCGTCACTAAAATAGTCAGCACGGCGTGGATAACCAAAGGCAAGTGTTGCTAGGGCATCTCTGGTGATGAAAGAGCCTTTATTGGCGCCATAACCTGTTTCTACACCTAAAATGCCGAGAATCACCGATTTAGGCACACCGTACTGCTGTTCAGCACGATTCAGTACGTCTTCATATTGGCTTTTAAAACGTGCACCACGTTGAATGGTACCTTCTACTAGAAACATTGAGCGGTATTGATACCAAGGTTTACTTTCACCAGGACGAGTCATGATGTTTAAAATGTTGGGTAAATTGCGCGCACCACTCATAGCTGCATCAATCTGTTCGCCACTTAACCCGTAGGTTGTCATTGCTTTTTGTTTGAATGCAGGGTAATTGGGATGAGTGTAAAATTCATTGGCTTGTGCCCAATTACTACTCAAAAATAAACCAGCGCTTAAAGTTAAAAATTTAAAAGTTTTATTCAAAGTAGGAAGAAACATAAGTTTATAAAATTCCTCATTATCGATGTGTATGAATAGACATAACCAGTCCAAAAGTTGACATAAGAGTAATAATTGCAGTTCCGCCATAACTCATGAACGGCAAAGGCACACCTACTACAGGTAAAATACCACTGACCATGCCTGCATTTACAAATACATAAACAAAAAAAGACAAACCAAAGGCACCAGCAACCAAACGACCATAGTTATGGAAGCTTTGTAAGCCGATTTGGAATGTTCTAAAAATGATTGCACAATAGAGAAGAATCAGCAGAGTGACGCCAATCAAGCCAAATTCTTCTGAATAGGCGGCAATAATAAAGTCAGTATGACCTTCTGGTAAAAAGTGTAGATGGGATTGGGTTCCCTCTAAAAAGCCTTTACCGGAAAAGCCACCAGAACCAATCGCTGTTTTAGATTGAATAATGTTCCAACCCGTTCCGAGTGCATCGGCTTCTGGGTTAAATAAAGTCAGAACGCGCTGACGTTGATAATCATGCAGTAAAAATTCCCATGCAATTGGAATAATAATGCCTGCAATACCTGCTGCGCCTGCAATCAATTTCCATGACAGCCCACTGAGGAACAGGACGAAAATACCACTGGCAAGGACCAATAACGACGTCCCTAAGTCGGGTTGTTCTGCAATCAGTAGAAAAGGAACAACAATCAGCAATAAAGACAGAATGACTTGTGAGAAGCTTGGTGGTAGGGCTTTACGTGACAAGAACCATGCCACCATCATTGGCATGCCAATTTTCATAAATTCACTAGGTTGTACGCTACCAAAGCCAGGAATATCAATCCAACGTTGCGCCCCCATACGGACTTCACCAAAAACCACCACAGCAAGCAGTGATAACACCCCAAATACATAAAAGTAGGGGGAAAATGCCTGATACACTTTTGGTGGAATTTGAGCCAAAGTAAACATCACCACAAAGCCAATACCAAAACTCATGGCTTGTTTACTGACCAGCCCGACATCTTGCGCTGATGCACTATATAAAACAGTCAGGCCAAGTAAGGCATTGAGAATCAGAAATAGGCATAGCCATGGGTCGATATGCAGTTGTTGCCAACGAGAAGGCTGATTGGCAGTGCTCAAGCCATCACGAGGTGCTTGACGTAAAAATTTGTATTGCGGGCTTGGAGACATGCGATTCTAAATCAGGTAAATCAACGCTTCGCGAATGCTAACATAAACGCTGATTTAGACAATGCAAATTTAGAAATTGTGACATTTATAAGCGATTAATTTGGCATAAAAAAAGCGACGATTTGGTAATCGTCGCTTTCTTATCATTCTAAACTTATTTTTGTACCAAAAGTTGGTCGAAGTGCTTGGTAAAGACTTCAAGTTCCACTTGGCTTAAGCTCGGAATCAATTTTTTAATCACGATATGAACAGCAGTTTCTACGCCGCTGGTTGCAACGCTGGCTACGCCACGTTTCACCATACCTAGACCAAGGGTTTTGTTAAATTCAGTCATAAAGTGGTGAATCAATGCATCTGCAAACTTTTTAAACTGCTGCGTTAAAGCATCACGTTGCTCTTTACCGTTTCCAGCAGCCACTTCTGCAAAGCTTTTTTTCATGTCATTGACAAGATTGTCTGGTAATACCGTACCAATACGTTGTTTACCATCATTATCAATAAACAAGCTCTTTTCCATGAATGCGAGTGATTCAAGCACTTGTTCATTAGAGGCTTTGCCTAAGAGCTGTTTCATTAGGGTTTCAACAATGCCGCGAATTTTAATCGCAAGACCTTCAGTAGTATCACGTTTGTCACTTGGTGGAAATTGTTGAACCAAGTGAACCAACATAGTGTCAATTAACTCATCAGTTAGCTGTAGAGAAATTTTGTCACGTAAAGGGTATTGAGGCTCTTTACTGTCACGGTTGGCTTGCGCAAGTTGAATGTCCTGACTCAAACTTGCTGACGGAAGAATCCCGAAATAACTGGTCATTGAAGAACGTCCTCTATATCAAATTTATTCGTTTTATTGTCGTGCCAAGCGAATTGGCTCGGGCATCCATGACAAATCTGATACTCGGCATGGGTTAATATCCAAGCCCCCACGGCGAGTATAAGTTGCATAGACCATCAGCTTTTCTGGCTTTAACAGTTGCCAAATATCCGCAAATATTTGCTCAACACATTGTTCATGGAAACCATTATGCTGACGGTACGAGATAATATAAGCTAAAATGCTGCGATAACAAGGTTTTTTACCTTGCAAACGAATAAAAACAGTGCCCCAATCTGGCTGGCCTGTCACAGGACAATTACTTCTTAATAAATGCGAGTACAACTCGATTTCGACATCGTCTTCTGTGGTTGTATCCAATTGCAACAAGGTTGAGTCAGGATGCTCTGATAAACGCTCAGGAATGAGATCATCAATACAAATCCCTTGAGGTTTAGATATCTCTAAATCATCAACTTGGAACAGTTGTAATTCAACTTTTGCACCAGCAGCATGGGATAAATCACGCTCAACGGTTTCAACAAAGGCTTGCTGAGACTCAAATTGAGTGAAGTTCATGCTGTTGAAATAAAGTTTTAATGACTTTGATTCAATTAAATTAGGTGAGCTGGCAGGTAAGGTTAAGCGACCAATTGCCACTTGCGGTAAACCAAGATGATTCAGCCATGAAATTTCAAATACATGCCACCAGTCTTTACCTTGAGTAATGCCTTCAATATGCGCATATTGTTGACGAGACTCAGCACGCGCAATTGGAAATAAAACATCTGGCTGATATTGAGTAGGGTATTGGGTATCTTTACCCAATAAAGAATGTTCAACACTCATTCACGCATTCCTGAACCACGAGCTAATAAATGATAGGCGATTGCATAAAGGACAACACAGCATAGCGTCACGATGCCTAATGATAAGGACACATTGACATCGCTATGACCTAAGATACCGTAACGGAAGGCATTGACCATATATACAATTGGATTAACTAAAGACACGTTTTGCCAAAATGGGCTGAGCGCACTAATGGCATAAAACACACCACCTAAATAGGTAAGAGGTGTCAATACGAAAGTTGGGATAATTGAAATATCATCAAATGACTTGGCATAGACCGCATTGATGAAACCGCCCAATGAAAATAATAATGAAGTAATAATGACTGTATATATAGTCACAAATACATTATAAATTTCTAAGTGAGTAAAGAATAGGCTCATTATCGTGACGATCAAACCGACCAACACACCACGGCTAACACCACCAATCACATAACCCCATAAGATTAAGTGTAAGGGTACTGGGCTCATAATGAGTTCTTCAATACTTTTTTGGAATTTGGCACTAAAGAAACTTGAGGAAACGTTGGCATAGCTGTTGGTGATTACAGCCATCATAATCAAGCCGGGCACAATAAACTGCATATAGCTAAAGCCGCCCATTTCACCAATACGGGAACCCACCAAGTTGCCAAAAATCACAAAGTACAAACTCATGGTGATGGCGGGTGGAAGCAGGGTTTGTGGCCAAATTCGCATAAAGCGACGAATTTCTTTAACCACTAAGGTCCACAGGGCGGTTTGTAATTGACTAAAATTCATTGATCCGCTCCTGCAAGATTCTTCTCGACCATTTTCACGAACAATTCTTCTAAGCGATTCGATTTATTACGCATACTGCTGACTTGGATATTCTGTGACTGTAATAACAGGAAGAGGTCATTCATGCTATGCGCCTTATCCATGGTGACTTCTAGGGTAACCGGATCAATCAGATTAAATTTAAAACCTATAATATTCAGGTCAAAAGTTTCGATTGGTTCAGCTAAATCACAGATAAACGATTCTTCATTCAATTGATTGAGGAAACCTTTCATTGAGGTATCTTCCTTAATCACACCGCGGTCAATAATTGCGATACGACGACACAGCATTTCTGCTTCTTCTAAATAGTGTGTGGTCAGGATGATTGATGTGCCATTTTCATTCATTTCGGTGAGGAAGTCCCACATCGAACGACGTAACTCAATATCAACGCCAGCAGTCGGTTCATCGAGGATCAGCAGTTTAGGTTCATGCATCATCGCACGTGCAATCATTAAACGGCGTTTCATACCACCTGAGAGCATACGCGATTGAATATTGCGTTTTTCCCATAAGCCAAGCTTTTCTAAATAGTGTTCAGCACGTTGTTCGGCCAACTTCTTCGGAATGCCGTAATAACCCGCTTGGGTCACTAAAATATCGAAAGTTTTTTCAAATTGACCAAAGTTAAATTCTTGAGGAACAACACCAAGACATTGTTTTGCATGTGAGGGATGGGTATCTAAGTTATGCCCAAAAATCTCTACTGAACCAGATGTTTTTTTGGTTAAAGAGCTGATGATACCAATCGTTGTCGATTTTCCTGCACCATTAGGTCCTAATAATGCATAAAATTCACCTTCAGGTACGGTAAGGTCAATCCCTTTTAACGCCTGAAAACCATTACGATAAGTTTTGGACAAACCGCTCAACACCAAAGCATCAGTCATAAACGTCTCACGTTGTTAAATAGATGGGGTATTTTGAGCGATATGAAAAAATAAACCAAGTAGAAAAATAGGTTTATGGCGTGTTAAAAACAGAACGATTATAAAAATAAGAGGGTAGAGAGAAGGTAAGGAGATGCAATGGTGCGCTCAGCGGGACTCGAACCCACGCCACAGGCTTCGGAGACCTGTACTCTATCCAGTTGAGCTATGAGCGCATGCGTGCCACATCATAGGCAAAAAACACAGGCAGGTAAATATATACCTTCCAATAAAGCTACTTCTTGTTTATTAAAACATCAATTTTATTCTCAACTTATCGATATTCTACATATCCAACTATAAATGCTGCACTGAATAATTGATCAATTTTAAAGTTTGATTGAGTTGAGCAGGTGGAATTCGTGATTCTTGCAGTGAGGTTATCCATTGCATTTGGCAGACTTTGAGTTGTTGTAAAGAACTAATCGACTGAATTTTTTGTATCAATGGGCGCGCCATTAGACCGCAATAGGTCGTGAGCGTTTGAATCATGACTTGCTGGATTTCAACAAAGGGTAATTTTTCTAATTCAATAATTTCAGGTTCGATTTCTGGTTCTGGTTTTAGTTCAGCCGCACTAGGTCTTGGTGCGATTGTTTCTTGTGTTATAACGGGCTCTGATGCTGTTTTGAGATCATGAACTTTTAATTCGGGTACTGGATTTGCTTTTTGAACGATAGGTGTTGCTTGTTCAGCCAGTAGACCCATATCAATCAGTTGTTGAACCAGTTCAGTTGGTGCAATCCTTTCCTTATAGTCTTGATCTAGTTCTTTAAAATCTTCATGGTCAATTAATAGCAGTAGACGACGTTGACGTGCAGTCAATGCAATACTGCGTTGTTGTAGGGCTGTTTGCCCAAGCTCGGTTTTAAAAAAATGTGACATCTCTTAATCTCCCCCAAATCAAGATCTAGACGGAGATTAAGATAAGGTTAAAAAATGACAATAATGTTAACAATTTATTAAATATCATTGCCTTGTTTAAAGTAAGTGGCAAATAAGCTAAAAATTGAGAACGTTATCCTTTATTTCACTCATTTAGTTTCTAAAGCTTTGCGTAAATACGGGTCAAGATCTTCCTGACGCATGAGCCATTGAATGTAATCAGCAGGGAGGTCCTGAATGGCAGTACCTTTATGTTTACCAAAAGTAATGCTTTTAGGAATACGGGCATCTTCAGATGCAAGATAAAGCTGTTCAATATTTTGAATGTTCAACTGATGAATGATATGCATCAGAATATTGGCGGTTAAGATAATGTCGGCATCAGCCCGATGTGCACCTTTCAACATTTCTCGTGCTTTATCACTGCCTTTTGAGATCAGATAAATCAGGGCGGAAATATTGTGCGCTTCGGCATCTTCCCATACGTGACGTGCTAAGGCCAAAGTACAAATTGGTTTTAGTTTTGAGGTATCAATGCCACAACGTGCAATAGCTGCAATATCATAATCAACGTTGTGCCCTATGATATAAGTCGTTTCAACAGGAAGTT
Organism: Acinetobacter gyllenbergii CIP 110306 = MTCC 11365; assembly: GCF_000413855.1. GTDB lineage: Bacteria > Pseudomonadota > Gammaproteobacteria > Pseudomonadales > Moraxellaceae > Acinetobacter > Acinetobacter gyllenbergii. Next base: position 10,328 of record NZ_ATGG01000048.1, on the reverse strand, counting down.
GAAATTCATTATAAAAAGGTTGGTCTACGAGATCGGATTCTAAAATATGATGGACCGCCATTGCCGCGAAGGAAATAGGCTGACCAACTTGGTAAAGCTGATCAAAAATTTGTTTTTTATCGAGACTGAGCTTTCCATTTTCAATTTCAATTGGGGCATAGGCAATTTCAATCGGCAACCCATTCAGCGTATGTGTTTCAGTATCTAAAATGATTGCTTGCATAACATTGCCCTAGCTTGAGTTGAGAATTTCAATATCTTACAAGAAATTCTTCATAAGCTGTGCTGAATAAGGCAGATGCAGTTTAGTTTTTTTTAAATTTAAAAAAGAGTTTGGCTAAAACTGCGCAAATAAACAGCAAAATAAAAAAATACTTGAACAATTTGGGATTTAGCGCATTCTTATGGAAGTATTTGCCTTCGTAAAAGAAATACTAAGTACTAAAATGAAAACGATAAAAATCAGGGAAACATGACATGAACATGAACATGAACATGAAATTATTAACGGTTGCACTGCTGAGCTCAAGTGTATTGCTTACCGCGTGTAATGGCGATGACGACAATATTTCGTTTGTACCGAAGCCAGGTATTCCAGAAAACAACATTAAAAATCCTGTGGTGGGTATTCCAGTTGCTTATACTAAAACAGACTTTAGCGCCGTGGCTGCTGAAAGTTCGGTCATGACGTATAAAATGTTAGGACAAAATGGCAAAGAGACCATGGCGACCTCACTATTATTTGTACCTGGTGGGCCAACACCTGCTGGCGGCTGGAAAATTGTTGCATGGGCGCATGGCACGACTGGCGTTGCTGATCAATGTGCACCAAGCCGAAATGCAACCAATATGTATATTCAAGGTATGATTACCCAATTTCTGGCAGCGGGCTATGTGGTGGTTGCACCTGATTATGAAGGTTTAGGTGAGCCAAGTGGTCGCGAGTTGCATCCGTTCCTAAATGTAAAAAGTGAAGCCTATTCGATTACCGATGCGGTGGTTGCTGCGCGATCTTATTTAGCAGGGCAAGGTAAATTGGTTTCACGGCAATGGATGACAGTTGGGCATTCTCAAGGTGGGCAAGCCGCATTGGGGGCAGCACAATATCAAAGCCGTGCTAAGCTTGACTATAAGGGGACAATTGCTGTTGCACCTGCCTCTAATTTAGCTGCAATTTTGGTGAATGGTAATGCGTCAGTTGAGAATGCACCTTTAGCGCAAAAAATTGCGATGTATGCCCAGCTAGATACATTTACCGCTTTGATCACTGCAGGTTTAAGAAATCTTGAACCAAGTTTTAATTACGCTAATGTTTTTAAAACGCCAACTGATTTGATAGCGAAACAGGCTGAATCAGATTGCTATGATGTATTAGGTCAGAAATTTGGAGCAGCGATGCAGGATTATGCGAGTAAAAACAATAATAGTTTAACCAATTATCCAAGAACACAAACCAATTTTATGGCTGTGCCTTTGGTAAAAACGTTCTTGGAAACTGATTCTCAGCCAGCTCAGGTGAAATTGAGTCAGCCTGTAGTAATTTATCAAGGAGCAAAAGATACAACGGTTCCTAAAGCTGCAACGGATGCGTTGGTATTAATTGCACAAAACAAAGGGTCAAAAATCCAGTACATTACCAATACTGAATGGGATCATGGCTCGGCGTATGTCTTGAATATAGGTGAGATTGTCAAGGATGTAAAAGCGGCGATGCCTGCCAATAATTAAGAGAAGAGAGTAGCCCGATTTTCCATTTTGCGAAGATTGGGCTTTTTCAATGCAAGTCTCTAAGATGTAAAATGTATAAAAAATAGCTTGTTGATTTTGGCCTATCAAAACCCCTGCTAAGAATGAATAAAATTCACGAATAATTAAATAAATATCAATCTGTGAAACCATAAACTTCGTGCTACAATATGCACCAATCTTTAGCACGGCTTAAAAGCCCTAATTCATAGGACCCTCCGCTAATGTTTGCCAATATCTCTATTGCTGAATTTGATCCAGAATTAGCTCAAGCGATTGCTTCTGAAGGCGTACGCCAAGAAGCACATATCGAGTTAATCGCATCTGAAAACTATTGCTCACCAGCTGTAATGGAAGCACAAGGATCAAAACTTACGAATAAATATGCAGAAGGCTATCCTGGCAAACGCTATTATGGCGGTTGTGAATATGTGGATGTGATTGAACAACTTGCAATTGATCGTGCAAAAGAGTTGTTCGGTGCAGACTATGCGAACGTTCAGCCACATGCGGGTTCACAAGCAAACTCTGCAGTTTACCTAGCGCTTCTTAACCCAGGTGATACCGTTCTTGGTATGAGCTTGGCTCACGGTGGTCACTTGACTCACGGTGCTAAAGTAAGCTTCTCTGGTAAAACCTATAACGCTGTTCAGTATGGTTTAAATACTGAAACTGGCGAAATTGATTATGAAGAAGTAGAGCGTTTAGCGTTGGAACACAAGCCACGTATGATCGTTGCTGGTTTCTCTGCTTATAGCCAAATCGTTGATTGGCAGCGTTTCCGTGACATCGCTGACAAAGTAGGTGCATACCTTTTTGTTGATATGGCGCATGTTGCTGGTTTAGTTGCTGCGGGTGTTTATCCTAACCCAGTGCAAATTGCAGACGTAACAACGACAACAACGCATAAAACACTTCGTGGTCCACGTTCAGGTTTAATCCTTGCTAAAGCAAACGAAGAAATCGAAAAGAAACTTCAATCTGCTGTATTCCCAGGCAACCAAGGTGGTCCTTTGATGCATGCGATTGCTGCTAAAGCAATCTGTTTCAAAGAAGCAATGTCTGATGAGTTTAAAACTTACCAGCAACAAGTTGTGAAAAATGCGCAAGCAATGGCTGAAGTGTTAATTGCACGTGGTTATGATGTTGTTTCTGGCGGTACAGAAAACCATTTATTCTTATTGTCTTTAATCAAACAAGACGTAACGGGTAAAGAAGTTGATGCTTGGTTAGGCTCAGCGCACATCACTGTAAACAAAAATGCGGTTCCAAATGATCCACGTTCACCGTTTGTAACTTCTGGTATCCGTATTGGTACGCCAGCCGTGACGACTCGTGGTTTTGGTGAAGCTGAAGTACGTGAACTTGCAGGTTGGATCGCTGACGTGATCGACAGCAAAGGTGACGAGAAAGTGATTGCTGACGTAAAAGCGAAAGTTGAAGCTGTTTGTGCAAAATTCCCTGTGTATGCAAACTAATTTGTATATCTAAAAAAAAGCGCCGTAAGGCGCTTTTTTTATGGATAAATAATAAGTAGTTTATTTATTTAGTGCAGGATGAAAATTAATTTTCTTTTTTCAAAAATGAATTATATTCATCATTTGTTAAGTGTCTTAATTCGCCAGTTTTTGAAACAAAGAAAGGAATATTCCCAGCTAAGCAGTGCGAAATTTTATTATATTTTATAAAAGCCTCAGTATTATAGCCAAAAATCCACCTATCATCTTTTAATTCATGAATACTGGCAATTACACATTTTTCTCCAGATTCTTTTGAAATCTTAGTCAATTTAGTTTCAATGATTTCTTTGGCTGTATCTAGGCTTATGTTTTTCATAGAGTTTCCAAAAATATAATAAGTTTATCTTGACTATGAATTTTTATTTAATGTAACGCAATTAGAAAATTTTTGACGCTATTACTTAAAGAAAATGTGATTTTTGTTTCAAGATCAAGATATGAAACAGCACCAGAACTATGACGGATAATATAGTTTCCTAAATAATCCGCAGCAGTAATACTTATATATTTCCCTGTCTACCAATCAATCAAATAGATAAGGGAATGCATCGTTGATGAACCAGTAGGTTTTGCTGGTTACACCAGAGCCATAAATTGCAAGGAAAGGTTTATCACTCATCCATACATATCGATCGGTGGAACACCATCAGCAGTATACTCACCAATCAAGTGACTATACCTATTATGAACAGAATGAAAACATTCACTGTTCAAATTTACAATCCTTATCTTTAGATGGTTTTATACTATTTAATATTTGTAGGATGGTTAATCCATCATCATCTGATCTTATTTCAGAAATGATTGTTGAGTAGTATTGATTTTCATTAAATTTAAAAGGAATTGTTATAATATTTTTGTAGTATGGGTGCTCCTGGTCTGATAAGTTTAGTGTATTAATATTTATTTGCTGGAATTTAGTTTTAAGATTTTCAAAAAAAGGAAGAAAATCAATAAATGTATTTTTTTAAAGCTCTTCTTGCTGATGCGTTGTAGTGTTTTTTATTGTTATAAAACCAATTCTATCTGTTTTTTCAATTTTTGATGGTATATTCCTTATTAAATGGCTACTTATAGTAGTGTTTTCTGTATTTACTAATCCATTTATTTGAAGATTTTTTGGGATGGTAATATTGAAACAAGGATATAATGGGAACTCTGTATTATCACTAGTTGATACTAATGTATCTAATTTGGTTATTATCTTAGGGGCAGCTAAGCTTTTTATAATATTGTTTGAAGTTTCCATATGTTCTTTTTTTGTTTTGTAGAAAAATTGTATTGTGGTTGCAGGTCCACTATTTGAAATTAATAATTCCTCTCGTAAACAAACCTCTGTCTTGAGATTATTGCAAAACCAATAAGGGATTTTTACATTTGGTTGGTTGTTTAAATTAAATTCTTGATATTTTATTGGCTTTTCCAGTATGCTCTTATTGGGGAAATTGCCAATATACATATTTAGAATATTGTCATTGTTTTTGTAGAAGTAGTACAATTCAAAATCTGGTCCTACATCTTTTTTGGAAAATATATCATCAGGTGTAACTAATGATATATTATGTATATTTATTGTTTTAGCTTGGATACCAGCAGAAGATGCTAGAACAATACTAGATATTATAAAGATGTTTTTTTTCATAAAATTATTCACTGTTTACCTTTTAATATATCAATCAAGTGACTGTACCTATTATAAACAGAATGAAAACATTCACTGTTCAAATTTACAATCCTTATCTTCTGATGGTTTTATGCTATTCAGGATTTGTAAAACAGTAAGTCCATCATCATCAGCCCTTATTTCTGAAGTAAATATTGAGTAGTATTGAATTTCTTTGAATTTAAAAGGTATGGTTATAGTGCTTTTATAGTAGGGGTTTTTGGGATCAGATAGGTTTAAAGTTACGATATTTGAATTTTTAAAGTTTGATTTAATTTTTTCGAAAAATGGCAGGAAATTAATTTTCATGCTTGTTGAAATGTTGTCTTCTTTTTCTATTTTTGAATTTTCTATTTCTATAAAACCAATTTTTCTTGTTTTTATATTTCTAGTTGTTGTGTTTCTAATGGTATGTTCGCTAATATTATTTCCATTAATATTTAAGATGGTGTTTATTTCAGTATTCTCTGGGAGGGTAATATAAAAACAAGGGTGTAGTGGTAATTCAGTATTATCCTGTTTAGATGTTATGGTAGATGGTTTGTTTTTTATTGGAGGTGCATCTAAACTTTTTATGATGTTGTTTGCAATTTCTAAGTTTTTTTTGTCTATTGCATAAAAAAATTGTATTTTAAATCCTGGGTTTTCTTGATTTAAAATAGATAATTCTGTGCGTGAGCAAATTTTATTTTCATCACATTCCCAGTAGGGTATTTCTATATTCGGTTGTTTTTCTAAGTTAAATTTTTTGTATGTTAGTGGTTGTTCTAAGATACTTTTATTTGGGAAATTACCTATATACATATTGAGGATGTTTTCATTTTTTTTGTAGAAATAATAGACTTCAAAATCTGGGCCTATTTTTTTATTTAGATAAATGTCTTCAGGTAATTCAAGAGAAATACTCTCAAATGTTATTTTTTTTGCATAAATATTTAAAGGTGTTAAGCTAATAATAAATAATATATATAAGTAGGATTTTATGTTCATTTTATAAGCTCGTTCCATCGTTCTGATTTATCAGATCTGTTATAAATCAAGAATAAACCCACCTTCAATTCTACGTAATGCACTAAAGCAGGGTTATCTTACACAACTTTAGCTGCTGCTCAGGCACTGGTTGTAAGTGGATTATTTGTTTGTACGTTAATTTTTAGCTTTGGACTTGCACATCTGAGAGTTATATAACTGAATAAAAAAGGAATAGCTTTGTTCAGCGCAGCCGTTGAAATATGAATTAAACGTAATTTATATGTAAATAAAAGCTTAGCTCCACGTTCTTAACACTTTATGTCAGAATTGTTGTTCCATAAGGTTAGCTAAAATATCACAATGAATTGAAATCGATTCATCGGGAGACATCTCATTTATATATTCAAGCCAATAGTTTCAACTGCCTTTGAAATTTAAAAGTAATATTCACCCAGCTTCACACCAAACTTCAACATCAATATTGTCTGATCGAAATTGTAGTGATACTTTTGCTAAAAGTAAATTAGATTTCTTATTCGGAAATCTTATGCTTATATCAAAGTCAGGCTTTCCTATTCTTAAATTTATATGGTAGAAAATGCTTTCTACACCGTCAGGTAGTCTGGAAACTTTATTGATTTCATGTATTTGAGCATCCCATAATAATGTGGACTCTGATCTCAAATTTTCCCTAACAGTGTTTAAGATCAATCGTTCAATTTCATTTATCTCGCCTAAACCATAAATTATTTTTTTAAACCAATTAAGCATTTATCTTTTCTCCATGTTTTTTAACTATTTTCTTTGATGTACGATAAAAAACATTCTTGATAAAATTCAAAACTCATTTTTATATAAAATGCAGTGGTGTCGCACTGTAAAAATAACCATTTTAAAGCTGTTTCTGGGTTGTTTTCTTGTAGGGCAGATAGGAAATTGTTGTTGTAGTAAATAATACTGCTAATGTTGGGGTGTTCAATTCTATTTAATGTGAATTTATGGGATTCTATCAATAGAAATCCATTTATAAATATTGGAGAAGGAGGCAACCTTTTATAGTTTTTTATTTCTTGGTTGATTTGTTTGGCATTAATGATGATTGATAAATGTGTGTCTTTCTCTATTTTTTTTGTTAATACAATTTCATTGTTCTTTTTATTGTAATTGAATCCATCTCCTAAAAAATAGAATAATATTTTTGCGTAAATCTCTCCATTTGTATCGTTACTTTTTAATATCTCTTTAATTTTTTCATCACCTTTTTTATTATTATCCCAATATTTTTTGAAAACTTCTTTTTGATTTTCTTGAAATATTTCTAAGTAATTGTCAGGGATGTTTTTTATAAAATCAAATCTATTTCTTAAGTCGGTGATATGTTCGTTAGAGAATAAATCCGTAGTTTTGCTGATACTGTAGGAATATTTAATTATTTCATTAAAATAAATATTAATTCTATCTTCCATGTTCTCTTTAATGAAATATATTTCGTTGTTTTTATATTCGCATAGAGTAAAAGCTTGCATTAATAAATGATTACTTTTGTCAAGATAAGAAATTCTCAATGCTTTTTTTAACATTTTTTCAGAATTTTATAACAAAAAAATGTTGAAATGTTTTTTAAATAAGTCTTCTTGATTAATTTTTTTCCTAAAACTTAAAATGAGGGGGTAAACCCCTCATCTCAGATATTATCTTAAGGGATAGTAGGGTTAAATCCTGACAAAGCAGGAATTTAACCACCACTATTAGAGTTGTTATACTCAGAGTGTTGATTTTTTGTTTATAGTTTGCATTTTTCACTTTCTATGAAGTTGATAGAATTTAATAAAGTTAACAATGCAAAAGCATCCGTGCTATAACGAATATCTGCTTTAATTAGCGAGTAGTATTCATTGTTTTTGTAATTAAATGGTATTAGAAAGGTATTTTTGTAGTATATTGGGTCTATAGATGGGTTTTGGCTTGTAATGGAAATTCTTTTAAATTTATTTTTTAATTTAATGAAAAAAGGTGAAAAATCAATATGTTTTGATTGATTTGTGGTGATTCCAGCATCTGTATTATCCTTTGTGTCAACTTTAAAAGTTATAAAACCTATTGGGTTGATGTTTGGGTTTGTTTCAATGTTTTTTATAATAAAATTATTTTTTATATCTGTATTTGGTGATCTTCCAATAATTTCCATGTTATTTAAAAGGTTGATTGAGAAACAAGGGTTTATGAAAACTTCAGATGATTGGTTTTTTGCTTGAAATTTAAAACCATTGTTTATAAATATTTTTCTCTCGCTTGAGAAGCTTTTTATTATGTTATTTACAATTTCTTTATTTTTATTTGAGGTTTCGTAGAAAAACTGTACTTTATTCGGGAAGTCGATATCATCAAATGTAATTTCTAGTACAGAGCAAATTTCTTCTTTATTTTCTATACAGTTCCAATATGGTATTTTTATGTTTTTATATTGTGTTAGAGGTGTTTCCGATAAAGCTGAAGATCTTTCTATGATATTTCTATTTGGGAAATTTCCTATATAGAGATTTAATATGTTTTCTTTTTTTGTGTTATATAAGTTGTATATAGTAAAATCTTCTTCGTTGGTTTCTTTGATGTATATATCCTCAGGGATCTCTAGAGAAAAGTTCTTGAAATCAAATGTTTTCGGGTGAGTTGGATTAGCCCATAAAAAAAACATTAAACATGTAGTCTTTATAAAATGATGACCCGCCATGGTTTTAATCTCTTTTACGTTGTTTTTTTATATTAGGTATTTTAAAAAACACCTAATATAAAATAAATTTATTTTATCATTTTTAGGGCTGTATTTCCATTTCTTAAAATATATGCCCAAGATTGGTTGGTTACTACACCTCGTTGTGTGTTACTTATAATATCATTTTCCCATCTAGGATTCGCAATCGAGAATGGGCCTCCTTTCGGTGTGTGGTAAGTATCATAGTCAAATCTCCACTTCGTATTGAATTCTTTAACATATTCAAATCTTTAACGCTGAAAATTTAATTAGGAAAGGGGAGGTTAATGTAAATTCAAGGAGATTAATTTTTGCTATCATACTAAATTTTTCAATTTAAAGATTAGTATATTTAAATTTCTTTAGCTAAATTTTCAAAAATCCTTATTTTTTGAGTATAGTTGTTTAAAATGCTTTCTAGTGTAGCTGAAAAAGGCTCTACCATTTCCGGAAAACTACCATCATTATTTAAATACCTAAAAGGAGGGGTGAAAATTTTTATTACTATGGTCTGCGATAATGGTAGATTAATTGATATTTTTTTAAAATTAAGCCAGCTGTTTATTTTTATATTGTTTGGTGTGATTTTTATATACTCTTTTTGATAAAATAATATAAAAATATTGTTATAGATGAATAGGGCCGCTTCTTTTTTTTGAAGTGACCAAGTGTAAAATGTGAAGTAAAATCCTAAAAGTTTCTCTTTTTTTTCCTTCACTTCATCAAATTTACATTTTTCTATTTTTTCCCCTTTTAATTTGTAATATGTATTTTTACCATACATATTGGGAGGGATGTTTAATATAAAGATTTCTTCATTAAATTTAGATGCTTTCATAAAATATACCTTTATTTTGAATAGGAGGGATTACCCTCCTATATGGATTATAAAAGACTATTTTTTATTTGGGTCTTTGTTTGTTGGGTGTCTGTTTAAATTGTCATATGTATTTCTAACTTCACCAAAAAAACCATTACCAATGATAATATTTGTATAATATTTATTTGTTCTCATAGATCCTTCAATAATTTCTTCAGAGGTTTTGATTTTAGATAACTGTTCATATGATGATATATGCCAATTGCCCAAAGGTTTAGCTAATGGACCCCTGTATTCTAATTTTATTGCATTTCTTAAAGCTACAGCTTCTTCTGCTGTTTTAACTACATTTCCTATATTTTTAACTTCTAACACATAGCCTATGCGTCCTAACGCCCCAAGAAATGATAGTCCGCCATCGAATAACTCTGCACCTCTCATTTGGTATGATCCTTCGTAAAATGAATTATATAAACCAGTGCCAAATTTATATCCAGGCCACCAATCATACATTGTTTGTTCAAAACTGCTTGAACATTTGCCACCAATACAGTCTAAACCATTTGGATCAACACTATTAATAGGATTCCCATTCGCATAGATATAAGGATTCAACCCACCTTCAAGCCCGATCGGGTCAGGTTCAACATAACGCCCCAAAGCAGGATTGTAGTAGCGATTATGATTGTAGTGCTGCTTGGTTAGCTCATCATAATACTGACCAGGGAAACGAAGGTTAAACTTCACGGTCTGAACACTTGGAACACCTACACCAAAAGCAGTACTGTCCCAAGCCCATACTGTAGTTGAGGCGTCCGCAGCATCAATCAAACGGCGTGGCGTATTTTGCGCATC
>NZ_ATGG01000047.1 GCF_000413855.1 Acinetobacter gyllenbergii CIP 110306 = MTCC 11365 | reverse complement strand
CCGTAAGTTTTTGCACAAATAGTTGCAATCGCAGCAGTTAAAGTTGTTTTACCATGGTCAACGTGACCAATTGTACCCACGTTTACGTGTGGTTTATTACGTTCAAACTTGGCTTTAGCCATGATGATCTTCCTTTATAAACTGCTCATGAGGGTCGCCCATGAGCACTTGGTTTTTTAACTAAATTTAGTTGGGTAATATAGTAATCGAAAGATTACTCGTCGTCACCTTTTTTACCGCCAGCTTGGAACTTAGCGATGATGCCTTCAGCCACGTTACGTGGAGTTTCAGCGTATTTAGCGAATTCCATAGAATACGTCGCACGACCTTGAGACATAGAACGCATTTGAGTTGCGTAACCAAACATCTCAGCCAATGGAACTTCTGCTTTAATTGCTTTTGTTCCACCAGGAAGATCGTCCATACCTTGAACCATACCACGACGACGGTTTAAGTCACCCATGATATCGCCCATGTAGTCTTCTGGAGTTTCTACTTCAACTTTCATGATTGGTTCAAGAAGGATAGGATCAGCTTTCATGAAACCGTCACGGAAAGCGTATGAACCAGCCATTTTGAACGACAATTCATCAGAGTCGACATCGTGGTAAGAACCGTCGAATAATGTCGCTTTGATACCCACAACAGGGTAACCAGCCAATACACCATTCTTCATACGTTCTTGAATACCTTTATCAACCGCACCAAAGAATTCTTTAGGTACAGTACCGCCGACAACTTCTTCAGCGAATTGGTATTCTTTACCAGCTTCTTCAACATCCATAGGCTCTAAACGAACATATACATGACCGAATTTACCTTTACCACCTGTTTGACGAACAAACTTACCTTCTTGTTCAACAGACTTTTTGATCGTTTCACGGTAAGCAACCATTGGTTTACCAATGTTCGCTTCAACACCGAATTCACGCTTCATACGGTCAACGATGATGTCAAGGTGAAGCTCACCCATACCAGCAATAATGGTTTGACCAGATTCTTCGTCTGTACGAACGCGGAACGATGGATCTTCTTTAGCCAAACGACCTAAAGCGATAGACATTTTTTCTTGGTCAGCTTTAGTTTTTGGTTCAACAGCCAATGAAATTACTGGCTCTGGGAATTCCATACGCTCAAGGGTAATGATGTTTTTCTCATCACACAATGTATCACCCGTTGTAACGTCTTTAAGACCTACACACGCTGCGATATCACCTGCACGGATTTCATCAAGATCTTGACGTTCGTTCGCATGCATTTGCACGATACGACCGATACGTTCACGCTTAGATTTAACTGGGTTATAAACCGGATCACCTTGTTTAAGAACACCAGAATAAACACGTACGAAGGTCAAGTTACCTACGAACTTATCGTTCATGATTTTGAACGCAAGTGCAGAGAACGGTGCTTCGTCAGATGCTTCACGAGATGCTTTAGTTTCATCTTTGTCGTCAAGAATACCTTCAATTGCTTTAACTTCTGTTGGAGAAGGCAAGAATTGAATTACAGCATCCAACATACGTTGAACACCTTTGTTCTTGAACGCTGAACCACAAAGCATAACTTGGATTTCAGATGCCAATGTACGTGTACGAAGACCAGCGATGATTTCTTCTTTAGAAAGATCACCTTCTTCTAAGTATTTGTCCATTAACTCTTCAGATGCTTCAGCCGCAGCTTCAACCATCTTAGTACGCCATTCTTGAGAAGTCTCAACGAGGTCAGCAGGAATATCACCGTATTCGAACTTCATACCTTGAGATGCTTCATCCCAGATAATCGCTTTCATTTCGATAAGGTCAACAACACCTGCAAACGTATCTTCTGCACCGATTGGCACAACGATAGGTACAGGATTACCACCTAAACGAGTTTTAACTTGCTCAACAGCACGGAAGAAGTTTGCACCAGTACGGTCCATCTTGTTCACGAATGCTAAACGAGGCACTTTATATTTGTTCGCTTGACGCCATACAGTTTCAGACTGAGGCTGTACACCACCAACTGCACAGTAAACCATGCACGCACCGTCAAGAACACGCATAGAACGTTCAACTTCGATTGTGAAGTCTACGTGTCCCGGTGTATCAATTACGTTGATACGGTGTTGTTGGAATTGGTTAGCCATACCAGACCAGAAACAAGTTGTAGCAGCAGAGGTAATTGTAATACCACGCTCTTGCTCTTGTTCCATCCAGTCCATTGTTGCTGCACCATCGTGTACTTCACCAATTTTGTGAGATACACCTGTGTAGAACAAAATACGTTCAGTTGTAGTTGTTTTACCTGCGTCAATGTGCGCAGAAATACCGATGTTACGGTAATTACTAATTGGGGTTTGGCGAGCCATGATGTCTACATTCCTAAATGTTATATTTAAAACAGGACGCACCAATTAAATTGATGCGCACGAATATCCAAGCAGGCAACTTAAATACCCGCAAAGCCCCCACTTTGGTAAAGAGCGATGTTGAATCGAGCTGCGGTACGCATGAATATTCTCCTGATTAGGGACTGTTTTATCCGCTTAGAAACGGTAGTGAGAGAAGGCTTTGTTGGCTTCAGCCATACGATGCACGTCTTCACGTTTTTTGATCGCTGCACCTTTACCTTCAGCTGCATCAAGCAACTCACCAGCAAGACGTAAAGCCATCGTTTTTTCAGAACGCTTAGCAGCAGCATCTACTAACCAACGCATAGCTAGAGCAGTACGACGGGATGGGCGTACTTCCATAGGTACTTGATAAGTAGCACCACCAACACGGCGTGCTTTTACTTCAACCATAGGACGAACTTTTTCAAGAGTAGTCTCGAAAAATTCAACTGGGTCTACTTTGTTTTTTTCTTGAACGCGGTCTAAAGCACCGTAAACGATACTTTCAGCAATAGATTTTTTACCATCTTGCATTACGTGGTTCATGAATTTAGCGATTGTTTGGCTGCTAAATTTTGGATCTGGAAGGATCTCACGAGCAGCGACTACGCGACGTCTTGGCATTTTAATACACCTAATAATATGACACTTCAGGATAATCCAGCAGTTTGTACAAGTGTCATGTACACGACGCTGGCCTTACTATACGTCGCTTGAATTACAAATCTATGAAGAATTCAAACAAGCGAAACGCTAAAGGGTTGCTTGGGCTAGTTTCCTAGAATTACTTCTTAGGACGCTTAGCACCGTATTTAGAACGTGACTGGTTACGATCTTTAACGCCAGCACAGTCTAAAGAACCACGAACGGTATGGTAACGTACACCTGGTAAGTCTTTAACACGACCACCACGGATAAGAACAACACTGTGCTCTTGTAAGTTATGACCTTCACCACCGATATAGCTAGATACTTCAAAACCTGAAGTTAAGCGAACACGGCAAACCTTACGCATTGCTGAGTTAGGTTTTTTAGGTGTAGTAGTATAAACACGTGTACATACACCACGACGTTGTGGACAAGCCTTCAACGCAGGAACTTTTGATTTTTCAATCAAAGTCGTACGACCCTTACGGATCAACTGATTTGTTGTTGCCATTTGGCAATTCTCCCGTTATTAAACAACCTTAAAAAAAGAAAATAACCTCTTTTTAAGGGCACATAATTGTAAGCTAAGAAGTAAAAATGGTCAACATTGCAAGACAAGGCAAGTGCTGACCATTTCTATAATTTTGTTGCTTTTCGATATTTATGACATCACAACATCATATTAACTGTGTTTTGTGGACGCTGGTTCAATATCAATTGATTTAGTTTCAGTGCCAATTTCAGCCTCACCTTCAGCCAATAATTCATCAGGCTGAGCCTTTAATGCGGGTTGTTGTTCGCTATGCGGATGCTCGACCACATGTTGCTCCGCTAATTGTTGAATACCCTCTTCAACCTTATCATCTACAGAAACCGTAACAGCTGTATGCTCTTTAACTTGAACAGTGACCTTGGTAATCACGGCATTCTGTTCATCAGATGGGGCTTTATTGGTTTCAACGCTGGTCGCACTTAATAAACGTGGACTCTTTTTCGACATCGCTTCGGCTTTAAAATAAGCCTCTAAAGGCGAAAGCTTTTCCTGCGGATGTTCATTCATATAGAAACGCGCCGCACCAAAAACAGATTGAGATTTATGTCCAACGTCTTCTAAAAGTCTCCAACTATAGAAACCACCGAGTGCGGCACCTGCGACTGGGGTCAACTTACCAATCACCGATGCTTGAGGAATACGGTTTAACCAATTCCATTTAAACTGACCGCTTTCATCCACCAGCCACTTTTTCACTAACTCGATATCATTATTCGAGCCTAACAATTGTTGGAACTGCTGCAAATCATGGGTTTCAAGCATTGATTTCAAAGCTTTTAAGGCAAGCAATAAAGTTTGTTTTTCCGCCACCAGACTTAAATCTATTTCTTTAAAGATAAAGGCAACAATGTCTTGATCTGCATCTTCAGCTAAATCAAAACCATGGGAACGACCCGTTTGATAAATCGTTCTGAGCGCCAATACAATCGAAGCAGGAATATCAATCGCCGCACCCCATACGCCTGTCGCACCCGTAATAGCACCTTGAGCTGCTGCGAGCAATTTATTCTGCTCAATCAGGGCTTGACTTAAACGTTGCGAACGCCCCGTATCTTGGGTTAGCTCAATAATATCCTTGACCCCTGCTTCTTCCAGGATTTTTTCAGTCAGAGAACTATTCGAACTAAACTCATTCAACCATTGGAATAAATAATCAGAAACCTTTTCTCCCAAATCAGGCGAGACAAATGACGCCACATTATTCACTCTAGCATAATGACGACCTAACAGCTGATGAGATAGTTTTGGAAACTGCTGACGTAGCATTTGCTGTGGACTCTCATATTTTTCTATTTCAAATGGACTTTTGAAACGTGCTTTGCCTTCAACAATCTGAGTTGAATTTGCAAGTTCTGCACCAGAAGTGGTTGGGGCAACTTGAAGTTTCTGTAATTCAGAACTGAGCTTTTTAGCCACTCCAAAGGCTTGTGCAAATAAACCTGAAGATTGCTTGTTTTTAGATTTTGTCATCAAGTACCTCTGTCGTGTAATCTGTGCATGTCTAGGTAAATACTAGGTTGAATGCAGATTTATCTCAACTTTTATCTGTGTACTTTCATTTCGTTTCGTCACAACATCGCGAATATTTACGAATATTTACACAACTGAAAATAGGCATAAAATTTGCCATAAGAAATAAAAAACCTTTCTGCTATCATGGTGTCATTCACTCATAAGCCATTTTAATCGTTATTTTTCTCCTGACTTGTATTCATAGCGAGATGCACAGGCTTAGTATTACCATAAAAGGGATCTGTAAATGAAACGTGTTGTAATCACTGGTATGGGCATTAACTCATGTATCGGTAACTCTTTAGAAGAGGTCACTCATTCTTTAAAAAATGGAATCTCAGGCACACGTTTAAACCCAACTTATGCAGAACTGAATTTCAAGAGCCATGTCAGTGCAGCCGCTGAACAAGATTTTGATGGCATTGATCGTAAACTCAAACGCTTTATGGGCGTCTGTGCGATGTATGCGTATAACGCAGCTGTCGCAGCTGTTGAACATGCCGGACTGAAACAAGAAGATTTGGCAAACAATCCACGTTACGGTATTGCTGGCGGCTCTGGTGGTAACTCAACTGCATCTGTTGCAGAAATGATCAAACTGTTAGAAGAAAAAGGCGCGCGTAAAATCGGTCCTTTCTTTGTACCTCGCAATATGAGTAATACCATTACTGCGAACGTTGGGGTTGCTTTTAAACTGCAAGGTGTTGCGCACTCAATTACCAGTGCATGCGCAACATCTGCCGATGCCATTGGTTATGCCTACAACCTGATCCAATTGGGCAAACAAGATTTAATGCTTGCCGGCGGTGGTGAAGAAGATCATTGGTCACAAAGCTTATTGTTTGATGCGATGGGCGCCTTATGTTCAAAATATAATGACACACCTGAAACGGCTTCACGTCCATATTCAAAAGACCGTGATGGTTTCGTGATCGCAGGTGGCGGTGGTTTCGTGGTGCTGGAATCGCTTGAACATGCGCAAGCACGTGGTGCTAACATTTTAGCAGAAGTGATTGGCTACGCGGCAAACAGTGATGGTGCTGACATGGTTGCGCCAAGTGGTGAAGGTGCGACACGTTGTATCATCATGGCATTAGATGAAGCAAAACAGCATGGTGTAGAGCAAATTGACTATGTCAACACCCATGGTACTTCAACACCAGCGGGCGACGTGACTGAGCTTAAAGCCATGGAGCGTGCATTTGGTGAAGGACAAGTTCCTCCACTCAGCTCAACCAAGTCAATGACAGGTCATAGCTTAGGTGCAGCGGGTGTACAGGAAGCGATTTACTCAGTATTAATGATGCAAAATGACTTTATTGCGCCAAACATCAACGTGACTGAGCTGGATGAAGGCGCACAAGGTTTCGATATTGTACTTGAAAAGCGTGATGCAAAACTGAATACTGTCATGAGTAACAGTTTTGGCTTTGGCGGCGTAAACGCTTGCCTCATTTTCAAGAAGTGGGATGCGTAGAGGGTCCGTTGACATTTCACAGATGCTTGCGACAGAGGATATTTTTTAGCTAATACAAGGCATGACTTATGAAACTTAGTCATTCTAAGTGATGAACAGCGACTAATGCTGTGAAACATAACGTAGTAGCAGCAAAAAAATATCCCTGTCCCGAAGGGTTATGACTAAAACTTCCCTAAACTTCGTTATGAAACTTGGCAATGGAGTCACCATTGCCTACGTTCCATGCCTTGTTTAAGTCGTTTTAGTCTATAACGCAAGCATAGTTGAAATATCAACACACCCTCACCCCCACTGAGGATTATCGATGGATGCACCTTCTGATGCTTTCTTGTGGGTAAAAGCATTACATATTATTGCTGTAGTGTGTTGGTTCGCTGCATTGTTCTACTTACCACGTCTTTTTGTTTACCATGCCATGAGCGAAGATGCCGTCAGTCATCAACGCTTTGAAGTCATGGAACGTAAGTTGTATCGCGGTATTATGTGGCCGTCCATGATTGCCACACTCATTACCGCCCACTTTCTGGTCGACTGGGGCGATGCAAGCCGACATTATCATGAAGCTTTATGGTTTTACCTCAAAGTCGGTCTGGTCGGTTTATTGGTGATTTACCATTTTGTCTGTGGTTATTACCGTAAAAAACTGATTGGCAACGCTCACTATAAGTCGCACAAGTTCTGGCGCTTTTTTAATGAAATGCCAACCCTAATCTTGTTTGCGGTAGTCATTTTAGTCGTGGTAAAACCTCAGTTTTAACTCAACAGCACTGTTCTTTTTCTAATGCTGTAGCTTAGACTACAGCATTAACCCCAATCCAAACTACAAACAGCTTATCCCCTTCAAGTTTAAAGACACTTGCTCAAAGTGGGTCTCTTTTTTTGTTTTCAAATTTCGATAGCTGACGTCATAAAGAATATAGCCTTGCGACACAAAGGTATATTGTCCTGTCACTTTGCCATCAATCAGCTCATTCATGGTTTTATACACTTCGGGCTGAGCGACTTCACCCATCTCAACCGCTTCAATATGGACTGGCTCAGAAAGCTTGATATTTTTGAGATAAGGATAATACTTAATCGACCGTATCTTTTGATATTCTGGTGAAACCAATAAAATTGATTTTTTGCCATCCGCAAAACAGTAATATTCATTACTTGCATAAGCCTGTACGCACACAGATAAAAATAGGCACAACCATAAAGTTTGTTTCATCATTCATTTCATCTCTTGCTAGCAATGACTGCTCTATATTTCTGCTCTTATCTTCAGATTATAAATATTTCTTTATTCTTAACGGGACTTTGTTGGATAAGCCCAACTTTTTCATTTGATCAGCATACATCCTATAATTTTTTCTGGCTTGCCCTATCCCTTTTAAAGCTAAGTAAGTATCCGCTCGATTTAAGTAAGCCACAGTTCTATTCGGATCTAACTTTATGACATAGTTTAACAATCTTAATGAAGCATCATAATAACCCAGTTGATAAAGAAAAAATGCAGCATCATTTAGCTCGGCTGCCTCCTGTTTTTTATAGGTCGATAATTGGCAATCAATGCTTTTAATAATTTGCTTGATCCCCGATACATCACTTTTATTGACTTGCTTTAATTGCTCCGAGGCTAAATAAGGAAAATAGTTAACCCCATCTTTCCCACCCCCAATATCTGCCATCCACACGGGTGTATGACTTTGTTTATCCCATTGTCCACTGCAACTGTTAGAAATCATGCTGGGTATCGTATCTAAAATCACGTTTCGGTTTTGATCCACAATAAGACATTGCGTCATTTCAGTTTCAGATGCATCCAAGATTGCAGCGTAGTTGTATTGGTTATTTTTATAAGCATCAATGGTTAAGAAAAAAAGCGTGCTATCAGCTTGTAAGGCTTTCAATGATGATCCCGTACAGTTTTTATAGTGCTGTATCCCTAAATCCGCATAAGCTGCGCTGCTCACCCAGCAGAGTGAAAGAACCATTAATTTAATGCTTCGCATACCAAAATTCACCCTGCTCAGTTCACTTTTATTTTAGAATAAACCAGATTTCACGTTTTTCAGATGCCTAGTTCAGATGAACAAACCCTTTCAGCACATGATACAAAGATTAAAAGCTCGATTCATTTCCAGCTTAATCTTTTATCTCAAAATGAATCAATTTCAATATCGTGGTTTGACTTCTGGCGAAATCGAAATGGCGCGTCCCATCTTTGGTCAGTTAATTGATTATACAAAAGTCAAAATTTTTAATATCCCCTATTTACCTTGGCAACCTGTCAATATTTTTATGGCACCCAATGGCAACCTATTCGTCCATCAAAAATATTTCCACGAAGACTACTCAACTTGCTCCATCACCTTGCAGGGAATTTTTATTCACGAATTGGCACATATTTTACAGTTTCAACAGCACACCAATGTGATTGTCAAAGGTGCAATCCTTCAGGCGGGCTATTATCTCAGCTTTAAACACTATAACCCTTATCAATATCACTTGATCCAAGGTAAAGCTTTTTCTAGTTATAATATTGAACAGCAAGGTGATATTGCACGCGATATTTTTTTAAAGCGAATCCCCAATATTATCCTCAAAAATGAAAAAGCCCTGTAATTTGCATTTACAGGGCTTTTTAAGTGAGTAATTCGCACTTGAACTTATGCTGCAGTGCCTTTACCAGTCTCAATTGGGTGTTCATGACTATCATCCATTTCAGTCGAAAAATCTACGCGCATTGCATCCTTAACAATGGTACCTACACGCCCTACACCAATGGCCAAACCAAAGGCAATGACAGGCAATAAAATTGTTGAAACCATAATGGGTTACCTCTTATTAAAATCAATAAATTAAGATTGTTGATCTTGCTCACGGAACATCACTGTCCCAATACGACCAACAACCACTGCTAAACCAAATGCAACCACAGGAAATAATAAAACCGACATTGTCTTTACCTCATGTATGAATCAATCAAAATTGAGCGATCAATTAAACTTGCTGATCTTTTTCTTGGAACATTACGGTGCCTACACGACCAACCACAACAGCCAATCCAAAAGCAATCACAGGAAATAATAAAACGGACATTGTTGTTACCTCTTCATTTTCGTGTTTGAGTACACTGGATTAGCATCAAAGTGTACGCCTGTTCACATTAATTAGGATAATAGCAGTGCACAAATGTACACTCAAGTGTCGCAAAGATATTCCCGATAAACGGTATAAAAAACGCACAACAAATGATAATACAATGAATTAATTGATTTTTTTAAAAAGTACACATGTACTCAATATTCTTATAAAGCAAATAAAGACGTGAAAGTAATTATTTTTTCTCAGATTTTTTATATTTATCGACTCTGTAATTGATGTGTCACACCCAAATGCAAAAATAGCATGAAAAAAACTTTATATTGCTCTATTCAATTTATTCACAATCATGCACCATAATCACGCAAACATTGAGAAATGTTGCTGTTTTATACAGAAAAACTTGTTATTTTTACGCAGAAAAATGTGCATTTAGTATATATTAGTAAACTTGTCATTTTTCTTTAAGATATAAAATGTTTGGCGCCATGATATACACTTGTTTTTAATAACTATACCCATATAAATCAAAAACTTGTATATCAGAACTTGTTAAAACTCAGGATTAGGTTTGAATGAAAAATTTTAAAGTTGCCCTTGCTCAATTCTCTCCGCACATTGGCAATATTGATGCAAATACTCAAAAGATGGTTGAGCAAGCAAATTTAGCGAAACAACAACAGGCTGATTTGATCATCTTCCCTGAGCTTTCTACGCTAGGTTACCCTGCTGAAGATCTATTACTCCGCCCCAATCTACAAAAACGCACTCAAAAAGCGTTTGCCCAACTCAGCGAAGTAAAAGATATCTTGATGGTGTTCGGTTTTGTGCACCAAACTGAGGATGGTCATCGCTATAACTCTGCTGCTGTCATGAAAGATGGGCAAGTTTTAGGGGTTTATAACAAACAAAACCTGCCAAATTATGGCGTGTTTGATGAAAAGCGTTATTTCCAAGAAGGTCACCAACACCTTGTGTTCGAATATTTAGGTCACAAGTTCGGTGTGTTGATCTGTGAAGATGTTTGGTCACTCAATACCGTCAAACAACTCAGCCAGCTGAATGTTGAAACTGTGCTGGTGTTAAATGCTTCACCTTATGAAGTGGGTAAACCACAACACCGTATTCAGACCTTAAATGAACTGGCAAAACAGTTAAATCTCAATTTGATCTATGTCAACCAAGTGGGTGGACAAGATGATTTGATTTTTGATGGCTCAAGTTTTGTGAGCAATAATAATGGTCAATTGGCATTACAAATTGCAAGCTTCCAAGAAGCATTGGCTTATGCTGAATACGATGCTGAACAAAAGCAATATAAAATAAGCGAGGCGATTCCAGCCTTAGAAACCTTTGCCGAGATTTATCAAGCACTGGTCATGGCAACCCGTGATTATGTACAACGTTCAGGCTTCCCTGGTGTGATTCTAGGCTTATCAGGTGGAATTGACTCAGCCCTAACTTTGGCCATTGCAGTCGATGCGATTGGTGCAGAGAAAGTCCAAGCGGTGATGATGCCATATACCTACACCTCACAAATGAGTGTCGAAGATGCGACTGAACAAGCTCGTCGCATGGGTGTGACTTTTGGTATTGCAGAAATTCACCCAATCGTGAATAGCTTTATGCAAACCTTGTTCCCATTCTTTGGCAACTCACCTGCTGACGCGACTGAAGAAAACTTACAAGCACGTACTCGTGGCACGCTATTGATGGGCTTATCAAATAAGTTTGGTAATCTGGTGCTCTCTACAGGCAACAAGTCTGAAATCTCAGTGGGCTATTGCACCCTGTATGGCGACATGGTTGGTGGTTTCTCTGTGCTCAAAGATGTGTACAAAACCATTGTCTTTGAACTGGCAAAATACCGTAACACACTAGAAGAAACACCTGTGATTCCAGAACGTGTCATTACACGTCCACCATCAGCAGAACTACGCCCAGATCAAAAAGATCAGGACTCTTTACCTGCTTATGATGTACTTGATGCCATCTTATATGCTTATATTGAGGAAGATCTCAGCCAAGCAGACATTATCGCCAAAGGTTACCCAACCGAGGTGGTCGAGAAAGTGATTCGTTTGGTTGATCGTAATGAATACAAGCGTCGTCAGGGCGCGATCGGGCCTCGTATTAGTTCACGTGCCTTCAGTCGCGAACGACGCTATCCTATCGTCAACGGATGGACCGCGAATGACTGAAAAAATTGTTTCTGAAAAGTCACAATTACTTGCTCAAGCTTTAATGCTTGAGCAAGTTGCATTTTATAAAAACCAACTCACTACCCAACTTTCTGCTGATTTCTTCCAGCAGTTTATTCAACTCTTTCTCCAACATGCACCCAATATTCAACTTAAGGAAGTGGTTGAACTCGCCCAAATTCAGGCTGTAGTAAAACGCTATGCCTTTGAAATGCAGCTCGGTGCAGGCTTATTAGAATTTATTGGGGAAATTGCTCAAAGACTGCATGTGTTTTCACTGCAATCCTCGGCACAATTACAAGATGTATTCTCAGACCACCAGTTTGAAATGTGGCTGTCCAAGTTTTTAGAGCTGGAAAATATTCGCCATTATTTAAATCAGTTTTTAAAAGAAAGCCCTTCGATTCAGCAACTGTGCCAATACATTGCCACCACAACACTACAAAACAAATTACCGAAACTGTTTGCTCAATCGGATGAAGATCGGATTTCTACAAGCAAATATGAATGGCAACAAAAACTCAAAAGCTTTTCGCATCGCCAACAACAACGTATTGAACAAAAAATTGAAGAAAGCATTGGCCGATTCATTCAAGAACAACTGGTCGATCTCAGCCTACTTTCAAATGACGACCTTGAGAGTCTTGCGCGCAATATCTGGGATGACAACAAAGCTCAGCCCCTCTCCGAATATACCAAACAAGTAACACCACTCGACGTCGAAGAATTCTTTGTCATGATTTATGAGTACTGGAAAGAATTACGCCAGTCCGCCTTCATACAAGATTTGATTTTATACGGTGTTAAAGTATTTTATGACTTCTATAAAGATGAAAGTCTAGCAGATGTCTTCACGGCAATTGGCTTGGAAGAAACCGATCTGCTGAATGAGGCTGTACGATTCTATCCAAAAGTTGTGAAAGCATTAGATGAGCACGGCGTATTAGAACCGATCATTACGTTGATCCTAAAACCGTTCTATGAAAGCCCACAAACCCTAGCCACCATCGAAAAGCATCTATAAAAAATAAAGCCTGTAAATGAATCACTCATTTACAGGCTTTTGCATGTCTGGTGTATTATTTTTTCAAGCAAAATCTAGATAAAAAGAAACCACGCAGGAGCGTGGTTTTTAAAATGGTGGCTATGACGAGACTTGAACTTGTGACCCCCGCATTATGAGTGCGGTGCTCTAACCAACTGAGCTACATAGCCGTAAACTGTGTGCGCATTATCTAGTGTTCCGCATAGCGGGTCAAGTCTATCGCCTTGAAAATATAGAATATATGAACAGTTTTTAGGCTTTTAATCTTCAATTGATCAAATTTCAACACATCTATGCCTCAACCACGAAATTGAGTCATGACTGAGCTGCTATTCAAATAAACATAATCAAAAACTTCGCATCAAAAAGATTGTTTTAAAGTTTACAAAAACTGCAGACAAAAAGAGACCACGCAGGAGCGTGGTCTATAAAATGGTGGCTATGACGAGACTTGAACTTGTGACCCCCGCATTATGAGTGCGGTGCTCTAACCAACTGAGCTACATAGCCGAAAACTGTGGGCGCATTATCTTAACTTTCAATACACACGTCAAGCACAATTTTAAAAAATTTAAGAAGTGGGCCTATAAGCCGGGTTCTGTCGAGGACGATCATTCCTCTAGGCGTACAATCACTCATACGCTCAAGCGACCTACCCGAATCCAGCACGGGCCGTGCCTCAGGATTCCTATTTGGTCTTGCTTCTGGTGGGGTTTACCTTGCCGTGAACTGTTACCAGACACGCGGTGCGCTCTTACCGCACCCTTTCACCCTTACCTCACGAATGAGGCGGTCTACTCTCTGCTGCACTTGCCGTCGGCTTTCGCCGCCCAGGCGTTACCTGGCACCTTGCCCTATGAAGCCCGGACTTTCCTCCCCTGTTTCAGTCACGGAGACCTCCACAGCAGCGACCGTCCAGCCCACTTCGTGGCGCATCTTATCAAAGTTCGCCGTTAATTGCTCGTATTTTTTTGCCCAGTCAACTTTTTGTATTTCGCCATCAAGTCATCATGCGATTCGACATGTTGGGGATCGAGCGGAATACAATCAACAGGGCAAAATAACTGACACTGTGGCTGATCATGGTGACCGATGCATTCTGTACAGAGTGCAGGATCGATCTCATAAATCAGCTCACCCATATAAATGGCTTCATTGGGACAAACAGGTTCACAGACATCACAGTTAATGCATTCATCTGTAATATATAAGGACACGCTACCAACCTTGTTGATGTTTACGTTCAAAGGCCTCAACCACAACGGCAGGCACAAATTTGGTCACATCACCTTTTAAGCGAGCAATTTCTCTTACCAATGTCGATGAGATAAATGAATATTGCTCAGATGGAGTTAAAAATACCGATTCAAAATGTGGATCAAGCTGACGGTTCATATTCGCCAGTTGAAATTCATATTCAAAATCTGAGATTGCTCTTAAACCTCGGAGTACAGCTGTTGCATGCTGTTCACGGAAAAAGTTGACCAATAGGCCATCAAAACCAACAAACTCAACATTGTTTAAATGACTCAATGATGCTTTTGCTAATTCAACACGCTCTTCTAAACTAAACACTGGATTTTTATGATGACCAATCGCAATTGCAACCACAACTTCATCAAACATTTTTGATGCTCTTGCAACTAAATCAACATGTCCATTGGTTATTGGATCGAAAGTCCCCGGATAAATCACACGTGTTTTAGACATGCGTTGTACTCTAGTTAATGAGATAAGGCGTGTATTTTAACAAATGCTGGCTCTAAATGCGAAATTCCTAAACATTGGAAAAAGGTTGCGTTTTACGGCACAATAGAGCCAATTGTGGAAGTTTAAATTATGGCGCAAGCAACAGTTGTAAAAAAACATAATGGTGGCACGATTGCTCAAAATAAAAGAGCGCGCCACGATTACTTTATCGAAGAAAAATTTGAAGCAGGCATGTCCCTACAAGGTTGGGAAGTAAAATCCCTACGTGCTGGGCGTATGAGCTTGACTGAAAGTTATGTCATTTTTAAAAATGGTGAAGCTTTTTTATTGGGCTCACAAATTCAGCCCTTGTTGTCTGCCTCAACTCATGTGGTTCCAGAAGCAACACGTACGCGTAAATTACTGCTCTCTCGTCGTGAGCTAGAAAAGCTTTTGGGTGCAGTGAATCAAAAAGGCTATTCATGTGTACCTTTGGCATGTTATTGGAAAGGCCATTTGGTCAAACTTGAAATTGCACTGGTGAAAGGTAAGCAATTACATGACAAGCGTGCCACTGAAAAAGACCGTGACTGGCAACGTGATAAATCTCGTCTGCTGCATAAGTAATAAAAAAACCTCCAATTGGAGGTTTTTTTATCATTCTTAATTAAATAGGAATATGTTTTAACCGTAACTCCGCCAAGTATTTCCCAAACTTGCGCGCAGTTTCCAGATCCCCTTCGGGTGGTGTCACTTCCACACTGGCATTATCCGACTGGGTCATCAATCCTAAAAAGCTCGACATACGGTTAATATCTGAAGAGCTTCTGCCTGTTGGCATAAACGGTAAACCTGCCCACAACATGCCATGTTGCATCGCAAATAAATTAATTTGCTGTAGCACAGCCAGCTTATCGCCACTGAGACCACCACCATTGGTAAAACCAGCGGCCAATTTTCCCTGCCAGGTACGCGCCAACCAACGTTTAGAAGAATCCTCCATAAACTGCTTCAGCGCAGAGGTGAGACTTCCCATATAGGTCGGACAGCCCATCACAATCACATCGGCTTGGTCGAGTAAATCCCATTGGGGTGCAGCCACAGAAAGTAGATGTACTTCCGCACCTGCCTGCTCCGCACCCTGAGCAATGTATTGCGCAACTTTGGCCGTATGTCCATAAGGACTATGATAGACCACACAAACTTTAACTTGGGAACTAACTTGTTCAATCACAGACATGGAAAATTTAAAAACCAATGAATTAGATCAAGTTTAACATTTTTAAAGGCTACAAGGCGAATCAAGCATGCCAAGAATGTCTTTTACTGCATAAATACCAGCGTTGCCATCCGTCCCGTTTTTGCATCACGGCGATAAGAAAAATAGTCTTGGGCCTGTTGATAAGAACACTGATCTCCACCCAAAACAGTCTTGACACCTAAGCGATTAAGAATAAAGCCAGCAATCGCATATAAATCAGCTTGGTATTTCCCTTCAACTTGACCCGCAATAAATGCCGAAGCCAATTCAGGGTATTTGTCACAGAAAGCTGCTTTTACTTCAGCACCAACTTCAAAGCAAGGTTGGCTAATGGCAGCACCTAACCACGCCCAAGTGGGTTGAGACTGCATTTCAGCCACTGTATTTTCGACAATGCCATTAGCCAAGCCACGCCAACCAGCATGTAAATTGGCAACTTCTGTCCCTTCGGCATTACCCAAAACCACAGGCAAGCAATCAGCCGTCATCATCATTAAGGCATGACCTGCTTTTTGGGTGACCAAAGCATCGCCTTCAAGAGCTACAAATGGAATCTGTTCATTGATGGTATGACAAATAGTGCTATGTGTTTGCGTCATCCATGTAATTTTATCCACGCCAAATGCAGATAACTGATTCAGTAATAACATGCGATGCTGCTGAACACGTTGCGCATCATCATTGACATGCAAAGCCAAATTAAATCCGGATAGATTTTGATTGGATGTTGCAATGCTCTGAGGATGTTCAATCCGTGTTTGAGCCACATAGACCCCTTTCGGCAGACCTTGTACAAATTCCATAAATATCTCCTGAACTATATTGTCTACCGTCAACCTCTCCTAAAAAGAGAGGGAATTTAAAGCACTATAAGGCATTGAATTCACGAATGTCTTCCTCCCTTAAGGAGGAAAATTTAGAGGAAGGTGACGCTTTACTTAATACGCTTCATTTTCACTACGCAGGACTTCAAGCAATTGGGTAAAGTCTTCTGGCCACGGTGCTTCAAACATCATTTCCTCACCCGTACGAGGATGTACCAACCCCAACTTTGCAGCGTGCAAGGCTTGTCGTTTAAAACTACGCAACATATCCGTCAGTTTTTCTGAAGCACCTGCGGGGAAACGCACACGATTGACATACACTGGATCACCCACCAAACCATGACCTAGATAGCTAAAATGCACGCGGATCTGATGGGTACGACCTGTTTCCAGCTGCGCCTGAACGCGCGTAAAGTCACGGAAGCGTTCTTTCACGTTGTAATGCGTTACTGCATCACGTCCGCCTGGTAAAATCGCCATTTTGATGCGATCGACAGGATGGCGTTTGATCGGTTCATCAATGGTGCCACCCGCAATGATGTTGCCATAAGCAATCAAATCATAAACACGGTAAACCGTTTTCTTAGCCAATTGCTTGCTGAGTGAGAATTGTGCTTCTAGATTTTTCGCAACCACCAATAAGCCACTGGTGTCCTTATCAATACGATGCACCAAACCTGCGCGAGAAAGCTCAGCTAATTTTGGGGCATGATAAAGTAAGGCATTGACTAAAGTTCCAGTTGGATTACCAGCGCCTGGATGAACCACCATGCCGACTTCTTTATTGATGACAATAATATCGTCATCTTCATAGACAATATTTAAGGGGATATTTTCTGGCTGGCTCGAGGTTTGCGCTTCAAGTTCGACTTCAAGCGTGAGCAGTTCATTCCCTTCACAGCGGTACTTGGGCTTAACAATGTTACCATTTACCAACAGATGACCATCTTTCATCCATTGCTTGAGTTTTTCACGAGAAAACTCGCTCCAAACCATTGCGGCAACCTGATCAATACGTTGACCTAAATAGTTTTCATCAAGTTGAATTTGCAACGATAAACGTGTTGCAGTTGAGTCGGAATTATGATTATCTGCATCGACAGAATCTTCGAGTAAGAAATCTGTTTCAGAGAAGTTTGAATTGGAAGATTGTGCTGAAGTCATTTGATGATCGGTACAAAAATGGTTTAATAGCACCATTGTAGCTCATTGCCCAGAATAACAGAGGAGTTTTTATGTCGCTACCACGTTATAAAATTACGGTGCTTGCACTATCTTTAGGTGTAGCGTCTGCATTTGTGGGCTGTAGCAGCAATCCAAGTAAGAAAGAAGTGGTTGATAAAGGACCACAATCGAGTGAACAAGTTTATTTTGAAAAAGCGATAAAATCACTTGAACGCAACCAATATACCGATGCAGTCAAGTCACTTGAAGCTTTAGATACCTATTATCCAACGGGGCAATATACGCAACAAGCTCAACTTGAGCTGCTTTATGCGAAATTTAAACAAAAAGATTATGAAGGTACGATTGCACTTGCAGATCGTTTCATTCGTTTAAATCCACAACATCCCAATGTCGATTATGCCTACTATGTTCGTGGTGTAGCCAACATGGAAATGAACTACGATAGCTTGATTCGTTATACTTCTTTACAGCAATCACACCGTGATGTGAGCTATGTCAAACTGGCTTATCAAAACTTTGTCGAATTAATCCGTCGCTTCCCAAGTAGTCAGTATTCTGTCGATGCAGCACAGCGCATGAAATTTATCGGTCAAGAATTGGCTGAAAGCGAAATGAATGCTGCACGTTTCAACATTGAGCGTAAAGCATGGCTAGCAGCAGCTGAGCGTGCACAATGGGTAATTGAACATTATCCGCAAACACCTCAAACACCTGAAGCTTTAGCCACTTTGGCGTATAGCTATCAAAAGTTGGGCGATCAAGCGACTGCTCAACAATATATTGAGATTTTAAAACTCAATTATCCAAACTTGGTCAAATCGAACGGTGAAGTGAATTTACGTGCTGCACGTAAAGAAGGCAGTTGGGTCAACCGCGCTACACTCGGTTTACTCGGACGTGAATCAAAAACTGTACAAGTTAAAGATGAAGCAAAAGGCGATACTGAACAACGTAGCCTCACCAATCGTCTCAGCTTTGGCTTATTAGGTAAGCCTGAAGCTGAACAAGCCACACCTGCTCCAGTGGTAGCACCTGAAGCACCAGCAGCAACCACGGAAAATAAACCGAGTTGGAAAAACCGTTTAAGCTTTGGCCTACTCGATAAGCCAGAAGCGAGCAATACATCTGAGGACGATGCTGCAAACTAATTTGCAATCACCTGATACATCAAACAGGCAAGTCTCCCTTGCCTGTTTTTTATTTTATGCAACAATGATTCCTGACATTTTGCAGTGCAAAATGTTCTACTCCCCGTCTTAAATGGTTAAACACACATGGCAATTCCACAACATACGATTGATCAAATTTTAGATCGAACCGACATCGTCGATTTGATCGGTCAGCGTGTGAAGTTAA
Organism: Acinetobacter gyllenbergii CIP 110306 = MTCC 11365; assembly: GCF_000413855.1. GTDB lineage: Bacteria > Pseudomonadota > Gammaproteobacteria > Pseudomonadales > Moraxellaceae > Acinetobacter > Acinetobacter gyllenbergii. The sequence goes on along the minus strand of NZ_ATGG01000047.1, from coordinate 6,513 downwards.
AAAAGACGGGACGTACTTATTCGGGCTGTTGTCCTTTCCATCAAGAAAAATCACCCTCTTTCCATGTTTATCGTGATAAGCAATATTTTCATTGCTTCGGCTGTCAGGCCAACGGCAATGCCATTCGCTTCTTGATGGATATTGATGGTCGTAATTTTGTCGATGTGATGAAAGAACTGTCGAATAAGACAGGCATCGAACTCCCCAAAGACAATCAGGACAATAAAAAACTCTCTTATAGACGTAGCCCTCAGCAAGTTGCGGCTCCACAGCCAACAGTTGTACCTGTAGTCGAGAATGCCGTCCCCGCACCTGCGACTGAGGAATTTATCGACGGACATTTTGTCGATATGGATCGTTATATGGATGATCCTTTTGCCCAGTTCGATCCCTCATTCAATATTATCGATGAACAGGTACAGGAAGGTAATCTTTACGATTTATTGGAAAATGTAGCGCAATTCTACGAACGCCAACTCCCAAATAGTCAAAAGGCACAGAACTATTTTAAACAGCGTGGCTTATCCACACAGACCATTCAATTTTGGCGTTTGGGTTATGCCCCTGAAGACTGGCAGCATTTAGAAAAAGCCTTTCCGCAAGATATTGAAGGTTTAAAACAACTTGGCTTGATTCGTTCCAGTGACAGTGGTCGAGATTTCGATTTATTGCGTGAACGTGTCATCTTCCCGATTCGCGATCATAAAGGTCGTGTGGTGGGTTTTGGTGGTCGTGCCTTAAACGATGAGATTAAACCCAAATATATCAACTCTCCTGATTCGGAAGTATTCCATAAGAACCAATTGCTTTATGGCTTATACGAAGGCCGTAAACTCAAAGCCAATGACTGGTTGATGGTCGAAGGTTATATGGACGTGATTGCGTTGCAGCAATATGGCATCAATGGTGCGGTGGCAACTCTAGGAACCGCCAGTAATGCTGATCACTTAACCACCCTGTTTAAACAAAATTCTCGAATTACCATTGCCTTTGATGGAGATGCCGCAGGTCAAAAAGCGGCACGACGCACCTTGGAAATTGCACTACCACTACTCAATGATGGTCGAGAATTAAAATTCTTTGTGCTTCCGAATGAGCACGATCCTGACTCCTTGATTCGTCGTGAGGGCTTAGAAAACTTCCAAAAACTCTTACAACAAGCACCACTGTTATCTGACTTTGTGTTTGCCCACCTAACAGGACAGCATGATGTCAGTACGCCAGAAGGTAAAAGTCTGGTGATGGGTGAACTACGTGAATTAACGGAGTTGTTACCTAAACATGGCTCATTTCGTTATCTACTGAGTCAGTCTTTCCGTGAGAAGCTCGGTCTGGGCAAACGCTTTACCCCGCAAATCAGCCACGATGCCTCTTTATCTTTTAATATTCAAACCAAAGATGAAGATTTTGCCGTGGCGATTTTAATGCACCACCCCTTTCTATATATTCATTTTGAAGAACTGCGTGCGGTGATTGATCAAAATGAACTGTTGGCCAAGATTCTGGCAGCACTGAATATTGTGTTTGATGACTTGCCAGATGATCAGGAGTTGGCAACTTATTATGTACTGGGTGCATGTAGCAGTTATAGCCATGAACTGGCGGATATCATGCAACGAACCAATATTCAATCACTAACCCAAGCACCTGAAATAGCAGATAAACTGGCGAAAGAGTACGCCTTAGGCCTACAAGAGAAATATTTGCGTTTAAAGCTCAAATCACCCATTTCTTTGATTGAGTCACGTAATTTGCGTCAACAACTAAATGAGTTGACCAAACAGATTAGCTTGCGTTTATTGTCATAACGATGATTACTGACGTGGCTTCCGCTCATGTTCAAACACATCTTGCAGATGCTGCTGTAGCCATTCGAAATAATCTGGATTTTCAGCTTTTGCCGCTTCTCTCAGTAAAATCGAAGTGGGATGCATCAGCTTTTGCGTCAGACGATGCGCAAACTCTTGCATCACCTGTTCTGCTGCATGACCATGTTGCAGTGCTTCCAAAGCATGCGCCAACTCTTTTTGGCTGACTTCTTCACTATGTTGGCGATATGCCTGAATGGTACCACTGGCTTCTTTGACTTTTTGCTGGGTCATCAATTGGGTCGCCAATTGATTCACCATAATTTCAGCTTCAACCGCGGCCTGACGACGTTGTGCCAGATTCTCATCAATCACGCTTTGTAAGTCATCAACACCATACAAATAGACGTTATCCAATGATTCGACTTTGGGGTCAATATCACGTGGAACAGCTAAATCGACCATCAACATCTGTTGATAACGGCGCTTTTTAAGGGCTACTTTAACGTCTGAATATTCAATCACTTGATGCAAACTACCTGTACAACTTGAGACCACATCCGCTCTATGCAAGTTTTGTGCAAGTTCTGCAAAAGGAATGATTTCCACATCAACTTGATGGGCAATCTCTTGGGCCAAAAGATCAGCACGCTCTCGACTACGGTTACAAATCAAGATCTTCGCCACACCCATTTCTGCCAGATGTTTGGCAACCAGACTATTCATTTCACCTGCTGCGACCACCATCACCGTCAGTTTTTCAGTATGACTAAACACCTGAGAAGCCAACTGCGCAACCGCATAACCCATTGAAACAGCATGACTTCCTACGGAAGTTTCAGAACGGACACGCTTTGCCGCATAAAATGCATATTCAAATACGCTGTTTAATTCTGGCGAAACGGTTTCTGCATCTTTGGACAGCGCCAATGCACTTTTCACCTGCCCCAAAATTTGTGGCTCACCCAGCATCAGCGAGTCTAAACCACTGGCAACACGCATCAGATGTGTAACTGCTTGGGCATTCTCGTAACGATAAACATGATGAATTAACTGTTTTACATCAATATTATTCACTTGGGCCAGCCAAGTCAGAACGCTATCCGCATCTTCTGTCATGGCATAGACTTCGGTGCGGTTGCAGGTTGACACCACCACCAGATCATTCAGCGATGAATGTTGGTTTTGTTCAAGCAATAGCGCAGCTAATCGCTCTGCATTGAAAGCAATTTGTTCGCGAAGTTCAACAGAAGCTGTTTGATGGTTGACGCCCAATGCAAAGAAAGACATATCAGATCATCATTTCGCTAAATTTATGTTATTGTGCAACATCGGTGTCATAAAAAGCATTACTTTGGATCAATAAAAATTGCGTCAGCTATATCGCCGTACCCTTTTTAGCGGCAAGACGATTAGACGGTATTCTACCACAATCTTGTTGTTAGGTAGCATGAGCTCTTATGTCTCTGCACAAGCAATACACGACATGTATGCAGACAAGAGTTTTGAGCATGCGCTACAACAAAGCATGGTGGCTGAATTTTCCCTTGCTTATGATGATATTGCAACCGCATTACACAATTATACGGTACTTGCGATTCGCAGTAATTCAACCACAATCAAACAGCGCGCCCTAGACATTGCATTAGAATACAATGACTTGCAATCAGCCTTAAACATTGCCACGCATTGGGTTGAACAAGAACCGAAAGATGTTCCCGCACTGTTTTATTTGTCTCATATTGCCCTCAAGACTCATGAATATGAGTTGGCAGCAAAAACACTAGATAAGATTCTTAATATTGACCCCACCGCCGATCTAGAAGAAATTTTAGCGGGGATTGCGCCTGAACAAGCTCAGGATCGCGAGATTTTACTAAATGCCCTACGTGCCAGCGAAGAACGAAATAATCCTTCGATTCTGGCCTTGATTGCAGGTTTAGAAGCACAAGATGGCTTGTATGAACAAGCTCTCAACAACATCAATCGTGCATTGCGCAAACGCTCAAAATCGACCAGTTTTATTCTAATGAAAGCCAACTTATTAATGGCTTTGCAGAATGATGAAGAAACGAAAGAATGGTTTGAAAAAGCCAGCCGTAAAAATAAAAATAATGTTGATGTTCGGATGGCGGAAGCGCGTTATTACATTCAAATCAATCAACAGCAACAAGCCCTCGATAAGCTTGAAGATATTATCAAAGACCATCCCAAGGCAGAAGAAGCCTTGTTCATTGCAGGCTTAACCAGTATTGACTTAAAGCAATACGAAAAAGCTGAGCAATATCTGGTTGAATTACGTTCATCGGCAAAATATCAGAATGAAGCCTATTACTACCTTGCGATCAATGCGCAACGTAAACAGCATTATGAAACCGCAAAAGCCTATTATCGTCTGGTGGATGGGAGTTTATATATTGTTTCGCGACGCAATATGATTTCGATTTTTGAGAAACAAGGGCAACTGAATGATGCCTTACGTTTCTTGACGCAGGAACGAGTCAACTACCCTCAACATGCCAGCTTTCTGTATCAGGCACAGGCCGATATTTTAAAGAAGATGGATAATAAAAAGGCAGCTTTGGCCTTACTAGATGAAGCGATTAAGAGTCTACCTGACGATCCAGAATTGATTTATGCCGAGGTGTTATTACTCGATCCTTATACTGATCGTGATAAATTAGACAAAACGCTCAAGCAACTTTTAGCTATTGAGCCAAACAGCCCAACCTATCTGAATGCCTATGCCTATACCTTAGCGCTGCAAAATCGTCGTCTCAAAGAGGCACGAAAATATGCCGAATTAGCACTGGATTTTGCCCCTGAGCAAGCCTCAATTCTCGATACTTTGGGCTATATTGCCTTCCTGCAAAATGATTTTGATACCGCCGCCAAAGTCTTAGGCCAAGCCTATTCATTGAGTGAAAATGTGAATATCGGCATTCGTTATGCCAAAGCATTGTATATGCAAGGCGCACTCACGCAATTTAGCGAGGTGTTACAGCAATTGAAACAAAAACATGCCAATGCCCCACAATTACAACAACTTGATAGCTTAATCTTACCCATCACCGTAAAAAAGAGTTAAATCCATGCGCTTGTTTTCAAAATTATGCGTCGCGGTATGTAGCAGCAGCGTTTTATTATTAACGGGCTGTCAACATTTCAGCCAGCCAAATAAAGTCGTGACTTCCCCTCAAGTGCAAGATGAAAACAACTTTAGCCTGCAAGGTAAAATTGGTGTCCGCACCCCTCAACAATCTGGCAGTGCTTTTTTTACATGGGTACAGCAACAAGATCAGTTTGATATTGAGCTCACTGGAATTTTAGGCGTGGGTAAAACCCAAATTGAAGGGAAACCAGGGCAAGTGACCTTAAATAGTGCCAAAACAGGCCTGATTACGGCTGAAACACCTGAAGAATTACTTGAGAAAGCGACAGGTTGGCAAGCTCCAATTATGCATCTTGCCTACTGGGTACAAGCTAAGCCAGCCACTCAAAATGCCCAAACCAGTAAAGATGAAAGTAACCGTTTAAAGCAATTGGTTGAAGATGGCTGGACGGTTGATTTTAGCTATAATGATGCGCAACCCCTTCCCAATAAACTTTTGTTGAAGCAAGCGCTTGCCGATGACAAAGAAAACCGTATTACAATGGTTATTCAAAACCGATAATTTAGATTGTTTATATGATTAGAGTGCCTTCTCCTGCCAAATTGAATTTATTTCTGCATATCACGGGTCGTCGTGACAATGGTTATCATGAATTACAGACCATTTTTCAACTGATTGATTTATATGATTGGATGACGTTTGAACCGATTGCAGAGCCAACAATTCAAATTGAGGGTCTAAGCGAAGTCACTCTTGAACAAAACTTAATCTATCGTGCAGCACAACTGCTCAAACCTCATGCGAAAAAAATCTGTGGTTTGAACATAACCATTGAAAAAAATATCCCAATGGGTGCAGGACTCGGTGGCGGATCATCCAATGCCGCCACCACCCTGCTTGTGCTCAATCAACTCTGGCAATGCGATCTAAATGAGCAACAATTGGCCGAGTATGCTGTGCAACTGGGTGCGGATGTTCCCATCTTCGTTTTAGGTCGAAATGCATGGGCCGAAGGCATCGGGGAACATTTATCATTCATAGACTTAGCTCAAAAAAAATTCATAATCCTAAAACCTGACTGTTTTATCAGCACTCAACAGCTTTTTTCGCAAAAAACATTGACAAGAGATTCTAAGATCACTACATTTTGCGCCTATCAGATAGAACCTTCTAAATTTGGAAATAACTTTGAACCTCTGGCTCGACAGTTATATCCTGAAGTAGAAGAAGCAATGCAATATTTAGATCAGTTTGGTCTAGCAAAGCTTACAGGTACAGGTGCTTGTGTTTTTACTGAAGTAACCAATGAAATGGATATAGAGCAAATTTTGCAAAACGCGCCTTGTAAAGCTTACTTGGTCAATAGTTTAGCAGAATCACCTCTTAGACATTTTAAAGTTACCTGATAGGGGCGTCGCCAAGTGGTAAGGCACCGGGTTTTGATCTCGGCATCCGTTGGTTCGAATCCAGCCGCCCCTGCCAATTTTCATCTGTAGATAGATATATGTAATATATAGGGGCGTCGCCAAGTGGTAAGGCACCGGGTTTTGATCTCGGCATCCGTTGGTTCGAATCCAGCCGCCCCTGCCATT
>NZ_ATGG01000046.1 GCF_000413855.1 Acinetobacter gyllenbergii CIP 110306 = MTCC 11365 | reverse complement strand
ACTCATTTGGAAAAAGCCTTGGCAATCAATAAGACCAAAGCAAGTATCCATAAACAGTTTGCTGGCGACAATAGCAAGAGTGAACCACCTGATCCCTTCCCGAACTCAGAAGTGAAACCTCTTAGCGCTGATGGTAGTGTGGCACTTGCCATGTGAGAGTAAGTCATCGCCAGCTTTTAAATCTAAACACCCCCTCCGCTAACGCTGAGGGGGTGTTTTTTATTGCGGGCAGAAAAAAAATAGGAAAAATGTTGTGCACAGTGGTGGTATATTTCACTCACATATAAAACAAATAGCACTAAAAGAGCAAATATGGTTTATAAATTAAGTGATCAGTTAGATCACATTGGTAATTCTCAATATATTTTTGAAGCTTATAATGAATATTTAAGGGAAAATCGAAATAAATTCCCAACGAGCATCTTAAACCTGATCGCCTCTGGGCAGTGGCAGGGTGGAAGTGGTTCAAAGGCTCCGTATTATTGTGAGTTACAGGATATTGAGATCATTGATTTTGGAAAAGCAACAGCTCGTCTTATCCTCACGTTAATAAAAAAAGATTATAGGGATTATAAAGAAAAGCCTTTTCAACTTAGATTGATTTATCAAGGTTTGCTAGAACTCAATATCCCTTATCAAAAAGAGATCTCAGTAAATCCTTTTATGTGGCGCTATGATGAATTTTTATTTTTTGATCCATGGCGTGGTTATGGACATAATGAGAAAATGTTCACCCATAATATTGAATGGGTTGGGAAAAATGTCTGGTCTATTACAGCAAAAGACTTAATTGCTACTTGGGAAGATTTATGAGCATTGATGAAAGTTTGTTTATTTAAAAATAAATCATTATCTGGAAAAGGCTTTGGTACGAAGAACACTGCTCTGAGTTAAGATCAAAGCAAGTATCTATAACAATTTGCTGGGGACAAGGGTAAACCACCCGATTGCTTCCTGAACTTAGGAGTGAAAGCTCTTAGTACTGATGGTAATGTGATACTTGCCATATGAGCGTAAGCCATCATTAGGATTAAAATACCAAAATTCCTTCACCTGATGGTTAAGGGGGGGGTTTTGTGTGGTGTAAAAAGAAATGAGAGGGAAAAATAGGCTAAACTCTTCGCTTCAGTGAGAGTAAGTGATTTCTGGCGATGGAGTTCATGAATTAATACTAAAAATGATAAAAATATTTGCAGTTTGAGCTGTATATGTAATGATGATGAAGCAACATTTGAATATTTAGAATAGAGTTTATTTGTGTATAGATGCGTAAATTAGTTAAAAAGCGGAAAAAGTATCAGGTTAAACCTACCGATCCAAATAATAGCAATAAATTTAATCAGTTTGAGATGATTGATACCGTTCCGAATAAAGATGGCTCTAAATATGATTTGCCTGTTCATGGTCAGGTAGCTCCTTTTTGGAGGACTATTTTTCAATATCTAACGTTGGTTTTTGCGCTATTTCTCTTATTTATTTTCATATCTCTAGCACTTGTATTCTTAGATGAAATTATTGATCTAGGCCATCTGGATATGGATCAATTTATTGCAGATCAATGGATTAAGTTGCTTTTAGTCGCTTTTATCACGCCTTTATTGATTCTATTTTTCTATTCTAAGCCCAGAGCAGCTCAAAAAAAGGCTGTTAAAAACTACATAATAAACGATGATTATATTGAATTTATCTTATTAGATAATAGCAAAGAATACTTGGAATTTGATCAAGTTACCAATGTAACTATTATTCCCGCAAGGGCTGGTAATTATATATTCTCTGTTCTTTATAATTGTAATAATACGGGTAATCACGCCAAAATATACAATTTATTTGAACCTGATTTTACAATGTTAAGAATCTATCCATTGAAAAATAAAGAATTCATGCTCAGTGTTTTTTTACAGCAGTTAAGGAAAAAGAATCCCTCGGCACATATAGATTCTTTGTTTAGCTTTCTTTTATGTATTGATCCTGAGACATTAATGCTGGATGTGGATCGATTAAATAGAGAAAAGAAGATGAATAATATTTTTTGGCTAGCAATGGCTATTTTGGTTGTTGGATTATTGTTTTTAATTTTTTGGTATGAGAATTAAGCGCAGAGATTTAAATTTTAGGTGAATTATGTGTTTTGACTTAAAGGTGTTTTATCCACATAAAGAAAAAAATATGACATTAGATAAAGTATTGCTGATTTTCGGTTTTTGTTGTTTAACAATTATAGGGATCTTGTTTTCTATAAAGTCAGTCTATGCTTCCAATTTACTTCATGTTTTTAATTTTTTGGTGCTTTTGGCTATTGTTGGGTATGTGGTCAGAGGAATTAGACGAAAAGGAAAAATACAGAATTTACATGGGAGGTGTAGTGGATCAATCGTTTTTTCTACTTGTAAAATCAAGATTGATGAAAATGTTTATGACTGTAGTGAAATAAAGAGTTTGCTTATTTATAGCCATGACTATAGAGGAAAACCATTGTTGTATTCTATGGATAATATGCTCTCCAATGGTAGTAGTAATGAGATTATAGTGAAATTTAAAAATAATAATGAGTCTAAATTTTATTTTATTCAGGAAAATAGGAATGCAATAAAAAAATATTCACCCATATTTGAAAAGTATATTAATGAAGATGGTATATATGTGGACATTGTTGATTTTTGAGATGAGTAATGGATATAAATGATCTCAAAGAGAAAAACTTGTATGATTTTACTTTTTTCTGTTTCCGCTGTAAGGTTATTGTCGGTATATTTTTAAAAACTAATCATAAATAATGATTGAAGGAAATGTCTATGGCAACCGATCAACAATTTCCAGCGCCTGCGAACCTCGGTATCGCAGTGTATTCAAATAATGCCGAAGCGATTGGTAACACGCCTTTAGTTCGGATCAATCGTCTCATCAAAACAGGTGCAACGGTACTGGCAAAAGTAGAAAGCCGTAATCCAGCATTCTCCGTGAAATGCCGTATTGGTGCAGCATTGATTGCAGATGCGGAAAAACGTGGTGTACTGAAAGCAGGCATGCAGATTGTTGAGCCAACCAGTGGTAATACAGGCATCGCTTTGGCATTCGTTGCAGCAGCAAAAGGTTATCCGATTACCTTAACCATGCCAGCCAGTATGAGCTTAGAGCGTCGAAAAGTACTAAAAGCTTTAGGTGCAGATCTTGTGCTGACCGATCCTGCCAAAGGTATGAAAGGTGCAGTTGATGAGGCTGTTCGTTTGGCCACTGAAAATCCAGAACAATACTTCTTACCTCAACAGTTTGAGAATCCTGCCAATCCACAAATTCATACAGACACCACTGGGCCTGAAATTTGGCAGGCCACCAATGGTCAAGTGGATATCTTGGTTGCTGGTGTGGGAACGGGTGGAACGATTACTGGGATTTCACGTTATTTTGAACAAGTTCAGAATAAAGCACTTTATTCAGTTGCGGTTGAACCTGCAGAATCACCAATCATCACTCAAACTAAACGCGGTGAAAGCATTACACCTGCACCACACAAAATTCAAGGGATTGGCGCAAACTTTATTCCTAAGAACTTAGACTTAGACCTTGTTGATGAAGTGCTGCCAGTGAATAGCGCAGATGCCATTGAGTGGGCAAGAAAGTGTGCAACTCAAGAAGGGATTTTAGTTGGTATTTCAAGTGGTGCGGCATTGGCGGCAGCAGCACAAATTGCAGAACGTCCTGAAAATGCAGGTAAAACCATTGTGGTGATTTTACCTGATAGCGGTGAACGTTATTTATCTTCAGTCTTATTTGAAGGTTTGTTTGACGAAGCTTAATTTCGTTATTCAGCCAATAAAAAACCATGCTTGAGGCATGGTTTTTTATTGATTTTAAAGCGCTTTCTTTAGTGTTTTTTCATGGCGTTTGACTGAACGTGCATATTTTTTGGCTTTATGACGCGTCCAGAAACTACGTTCGTAGCCTGTTGGTCCGACATTGTAATAGGCCACAGCTTTAGACCAACTGCCAGCAGATCTATAGTAAGTCGAAAGGACGTGTGCACCACAGTTAATATTGACATTTTCATCATAAAGATTACCAGGGCAAGACTGACGCCAATGGCTGGAAATAATCTGGGTTAAACCGATTGCACCTGTTGGTGAACGTGCGGAGCTGTTGTAATTCGATTCTTGGCGGATCAGGGCGGCAAGTAAAGTTGGAGAGACATCATAACGCTCGGCACTTTGAATGATCATTGGCGATAAGCGATTGGCTGTAGTTGGGGAAACCGAATAGGCATTTTGCAAGCCTGAGGAAAGTTGATTTGAGCGATTGGCAAAGGATCCGCTTAAACTGCTACAAGCAGATAGACTGATTGCAAGCACAACAAGACTGATCTTTATAATGGTTGAGGCAAACGGTTTGAAGGTCGTATGTTGATCAGAAGAAGTTGATGTGATGTGCAAAATCAGAACCCGATACCAAACAGAAGTATAAGGATGGTATGCACTCAGTTTAGGTGAGTCAATAGGAGTTATTTTACGGTAATGATGGGACTTGAGTGAGTCATAAAAAAGCCCCGACATCCTGTCAAGGCTTTCTCATATTTGGTTTATTGCCGTCAACTCCTGTCAACGACCACATCCTGTGTGTCTTATTATTCTGAATGAGACATCCTGTCTCTTTATGATTTATAGATTAGGGGAGTTATATCATCTTCGATATTCGGCAATCACCACAATTTCTGTAGGTTTTGACTGACAACAAGTGTTTATAGTGCTTCTTTTAAGCTTTGTTCATGGCGTTTAACTGAGTTGGCATAGCGTTCAGCTTGCTGACGCATATAAGGACTTCTTCGATAACCTGTGGGTCCAACATTGTAATAACCGAGGGCTTTTGACCAATCACCTGTGGATTGATAGTAGTTCGCTAGAATGTAGGCACCACAATTGATGTTGACGTGTTCATCATATAAATCACCAGGGCAGAACGGTTGCCAGAATTTTGGGCGTACTTGGGTTAAACCGACCGCATCTGCTGAAGACCGAGCACGAGTTCTATAGCTCGATTCTTGACGGATCAGCGCAGCCAATAAATGTGGTGAGATATTATGGCGCTCAGCGGTTTGTAGAATGATGGGAGCAACACGATTTGCAGTTGTTGGAGAAACTGAAAAAGCGCTTTGAATGCCTGAAGCAAGTTTTTGCGAGTGGTTAATACTCGGTCCTTTGGTACTGGTACAAGCTACGGTGAGGTGAGTACTGAAAAGAATGACACCTAATTTGGCAAAAGAGATTTGAAAGCGGGAAAAAGAAAATTTCTTGTAAATTATCATCGTGAAACAATTCGACCGTCATTTATAAAACATGCGGATGGTAGGGAGCAAGTCGGTGGCAGTCAATGCAATCTGTAGGGGAAAATCGTTTAGTTTTAGATATTTTGTTGCATAAAAAAGCCCCGACATCCTGTCGAGGCTTTCTCATATTTGGTTTGTTGCCGTTAACTCCTGTCAACGACCACGTCCTGTGTGTCTTGTTGTTCTGAATGAGACATCCTGTCTCTCTATGATTAATATGTTAGTAAATTGATCTCATCAGGTATATTCGCCAATCACTACAGTCACTGTAGGCTTTTACTTACAAAGTGCAAATTAACGTTTCTTGAGAATCCAGCCGACCAACCTCTGTGCAATTGGCGCACAGACCAATACGCTAGGAAAGGCAAACATCCACGCCACAATCCATGCTGACATCCACATCGAAAAGAAGTGATCGATGAAGCCAACTGCCTTCAATGTGGTGATGCCTGAGATTAAAAAAGACATCATGCAGGAGAGAATGAGTGGAAATAATAAACTTGCTGCTTTCACTTGATCATGTTCCTTGATATGCATTTAAGCTGAATGCAAAATTTTGTCCAAATAACTGAGCGGTTTTAATATCGCCAACATCAAAAGCATCGGCAGCACTGGCATGTTCGGCGTGTGCCATTAGTCCAGACCAAGACCCGAGACGATTGGCGGCTTGTGTATACGGAACACCTTGATGTTGTTCAGGTAAAATCGGGTTGCCGATCCATATCATACCGTGTTGCATCGAAAAGGTGAAAAGTGAAATCAGAGTGGATTGTTTATCCCCTGCGGGCAGTGAGGAAACCGTAAATCCTGCGGCTAATTTTCCTTTAAATGCCTGCTTCTTCCATAAAGGTCCGGTGTTATCCATTAGTTGTTTGAATGTGCCAGAAACCCCACCGAGATAAGTCGGTGAACCCCAAATCAGTCCATCATAGAGACAGAGTTGCTCGGGTTGAGACATTAACTGCTCAGCGGTGAATAAATCAATTTTAATCTGCTCAACTTGAGCTGCACCGAGTTGAATTTGTTGGGCAATAAACTGGGTATGGCCCTGACGGCTATGATAAATAATGGCAATGGATTTCATGGTTTGGCTCCTTATTGGAACAATGCAAGCAATTGGGCGCTGAGATATAAACCGCAGCCGAAAATAGCGTGGTTAATCAGACTTCGTAGACAGTTGCGTAAAGGTTGTGCCGTTTTAGCGGAGGCAATGCCTGCCCCCATAGCCGGTTGCATGATGAAAAATGGAATGAGCACTGTGATCACCCCGAAAATAAAGGCAGAGGTGAACTGTGGTTGCAATAACCATGTTTCTCCTATCATCAGAACAAAGCTGAAGGCAAAGAGGATACCGACACTGTAATGTGCCAGCCAACCCAAGGAATATTCATGTCGAATAGTAGGACTTTGCGCAATCGATGCATGGATGAACTTGCCCCGAAACATCCAGCCCATCCAGCGCCCCAGCAGAGCAAAATTTAAGATGGGCTGATTGAATTTTTTTAAGATAAAAAGCCAAATATCCATCATCAGTGTGGCACCGATACCTAAGCACAGGATTTGAAATAACAGTTCCGCAGTTCCCATTTTTTCACCTTGATCTTTTTTGCATAAAACGCGATAAAGAGAGTGTGCAAGTTCAAGTCAACTTGAAGTCAAGAGGTATTTATGGATATTGGAGAAGTTGCTAAAAGAGCAAATGTTGCAACATCGACTTTACGTTTTTATGAAGAGAAAGGGTTGATTAAGTCGATTGGCCGTTCTGGACTACGCCGACAATACGGTAAACAAGTGTTAGATCAACTAGCATTAATTGCTTTGGGGCGGGCGGCAGGTTTTTCCTTAACTGAAATTGCACATATGTTTGGAGAAAATGGTCAGCCTGAATTGGATCGAGCCATGCTCAATCAGAAAGCAGAACAACTAGAGCAGATGACCCGACGTTTGCACTTTATTAGCGAGGGACTGAGACATGCCGCGGTGTGTCCAGCAGAGAATCATATGCAGTGTCCAACCTTTCAAAAGTTTTTAAAAGCGGCGATTGCGGGCGAATATCAGCCGACCAAACTTGATTAAGATCGAAGCGATGGCAGTGCAGTGATAGATAAAAAAAGCATTGCGTTACATTGTCATCTTTTCGCCATAAAGACTTCATGTTATTGCAGTAAAAGCGTCATAAAAACTTGTTTTAATTTGCCTAATTTTTTACCAAATGTATAAAACTATGAACAAGAAAACTTTATTGGCGCTTTTCTGTTGTAGCGCTTTGGGTTTAACTGCCTGTAATGATGATGACAATAATCAAGACCACAATACAACGCTTGAAAAAGTCACCGAACCAACACTGATTTCATTCGCCAAGCTTCCTGTCGCAACCTATGCCGCTGGGCCAGATTCAGGCAAAGCGGTGAGTGGCGCCAATGGCATTTACCCACCCTTTAAAGGACAACCTGTACAGGGTTTTTCTGCTGCTTTAAAAAATCAGGATGGCAGTTATATGGCCATGGCCGATAATGGTTTTGGCACACAAGATAATTCAGCTGATTTCTTATTACGCATTTATAAAATCAAAGCTGATTTTAAAACCAAGAGCAAAGGCACAGGACAGGTACAAGTACAAAGCTTCATCCAATTACGAGATCCGAATAAACGAATTCCTTTTGAGATAGTGAATGGCAATACGCCAGAACGTTTATTGACAGGGGCTGACTTTGATCCTGAATCGATGCAGCGTGCGCCAGATGGTACCTATTGGATTGGTGATGAATTTGGCCCATTTTTATTGCATTTTTCTGCAGAGGGCGTGTTGCTCGATGCACCGATTGCTTTGCCCAATCCATTTAATCCAGCTCAAGAATTACGTTCACCACAAAATCAGCTGAATAAAGCCAATATCAATTATGTTGAGCCGTTGGTTGGGCGCAGTAGTGGTTTTGAAGGCATGGCGATTTCACCTGATGGCAAATACCTGTATCCATTACTGGAAAAGCCACTCGTCAATGATGCGACAGGAAGGCTGTTAATTTCTCAGTTTGATCTGCAGAAAAAAGCTTATACGGGGATTTATTATTGGTTTGTACTGGATAGCAAAGCCACCAACATTGGCGATTTCCAGCTGTTTAATGACAAAGAGGGCATTATTATTGAGCGAGATGTCAGCCAAAATAATCTTGGCGGGCATAAGAAACTGATTCGGATTAAATTCAATGAGCCGAAGCAGGTGGTGGCACGTGAAGACTTGGTCGATTTAATCAAGATTGCCAATCCTCATGGGTTATACGGTACAGCACGGGAAGGGGATATCGGGACAGGCAAGGTGTTTGCTTTCCCATTTGAAACCATTGAAGATGTGATTATCGAAAATGGCACGACTTTGACGGTATTGAATGACAATAATTTCCCTGGTTCATCAGGACGCAATGCCAAACTCGCCGATGATAATGAGATCATTCAGATCCGTTTGCCTAAAGCATTATTTTAAACATTTGATAAAAATGGCCGAAATGATCATTCCGCATTTTGGCTGAGGGCGTATACTGGTCGGGCATAAGGAGTCCTCATGTCTGAATCAGTGCTGCGCCCAACCCATATCGAGTATGGTTCAAAATCGTTTACTGCGATTTTATGGTCATTGTTCTTTGCAGGTTTTGCGTCGTTTTCATCGCTGTACTGTGTACAGCCAATGATGCCGATTTTTGCACACTTCTTTCATGTCAGCCCGACCCACAGTAGTTTCCCTTTATCCTTTTCCACCATCGCACTGGCGATTGGCTTGCTGTTCACGGGTTTTATTTCAGATCGTTTTGGGCGTAAACCCATTATGGTATGTGCCTTATTGCTGGTCTCGATTTTATTACTGATCAGTGCTTCTTTTCCCATCTGGGAAATCTTTCTGGGTACCCGTGTTTTGATTGGTCTGGCCGTCAGTGGGGTTGCCGCTGTGGCAATGACCTATATCGGGGAGGAGATTGCACAGAAGGATATCGGTTTTGCGATGGGGCTATATATCTCAGGTACAGCCATTGGTGGTATGGGGGGACGTCTGATTGCAGGGGTGTTGGTTGATTTTATTTCGTGGCAATCGGCAACCTATATTATTGGCTTTCTGAATTTGGTGATTGCCTGTTTATTCTATGTACTATTGCCTAAATCGCAGCATTTCAAACCGTTTCCGTTCCGATTTTCACGCTTTAAAGCTGCATTTGAGCAAAATCTAAAAGACCCGAAACT
Source organism: Acinetobacter gyllenbergii CIP 110306 = MTCC 11365 (assembly GCF_000413855.1). GTDB lineage: Bacteria > Pseudomonadota > Gammaproteobacteria > Pseudomonadales > Moraxellaceae > Acinetobacter > Acinetobacter gyllenbergii. The sequence continues at coordinate 21,301 of NZ_ATGG01000046.1, read as the reverse complement.
ACGCATTTTATTTGCCCAAGGCTTTATTTTGATGGGCTGTCTGGTGACGGTGTTCAACTATATCAGTTACCACTTATTAGAAGCCCCATTTCATTTATCGCAAACATGGATTGGTTTGATTTCAATTGCCTATTTGGCGGGAATTTATAGTTCACCCAAAGCCGCACAATGGGGCTTTAAGTATGGGCGCGATAAAGTACTGCCTGTGTTACTGGTGATGATGATGATCGGTTTATTGATTACCTTGATTCCATCGCTTTGGACCATCCTACTGGGCCTCATCATTTTTACTTTTTCATTTTTTGCAGCACATTCGACTGCAAGTAGTTGGGTCTCGGTCCAAGCAGTGCAGTATCGTGCAGTGGCTTCCTCTCTGTATTTATTCTGCTATTACATGGGCTCGAGCTTATTGGGCAGTAGTGGAGGATTGGTCTGGGAGAACTATGGCTGGACGGGAATAAATCTTATGGTGGCGGTGGTTTTAGCTCTTGGGCTTTTCTTAGCATTGCGCTTGAAATCTTTGTCGATTCAGAACGCTGATTAACTTTCATTTTCTCGATTTATATCTTAGAGTTTTCGTTATGAATAAAGCGAAACAATTAAAATGATAAAGATTAAAAAGATATGGCTTGTGTTCCTCATCATTTTCTCTTTAATGGTCGGTTTCGGTATGGGGGCTTTAAGCGCAGGGTTAAACTATTGGTTTCACCCTTTGGTCAGCATGCAGATTTCAAATCAAAGTGGGCAAACCATCAGCACGCTCAAGCTATCTGTAGAATCAGCGGGCGTTCAGCATGAGATATTTTTCCAGCCGCTCGAAAATAACAAAACAATCGAAACGCAGTTTTTCATACAGGGCGAAGGTGGATATCAGTTGGAAGTGACTCTTGCGAATGGTCAGACCTTGTCTGGAGACAACGGTTATATTGAGTCAGGTTATACGGTGAAAGAGGTGGTTCGATCGAATGGAATAAACAGCGACGTCTCCCGTTAATCAAAAATGTTGGGTTTACCTCGGATATTTATATTTTGATTAAACTTTATACAAATAATTTGTTATCCCCTTGATCCTGAATGTTTTATAAACAGGGAAAATGAATGAAATTCATGTTAAAATGATCGGCTTTCACTTTAGGGGTTAAAATACCGCCAACCCCTATAGATGTCTCTCCTCCATTTGCTAGCCGAGATTCGCAAGCCATGTCTACTGCCTACACCATGCAGACCGCGCCAAAAGCGCTGTTTGATTACGACAAATATTGGGCGTCGTGTTTTGAACCCGCACCATTTTTGCCGATGTCACGAGAAGAAATGGATCTGCTCGGCTGGGATGCATGTGACTTTATTTTGGTGTGTGGTGATGCCTATATCGACCATCCATCTTTTGTCTCGGGTGTGATTGGACGTGTACTTGAGGCGCAAGGTTTTCGTGTTGGGATTATTGCACAGCCCGACTGGACCAATGTCGAGAGCTTCCGTGTTCTGGGTAAGCCAACCATTGCATGGGGTGTGACTGCAGGCAATATGGATTCAATGATCAACCGTTATACGGCGGATCGTAAAATTCGCTCGGATGATGCCTATTCGCCAAACAATGAACCGAATAAACGCCCAGACCGTGCAGCAACGGTTTACTGTCAACGTTGTCGTGAGGCTTTCCCAGATGTGCCAGTCTTGCTTGGTGGGATTGAAGGCAGCTTGCGTCGTATTGCACATTATGACTATTGGTCAGACAAAGTCCGCCGTTCTATTTTGATGGACTCAAAAGCTGATTTATTGATGTATGGCAATGGTGAGCGTGCGATTATCGACGTGATGCATCGTTTAGCCAAGGGTGAGAAAATCCACGAGATTACGGATGTTCGTGGTACCGCATTTATTATTAATAAACACAATAAAGCATCGAAAGCGAAATTCGTTGAAATTGCCAGTAATGACATTGATACCATTGGCCGAGTTGATCCCATTATCAACCCCTATGTCATGACTGAAGATATTGATGGCTGTGAAGTTGAAAAAGAAAAAGGCAACTCACTGGCACAGTATCAAAACTTCCAAAAAGAAGTGGTTGCTAATCCAATCGTTCGTGAAGGTGATCAGCTCGATCCTGATACCCAAATTGTGCAGTTAAAGCCTGCGCCATCAAAAGCGATTAAACATAAATTGCCGCCACGTGAATTGGCCGTGATTCGTTTGCCTTCTTTTGAAGAGGTGGCTGATGATCATGTGTTATATGCGCACGCTAACCGTATTTTGCATCTGGAAACCAATCCAGGTAATGCGCGTGCCTTGGTGCAGCGTCATGGCGAACGTGATGTGTGGATCAACCCACCGCCAATTCCTTTGACTACGGAGGAAATGGATTATGTGTTTGATCTACCTTATGCACGTTTGCCCCATCCGACCTATGAGAATGCGCGTTTCCCTGCCTTTGATATGATCAAATTCTCGGTCAATATCATGCGTGGCTGTTTCGGTGGTTGTACTTTCTGTTCGATCACTGAACATGAAGGCCGTATTATTCAAAACCGTTCTGAAGATTCAATTTTACGTGAAATTGAAAAGATCCGTGACACGGCACCGAATTTCACCGGAATTATTTCAGACTTAGGTGGTCCTACCGCCAACATGTATCGTTTGCACTGTAACGATCCTGAAATTGAAAAGAACTGCCGTAAACCATCGTGTGTGTACCCAGGTGTTTGTCAGAATTTACATACCGACCACGCACCTTTGGTTCAGCTTTATCGGAAAGCCCGTGAAATCAAAGGGGTGAAGAAGATTCTGATTGGTTCGGGTTTGCGTTATGACTTGGCAGTATTGAACCCTGAATATGTCAAAGAATTGGTACAGCACCATGTGGGTGGCTACCTGAAAATTGCGCCTGAGCATACCGAAAATGGCCCATTATCGAAGATGATGAAACCAGGAATCGGGACTTATGATCGCTTTAAACAAATGTTTGAGCGTTTTAGTAAGGAAGCAGGGAAGGAACAATATTTAATTCCTTACTTTATTGCTGCGCATCCGGGCACGACTGATTACGACATGATGAACTTGGCGATCTGGTTAAAGAAAAATGGTTTCCGTGCCGATCAGGTACAGACCTTCTATCCATCGCCAATGGCCACTGCGACCACCATGTATTATTCAGGTAAGAATCCACTGTCTAAAGTGGCGCGCTATACGGAAAATGTCGATATTGTGAAAGGTGAAAAACGTCGCCGTCTGCACAAGGCATTCTTGCGTTACCATGATCCAAATAACTGGCCTTTGTTGCGTGAAGCCTTGAAAGAGATGGGGCGTGTAGATTTAATTGGAAATTCAAAACAGCATTTGATTCCGACTTATCAGCCGCAAGGGACCGCTGAAGGTGAATATAAATCGGCACGTAAAAAGAACTCGTCTGTCGCAGGGGATTCTGCCAAACGTGGTCAAGGGCAATCTCGTTCATCGTCAGGTCAACAGCGTCCACAAAAAGGACAGCTATTGACCCAACACAATGGTTTACCGCCTCGCGAAACGGGTGAGAAAAGACCGTTTTCAGGCAAAGCAAAACCGAAAGCCAAAGGACATCGTTAATTCGAGATCCGTCACAAGGCATGGGATCTCCCATGCCTTGTTTTTATGTAAATGACGAATGGTCGCAAATTCACCGCAAAACTATGGGGTGTAGAAACATAAACTGACAATAACGACTTGAATATTGAATAGCGAATGATTATAAATAAAGAGCAGAGGGCTTTTACGACTTAGGTCGTCTAGGAAAACACGATTAAAAAACTTAAGTTTGCACTGCAAAATGATTTTGCTATCGCTGTTCTTGATTAAAAAAATTGGCTTAAAGCCAAAATGATTATAAAAAATCTAAAGGGATTGGTTAGAAATGTATTATTTTATAACAATAGTTGGGCTGCTGTTGATCACAGCGCTTGCGCTGCGTCGCCTACAACAAAATAGGCGTCAGGATAGTCCACTCAAACGTCGTGGTATTCTCAATATCGCAGAACAAATTACGCTCATGCGTTTACAAGCTGTATTACCACGCCATACTGTTTTGGCGCATGTATCTTTTGATGCCTTACTCACCACCAAATTTGCCCATACGCGTCGTAAGTATCAAGGTTTGGTCGCTGATTTTGTGGTTCTAGATCAACAACATCAAGTGCTTGCAGTCATTGAGATTGCAGATGAATCCTATGTCAATCGTTTGCATCAAAAGCACTATCAAGACAGCCTGCTTGAATTGGCAGGCTACCGTGTCCTACGTTATAGCAGCATTCCAACTGAACAAGAACTCAGAGAAGATTTAGTGCCAGATCTGTTTGAACCAGCGACTGTTTCAACGGCTTCTACTACAAGCTCAATGTCGATGCCGAAAGTGGATCGCATGATGAAATATAATGATTTCGCGGTGAAATCCTATTAAGGCAGAACTGCAGTGACAGTCATTTCAACCAGTACATCCGGTGTATAGAGTTTAGATTCGACACAGGTTCGTGCTGGTGGATGACCTGCTGCAATCCATGCATCCCAGACTGCATTCATCGCGGCATAATCTTTTTCAATGTCTTTTAAAAAGATAATGACCGATAAAATATGGGTTTTATCGGTGCCTGCTTCTGCCAATAAACGGTCAATATTGTCTAGAGTCTGCTGTGTCTGTGCTGTTACATCAACGCTGGTATCGTCCGCTAACTGGCCTGCTAAATGAACAAGATTTCCCGCAATGGCAACTTCGCAATAACGTGATGTGACATGAAGGCGTTGCACAGACATAGTGATTCCCTAATCGAAAAAGTAGAGTAGCGATTGTACTTGATGCAATTCGACAGCAATGTAATTTTCTATAAATTAGGCTAAAAAACTTTCTATTTCCATTAAGTTGCGCTGCTGGAAAAATAAAATACAGCCTTGTTGTGGGCAGATAATCACATTTCCCAGATTTAAAAACTGGATTTTGGCTTGTCGCAATTGATTCAGACAGCTTGCAATCGAGCTATGTAAAGGGCATAGCTGTTTAAGTTGCTTTAAGGCTAAATAAGTCGTTTGGTACATGGTTTTATTCCTGATCAATGTCGTGAAAAGGGGCGAAGACATTACACTTCACCCTTATATATTTTTTATTGGCTGTGTTGTTCGGATTGGTACCAATTGACATGACGGGTGATGAACATGACACAGGCAATTAGAATAAAGGACAGGATCGAACCGAATAAGAAGGTCTTGCCACTGGATTGTAGTAATAGATACATCATGCTGTAGAGCACACCAAGTAGAATTCCGAATAACAGCGCAGGCTTAATCCCTTTCACGACGAAGTATAAGTACCACGTAATCAGACCGACGCAGGCGCAGGCCGCAACCAAATAAGCCAGTGCAAAAGCATAATATTCACTGATTGAAAGCAGTAGCACGAAGAACACGCCTTGTGCCATCGCCACCAAGGCATATTGCACAGGATGGATTTTAAGTTGTTTTAAAACTTCAAATAGGAAGAAGCAACCAAAGGTAATGATGATGACCATGATGCCATATTTTATGGCACGATCAGTTTGGGTATAGATATTGACAGGCTCTAGGAATTGCGTCGAAATGCCTGAAATATTGGATGGGGTGCGGCTATCGTAAGCGGCTTCTGCGGGTGCATTTTCTGCATTTAAGACCTGATAGAAGCACTGGCTATTTTCGCACAGTGACACATTTTCTAAATTACGTTTACCCAGTGCGATATTTTTCCAGTCTGCCTGAAATTGGCGTTTTTCACTGGCTTTTTTAAAGGGTAGACTTTGCCCATCATATTTAACATCGCCCCAGTTGCCCGTGGCTTGATAGGTCATTTCATAACTGGTCGGAATGAAGCTGAATTCACTGAGTCCTTCAAGCTCGAACTGCAGGCCAAACTTAAAACCCTGTTGGAACTTTTGCACCAGTTCAGGGTACTGCTTCGCTGTCAGATGCATCAGGTCAAAACCGCGTTGTCCTTGGCTTTGTTCTGAAAAGTCGAACTTATAGGCTACACCATCAATATTGAAGATTGGCTTAGCATTGAGTCCTCGCGCATCTTGGATCGGAAAAATAATTTCAGCCTGTTCCCACAAATAATCACGTTTTTCTTCATTATTCACCGCTTTAAATAGGCCTTTGCCAGACATCGAATTTTGATAGCTAATGGCTTTATAGATATTGCGCTTATAAGTGCTGTCCGAAACCTTAAATTGTGCATTCCAGTCGGTCGTTTCAGCCCCGATAGCGACAAATAGGATTTGTGTACAGGGATAACTTTTTTTCTGTTCATCAGTGCAGGTGGTTTGCACTTGGTAAGGTAATTTTAAATAAGGTGCGACGATTTGTTGTGGGCGAATTTGTTCATTGGCGATGTCATGAAGGACTTGCTGCTGGTAGCTTTGACGTTCAGAGACCAAGCCCGAAATAAAAAATAAACCGATATAAAAGATTAGAATCAGGAACAGAATGGCTCCGATTTTAAGACTGATAAAATTGCGGCGCATGTGAAATTCCATGGTCATTATGATCTGACCAGTATCTACAAGGCATATGCGCTTCGGATGCGTTTGCTTTGAAGCTTAAGTGAAGTTTGTGTGAAGTGTGAGGGTCAAGAGCACACCAGATTGATGTGTTGCTAAGAAGTCGAGGCGATTTGCCTGAATATTCTGGATACTAATCCGACCGTGGTGCTGCTGAATAATCTGTTTGACGATACTAAGCCCAATGCCGGTACTGCGTTGCTGATTATGCGGACGCGGTAGAGAAAAATAAGTCTCAAATACACGGTTTAAGGCATACTCAGGAATGGCTTCACCCTCATTAAAAAACAACAAAGTGATGCTTTGATGGGTTGGGTCTTGCTGAACTTGAACTGCGATTTTTCCCAGTGGTGGGCAGAAATCTCTGGCGTTATCTAAGAGATTATTCAGCGCTTGTTTCAGCCAAAATGGATCAGCATGAATCGAACAGTGTTGGGGGAGATCAAGCTGGGTTTGGATTTGTTTCAGTTGCAAAGCACTATGTTGTTGCTGAAAACATTGTTGAATGAGCTCGTTTAGGTCTAAGTTTTGAAACTCTAAAACATGCTGATTTTTTTCGAGTCGTGTTAATAACAACATTCGTTCAATCAAGGATTGCAAACGCTGGCTTTGCTGGATGATATGATGGGCAAACTGTTGCTGATCAGCTAGAGGGATATCATCTTGTAATAGTTCAGCGCTGGCTTGAATCGCGGTGAGTGGGCTTTTAAGTTCATGGGTCAATGTATTGACATAATTCTCCACATAGCCACGGTCTTCTAGTTTTTCCCGCATTTCACTCAATGCTTGAGTCACTTGATTGAGTTCTTTAGCAGAATAAAAGAACGGTGCCTGATTCACCGGTGCCAACGCTTGTGCATAGCGTCGAACCCGATCAATACTATGTCTGAGCCAATAGGCCACCATACTGGCCAAGAGCAGGCTGAGTGCTGCAATCCAGAGGGCTTGATAAATCAGTTGCTGCTCAGCACGTTCGATATAGGGTTGTACCGACTGATTGGGTTTACCAATACTGACCACACCGAGTAATTGCTGTTGGTAAATAATCGGCGCTGCAATATGCATGATGCTGCTATTGCGATCATCGGGATTGGTTGCAGTTGAGCGTGCGCCGTATTTACCACGCAGTGTTAAGTAGACATCATTCCATCTGGAATAGTCTTGCCCAACAGCTTGCCCTTCAGAATCATAAATCACGATGCCCTTGGGATCGGTAATGTACAGTTGCTGGTTAATCTGTTCTTTGCGATGCTGCCAAATGGTGGCATTCAGTTGACGAGATAAAGCTGCCTGAATTTTTTGATCAAATTCAGGCGTATCCACCTGATGTTCATAGACATCTTCTGCAATCAGTTGGGCAATGATATTGGCATTTTCAGCGAGGGTATCTTCAACCACTTGTCGGACATTGGGCTTGACTTGCTGAGTCAGGGTATAGGCGATAAAGCCCAGACTCAGAACCACCACCAAGCTAAAGAAAAACCAGATACGGACAAAGATTGACATAATCAAAAATGGAATTTTAATTGTTCTGATTTAGTTTAATCACAATACAAAAAAATAGTAAGTAGAAATTGAAAAAATAGAATTTGAATATTATGATTATCAATTTATTAATCATAATATTAAGGGAACTATTTTGAAAAGAATAATGATTATTTTAAGTCTATTCGTGGTGTCTAAGAGTTATGCTGTAAATCCTGATCAAGAATATATGATGTTCTTGAAAAAATATGAACAATTATCCAATGCTGTTGATCCTGAAGGTTTAGATATGTATGCAGACGATGCAAAAATTCATTCTAAACAGATCTCATCTGATGGAATTGAGCGAACGACAAGTATGTCTGGCAAGAAATTAAAGGAATTGGTAAATGAAAATATCGATGTTTTAAAAAATATAGCATACCAAACCAATTTTAGTAATGTGAAAATTATTAGAAATGCCAACTCTGCAAAAATATCAGCGACAAAATATAATAATAAAGATTGCTACTCAGATAAAGATTATTATATGGTCGTCACTAGAAAACCTGATAATAAGCTTTATATTACTGAGGAATACTTTATTGAAGCACCCAAGAATTTATGTGAAAAAGGGATTAAAGATGATTTAGCTTTGCAACTAACTTTAGGGGCAAACATAATGAATAAGAAACTACCAATGAAATTAGATAGAGAAACAAGTCTAGAAAATGTAATTGCGAAAGATAAAGAGCTGACTTTTGTTTATCGATTAATTCATTTTACAGCAGATGATCTATCCTCAAATTGGATCGAAACCAATGCAGTACCAAATATTATAAAGGGTGTTTGCGCCGATTCTAAGATGAAAGAGCTTTTAGAAAAAGGAGCTCAAGTCAAGCTGCAGTACTATTATTCAGACAATACTGAAGCAACTCAAATCAAAATGAATAAGCAGGATTGCAGTGTGTAATTAACTTTGCCCCAGACTATAGCCAAATCCACGATGGGTGCGAATCGGGTCATCATTTGGGGTAACCTGTTTGAGTTTCTGTCTTAAACTTTTGATATGGGTATCGACAGTACGTTCCAAACTATGCTCTGGATGTTCCCAAATATGATCCATCAGTTGCTGGCGACTAAAGACTTGTTCTGGGTGCTGAATCAGTAAAAATAAGAGGCGGTATTCATAACGAGTCAGTTGTAGTGGTTGTCCATGATAATGAATCTGCAAGGATTGAGGGTTACATGACCATGTAGCTGATTGCAATATAATCTCCATTGCAGGCACGGCAGTTGGCACCGTAGCTGGCTGTGCCTGAACCTCCATTCTGCGCCAAATGGCTTTGATTCTGGCCACAATTTCACGTGCACTAAAGGGTTTACTGCAATAATCATCTGCACCAATTTCGAGACCCACCACTCGATCAATTTCATCATCACGGGCTGTTAAAAACAGTAAAGGTGTTTGGTCTTTTTGACGCAGCTGTTTGCAAACTTCAAAGCCATTTAGGTCAGGAAGTCCGACATCTAAAATAATAAAATCAAAGGATTGTTGAGCCAGTAATTGCAATGCTTGAGTCCCTGTATTGGCCCAACTGACGGACCAGCCTTCACGCTCAAGTGCGTAACGCAGGGGCAGGACGATGGCGGCTTCATCTTCAACACAAAGTATTTGTTTTTGCTTCATAAGGCATGTACATACAGAATTTTCTAGTTTTATCTGCTGAGTTTAACTGAAGTTATGATGATGTGTAGTGGGGATATAGAATTTTTTATAGGAACAAGAGGATAGCGAAAGAAGACCTGAAGTGCCCTGTAATCTTCGGATTTGATCGTCACGCCAACCACAGGGGCAGATGCTAAAAGTGAGGTTTTCTTTAGCAAAGCAAATAACAAGGATAATGTTACTGCGTTGCTTAGAGTACTGAAAACTGAATAAAAAGCAAACATAAATTTCAGTCAGGATTGTGCTTTTGTGTAAAAAAACAGCGTTACCACAAAGATAGTTGTGATTCTTCTTCCAAAGCTTGTAACTGATATACCCCGACACCAACCAGGCGAAATTGGAATTCTGGATCAATATGCATTTCATCCAGCAGTTGCAGTACCACTTGCCCCAAGTCTTGTTGTGATTGCAGTGCTTGTTTAAAACTTTTACTGTGTTGTAGCACTTGGAAGTTTTTAAGTTTGAGTTTGACGGTCATACCGCGAGCGGTCAGTTGTTTTTTATTTAGGCTGCGCCAGACTTGCTCGGTCAATGGCTGCCATGCATGGCTGCATTGGACAAGGGTATAATCCTCATCAAAGGTAATTTCCTTGGAAATCTGTTGGCGTTCCCGTTCTGCTTGGACTGGTCGATGATCAATGCCTTGCGCATATAAATACAGCTGTTTACCGTACTTGCCAAAATGATGAATCAGCACATTTTCGTCGATTTTTTGCAGATCACCCAAGGTATGTAAATTCAGTTGCTGCAAGCGTTCTTGAGTGACTTTGCCCACCCCAGGAATTTTATTCAGAGCCAAATCTTGGATAAAGCGCAGCACCTGATTCGGTTTAATCACAAATAAACCATTGGGTTTGTTCCAATCCGAGGCAATTTTTGCCAAGAATTTATTTGGTGCCACGCCCGCTGAAGCAGTCAGTCCTGTGACTGCAAAAATATCAGCACGGATTTGTGCTGCGACTTCGGTGGCACTGGCGATATGTTTTAAGTTCTCAGTCACGTCCAGATAGGCTTCATCTAAAGACAGCGGTTCAATCAAGGGGGTATATTGCTGAAAAATCTGATGAATTTGCGCTGAAACTTCGCGGTATTTTTCAAAATTAGGTTCGATCACGATGACCTGTGGACAGAGTTTTTTGGCTTGTCCCATCGACATGGCAGAACGGAGTCCAAAGACGCGGGCAGGGTAAGACGCTGCAGCAATGACCGCTCTTGGATGATGAGAGGAAATTACCACAGGTAAATCTTTTAGCTCTGGGCGATCTTTGAGCTCGACTGAGGCATAAAAGGCATCCATGTCGATATGGATGATTTTGCGTAGCTCATTTGGCATCTTCAATGCCTTGTGCTTTCAGAAATATCCGCCATTGTTTTGGGGATTCGGCATAGACATTTAAATCCACGGCTTTGGGAACGCCGTCGATTTTTCCTTGGCTGCTATGCTGCCAAAACAGCCATTGTCGACCATCTTTGAGTTCAGGCTTGCCCTCATAGTCTCTGACCCATAACGGAGTGTTGTTAAAGTTCCCCATTAGCACAATATGGTAAAAGCTTTTGGAAATATAAAAAATCGGTTGTTTGCCATAATGCTGTTGCAGTTGGTCATGCATCACCTGAATTTCTTTGATGAGCTGCTCTTTGGTATAGGTGTTGATGCAGTTACTGTCATATTCCAAATCAATCACAGGCGGCAGGGCATCGGCTTTTTTTGGAACAGTGGCAATAAAATTTTCGGCTTGGATTGCCCCATCACGACACAGCCGATAAAAATGATAAGCACCGACATGTAGGCCACGTTCACGTGCTTTGAGCCAGTTTTGCTGAAAGTTACGATCTTTAAAATCGCCCCCTTCCGTGGCTTTTAAATAAACGAATTGATATTGCATTGGCGAGATTTTTTTCCAGTTAATCTCGCCTTGATGATGGGACACATCAAAGCCGCGAATGGAATAATCCTGTGCCGAGGCTTTCTGCTGATAGAACAAGCCAAAGTAGCTGACTACACCCAGCATGACCGCTAAACCGATACTGGCATAAGTCGGATAATGTTGTGTCGACGGAAATTTTGCAGATTTTTTTGCCATATCATTTGTATTATGCGATGTCTAAGCGAGTGTCAGATTTACAGTATTGGTCATGTAGAGATTGTACTCGCTTCGCCTTCATGTGGGTGACCTGACTGCCTAATTGTGCCACAAATTTGCATGATGCATAGTTCTCGGCTTGTTTCTGATAGTCTCGAACCCAGTTTTCGCGGATCGCTAAACGTGCTTCACTTACTGGCCAGACGCCGAGTGCTAAGCGATTCACACCAATTCGCCAAGGTTTTGGGCTAATTCTGGCTCGGAAACAATTTTGATTTTTACACATTCGGATGTAGTTAGGATCCGCATGAATGGCATTGAATAATAATTGAGCTTCATCACTTTTAGGTTCAAAGGTTTGATGCATTGCCAAAACACGATAACCTTTTGGCGTGAGATAAACGCGTAAATGCCATGTGGGGTGCTGTTGAGAGAAATCTTGAATTGATGCAAATGCACGCTGTTCTGGTGTTCCAAATAACTTGCTTTGTAAATAAAACAGGCCTTTGCCAACCAGCCCTGTCAAGATGAGGGAAACAATCACTCCGACTCCCAAGATCATCCATGAACCTAAGTAAACAGCCCCAATAGTCGTGACCAGTATTAACAATAAAAAAGCCAATAGATACAGTCTAAATCGAGGTGCGTATTCGAAATCGATATCTGCAAATAACACATCTGGGGTATTTAAGCATAATGCGCCGTAGGAATTTCGCGTGATAATGACATCGTCATGCTGAGCAATAATCTGTTCTCTGATTGGTACGCCTTCGGCACCATTGTAGGGAACTTTATGGTCGATTCTTCGAATATTTTCACCAGCCTTGATCCTTTCAATTGCCTCGGCAACACGTTGCTCGGCATACGATTGCGCTGCTTCAAGGCTTTGATCTGACCAACCAAAGCGTTTAATGGTGTATTGTCGCCCTGCAATCTTGGTTTTTGTTTTAGCTTCTGCCCAATGCTGTGGAACGATCATTTTATTTTTCCTTATTCTGTTTATTGGACGACGAACTTTAGGTCCGTAAATTTAATCTGTGGTTTCTTTGGGGATTTGCCAGAACACCAAGGCGGTAATGACATTAATACAGCCAAGCGTAATCAAAGTGGCGTGGAAGGCGGTGCTAATCGAGGCACTGGAAAACTGTTGCCCAAACAGATTAATTAACGTTCCTGCCAAAGCGACCCCGATACTCATTGAAAGCATCATAATCATCGACAAGAAGCTATTGCCACTACTGGCATCCTGTTGTGCTAAGTCTTTCAAGGTCAGGGTATTCATGCCCACGAATTGCAGTGAATTGAGCGTACCAAAGATAAACAGATGCAGAACTTTCAACCATAAAGGTGTAGCGACGGTCATCAGTGAAAAACTGGCGATGCATAAACCAACCAAAACCGTATTGGTGAGTAGAAAACGACGATAACCGACCCGTTGGATCAGTGGACGGACAATGGGCTTGGAAAATAATGAACCCAGTACCATTGGAATCATCATTAAACCGGTATAGAAAGGTTCAAAGCCAAAGGCGACTTGTAGCATCAGCGGTAAAATGAAGGGAATGGCATTACTACCGAGGCGGGCAAAGAAATTGCCCAGTACGCCGATGGAAAAGATTTTGTAGCGAAATAAGCGACCATGAAACAGGGCGTTTTGATGCGTATGCGCATGGTAGGCATAAGTGCCAGCTGCCAACAGTCCCGAAATCAATAAAACCACGCTGATCCAGCGGGAATATTGCGATGCGGCTATATTTTCAATCCCGAGAGACAAGCCTACCATGGCGACCATTAACAGGATAAAGCCACTTAAATCGAAGGATTTGACACTTGGTTCTTTCTGGTTGGGCATGACTTTGAAGGTCATGATCATTCCCAAGATTCCCATCGGAATATTAATTAAAAAGATCCAGTGCCAAGTGGTCACTTCGACCAGCCACCCCCCTAAAGTCGGCCCCATTAACGGGCCAATCAAGCCTGCAAGACTCATCAGGCTCATGGCAGACAGGAATTGGGAGCGTGGAATCAGTTTTAACAGTGCCAAGCGCCCCACGGGCATCAGCAAGGCACCACCAACGCCTTGAATGACACGGAAAAATAATAATTGTTCTAGGTTTTGCGACAAGCCACAGCCCAGCGAGGCCAAGCTGAAAATCACCATAGAACTCAGATAAATATTACGGATGCCAAAACGATCGGCTAACCAGCCACTGAGTGGAATACAGGCCGCAACTGATAGCACGTAGGCCACAATGACGCCATGCATTTGCAGGGGATTTTCATTGAGTTGTACTGCCATGGCAGGAATTGCCGTGTTGACGATGGTGGTGTCCAAGGCTTGCATAAAAAAGCCAATCGAGACCAAGAGCACCAACATTCGGAATTCAGGCTGTACCGCTTGATGTGTTGTCGTTGTCATGAGCCATGATGGATAAAAAGGCAGTTTTAGTTTAATGCAACTGTGCGTGAAATAAAGCCTAAAATTGTCAAAGAGTGGTCATGAAACTGACATTAAAGTGTCATCGAATTTGCATCACCAACGACTAGATTAGCCATACAGAATAAATTGTATGGAATTTGATCATGAAATTTAAGATTTCAGTATTACTGACAGCGTTATTGTCGGTGGGGTTAGTGGCGTGTAATGATGACAACGACAATAACAACGCAAACACGTCAGCAGAAGTAGTTGAAACAACCCCTGAAACGATTAAGTTAAGTTTATTAGGACGTTATAAAACCAATGTCTTTGCCAAAAGTGCTGCTGAAATTCCCGCTTATGATGCTGCAAGCAAACGTCTCTTTGTGGTCAATGCCCAGAAAGGTTTAGTTGATGTTTTAGATGCCTCTAAACCTGAAAAACCTGTCCATGTTGCAGAACTGTCTGCCCGTACTTATTTAGCCAATTCGGAAGTGAACAGTGTTGCAGTGAAAAATGGCATTGTTGCAATCGCCGTTCAAGCCGAAAACAAAACTGATGCGGGCATCGTGGTATTTTTTAATGCCAAAGATTTAAGTTTTATCAGCAAGGTCGCGGTGGGTTCATTGCCTGATATGTTGAGTTTTAGTCCCGATGGCAAAACCGTTTTAGTGGCCAATGAAGGCGAGCCAAATGATGACTACTCGGTTGATCCTGAAGGTTCAGTCAGCATTATTGATATCAGCAATATTCAACAACCGAAAGCCAGCGTAGCGGACTTTAAGGCATGGAATACGCAAAAGGCGGATTTAATCGCCAAAGGGGTACGTATTTTTGGGCCCAATGCGAGTGTGGCTCAGGATCTAGAGCCTGAATATATAACCATTTCTGCAGACAGCAAAACGGCTTGGGTGACATTGCAGGAAAATAATGCCATTGCTCGAATTGATATCGCACAGCAGAAAGTGACGGATATTTATCCATTGGGCTATAAAGATCATGGGCAAATTGGCAATGAGCTGGATGTCAGTGATAAAGACAAAAAGATTGATATCAAGACTTGGGCAGGCTTGGTCGGGATGTATCAACCTGATTCGATTGCCAATTATCAAGCTAATGGTCAAACCTATCTGGTCACTGCCAATGAAGGCGATGCACGTGCTTGGTTAAAAGATTCAGATGCATATTTTGGCGGTGATACCAGCAAAGGTTTTGTCGAAGAAATACGTGTTAAAGATTTATTCAAGAGCAGTGGTTTTACCAATAAAGTGAAAGACGAGTATCCAGCACATTTACAGAAAATTGTGGTGGGCGTTAAAGGAGCAAGATTGAATGCAGCAGTATTTGGTTATTGTGGGGCAACGGCAACAGATGCAAAAGAATGTCGTGATGATAGCCAATTAGGTCGTTTAAAAGTGACTTGGACCAAGGGTTACCAGATGTATGCAGATGGTACGCCAAAACTGGATGCAGACGGTTATTTGGTTTATGACAAGCTTTATGCTTATGGTGCACGTTCATTCAGTATTTGGAATACTCAAGGTCAAATAATCTGGGACTCTGGTAGCGAATTTGAAAAGAAAACAGCAGAGCTCTTTCCGAATTACTTTAATAGTGATCATGAGGAAGTAACGTTTGATAAACGAAGTGCAGCGAAAGGTCCAGAGCCTGAGGGTATTGCTGTTGGTACGATCGGTAAGAAAACCTTTGCTTTTATTGGCTTAGAGCGGATGAGTGGGGTGATGGTGTATGACATCAGCACACCGAATAAACCAAAGTTTATTGAATATTTTACGACACGTAATTTTGTTGAAACCGATGCGGCAAAACAAGGTGATTTAGGACCTGAAGGCTTGATCTTTATTGCTGCAAAAGACTCACCGAATGGCAAGCCTTTATTGGTGGTAGGGAATGAAGTCAGTGGTTCAACTGCGGTGTATCAGGTGAATGTAAAATAAGTTCTCAATATAAAAAAGCGGATCTCCTTGATCCGCTTTTTTATGGGGATGTTTTAGACTTCGATATGGCTGGGTGTGTTTAAGTTTTTAATCACACTTGAAATCTGTTCCAGTGTTTCGCAAATAATCACTTTGGCGCGATGCTGTGGCGGTAAAAAGCCTTCTTCTACCGCATGATCAAGCTGTGCAATCAAGGCATCATAAAAACGATTGACGTTATAGATGATCATCGGTTTCTGGTGCTGATTGAGCTGGCCCCATGTGGCAATTTCCAGAATCTCTTCAAAAGTTCCTAAGCCACCCGGTAAGGCAATAAAGGCACTGGCACGTTCAGCCATCAGTGCCTTACGTTCATGCATGCTGTTGACGATATGGAGTTCGGTCAGTTTATGGTGGGCAATTTCATAGTCCAGCATAAATTCTGGAATCACACCCACCACTTCACCACTGTGTTCCAGTACGGTATCTGCCACTTGTCCCATCAGACCAATACTCGCGCCGCCATAGACAATACCAAAACCTTGGTTGGCAATATGCTGGGCAAGTTCAATGGCTTTATCTCGGTAAATTGGCTTGTTACCTGTACGTGAACCGCAATAGAGGGCAATCAGAGATTGAGTGGTGATGGGAGTCGGGTTAATGCTTTTTTTCTCTGTCATTCTTAATACACTATTCATTCGTTTATTTTCACCTTATCATTTTCACTGTGCTTGTCTAGGCTAAATCAGGTTTGTGACAGTTTTATGCACATTTTACATACAATGGGCTTTTAGCATGCCTGGAAAGAATTTGAAAACATCCTCAACATAAAAAAAGATGAATTTCACTGAAATCTTGCCTATACTGAAAATCCTTTTATTAATCTTTGTCCCTCTATGAGTAGTGGTTGTTGTCGCTCCGTATTGTTCTTATTTCCTAAAAAAAATGTTTTGGCTGTTTGTGCCGACCTTTTAAAATCTCAACTTCATAACAATATTGCTGATTTTGCAGAGGAGTCACCTCAATGATTCTGGAATGGATGTCAGATCCAGCTGCATGGGTTGGTTTAGCCACATTGGTGGTGCTTGAAATTGTACTAGGTATTGATAACCTTGTTTTTATTGCAATTTTGGCAGAGAAATTACCACCAGAACAACGTAATGCTGCGCGTAAAATTGGTCTGATTCTCGCCCTGTTAATGCGTTTGATCTTACTTGCTTCGATCGCATGGGTGGTGACATTAACCACACCGCTGTTCCATATTTTTGATCATCCATTTTCTGGACGAGACCTGATTCTACTGTTTGGTGGTGTGTTCTTATTATTTAAAGGCACCATGGAACTGCATGAACGCATCGAAGGCAAGCAAGCACATAAAGAAGAAAATCCAGTGCATGCCGTGTTCTGGATGGTGGTGGTACAGATCGTGGTTCTTGATGCGGTATTCTCGCTCGACAGTGTGATCACTGCAGTGGGAATGGTAAAAGAGCTTTCGGTGATGATGATCGCGGTTACGATTGCGATTGGTATCATGTTGCTAGCTTCACGTCCATTGATGGATTTCGTCAATAAGCATCCAACCGTGGTGATTCTGTGTCTTGGCTTCCTGATGATGATTGGTTTCTCATTGGTGGTCGAAGGCTTTGGTTTCCATATTCCAAAAGGTTATTTATACGCTGCGATTGGTTTCTCGGTGTTGGTGGAAATGGTTAACCAAACCATGCGCCGTAACCAAGAGAAATTGGTCACTACGACTGATCTGCGTTATCGCACCGCTTCCGCTGTATTGCGTATGCTTGGTAATAAGAGCAATGGTAATGAAAGTCAGAACAAGGAAGCTGAAGATGTGTTAGCAACACAGGCCTATGCCAAAGAAGTTTTTGATGAAGACAATGGGGTTTACCACAGTGTCTTGGTTCAAGGGGTATTGGGCCTATCTGAGCGTCCAGTCAAGTCGGTGATGACACCACGCCCAGAGTTAGAGTGGTTAGACTTGGATGATGATCCTGCCGAGTTAAAAGAACGTTTAATGGCGATGACCCATTCACGTTTGATCATTGCCCGTGGTGAGTTGGACAATATCGAAGGGATTGTGTTAACCCATAAAGTGTTGAATGAATACATCGAAACAGGTGCGATTGATTTTACCAAGCACCTACGTGAACCCGTGATTGTGCATGAAAATGCGCAAGTGTTGATGGTGATGGAACAATTACGCCAAGCACCGTTGCAAATGGCAATCGTATTGAACGAATATGGTTCGATTGAGGGGATTGCCACGCCGATTGATATGCTAGAAGCGATTGCAGGTGAATTCCCAGATGAAGACGAATTGGAAGCAACTGCGGAGAGTCTAGATGATGGTTCGATGTTGCTGGAAGGTTCAACCGATATTCGTCATGTGTCTTTGTTATTGGGCAAAGATTTGGTCGATGAAAGCGAAGAATACTCAACGTTATCAGGTTATATCTTATTCCATTTAGGTCGCTTACCTGAAAATGGTGACATGATTGAAGTCGATGGCTATCGCTTTGAAGTGGTCACCATGGATGGGCACAAAATTGAAAAAGTGCGCATTCTTGCGAAAGAGAAGACGACCGAGAAATAATTAAGTTTTAGTAAATAGCCTTTGAGTTTGGCCTTGTGGTACAAGGTTCATCTCAGGGCTATTTTTATTTGAGAATTGGAAATGACAACATCACAAGATTGTCCATGTGGGCAGGGGCAATATGCTGCGTGCTGTCAGCCTTTGCACTTAAAACAGCAAGTTGCTCAAACCGCAGAGCAATTGATGCGCTCGCGTTATAGTGCTTTTGCCTTGCAGCAGATTGACTATATTTTGCAAACGACAGCCTTGGGTCAACAAAGCGCTTTAGATCGAGCTGCAATTGCCGACTGGAGCCAATCGAATCAATGGCTTAAACTGGACGTGGTGCAGCATCAGCCCAAGCTAGACAAGACCCATGCGCTGGTTGAGTTCAAGGCACATTATCATGATGGTACACAAGCCCATATTCATCATGAAATTTCACATTTTGTATTACATCAACAGCAGTGGTATTTCCTTGACCCGACTCTGGACATGCAAATCACCATGAAACAACCCTGCATTTGTGGCTCGGGGAAAAAATTTAAGCAATGTTGTGCACAATTCATCTAAGTTTGTCTTAGAATAGCGCACACTTTTACGCCTGATTTAGGGATGTAGGCAGATGTTACTCACCGTGATTTATATTATTGCCATTACTGCGGAAGCGATGACGGGCGCATTGTCCGCAGGTCGACGCAGTATGGACTGGTTTGGTGTGGTACTGATTGCCTGTGTCACGGCATTGGGCGGTGGCTCGGTACGTGATGTGCTACTCGGACATTATCCTTTAACCTGGGTCAAACATCCTGAATATTTGGTGCTGACCTGTATTGCAGCCTTCGTCACCATTATTATTGCTAAATGGATGCGCCATCTGCGCAATATCTTCTTGGTTCTAGATGCCTTGGGCTTAATCGGCTTTACCATTATTGGTTGTCAGATTGCTTTGTCGATGGGACATGGTTTTGTGGTGTCTGCGGTAGCAGGGGTGCTCACTGGGGTGTCGGGCGGTATTCTGCGTGATATCTTGTGTAATGACGTACCGTTGGTGTTCCGCCGTGAGTTGTATGCCAGTATTTCCTTTGTCGCCGTGATTTGTTATTGGGTCTGTTTGGAAGTTGGCTTGCCACACGATCTTACTGTGATTTTCACCTTGGTCTTTGGCTTTACGCTTCGTTTGATTGCGATTTATTTTGGTCTGGAAATGCCGAAATTTATCTATAAAGAAGATGATGCCGAGTCTGCTTCCTCCACCGATGAGCATTGAGTTTTAGTTGGATTTTATTTCTTACAAAGAGGAACTGCTAATTTTATGTTTCCTCTTAGTATAAAATCTTATAATAAGAGCAATAAGTGAAATAAATGCAATAAAAACGGAGATATTGTACTGAAATAAGTGTGCTTGATACCCTTTGTAAATGAAAGTTGGTAGTGCTTCTTGTTGAGTATAGCCAATAGAGGCTTTTTCAAAAAAATAAATTAAAATTAAAGAATATAATCTTGAAAAAATGAAGAAAAATAAAATTTTATTCACTTTATCTTTTATGAAAAAAGTGAGTTCAAACTTAAAGAAGCAATGAGTATAGTAAAGACAATAGCATAAACAGTTATCCAGTAGTTATAATCTTCCATTTTCTTACCTATTTCTTTTTTTAAAATTCAATGTGGTATTCTTTGTTAAAAAGTTTCTTAATATAATTATTATTAAAATTGCAATTGAGAAAATGCTATATATGGATCCGTAAAAAAATTTTTTTTGTATCCAGTGTAAATGAATTTAGATAGAAGTTCTTGCTGGGTGTAATCAATATAGGCTTTTTGAAAAATGTAAGTTAAAATAAAAGAATATAGACCAGAAAAAACGAAGAAGAATAGAATTTTATTCACTTTATCTTTTATGAGAAAAATAGAGTTCAAACTTAAAGAAGCAATGAGTATCGTAAAGATGACAGCGTAAACAGTTATCCAGTAGTTATAATATTCCATTTATTCACCTAAAACTTTTTTGATAAAGGAGGTCAATGAGTTTTTATCTTCTTCTTGGTTGTGTCTTAGTCTAACTCTTTTTTTATATTAAAAATCTTTTTAGGTAGATTTCTAATGATTAGAATAATTAAAGCTAATAAAGATATTGTAGCTGGGATGAAGTTGAAAAATAAATTGTTATAAAAACCAAGATATATGAAAGAAGCTATTTCTTCTTGCTGTTTATAGCTTATTGATACTTCTGGGAATATAAACCAATTTAATAGAAAATTTATTAATCCTGTTAATGTGATGGTTAATAAAATTCGATTAACAATATCTTTAACCCAAAGTGAGAGGTTAAATGCAACTGAAAGAATGGAGATAGAAAAAAATATACTATAAATATTAATCCAATGGTCTATATTTTCCATAAATTAGTTTCCTAAAGCTAATCTTATAATATCAGCAGATATTCTACCTGAACTTGTCACTTTTTTAATGGCTTTTCCATTATGGAAAATTATTCGAATACCATGCCGATAATCTTGTTCTTTAATAGAGG
>NZ_ATGG01000045.1 GCF_000413855.1 Acinetobacter gyllenbergii CIP 110306 = MTCC 11365 | reverse complement strand
TGTTCATTAACATCAACACGGGAAAGATGATAAATACCTTGTTGAATATTCTCATACTCAACGTCAGTAGGCTTTAATTCCAATTCATCAATCATACAAAGCTTATCAATCATCTTAGCAACAAGATATTTAAGATCATTTGTTCCGAACACGTTATGACCTTGCAAGAACTTCGCAGGATTGCCCGATATTTCGACCATACCGTCAGTATGGGAGCGGATTGTTATAGATGCATCGTGAGAGCCTTTAACGCTTAAACGGTTAGCTATGTCGTATTCTATAGTTTCCACACCATCAATAATTTTTGTACGGATAGACTGACCAGAGCGCAAAACTTCAGGGTTATGAGTTATCCAAAATTTACCAGTTACCCAATCAATCATAATCCTTTAAGCTCCTTAGATAATTCTCCTAATTGTTCAGTACCACTCATTAAAACAGCAGAACCGATACGCTTTAAAACTTCATCTTTATTATTAGATTCCTTAACTTCTCTTATCCCATCCCTTAATTGAGATAAAACAGGGTGCATTTCCTCCATAAGTTCCACAACGACCCTAGACATAGGTTTATTTTGAAGCTCTGCAAGATCGGAAATGACTGCATATAAGTCAGGATTCAGACTAATAGAAATACGTTTGCTATTTGTTTGATTAGGCATTTTATGATTCTAAAAGTAATACAGGTTGTAATAAATATATAGTATAAAATTTGTCTTGTATATAGGTTAGAGTTATCAAATTGAGACAGATGTGAGGTATTACTAGACACCTCACATCCTCCTTAACGCATCGCACCCGCGCGAGCCGACGGGATGTCGATTGCGTATGCGTCGTCTGTGTTGTCATGTTGTCATGTTTACTTGTTGTCATGTTTATATGTTGTCGGCAGGCATAGCCTGGTACTTACCGATCTAAGGCAGAAGGGAGCTTGTAATCAGGGAGGGAAGGTTTTGTAATTCTAATTATGTCAGTTCGCTCGTAGACACTCGCTCTGTCGTGTCGGTCGTCGAAGCTCCTCCTCACTCATCGCTCGTTTTTACTCACTAGATAGACAAAAAAAAAGACCGATCAAGCGACCAGTCCTTTCTCATAAGCCCAATCAGGTATTCCCATTGGTACAGCTTCTAAATATCTAATCATTGGAACAATATTGGATTGCTCTTTTTCAATATCTTTAACGATAGAAATATCTATACCGTATTCCATTAATCTTGTTCTATAGCGATAGAATGTAGGACGTGAAAGAACTTGCCTTAAATCTTCACCATTTACCCATGCCGTATATGTTAAGCGTAAGTTTTTTGGCAGGGATTCAATAACTTCATTTTCAATAGGCATATTAGCACTCAACTGCAATTTACTAATGAATTGATCATTAATAAGCATTGTAGCTGTGTCAGCATCCCAGTTACAACCTAAGTGTAAGTACCAGTCTTTTAATTGAGTAGAAAGTATTTTAATTTCAAAGCGTAAGGATTTTTCAGCATATTCTATTAATTCAGGTATCTGTAGCAATTCATCAGGCAATCTATGGCTTTTATCCTTAGAATTGATTTCATCGTACTTAAAATAGATTTTTGGAATATAGCGTTTACCCTCAAAATAAAGAGTTCCCTCTTTAAATAATCCAGCACCCCTAAATTTCATGTTCGCAGAATTACCCGCAGCACGTAGCCATGCTCTAGCAACTTGAGCAGATGGAAAGGCAAAATGTTCATTAACATCAACACGGGAAAGATGATAAATACCTTGTTGAATATTCTCATACTCAACGTCAGTAGGCTTTAATTCCAATTCATCAATCAT
>NZ_ATGG01000044.1 GCF_000413855.1 Acinetobacter gyllenbergii CIP 110306 = MTCC 11365 | reverse complement strand
GCAGATGGTGCAGCCCCAAGTGATGCCGTAAACAAAGACCAGTTGGATAAAGCGGCAGCGGCATCGAAAACCGAAGTGATTGAAGGTAAGAACGTCACAGTGACTAAAACCACAGGTGCTGATGGTCAAGACATCTATAACGTAGCGACCAAAGATGATGTGTCCTTTGATTCGGTTCAGGTCGGTGACGTCAATATTGATGGCAGCACGGGCAAGATCAGTGGTGTGACTGCGGGTGAAGTCAGTGCGACATCGGATGAAGCGATTAATGGTAGCCAGTTGGCAGGCACAGCCAAGAGCGTTTCAGATGCTTTAGGTGGTGGTTCAACTGTAAACCCTGATGGCACCGTAACTGCACCAAGCTATACGGTAAATGGCAATAATGTCACTAATGTTGGCGCAGCCATTTCAGAACTGGACAAAGGCTGGAATCTCCAAAGCAATGGTGCTGGTAATGCAGCAATCAAAGCAGGTGACACGGTTGATATTGGCACTGTTACTGGCGAAGACAACCTCACGGTAACCAAGAATGGCAACACCATCCAATATGGTCTAAACAAAGACCTGAAAGTAGATAGCGTGACCGCTGGCGATACGGTTATTAATGACAATGGTGTGACCATCACCAATGGCCCAAGTATCACCAAGTCAGGGATTAATGCCGCAGGTAATCCAATTAGCAATGTTGGTGCAGGTGTTGAGGACACTGATGCAGTCAACAAAGGTCAGTTAGACAAAGCCGCTGCTGCAGCCAAAACTGAAGTGACTCAAGGTAAGAACATTACCGTTTCTAAAACCACGGGTGCAGATGGGCAAGACATCTATAACGTGGCAACGGCAGATAATGTTGACTTTAACAATGTGACTGTTGGTGGTGCTAATGGTGTGAGCATTGATGGTACAACAGGTAAGATCAGTGGTGTAACTGCGGGCGAAGTCAGTGCGACGTCGGATGAAGCGATCAATGGTAGCCAGTTGGCAGGCACAGCCAAGAGCGTTTCAGATGCTTTAGGTGGTGGTTCAACTGTAAACCCTGATGGCACCGTGACTGCACCAAGCTATACCGTAAATGGTGTAGAAAGCAACAATGTTGGTGCAGCGATTGAAGAGCTGGATAAAGGCTGGAACTTACAAAGCAATGGTGCCAATGCGGGTGCAATTAGGACAGGTGACACGGTTGATATCGGCACTGTTACTGGCGAAGACAACCTCACGGTAACCAAGACAGGCAACACCATCCAATATGGTCTAAACAAAGACCTGAAAGTAGATAGCGTGACCGCTGGCGATACGGTTATTAATGACAATGGTGTGACCATTACTAATGGCCCAAGTATTACCAAAGACGGGATCAATGCGGCAGGCAATCCAATTACCAATGTCGGTGCAGGTGTAAACGGTACGGATGCAGTCAATAAAGATCAATTAGATAATGCCGCTGCAGCAGCGAAAACTGAAGTGACTGAAGGCAAGAACGTCACAGTGACTAAAACCACAGGTGCTGATGGTCAAGACATCTATAACGTAGCAACCAAAGATGATGTGTCCTTTGATTCAGTGCAAGTCGGTGATGTCAATATTGATGGCAGCACGGGCAAGATCAGTGGTGTGACTGCGGGTGAAGTCAGTGCCACGTCGGATGAAGCGATCAATGGCAGCCAGTTGGCGGGTACAGCCAAAAGCGTATCAGATGCTTTAGGTGGCGGTTCAGTAGTGAATCCAGATGGCACAGTGAGCGCACCAAGCTATACCGTGAATGGTGTAGAAAGCAACAACGTTGGTGCAGCGATTGAAGCCTTGGATCAAGGTTGGAACCTACAAACGAATGGTGCTGGTGGTGCAGCGATCAAAGCAGGTGACACAGTTGATAT
>NZ_ATGG01000043.1 GCF_000413855.1 Acinetobacter gyllenbergii CIP 110306 = MTCC 11365 | reverse complement strand
GGAACACCTACACCAAAAGCAGTACTGTCCCAAGCCCATACTGTAGTTGAGGCGTCCGCAGCATCAATCAAACGGCGTGGCGTATTTTGCGCATCAGTGACGATCCAGTATGTTTTGCTGGTTGCACCAGAGCCATAAATTGCAGCGACAGGTTTATCACCCATCCAGACATATTCAACCAGTGGCACACCATCAGCGCTATATTCACCAATCAAATGACTGTTTTTTATGGAAAATAATTATTTTGAGCATTGTGTAAAAATAAGGCAGATCTTGATCTGCCTTATTTAATAAAATGATAGTTTAAAAATGAAGATTAATCCTATTAATATAATAATTTTTTAAATTAAAAAAATAATTTTGCTTAATAGTGGTTTTTAAATTTAACATAGCAGTATTTTATATGGAACAATAGATAACTAGTTGGCTGAATTTTAGTTAGCATAATTTAGTCTTTTATCTTTTTCTCATAGTTTTTTCTCTATTAACTAAAGATAA
This sequence comes from Acinetobacter gyllenbergii CIP 110306 = MTCC 11365, assembly GCF_000413855.1. Lineage (GTDB taxonomy): Bacteria > Pseudomonadota > Gammaproteobacteria > Pseudomonadales > Moraxellaceae > Acinetobacter > Acinetobacter gyllenbergii. Next base: position 1,481 of record NZ_ATGG01000043.1, on the reverse strand, counting down.
AATCCAAGGGTTTTGGTTGTTATAAAATACCTCAGAAATGGGCCGCTCTGGTGCAGTTTCAATTAAACGAACTAATTCATTAGCTAATCCGAAAAAACTATCATTTCCAAATAAATTTGCTAAAGAAATAGCTTCTTTAATAGTTGAAGGTTATTGAATTTTCTCAATTAATTCTTGAAATTTAGATACATATTCATAACTATTCTTGTCATTTAAAATCTCTTTTTCACTTGGGAACTTTCCCATACTTATCATTTCTGTAATACATTTCTGCATTTTAACACCTGTTATTTATGTATTTGTTAATTGTACCGTAAAAAAGCCAATGATTCCTGTAGTAGAAAACATTGGCTTATACAGTCTCAGTCTAGTTATAATGAATGTGGCTATTTTAATGGGAATTTATTATAGCATGTTTACTCATTTAGCCTGTTGAGAGGGTATAGCGAAGTAATATCCTGATCATTCAAAACAACTTTTATCTGTTCGAAATCAAAGTAAATATTTATTGAATTTTTGTCAGCTCCTGTAATCTCAATTGTTTTTTCATTGCTTGTATAAGTGAATACAATGATTGATAATGGTGTGACTTCATAAGTTAACAGCCAAGGTTCTATTACCAAAGTAACAATTTCTTTACTATCATTTTTGTACGAGAATATATGTTTTTCCATGATCATTTATTTTCCTGCTAATTTTAAAATATTGTTCATTAATGCAGCTCTTGTTAATGGGGTTGGTGTAACTAAAACTTTATCCTTAGGGGTTAGGTTAGCAATTCTAATATAAAAGTCTCTCATTGTTTTTATATCATTTTCAGGTATCTGTTTTAAAATAGATTTGGCCTCGTAAGGTGTCATAAACATTGATCTTAATAGTGCATCGTTTGGTCTAGATCCCCATTTTATGATGTTTTTGCCTGCATCTTGGAATGTTAATCCACTTTCTGGTAGAATTTTAGGCATATTTTTTTCTAGTACATATAGTTGACTTAATGTATTTTTATTAACTCTTGCTATATCAACGGATAAATCGGCCAACTTAAATAATTCATCTATTTTCGTTGTAAAACCTAATTTAGGCAATGGCGCTAATGTTATAACATCATCTGCAAAATTATAAGCTATTCTATCAGTAAAATCCCCTCCAGAAGCAGAGTAAAAGTTCTGACCATTTTCGACCCATTCACCTTTTGAATTTACATAGGCATATAAACCGCTTGGATCGATAGCATCCACTGGATTCCCATCCGCATAGATATAAGGATTCAACCCACCTTCAAGCCCGATTGGGTCAGGTTCTACATAACGCCCCAAAGCAGGGTTGTAGTAACGATTATGATTGTAGTGCTGCTTAGTTAGCTCATCATAATACTGACCAGGGAAGCGAAGGTTAAACTTCACGGTCTGAACACTTGGAACACCTACACCAAAAGCAGTACTGTCCCAAGCCCATACTGTAGTTGAGGCGTCCGCAGCATC
>NZ_ATGG01000042.1 GCF_000413855.1 Acinetobacter gyllenbergii CIP 110306 = MTCC 11365 | reverse complement strand
GTTTGGGCTGATCAACAGGAAAAAGGTGCAATTGGTGGAGGTATTTTCACTCCCCAAGGTCCAGAAGATTATGTTGGGGCTATTCCTGCCATTCGTGCTGTGCTTTATTTTAAAGAAGGCTATAGCGCTGAAATGCGTGAAGCGATTGCACAATGTTTTGATGACTACCAAGCCTACGCCAAAGAACATTTGACTTGGCAATGGCAAGATGAACCACCAAAAAGTGAAAGCGAAAATACAACCTTCGATAAAGCAAAACCTATACGAGATAGTTTAAAAAATTATAGTCCTATGAAGGCTTTCTATTTTTTATACACCAGCGGCAAAGAAAAGTTTGCAACAGGTGCTTGGGAGTTTGCTGTTAACGGCGTTAGTAAGTGGCGATCTGAAATGGGAATATATCAAAGCAGTTTAACTTTTTCTATGCCAATACATTGGGTTGAAGAAAATACTCAACTATTTATTGAACTATTTATTAACTGCGCGCAACGCTTAAAAGCCAATCATGGTTATGCAGGCTATGCCTGTATTATTTCTCAAATTCGAGAGGATAAGAATGAACCAACCGAAGCTTATTTTTCTCGAAAGTGGTGGGCCATGGATGTTGGAAGTCCTACAAAAGAATCTAATAATTTAATTAGTGGAATAAAGACTGTCAGTTGGCTCACTGCAATTAATTATGAATGGTTTAATAAGATTCAAGAAGAAGCCCTAAATAGTGAATTACCGATGAGTTGGTTTATCGGTTACGACTATGGAACAGGCATAATTATTCAGGCAGGTAACTTACCTTTAAATGGATTTGTAGATGAAGATCCATTACCAGCGGTATATGTACTTTTAAATCGAGTTTTAAAGCCGTTACGTGTTGAAAAAATTGGAAGCCTACATCGAGGGAATCATAATAATGAAGAAAATCCATTAATTACAGGTTATCGAGCCGAAGCATGGATGAAACGTTTTGACATTAAAGATGATCAGAAGCTTGAGTATTTCGGCAAGCTACAATCTGAGCCAAAGCTAAACTCGAAACATGCATTCTTAGATCGGCGTGTTGATTGGGGGTAGGTCTTTGCATTTTAAAAATCAAGAAGACTATAAAGTTTGGGCTGATCAACAGGAAAAAGGTGCAATTGGTGGAGGTATTTTCACTCCTCAAGGACCTGAAGATTATGTTGGGGCCATTCCTGCCATTCGTGCTGTGCTTTATTTTAAAGAAGGCTATAGCGATGAAATGCGTGAAGCCATAGTGCAATGCTTTGATGATTATCAAAAAATTGCTAAAAGTCATTTAACATGGTTATGGCAAGATGAACCACCCAAAGGCGAAAAAGCAACTTCAGCCTATAAAGATACAAAACCATTAACAGATATTTTGAAATCCTACAGCCAAATGAAAGCATTTAATTTGCTATATACCAGCGGAAAGGAGAAATTTGCGACGGGCGCATGGGAGTGTAATATTAGCGGAAAAAGTAAATGGCAAATAGAAAATGGGACATATCAAAGTACCTTAACTTTTTCGATGCCTGTTGAATGGGTAGAAGAAAACACCAAAGTTTTTATTGAGTTATTTATCAACTGTGCTCGACGCTTAAAAGCCAGTCATGGTTATGCGGGCTATGCTTGTATTATTTCTCAAATCCGTGATGACAAGAATGAACCGACAGAAGCCTATTTATCTCGTAAATTTTGGGCAATGGATATCGGGAATCCATTCCTTGACGCAAGTTATTTGCTTAATGGCATAAAAACAGTCAGTTGGCTTACTGCAATTAACAACGAATGGTTTAATAAAATTCGTGAAGAAAAAGCCTTAAATAGTGAGTTACCAATGAGCTGGTTTATTGGGTACGATTATGGGGCTGGCATCGTGATTCAAGCAGGCAATCTCCCTTTAAGTGGTTCTGACGAAGTTGACCCTCTGCCTGCACCTTATGTCTTACTCAATCGTATCCTGAAGTCATTACGAGCCGAAAGGATACAGACGCTGCATAGAGGCAATTACGATACAGAAGAAATACCTCTGCTTAAAGGTTATCGAGCCGAAGCATGGATGAAACGTTTTGACATTAAAGATGATCAGAAGCTTGAGTATTTTGGCAAGCTACAATCTGAGCCAAAGTTAAACTCGAAACATGCATTCTTAGATCGGCGTGTTGATTGGGGGTAGGTCTTT
>NZ_ATGG01000041.1 GCF_000413855.1 Acinetobacter gyllenbergii CIP 110306 = MTCC 11365 | reverse complement strand
ACGTTGACCAGGACGACGACCAAACACAACGCCCCGCGCTTGTGCCGCTGCTACACCAGAGCGCACACGTTCACGTAGTAAATCTCCCTCAAACTCTGCTAATGCAGACATCACAGAAGCCATGAGCTTTCCCTGAGATGTGGAAAGGTCAAACTGCAAACCTGTTTGTGCCACCAGAGATACCCCGAAATGCCCAAGATCTTGTAATGACTGTACGAGATCCACGGTGCTTCTGCCCCAGCGTGTCAATTCCGTCACCAAGATGGCATCGATTTCACGAGATTGCGCCATGGTCATCAAGTATTTTCTTTGCAATCTCTCATCCTTACTGCCTGATGCAGTTTCTTTCCAAACACCGACAACATCGTAGCCGCAACGATTGGCGTAGGCACGTAGGTCATATTCCTGTCGTTCGCAGGACTGATCGTTCGTTGATACTCGGCAATAAATGGCCGCATTCTGTCCCAATTGAACCTCCTTGCGAAATTGCAGCGCAAAGCTAAGCGTGGCGGTACAAAATAATGTACCTTTAATAGTTTAGTTTATTTGGGACTAATGAGCCATGCCGCGCCATTCTATTTTGTCGTCCACGGAATTGGGAAGCCTGTTCGAAATTCCAGATGATAGAGCTTTTATGCTTCAGCATTACACTCTGAGTGATTCTGATAAATCCATAGTCCATCAACATCGAGGGGCATCCAACAAGCTAGGCTTTGCAATTCAACTTTGCTACATGCGTTACCCTGGAGTGATATTGGGTATTAACGACGAACCATTCAAACCCTTACTTTTCATGATGGCTGCTCAACTTAGTATATCAGTGGACTGCTGGAATGATTATGGTCAGCGCGAGCAAACAAGACGAGAACATATTGCCGAATTGAAAAAAGTTTTTGGGTTCAAACTATTCACCTTGAGTGACTATCGGCAATCGGTCAATATGATGGTGGATTTGTCCCTTCAGACAGATAAAGGTCTTATTTTAGCCACAACTCTCGTTGAAAATTTACGACAAAAATCAGTCCTTTTGCCAGCTATAAATGCAATTGATAGTATTTGCGCAGAAGCAATCACATCTGCCAACCGCATAATTTATACTGCTTTGACGAGCTCACTTTCAGAAACTCATCGTCAAAATATAGATGCTTTGCTGAACCGTAAAGAGGGCAGCAAACTGACAATATTGGGGTGGCTTAGACAGTCACCAGCTAAACCAAACTCAAAGTACATGCTTGAGCACATTGAGCGGCTGAAGTGCTTACAAGCCATCGATCTACCTGAAGACATTGGAAAACACGTTCATCAAAATCGCTTACTGAAAATTGCTCGCGAAGGTGGGCAAATGACTCCTGCTGATTTGGCCAGATTTGAATCTCAACGTCGATATGCCACTTTGGTAGCAATCGTTGTGGAGAGTATGGCCACGATCACCGACGAAATTATTGACCTGCATGATCGCATTATTGGAAAGCTATTTGCTATCGCAAAAAATAAACACCAGCAACAATTTCAATCATCAGGTAAAGCGATCAACGACAAAGTGCGTTTGTATGGGCTTATCGGGAAAGCCTTGCTAGATGCCAAGCAAAATGGCAGTGATCCGTTTGCCGCCATCGAAACTGTTATTTCATGGGATGCTTTTGCAGCAAGTATTACTGAGGCAGAAAAACTGGCGCAACCCGAAGACTTTGATTTTTTACCACGAATTGGCGAGAGCTATGCAACTTTACGCCGTTACGCGCCAGAACTTCTTGCCATACTTAAATTGCGTGCTGCCCCAGCAGCAAAAGATATGCTTGCCGCTGTAGAGTTGCTCCGCAGCATGAATGTTGATAATACACGAAAAATCCCCTCTAATGCTCCAATAGCGTTTATCAAAAAACGGTGGGCAAGACTAGTCTTTACCGATGATGGTATTGATCGCCGCTATTACGAAATATGTGTGTTATCTGAACTTAAAAACTCGCTACGGGCTGGGGATCTCTGGGTACAAGGCTCTCGCCAATTCAAAGACTTCGATGAGTATTTAGTGACTGCTGATAAATTTAATCAGCTAAAACAGTCCAATGAGTTACCTCTAACCATTACTACTGATTGTGATCTATATTTGCAAAGTCGCCTTTCACTATTGGAGCAGAAATTAGCAATCATTAATCGCATGGCAGCGACCAACGATTTGCCTGATGCGATGATCAATC
>NZ_ATGG01000040.1 GCF_000413855.1 Acinetobacter gyllenbergii CIP 110306 = MTCC 11365 | reverse complement strand
TTTGCATTATTTTTAATTTCTGCTTTTGTAGATGCACAGCCAGCACTGAATACATATGTAGTTAAGAATAGACAGGCATATATTTTATTCATCAATATATCCTAATAGTGTGATCACGGCTTTCGTCATTGAAAGTGAGGTAACTTTTTCAGTTTTACCTTCTGAATCGGTCACTCCCTCAATTGTTTTTCCATCTTCTGTCTTAATTCGATATTTCATATTTGGCATCGCTTTGCCAGCTTTGTTTCGTAAAACAAAGAGCTCATCATAATCCATCTGTAATTTTGGCATGGCTGCGAGATCAGTACTTAATGTGCTACCAGACATCACCTGTACTTGCCCAGCTTTAAGGCTAATTTTACCAGGACAAACGATATCGATATTGCCACCTTCAATTTTGATATAACCACCACCAGAAGCGATTAATATACCTTTACCACTTTCAACCTTAACGAAATCATTAATTGCATAGACATGCATTAACTCTTGCGATGCAATTTTCATTGAATCCGCTTGTGCTTCAATTTCAATGGGGCCTTGTCCAGCTTTAATTTTAATACCTGCTGCTTTCGCAAATAGAGAAATTTTATCTAAGACATTCGCCAGAAATCCTCGCCCTGAAAAAATCTGTACATTCCGTTCAGAACTTAGATCTATATTTTCTTTAGCTTGTGCAACAATCCCTTTATCCGCATCTAGAATGATCGAATCTTTAGCATCAATCGCAATATACGGCGTAGAATCAGACTCATTCCACTGAGGAAGTTCAGTTTTTAAGGACTCTTGAAATTCTAATTCAGGTTCCGTGGTTTGATGTCCTTTAGCTGCCTCTTTTATTGCTGAATTAGTCGCTAAGAATTTCTCAATATTTTGTTGTAAATGAGGTCGATCCAGTTGGTTTCCACTCGCATTAGATGCACTTTCAGTCGTAATTAATATCCCTTTGGGTGCACGTATTCCTCCCCAATCATCCGTCCGCAACTCAAAACCTTCGCCACGACCTTCACTTTCAGGCTTGTCTTTAGGATGACTTAAATTGCCTAGGTTCAGTTGGGTTGCACCATGACTGCTGTGTAACTGGGCACTGATTTGTCCTGTGGTATCGTCAAATCTCAGTTGGTTATAGCCTTCGCCACCGACCTCTTTGGAACGAATGCCACTGAGTTTTTTGGTATCGGGAAGTTGGCCTTTAAGATCAAATTTGGTTGGTGAACGTTGTGCCTCATGAATACGACCTGTCACAAAAGGGCGGTCAATGTTGCCATCAAAGAAGTCAATCACCACGATCTCATCTTTACGTGGTAAGAAGCGCGCACCATAACCTTCACCCGCCCAAGGGGTGAGCACATCCACCCATGCCGAATCCGTATCACTGTCATTCGATCCTGCACCACCATCATGCGCATGATCTTCTGTACGGGTAAATAGAAAACGGACCTTGATCCGCCCCCATTCGTCGACATGGATTTCTTCACCATCACTCACCACTTTAGCACGTTGGACATGTGCGGTCGGACGGTGAGTCAATGGATCATATTCAGGCACAATAGCAATCGTTCGCCGTACCAGCATCAATTCATTGGCTTGGCGTTCTTGTTCGCTGTCTTTACTGATCGTCCAGTGACTGAGACTTAATAGTTTTTCAACTTGCTCTTTAATCTCTTTAGGAAGGTTATTCTGATTATAAAAATGCTTGCTTAGGATTAAGAACGATTTATCTTCTGCGTGATTTTTTTCAAGTTCAGGGTGCTCATTTAACTGAAACCAATAGCCAACCTGTGTATCCCGCACACTACTATGCGCAGTAAAATATTTTGCTTGTAAGGCCTGATATTGGTTCAGCTGTTTATTGAGTTTATCTAACTGACTGTTTCCTGAAGCTGTGGCCTGATCTTCTCCTTTGAGATCACTAATCCAAGCTGGTGAAATACTCCATGCTTGTTCCAGACTTAAACTTTCATTATCTCGCTGAGCACTGTGCTGATGTGAACTGATCACTGAACCACTGGCATCTTCTTGGCTTAAACTATCCGCCTGCCAGCGCTGTACATGAATCGCGGTGGGTTGCAATTGGCGTTGTGCAATAAAGCTGGTAATACTATCAGCCTGCTCTGTGGCATGAGAGCGATGATAGCGAATGCTTCGACGTTCAAGCGCCTTAAATTGTGCATTATCATCAATTAAACGTAATTTTTGTGGCTCGATACTTTGGCTATTACTTGAGACAATATAATTCGATTCATCAATTAAAAAGTTAATCGACTCTTCGCGTAAAATTCTGGTTAAATAGGCATAATCACTTTCATTCGATTGCATTGAGAAAGGACGAATATCGTAGTTTTTGCTTAAACC
>NZ_ATGG01000039.1 GCF_000413855.1 Acinetobacter gyllenbergii CIP 110306 = MTCC 11365 | reverse complement strand
TGGGCTTGGGAAGCCAAGTCGTAAATATGGTGTAGACCTGAAAATGGAAAAAACAGGTGAGCAGACCTATGCAAGTTATATTGCAAAATGGGGCTTAGCTTCTGAGCTGACTCAATCACATATGAAGATCGGTAAAAAAAATATGTCGAGTTTGACCATGTGGGAAGTATTAGACTTGGCACAAATGGAAGTAAGTACATCTGATAAGTACAGCCGAATTTTTAGGACATATGCGAAGGCATTTAAAGGCGCAAGACAGATAAGACCAAGTAATGGTTTGCTTGAATTATTGGGATTAAAAAATTTAGAAGAAGATGAAGATTTGGCTAATCAACAAGAAGAAGAATCTAGCCAGGTCTATGATGCATTTGCTTTAAGTTCACAAGACTGGTGGACTATTTGTTATCACAAAAAACGTGTCGAGTTTCTTGAACTCGTGGAATCCGATTTTGAAAAAAATGGGATTCAGACCGACTTAAAATCCGCGAAGGATTTTCTGTTCGGGCTTAAAAACGCATCGCGTTTTTCGAGGGGTCGAGGGGAGAAATCTCCCCCGCTCATGGAATAATTTGAAAACGTAGTTTTAAAATTGTGTAGTGAGTACACATTCCGCTTCGCTAATGTTTTTCCCTGTGGCACACTAGGGGAAAACTAGCGATAGGATGTGTTATATGAGTAAAGTAATTCTTAGAACAGGAAAACTGAAAACAATCGGCAATATTGCTTCATCTTTGAGCCACAACTATCGCACTAGACCAACGCCGAATGCTGACCCCTCTCGGACTGCTAATAACCAACATGATTTAAAAACAGCAGGACAGGTTTTAGATGGTATTAAAAATCGACTTCCTGAAAAAACACGTTCAAACGCTGTCTTATGTGTTGAATATTTAATAACGATGTCTCCAGATTGGTCGGGTTTGGGGACAGAGAGGGAGGCAGATTTTTTTAAAACGTCAGTTGAATGGTTAAAACAAAAACATGGTGCTGAAAATGTTATTAGTACCTCGATCCACCGTGATGAAACTACTCCGCACCTTGTTGCATATGTTGTGCCCATTGATTCACAGGGTAAATTGAATGCTAGGGAGTTTTTAGGGGGTAGGGCAAAACTATCAAAAATGCAGACTGATTTTCACAATGAGGTTAAGCATTTAGGACTTGAAAGAGGGTTAGAGGGGAGTAAGGCAGAACATACAACGATTAGAGAATTTTATGCTGAAATTCAAAAGCCTGATGATAAAAAATATTTAATTCAAAAACCACCTTTAAAAACAGTTACTTATAATGAATCTACTATTCATGCACTGGATGGAAAATCATTAAAGGATGAAAAGATACAGAAGTATTTTGGAAGTCTTTTTGATGAGCAGCATGAATACTATCAAAAGCAGTCTTTAAAAGCCCAAGAAGCCCTATCTGTAAAGCTTTCAGAGCAAATTATTAAGACAGAGAAAGAGGCAGAAGCCCATAGAAATGCAGTAAAACAGATAAAAAAATTAGAAAAAAAGATTGATAAAATGCTTGATGAGTTTTCTCAAATTATTGAATTTAAAGAGCTTTTTCCAAATGATTACAAGGAAATAGAACAGAGCTTAAAAGATCGAATACAAGATCATAAAAATCAATTGATTAGAAAAAGGGAAGAGGATGCACGATTTGAAGCGCAATTAAGGGCGCACCGTGAACAGTTAGCAAAAGAGCAGGAACGACAACAGGCAATAGAATTTAGGAAGACACTAGAAAATGATCGTAGAACGCAAATAGAGGCTGATAGAGCGCATTTACGCAATAAAGTTGGTGAATGTACTGCCGAAACTGAAAAACTGGCTTATAGCGCAATACAGAGCAAATTAGAGGGTGTTGTTAGAGATGGTTCTAACTATGCTGCATTGCTCGATAACAATGAGCCGAAAACCAACCCATACGCTGAGATACTTAGGCTAATGGATGATAGAGAAGCATATGATTTTAAAAAGAAATTAGAAATTATTTTGAATCAATGTGCAGAATCAAAGAATAAGGACTATGACGACACTTTCAACGGCTGGGGAACAAAACCAAGTTACTATGATAATTTTGATTCATCAGCAAAATATATTTTTGCAATTCAAAGTATTATAGATGATCAGGTACAAGAGGGTGGTGCATGGGCTTATGAAAAAGCGAATGAGGTAAAACGCGCTTTAAGTGATGTTTTGGTGGGTAAGTGTAAGAATGAATATGATGTCCTTTTGAGTGATGAGCAAACTAAGGAAAGACAGCGAAAATATGATGAACAGGTGGAACTATCTAACAAAAATCAAATAGATAAAGGTGTTCATTTTGAGCAAGAAAAGAAAAAAGGAAATGATTTTGAGATGTAGGTTTTGATTAAAAGGAAGTCTGAATTTGCTTGATGTGGCACTGATCCCACTCCATGCTCGCGTGGTGGTATAATAAGACTTGTATAAATTATTAATTTTGTTGGTAAAGATGCAGCTAAATGACTTAAAACGCAAAATACTTGAGATTGCTAATGCTCAATATCCTAGAGTTGCTTTAATAGAGGTTGAGGATAATAAAATTGTTAGCCTATCTGAGTATGAAATTGATGATGTGATAAAAGCTTTAAAAGAGCTTCAAGATAATAATTTTATTGTGAATGCTATAAGTATTAGTGTTGATCAAATTGTGTCTTTTGGTCATTTAGAAATAACTTCAAGAGGTCGAAATCTTTTAAACAGTTAATTGAAATTTTAGGTGAACGAGTGTCTACGAGTGGCACAAATATCATCCGATTTAAGATGCTTTTTCCCTGATTACAAGCTCCCTTTTGATTTCAAACGGGAGTAACAGAGCATCCCAACGGGTGCGAATAACTTAGAAAACAATGGCTTAGATATTTAACTAGAGTAAATATTTAGTGTAATTTTTACTTTAAAATCAGATATTTGAATAACAGAAATATTTAAGTTATATTACTTTTAGTTTTTTACAGACCAAAAAAAAGCCCCATATCTTGGCGGATCAGGCTTTTGATTGGCTACTTTCAGCGGCTTGAGGTGCTGATTTCACAATGTATACGGACAGTATAAAGGTGATTTCCCTCTCCATCAAGCCTGATTATAGGCTTGAGCATGCTAAACAATCTAAACGATCAAAACCTACCTTCCTCTACTAACAGCGCTCTAGCGTCATTTGGTGGCGTTCCTGCATCCAAAAAAAGTCGCCTTGGAACAATTACTAAATTCTGTTCCACCCAGTCACAGCAAGGGTTACAGCAAGACGATACCAAGTACAAAGAATACAGAAAACAAACCGAGCAGTTAAAAGAGAAAGCTGGGCAGATCCTCTATACCCCGAATGCAGAAAAACAGGAATTCCGTGTCTGTAACTGCGGAAAATTACGTATTGATAAGGAATTACCTGTCGATGTTCGTTATGACGCTGATAAAAATCGGGCTTCTTTCGGAAATCTTCAATATTGTGGCAGCGTTTGGACGTGTCCGGATTGCTCAAAAAAAGTGAGTTTGGCAAAAAAAGAATTAGTGGCTAAAGCGGTAACTTCAGCTAACGTAAAAGGTATGCATGTAGCAATGCTGACGCTGACTATTCCTCACTATCTTGGTGATGATCTGAAAGACTTATTGAGCAAGATGAAAAAGGCTAAAAATTACTTGTTCACAAATAGAAATAGTCGGGAATGGTTTGCAGACCAGTTCCCTGTAGTCGGTGAGATCACGGCAACAGAGGTCAAATATTCAGATAGAAATGGCTTTCACCCCCACCTGCATATACTGCTGTTTTTAGATCGTGAATATCAGAAAGAAGATATAGCAAGAATTGAGGATGAGATTTACGAGTTCTGGGCTGAGAAGTGTGTCAAACGTGGGCTTGGGAAGCCAAGTCGTAAATATGGTGTAGACCTGAAAATGGAAAAAACAGGTGAGCAGACCTATGCAAGTTATATTGCAAAATGGGGCT
>NZ_ATGG01000038.1 GCF_000413855.1 Acinetobacter gyllenbergii CIP 110306 = MTCC 11365 | reverse complement strand
ACATTGGTAATCTTTTTACCACCAACATCTAACCCATTTGCTGTACCTGATAAAGTAACTGCATTCGCACCACTACCAATCGTGGATGTGCCAGTAACAACACTATTGCCATTCACTTGCTGGCCAGTTGACGTCACAGTTCCTGAAAAGTTCGGAGAATTTGCAATCTGGATATCTATAGTATTTCCAGAAATAACTGTTTTTACATTACTATTTGAACTCGCTCCTGCCAGACCACCTGTAATATTTAGGGTTTCACCCAAATTACGTCCTACGTTTCCAGTATTACCAACAAAAGTAATTTCTCTTTGAATTTCAGTATTAAGATTAGATAAAGCTGTACCAACATTATTAGCTGCAGCATAAGACCCCGTATCAGCCTTATTGATTGTATAACTTGGAGCGGTATATGTATCAGTAGCTGCATTATAGGTCGCACCGCCACCTAATGCAGTTGTATTTCCAACTGCACGATTATTTACATCTTTAAGTTGAGCAACAGTCACAGCATCTTGATCAGCTGCACCATCTGCGACGTTCTGAATTCGTCTAAGATTAGCGGCAGAACCAACAGAAACAACCGATGTTGGGGCCGCTGAATTTGTAATATAGCCCGTACCTGATGGTGCAGTTGTTGTCGACCCCCCACCCAACGCTACAGAATTCGCAACGCTTGCATTTGCACCTGTGCCTAGAGCAACCCCATCTACAGCACTTGCACCAGTCTGTGCTCCCACACCGAAAGCAATCGATCTATCTGCACCAGCTGTTGTCTTTGCACCAGCCATAATTGCAGCACTATAAGTAGCTTTAGCATCTGGTCCTTGCTGATTATAAGTTGTTCCATTAATTGTGGTTCCATCCCCACTTGAACCCAAAGCAAGTGTACCTTGTCCATCTGCAATCGCACTTGAATGCGCTGCACTTAAACCACTGCCTATTGCAACACCACCTTTACCATTAGATGTAACAGGATTTGCATTAAAATTTGAACCAATAACGACAGCCTGAATAGCACTCGTACTCGCAATAACATCATTCCCTAGAACAGTCGACTGTTCACCTTGAGCCGCAATATTTGCACCTATTGCAATAGATTCAATTGCTGAAGCACATGCAATACCACTTTCATTATTAATTGCTATGCCAGCTGCCTCTCCCCCAGTACCTACAGATGTTCTCGTACAGTTAGCTCGTGTTGTTGCACTACCATTTCCAGCCTCATAACCAGCAAAAGCAAACGTTGTCGTAAAGACGGCAAAAATGGCTAGAGACAATGATTTGTAATTAAAAAACAGACTGAATCCGTTTTGTTGTTCTTGTTGCTCTAAAGAGACGACCTGTCCAACGCTTCCTCCCGTTTTAGTTTTTGTTTTAGCAAGTTCCGAAACCGCTACCCAAGCACCCAATGAGGCGTTCCATACAACCTTATAAACCTTATTCATAATTTTTTTCCAAACGCTGATAAAAGTTACAACATGTGCACTTATGTGTACAAGTCTGTCTATTAAGTAAAGAAATGTAATTTATTGCTTATAAAATAGCTTTTTTAAAACGAGAAGTAAATCACACTAAAACACCATGTACCAAGACTAGTTCACCGATTAAAATACCAATTATAATTTTTTATTTTTATTTTAAATTATTTAAAATCAGTAATTAAATTTTAATAATTAATAAAAAATAGATCTCATATTTTTTAGATTATGCAAATTCATATACAAAAAGTGTCGATACATGACAGTTATTGACAATAATTTTCTTATTTAATCTTAAAATTTCGAATTAATATTTGTATCTGAATGTCAAAAAAATAAAAAAGCCAGCATAAATGCTGGCTTTTCCGATTTGAATAACTTTACCAAGTGACATTGACACGTCTGTTCGGTGCTAAACAATTAACTAGTTGGCTATTTACTTTATTCCCTGCACATTGCTGATATATATCAGTTTGGCTATTGGCTTGAATTTGAATACGATTTGCATCAATACCTTCATCCACCAACAATTTCGCTACTGTATTGGCACGTTGTGAAGATAGTTGTTGGTTATAAGTAAATTTCCCTAATGGATCAGCAAAGCCTGCAACAACAACTGGACCAGTTGAAGTACTTTGTTTGATTCGCTGTGCAATTGAGGTCACAGCACTAGAACCCTGCTCAATTGCATTTGCATTAAAACGATCAAATGCAAAGAAGATACTTCCGGAACGTACGCTATCCATATTGGCATTCGTTGGGACTTGGTTATTCGCACCCCAGGCCATTAAACCTTCACATGCTTCACCTTTCCAAGACAATCTTTCCGAAAGATATTTCTTATCGAAATCAACACGTAATTGGCAACGTAAATAGTCTTGGCTATTCGGCTGACGAATATCTAAAACATAGTTCCAAGTTTTTACAAAGAATACGCCTTCGCTAAATTGAGGATGGCCCAAAATGTGACGAATTTGATCTTTGGTTAAACCTGTATCTAGGCGAGCAACATTATCATATTCATAACGCTGAACTTGTTTTAAATAGCTTTTCTCAACCGCTGGAAATTTAATTTCTTCTTGTTGAGCAACATCGGCTTCTTGTGCAAATGTAGTGGTTGCAGTCAAACCAACTAAAGTTGCCATCATCAAAATTTGAATATTCTTGTTCATTTCTCTACTCACAATATCTGTTGAATATAAGGAGAGCTTTTGACTCCCCTTATTTAAGGCAATTAGTCGATAATTGTACTTACACCAATACGTACTAGCGGACTACCTTGGCTACCTAAAGCAGCACCTGTCGTTAATGACCAACGACCATTATCCGCGGTACGACGGAAAGTCACACCCACTGCATTTTGATCGTTGTAATATGCTGCACCGACTGCCATAGTCAATTTACCTGGAACATAAGGCGCTTGCTCAAGTGCGGCTGTTGCAGCAATCCCCGCAGACATTTTGTCTTCAAGGTTGTCAATACGTTTGTTAGTGTCGTAAAAGACCTGTTGTAACTGATCACCAAGGTTGTTGATCTTGTTACCCAACTCCTGATTTGATTGGTTCAGTGTTCCAATCGCATCATGAATATTGTCTTTACCCGTACCACCAATATTGTTGGTTTTAATCGTACCATCTTGATTAACAGTCGTATTGCCACCAATGCTGTTCTTAATGCTGTCAGAAATGTTATGGATTTGACCACCGTTCACGGCTTGATTAGAACCCGCTTTAATCTCACCATCCTTAACACCTTGCACGACACGGTCACCATCTTTACCAGCCATATTGATACTTGTACCACCCGTATCTTTACCAACGGTAATTTCACCGTTTGGTTTCTGCTGCTGAACTAACCCCGTCTTACCATCATTGATGTTTTGGATATTGTTCTGGATGTTTTGGATATCATTTGTGTTTTTGTCAACATTTTGCTTAACATCCCACAATTGACCACCATTCACCGCATCTTTAGAACCTTGCTCGACTTTACCATCAGCAACATTCTTCAAGTTTGTGCCATCTTCTCCACCACCTAAGGTCACAGAGTTTTTGTCAACATTGCCATTTTTGTCTTTGTCATATTGAACAGCATTATCCGAAAGATTACCGATGTCTTTACCAATCTGGTCTTTCAATTTATTCAACTGGTCAACATTGACTGCGTCTTTGCCATTAACACCATCCGCAACGTTAGTGATGTTCTTACCACCAGCATCAATACCATTTATTGTGATACTTGGACCACCTTTAATAGTTAAACCATTGTTGTTTAGTACCGTATTGCCAGTCGTGATGCTGTCGAATTTCGCATCTTTTAACAATTCGATCTTGATACCATCTTCTGTAGTACGTGTGATCACGTTCTCGCCACTGGTTTTGTCTTCTGCTGTTGCAGCATCCGCACCACCCACGATGTTTAACTTCTCACCCAACTTACGATGAACATCTTTACCAGCATTACCTGCGAAGTTCAGACCTTTATTGGTCAGATCATTCACACCATTGGTGACTTTGTCATCAACCGATTTGATTGCATCATTGATGTTGTCTTTTCCTGTACCACCAATGTTGTTGGTGCTAATACTGCCATCTGGATTAACCGTTGTGTTTCCACCAATACTGTTCTTAATGCTTTCAGAAATATTCTGAATCTGACCACCATTCACTGCATCTTTAGAACCTTTCGCAATTGAACCATCAGCAACATTCGTAATGACTTTATTACCCGCATCGATGCCATCTTTGGTAATACTTGGACCATCTTTAATGGTCACACCTTTGTCGTTTAATACCGTATCACCAGTCGTGATGCTGTCTAAATTAAGGTCTTTCTTGGTTGAAACTTCGTAGTTAGTACTACCATCTTTATTGGTGGTTTCTTTAACAACGATGTTGTCGCCTTCAGTCACTGTGGTTTTTGCTTTAGTTGCGGCATCTTTCACATTACTGATTGCATCATTAATGTTGTTTTTACCTGTACCACCAATGTTGTTCGTGCTAATACTGCCATCTGGATTAACCGTTGTGTTTCCACCAATGCTGTTCTTGATGCTTTCAGAAATATTCTGAATCTGACCACCATTCAC
>NZ_ATGG01000037.1 GCF_000413855.1 Acinetobacter gyllenbergii CIP 110306 = MTCC 11365 | reverse complement strand
TGTCCATCTGCTCCCGTGGTTTTAGAAACCGTGATGTTCTTGCCTTGCGTCACTTCGGTTTTAGCGGCGGCAGCGGCATCGTCTAACTGACCTTTATTGACGGCATCGCTATCATTCACGCCTGCACCGACATTGCTGATTGGATTACCTGCTGCATTGATCCCATCTTTGGTGATACTTGGACCATTAGTAATGGTCACCCCATTGTCATTCACTAAGGTGTCGCCAGCTCGAACACTATCGACATTCAAATTACGGTTTAAACCATATTGAATGGTATTCCCATCTTTGGTCACGCTGAGATTTTCTTCACCATTAACTGTACCAATATCGACCGTATCTCCTGCTTTCACCGCACCCGCTTTGGCACCATTACTTTGCAGGTTCCAGCCTTTGTCTAATTCTGATAGCGCATCACCAACGTTACCGACCGTCGTTCCGTTAATGTCATAGCTTGGTGCGGTCACCGTGCCATCTGGATTGACCACCGAACCACCACCTAAGGCATCTGATACGCTTTTCGCTGTGCCTGCCAATTGACTACCATTAATCGCATCGGTCGAAGTCGCAGTCACATCCCCCGCAGTCACACCACTAATTTTTCCTGTTGTGCCATCAATCGTGACATCGCCCACAGTCATATTATTAAAGTCCACATCATCTGCTGTGGCGACCTCATAGTTAGTACTGCCATCAGCATTGGCTGATTCTGTGACAGTGATATTTTTACCATCCGTCACCGTATTTTTACCTGCCGCGGTTGCTGCATCTAATTGGCTTTTATTGACCGCATCTGTACCTGCAACACCTGCACCGACATTGCTAATTATATGACCCGCCGCATCAATGCCTGAATTGGTAATACTTGGCCCATTATTAATCGTAACGCCATTCGTGTTGATGACCGTGTCACCTGCGGTCACGCTATCCACTTTCAGATTTCGATTTAGAGCATATTTAATGTCATTACCCGTTTTAGTGACGGTTAGATTTTCCTCCCCATCAGCAGTGCCAATATCAACCGTATCACCAGCTTTGATCGCTGCACCACCAGCCCCATTGCTTTGTAGATTCCAACCTTGATCCAGCGCTTCAATCGCATCACCGACATTATTGATTGGTGTTTCATTGACGATATAGCTAGGTGCTGAGATTGTGCCATCTGGATTCACCACCGAGCCACCACCTAAATGATTGGCTGTGGATTCTGCGAGCTTTCCTAAGGCTTGTTGAGTTGAATAAAGCTGAGAACCATTAATTGCATCGGTACTTGTTTCACTGACACGGCCTGCTGCCACATTAGTCACTTGGCGTTCATTACCCTCGCTCCCAACACTGACCACACTGCTTGGGCTTGTGCCCGCATAGTTATAAGTGATGCCACCGACTGTACCATTGGCGGTTGGATTGGCTGCTGAAGTGACCGAACCTGCACCAAGCGCAACATCATCCGCATTGGTTGCGGTTGCACCAGAACCGAGTGCCACACCACGGGTCGCTTGTGCATTGGCAGTATCACCTAATGCAATGGCACCTGCCGCAGCGGCTGTTGAGGTATTCCCTAAAGCCACTGAACCCTGACCAATAGCTTGGTTGGTATTCCCAATCGCGACTGCTCCACTTGCCAAAGAGCTTGCAGCAGTATCACCTGCCGCAGTATTGTCCTTACCTAAAGCAACTGCACCACTACCACTTGCTCGGTTTGGATCACCGATCGCGACCGCACCATCACCATTTGCAATCTGATCTCGACCAATCGCAACCGCGCCACCGTCTGCGCTTTCTGAATTAGCAGTGGTTCCATCCGAACCAATTGCAACATTTTTGCCTGTCGCTCCTGTGGTGACTGCGTTTCCTATCGCAATATTGTCACCACTTGTACCTGCAACCGTAGTCGCACTATTACCTAATGCAATATCATTATCGCTCTGTGCCTTAGCTTTATCGCCTGTTGCAATCGAAGAGTTTCCTAGAGCTTCAGCTTGGTTACCTTGTGCCACAGAAGCATCACCTTCTGCTTTTGCTAAGTTTCCTAAAGCTAACGATGCGACTCCTTCAGATTTTGCATAACTACCAACCGCAATTGAATAATGTCCAGCGGCCTCTACATCAGCCCCCTGTGCAATCGAATAATTACCATTTGCTGTGGCCAAATTACCTATAGCTGTTGACTGGATTCCCCTTGCCCATGCTTTCGAACCTATCGCTGAAGAGCTAGCACCAGTTGCTTCCGTCTCATTCCCTAAAGCGATCGTATTCGACTGATTAGCAATGCTATTCGCCCCTATAGCAACAGCAGAATTGACAATTCCATTAGCAATCTCACCTGAAGCTTGGGCATTGCGACCAATTGCAATATCACCTTCATTTTGTGCTTGAGTTTCTGTACCTAATGCTATTGCAGTAGCTGCCGCAGCATTAGCAGTATCACCCAAAGCAATGGCACCTGCCGCAGCGGCTGTTGAGATATTCCCTAAAGCCACTGAACCCTGACCAATAGCTTGGTTGGTATTCCCAATTGCGACCGCACCATTAGCTGCGGTTGTCCCTGCTAAATCCCCAGCGGCAATATTGTCTTTCCCTAATACAATCGCACCGTCACCATTTACAATATTTGGGTCACCAATCGCGACTGCACCATCGCCCGTTGCAACCTGATCTCGACCAATCGCAACTGCACCACCATCGGCAGTTGATGAATTGGCTGTGGTGATTCCTGAACCGATGGCAACATTTTGCCCTATTGCACCTGTGGTCACCTTATTTCCTATGGCGATGTTCTTACCACCTGTGCCCGCTACTGTCGCTGCGTCACTTCCAATCGCAATATCGGCAAAACTTTGCGCTTTGGACTGATGACCTGTCGCGACCGCTTCTTCTGCTGTTGCCTCAGCTAAGGTACCAATGGCCGCAGCATACCTAGAAGTTGCCTGCGCACCATTTCCCGCTGCGAGTGTTTCATCTGCAGTGGCTTTTGAGTAATTTCCCAAAGCCACTGCACCAGCACCATCTGCTCTAGAATTAGAGCCAAATGCGCTTGACTCCCAATCCTCACCATCTTTGATTCGTCCAGCAGCATAGGAGTTTACACCCACCGCTACAGCACCAACCGTAACCGCATTGGCACCAAAACCAACGGCTGTTGATCCTCGCTCAACAGCATTCGCCTGATTCCCCAATGCTGTCGCAGCCTGTTTAGATGCAGTTGCATTCGAACCTACCGCTGTTGAATCATTCCCTGAGGATTGTGCATAGGCACCGACTGCGACACCACCAAAACCACTTGCATCTGTACGACGCCCAAACGCAATTGCGCTATTGCCAGTTGCTTCAGCATAACCACCAATAGCCACACCAAAGTTTTGACCTACGCCTGTTCTAGCATCATTTCCAATCGCAATTGAGCCAGCCGTATCTGTTTGTGCATTTTTACCTATCGCAATTTGACTGCCACCATTCAAAGGGGCGGCATCTGTTGTACCTGAAACTCTACTTCCTGTCTTTGCGTTACTGCCCATCGCAATATTATTGGGCGCTGTGCTCGAATCGGCCCGCGAACCCATAGATATGCCACCATTGCCTGCGGCACAAGAACCATTTCCCACAGCAACACTATTGCCCGATTTCGTGCCACTGCCAACAACACCAGCTGTACAATTGTTATAGGTTGAGCCACCACCTGCTTCATAACCCGCAAATGTGTGACTACTATAAAAAATTGAACCCATAACCGTTGCCAATATGACTGGCGTTAGATGAGATTTTGTATAAAGAGAATTTGCATTTAAGGGAGGGCTAAGTGCTGCTGTAGTCTCCACCGAAACATTACGTTTTTTCGTTGTACCACGAGCAAGTTCTGAAACGACCGTCCATAAACCTAAATATTTATTCCAAACTAAGCGATATATTTTATTCATGATCCAGTGCCTTTATTATTAATTAAGCACTGTTTAATTTAGAGAATAAAATTAGAGGGTATTTAACAATTAAATCTAAAAACTTAACAATCAAGTTGCTTTTTTTGTAAGTTTTAAAATCAAATCAAAAAATAGACAAACATTAACATTATAGGAGTGTTTAATAAACAGAATAGGCAAGCCATATTTACATTTGAAACATTTTTATAATTTTTTAATATTAGCCATCCTATTTGAAATTTTGTAATCAATTTCAATCAGTTGACTATTCGCTAGATAGGATCACGTGTTGATGACAATCATATCCATTTATTCTGTTCACACAAGCATGACAATGGTCAAACATGCTGCCATAGCCAATTCACTCTATTTAAACCGTTAAATAGAATTGAATTGACCACAGAGGACAAGTATTTAGCACGCCAAACCATTTTCGAAGTGTTTGCTATAAATCCAAATACTCATCCATAAGCAAGCGACATATTTCACGCTAAGAATGGTTTAATTTTGTCATAAACAAAATTATAGTATTCATCTGATTGATGTTTCTCAATTTTCTCAAAACCTTCATCTACCCTTTCATCTTGATCCCAAAAGCTACCATCCATAATGTAGTGCTTAAAGCGGATATGTTTGGGGGAGTTAGATTTATCTCCATTCTTTTTGGTATTTAAATAAGGTATTTGAGATACAAACATATAGCCAATAAAAATTGGAAATTCCTGTGATATTTTTAACAATGCCTTGAATGCCGCCTTAGAGCTAAAGTGCGAATCCACAATTTCTATAGCGACATAGGGGTGTTTTTCGACCCACCCAAAGTACGCTTTAGAACGTCCAAAAATATCAAACCGTAAATAACTTTCTTCAGAAACAGAAAACTTAACTTCCTTTGCCCACTGATAATTTTCCAATAAATTGAGTACGGTAAGCTGATGCTTTCCGACCTCCTTACATTTTTCATAAATGCCAATTCTTAGATTTTCACTTGAGGTTGAGTTCGCATTATTTTCAAGAAAGTATAAAAATTCATCCCGTTTTTCATCATGTCGCGATGTATCTTTAGGCTCACCTTTATCAATATCACCACGATGTGAACTTTTCCTATAAAAATGGGGTGTGTCTGGATGGTTTCGAATGCCTAGTAAAATATTCCTATTTTTATTAAAAAGATTTTTCTCTCTTAATACTGCTCTCTGCTCAGCATCTCGCAAGTCAACTGCAAGAACCTCGACTATTTCTTTACCTTCTTCATAAAAAGCACTTTCGTATTTTGCCATTTCTAAACCTTTATTATAAAAATATAACCAAAGTATCTCTTAAAATAAAACCATCTCAGCTAATCTCTTCATAAAAAACAAAGTGTTTTATTAAGAACAACCTAGCTTCATAACTTTATTCAAATCCATAAATAAATATTAACCCCAAAAAACAATCCCATTTAACCTATTCCACACAGAAATATATGTTTATAAAAATATTTTTATAAATAGTGTGAGCAGCTATATTTATAGCTGCTCTATTTATTATTTTAGCTTACCACTGAATATTCACACGACGGTTTGGTGCTAAACACTGAACCAGTTGTGTATTGCGTGCCTGACCTGAACATTCCTGATAAAGACTTGTTCCACCACTGACTTGTAATTGGATGCGTTTAGGATCAACTCCTTGCTGTACCAACAATTGCGCAACCGTATTCGCTCGGCGTGATGACAAGTCTTGGTTATAGGCAAATTTACCAAGCCGATCTGCATAACCTGAAACAAGCACAGGATTTTGAGATTGTTGAATTGCACCCACCATCGTTGCAAGATTGGTTGAACTTGGTTCTATCGCATTACGATCTGAACGATCAAACGCAAAGAACACTGTTCCCGTTTGTGGCGCAGCTTGAATCGGTGCGGGTAAAACTGCAGGCACAACATTATTCACGCCCCATGTCATCAAGCCCTGACACTCTTCGCCTTTCCAAGACAAGCGATTTGCAATGTATTTCTTGTCGTAGTCAATACGCAGTTGGCAACGCTTATAATCCTGTGTATTAGGTACACGAATATCTAAGACATAGTTCCATGTTTTCACGGCAAATACGCCTTCACTAAAGTGAGGATTACCGAGAATATGGCGGAATTGATCTTTGTTCATACCGACATCTAAACGGGCAACATCGTTATATTCATAACGCTTCACCAGTTTAAGATAGCTTTTATTCACCTCAGGAAAAGTCACCTCATCTGTCGTTTGTAACTCGACTTCGCCTTGCGCCTCAACAGGTGTTACCGCCTGACTATTCAATGCAATGCCCGCTAATGCCATCATCATTAAAGTTTGAATCTTATTCATATCTGTTCTCACTTAATTCTTGTATATGGAAAGGAGAGCCTTACGACTCTCCTAAAAGACTTAATCAATGATGGTACTTACACCAACACGAACCAATGGACTATTGCCTTGACTACCCATCGCAGCACCCGTCGTTAATGACCAGCGACCATTGTCCGCTGTCTTACGGAAGGTCACACCAATTGCACTTTGGTCGTTGTAGTACGCTGCACCTGCTGCCATGGTGAGTTTACCCGGAACAAAAGGTGCATTTTCGAGTGCAGCCGTTGCAGCAATCCCCGCTGACATTTTGTCTTCCAACTTATCCATACGCTTGTTGGTATCGTAGAAGGCTTGTTGTAATTGATCACCCAAATTGGTTACGCGGTTATCAATTGCGCCTAATGCATCTCCAACGTTGTCATATTTTCCACCTGCAACATCGTAGCTTGGCCCTTTCCAGCCAGTGCTTGGGTCATAACCCGCACCGCCACCAAGCGCTGCACCAACATCTTCATAAGAGCGATGTAATTGACCACCATTGATTCCATCTTGAGAACCACTGGCAATCGCTCCATCCGCAACACCTGTGACTTTCTTGCCGCCTGCGTTGATGCCTTCTTTGGTCATGCTTGGCCCATCTACGATCCGCACACCATCTGCTGCAATCGTGGTTCCACCAGCACCGCCCACATTGACCTGATTGGCATTAACATCTTTAGCCGTCACACTATCCACGGTAATGTCTTTGGCTAAACCAACTTCATAATCCGTACTGCCATCTGCTTTAGTACTTGGTGTGACTAAAATATTGCCATCTTTGTTACTCACCGATGATTTAGCAGCTTGTGCAGCTTTGCCTACAGCACCAATCGCATCATTGATATTGTCTTGGCCTGTCCCTCCAATGTTGTCACCTACAATCGTTCCATCTGGATTAATTGTGGTATTTCCACCCACAATGTTTTTCACACTGTCTGCAACACCATGGAGTTGACCACCATTGATCGCATCTTTAGAGCCTGCCGCTACCGTACCATCGGCAACACCTGTGACTTTGTTATCGCCAGCATCAATGCCGTCTTTAGTGACACTTGGCCCACCAGCAATAGTTAAACCATCGCCATTGATTACCGTATCACCCGCGGTCACGCTATCGACTTTAATGTCCTTCGACAAGCCAACTTGGAAGTCCGTTCCACCTTCACTATTCGGACTGCTAGTCACCGTGACATTTTCATCGCCATCCGCTTTACTTACGGTAGTTTTAGCCTCTTTCGCTGCTTTACCTACGGCACCAATTGCATCGTTGATATTGTCTTGACCTGTTCCACCAATATCCTTGGTGACAATGGTTCCATCTGGGTTGACTGTGGTATTGCCACCAATTGCAGTTGATACGCTGTCTGCAACGCCTTTTAATTGGCTACCATTGATTGCATCTGTTGAATCTGCTGCAATACGTCCTGGTGCAACACCTGTGATCACGGTATTGCCTGCATCAATACCTCTTGCACTAATACGTGGACCAACGCTATTCCCCATCGAGTCAGTAAAACCTAAACCGTCTTGACCTAGAATCGTAGTATTACCATCCTGATCTTTCAAGCTGACACCTTTTGCATCCAGAATGGTTTCATTTCCTTCTGCATCCGTCGACGTGACACTGTCAAATTTCACGTCTTTCGCTGTGGCAACCTCATAGTTGGTGCTGCCATCTGGATTGGTTGACTCAGTGACCACCATGTTGTCGCCTTCGGTAACTGTGGTTTTGGCTGCAACTGCCTGACCACGAACCGAGTCAATCGCGTCATGGATGTTATTTTCACCCGTGTTCCCCACATTGCTGGTGGTCACCGAACCATTTGGATTTAAGACGGTTTCACCACCAATTGCGCTTCGGACACTGTCTGCAACACCGTGGAGTTGTCCACCATTGATCGCTTCACTTGAACCCGCTGCAATGGTGCCATCTGCCACACCACTGATCTTGCCTGTGCTGCCATCAATGTTGACATCACCCACTTGTACTGAATCAAATGACACATCATCCACGGTCGCAACTTCATAGATGGTTTGTCCATCGGCACCAGTACGACTTGCAACGGTCATGTTCTTGCCCGCTTCAACTTCAGTTTTCGCTGCCGCTGCTTCTCCTTGAATCGCATCGGCGACCGTGTCATAACCTTTGTCATTCACTGTAAATGGACCGCTAAGTCGACCACCCTCATTGGTCACGCCACCACC
>NZ_ATGG01000036.1 GCF_000413855.1 Acinetobacter gyllenbergii CIP 110306 = MTCC 11365 | reverse complement strand
GCAACTCGTTTGACAACTCAAGGTTTCGCTTGGGATCAACCGATTGCTGACAACAAAACTAAAGAAGGTCGTGCTATGAACCGTCGCGTATTCGCTGCGATCTCTGGTAGCCGTACTGTTCTTGTACAACCAGGTCAACAAGCTCAATAATTTGAGTTTATGAACTGAAAAAAAGCGACTCGTCAGAGTCGCTTTTTTTATATATATCAAATTTATATATATCAAAGTTTTTGTAGTATTGATGTAAAACTAAAACATAAAATCTAAAAACTGGCATAATCTTGTCTTAATTTTAGATGTACTGTGAGAATTATTTAGTTTTATTGAAAAGATTTTGATAGCTTGTTAAAATTTTGATTAAAAAGTGATAAGCTCTCACAGCCTGAATTAGATGTTGTTAAATTAGAATTTTCTAGTTTTTGGGGGTGGGAAATAGGTTATTTTTTTCGGTGGCTGCTGACTGAATGTTATTAAATGCTTGGAAAATTGATCAAGTATTTGTATGATTTAACGTAAGGTGAATAACGGGAAAAGATACAATAAGACTATTTCTCAGTATTCAAAAACTATTAAGCGTTTAGAGAACAAACAATTTTTTGTTTTTTTGGAGGATATCCATGAAATTGAGTCGTATTGCACTTGCTATGCTTGTTGCTGCTCCATTAGCTGCTGCGAATGCTGGCGTAACAGTAACTCCATTATTAGTGGGTTATAGCTGGCAGGATAGTAAGCATAATAATGACAACCTAACAACTCATGCAGAGTTGCAGGATGATTTATTTGTTGGTGCTGCATTAGGCGTTGAGTTAACACCTTGGTTAGGTTTTGAAGTTGAATATAACCAGGTGAAGGGTGATCTTGATGGTACTGGCGTAGCGAATGCTGAATACAAGCAACAAACAGTTGCTGGTAATTTCTATGCTACTTCTGACTTGATCACGAAAAACTACGATAGCAAAATTAAGCCGTATGTATTGTTAGGTGCTGGTCAGATGAAAACTGATTTTGACGGTATCTATGCTGACAAGAAAGACACGATTGGTAACGCTGGTTTAGGTGCTTTCTGGCGCTTAAATGATGCTTTATCTCTTCGTACAGAAGCTCGTGGTACGTACGATTTTGATGAGAAATACTGGAGATATACAGCACTTGCTGGTTTGAACGTAGTTCTTGGTGGTCACTTGAAGCCAGCTGCAGCAGTTGTAGAAGTTGCTCCAGTTGAACCAACTCCAGTTGCTCCACAACCACAAGAGTTAACTGAAGATCTTAACATGGAACTTCGCGTATTCTTCGATACGAACAAGTCTGTTATCAAACCACAATACAAGTCTGAAATTGCTAAGGTTGCTGAGAAGTTAGCTGAGT
>NZ_ATGG01000035.1 GCF_000413855.1 Acinetobacter gyllenbergii CIP 110306 = MTCC 11365 | reverse complement strand
GGGGGTGTTTAGATTTAAAAGCTGGCGATGACTTACTCTCACATGGCAAGTGCCACACTACCATCAGCGCTAAGAGGTTTCACTTCTGAGTTCGGGAAGGGATCAGGTGGTTCACTCTTGCTATTGTCGCCAGCAAACTGTTTATGGATACTTGCTTTGGTCTTATTGATTGCCAAGGCTTTTTCCAAATGAGTAATTAACGGATTAGTTAATTGAGTCGGTATTGTAACTAGTTTCTACACTAAATCAAGTTATGTATTGAATTTATCTTGAATACAACAACTGTTTGGGTGTTGTATAGTCAAGCCTCACGAGCAATTAGTATTGGTCAGCTTCACACGTCACCGTGCTTCCACACCCAACCTATCAACGTCCTAGTCTCGAACGGCTCTTTAGAGGAATAAATTCCTAGGGAAATCTTATCTTGAGGTAGGCTTCCCGCTTAGATGCTTTCAGCGGTTATCCCTTCCGAACATAGCTACCCGGCGATGCGACTGGCGTCACAACCGGTACACCAGAGGTTCGTCCACTCTGGTCCTCTCGTACTAGGAGCAGATCCTCTCAAATTTCCAGCGCCCACGGTAGATAGGGACCGAACTGTCTCACGACGTTCTAAACCCAGCTCGCGTACCTCTTTAAATGGCGAACAGCCATACCCTTGGGACCTGCTTCAGCCCCAGGATGAGATGAGCCGACATCGAGGTGCCAAACACCGCCGTCGATATGAACTCTTGGGCGGTATCAGCCTGTTATCCCCAGAGTACCTTTTATCCGTTGAGCGATGGCCCTTCCATACAGAACCACCGGATCACTAAGACCTACTTTCGTACCTGCTCGACTTGTGGGTCTCGCAGTTAAGCGCGCTTTTGCCTTTATACTCTACGCGTGATTTCCGACCACGCTGAGCGCACCTTCGTACTCCTCCGTTACTCTTTAGGAGGAGACCGCCCCAGTCAAACTACCCACCAGACATGGTCCTCGCCCCGGATTACGGGGCAGAGTTAGAACCTCAACATTACCAGGGTGGTATTTCAAGGACGGCTCCATACAAACTAGCGTTCGTACTTCAAAGCCTCCCACCTATCCTACACAAGTAAGGTCAAAGTTCAATGTCAAGCTGCAGTAAAGGTTCACGGGGTCTTTCCGTCTAGCCGCGGGTACACTGCATCTTCACAGCGATTTCGATTTCACTGAGCCTCTGCTGGAGACAGCGCCGCCATCATTATGCCATTCGTGCAGGTCGGAACTTACCCGACAAGGAATTTCGCTACCTTAGGACCGTTATAGTTACGGCCGCCGTTTACTGGGGCTTCGATCAAGAGCTTCGCTTACGCTAACCCCATCAATTAACCTTCCAGCACCGGGCAGGCATCACACCCTATACGTCCACTTTCGTGTTTGCAGAGTGCTATGTTTTTAATAAACAGTTGCAGCGGCCTGGTTTCTGTGGCTGCCAATAGCTCAGGGAGCAAGTCCCATCACCGTCAGCAGCGTACCTTCTCCCGAAGTTACGGTACCATTTTGCCTAGTTCCTTCAGCAGAGTTCTCTCAAGCGCTTTGGTCTACTCGACCTGACCACCTGTGTCGGTTTCGGGTACGATTCCTGTGTAACTGAAGCTTAGAGACTTTTCCTGGAAGCATGGTATCAGCCACTTCACTGTACAAGTACAGCTTGCTATCAG
>NZ_ATGG01000034.1 GCF_000413855.1 Acinetobacter gyllenbergii CIP 110306 = MTCC 11365 | reverse complement strand
AAGCATTTGAAGCATTTGAAGCATTTGAAGCATTTGAAGCATTTGAAGCATTTGAAGCATTTGAAGCATTTGAAGCATTTGAAGCATTTGAAGCACGTTGAGTTAATGGTACTTTGGGTGCAACTGTTGATTTGTTCTCGATTGCAGGCTTCTCTATAACTAACGGTGCTTGTGTTACCTTCAATGGTTCAGTAACAATTGCAGAAACTTCTTTTGTATCTTTGTTGCTTGCTTTAGATGACGGTGCTGGCTCAGATTTTTGCTTGACGATTGTAGGCTCAACCACATCAATGGTTTTAACTGGTTTAGATGGAATCTGTTTAGATTCGGCTGATTGAGAATATTCAGCCTTTTTCTGCTCCATAGGCACAACAACAGTCTTTACCGTATTGGAATGATCAACGGCTGGTTGAACTACTTTTTCAGAACGTGCTTCCTGTTTCAGCTTATTGGGTTCTACGTCCTTTTTCCCAATTTTCATCGGTACAACCATTGGACGACCATCAGGTCCGATAATCGTATAGAAGCCATCCGCATAAACAGCCGAAACACTTGATACCATTAAACAAAATAATGAAATAGCAAGTGTTGATCGTTTCATCTTTATCTTTTGCATTACCATCTTGTTCTGTAGTTAATCCCAAGTAAAGTGACTTTGGTATTGGTTTTGACATTCAAACCAGCATAGGGGTTGAGTAATAGGTTATTAACCCCAGTCTGGTTTGAAAGGCTACTTGTATTTGCAGGAATATCATCACGGCTGCGTAAGAAACCGAGTGATAAATCCAAATCAGTATCCTGGTCAAAACGATAGCCAATACCTAAACCAAACAATTGTGCATTGTTAATCGGCACCATGGTATTTCGTTTATCGTCTGGAATCGAACTGGTGCGCGGCTCATAGCCCATGCGTAACTTCAAACGATCTGTTGCTGAATATTCAAAACCGATTCCCCAACGCCAAGAGGACTGAAACTTTAACGGTAAGGCAAGTGATCGATCCGTAACATCATTTGATAAAATCTGAGCAACTTTTAACAAAGAAATTTGTCGGTCAAATTCAAATTTAAACTTATCCCATGCCGAGAAATCGGTCCATCCCAAATCAAAGTTCACTTGTAAATCTGGGAAGATTTTATATTTAATCCCTGCTTTAAAATGCTGTGGATATTTGAAATCCATAGCCAATAAACCAGAATCTACAGCGGGTGCATAAGCCGGAAGCCCTAGAATTGCAGCAAGAACTTTACCTGTTGCTGATGAATTTAAACCCGCAATTAACTGTTGCGGTGCTTCTGCCACATTAATTAAGTATTTACCATGTAAACGCATCTTCGCTTCACTTTGATAT
Organism: Acinetobacter gyllenbergii CIP 110306 = MTCC 11365; assembly: GCF_000413855.1. Classification (GTDB taxonomy): domain Bacteria; phylum Pseudomonadota; class Gammaproteobacteria; order Pseudomonadales; family Moraxellaceae; genus Acinetobacter; species Acinetobacter gyllenbergii. The sequence goes on along the minus strand of NZ_ATGG01000034.1, from coordinate 14,805 downwards.
ACCATCCCGAAACTAAAGTCGTCAGTTGGTTCCCAAAGCAAACCTAAGTTATAACTAGGGCTGAGCGATTGTTCAAGTGAGACATCTAATGAACCGACCTTGCTAAAAGGGTCCATGCCTTGCTGCGCATTACAGATACCAAAGAGTAAGAGATCTGTAATAATGTCACCATTTTGTTTAAATGGCCCACATACCACTTCATCGACCATACGCAACACCCCAATTAACTCATTCGGGAAACGTAAATCAGTTTTCATGGCAATCGCTTGATAGGACATCCCAAATGAAGCACCAAGGTATAAATGATCATTCACCTGATACCCAAATGATGGCGATAGATAAGTAATACGCTCTAAAGCAACTTGCTGTCCCATATAGTTACTTGGGTTACCATCTTCAGCACCAAAACCCGCAACAAGCGGAGCATATACTGCGGTTGCATAAGTTACTTTCGAACCTGGTGGCTTATAAGAAATCCCTGCCGTTGGCGCAACTAAAGGAGAATTTGGCCCCAAATCTACAATTTTCTTTAAAACAGGAACGTAAATACTGGCATATTCAACATCCCCATGTACTGTTCCTTTAAAATCAGTACAAATGTTCGCATCTATTTCTGGTCCATCATTACAGACCAAAGGATCGTCAGAATAACCAAAAACGTTATAACCTGCTGGCGCTGAGTAATCTCGTTGAATTGCAAAATTAGCCAGAATCCCCTGCACATCTGTTTGCAGACCATCCAGTTTAGCAAGTGCGGCTGGGTTAAAATGAACAGCGCTAATGCCTGGTGGATCAGCGGTGACCGCATTCCCCAAGGCCAAAGAACGCAAATCTACAGATAAGTCTTGTCCGAGTTGTGCATGTGTAGCACCTGATAGCCCTGCTAAAAAAATTGCTATCGTTAATGGACATAATTTAAGGTTTTTCACCATTATTACATCTCCTTAACGAATTTTTTTACCAAAACCTATGATATCAAGTGGGAAAGACAGACCTAATGAGACATCTGGAGCATCTTCAGTTAAGCCAATTCCCACCGTACCATTGACAATTGTTTCAGGTGATACACGTACCCCTAAAGCGAATGACAACATCGCACTACTTTGATCAGCGGATTCATAACTCTCATTATTTTCAAAGTAGAATTTTGCACCCGTATTAAAGCTTTGCTGATATGACATGGTTAACGACACATCATAGTTAAACGAATATGCAAAACCAAAAGAGAATCCGCCACTTAAACCAGGATCAAAACTTTCTAAAACTCGGCTTCCTCTTAACTGGTTTAGACCTGATTCTTTAAAACCGTAACTGGTCGAAACTGAGGCAAACAGAACAACAGGATCAATATACTTACGTGTACTTGCACCCGCACCCACCGAGTAATACCCTTTACCCGTAGAAAGTTCATCTACCCCCACTTCATAAGGACTATCTCCAGTTTTAGTAGATAAGCTACCAAACAGTACCAAAGGTAGACGTCCTTGCTTTAATGGAAATGGTTCCCAACGTGCTCCAAAGTTGATATCCCCCAAACCTGCTGTCGTTTGATCTTTTAAAAGTTCTTTTTTAGCAACAAAAGGCAACGAGGCGGATAAGGTCACGTTATCCAACAGACCATATTGAACGGTAAAGGTGTTGGTTAAGGTATGGTTTGCATCCTCTTCAACACGCAATCTTGATAAAGAACTATTGCTATCACTCATCGCCAAATCAAGGCGGCTATCTCTGTAATAGGTATAATCCAAATCATAATAAGATGAGAAAATACCTTTCTTAATTAATGAGTACTGACGTTCATTTGAAGTAAATACTTCTTGTAAATTCGTTTCTTGAGTCGCATCACTCTCTTTCTTTTGTAAGGCACTTGCCGCTTGATCCGCTTGGTTATTCTCAGCAGGCGCTTGAGATTCTGGGGCAGGAGTTGCCGGGCTTTCAGTTGTCGCATTTCCTTGCACTTCAACTGGAGCCGTCTCTGTTCCAGATTCGACAGGTGGTTGTTGTTCTGCTGCGTAAAGTGTTGATGTGATGGCACTCAAACTCAACGCCAACACACTCATATTCATCCATGTACGATTCATTTTACTTTGCATCCTATTACATTAATTTTACTGATTTTTCTAAACTTACTTCCGCTTGTAATATAAGCGCATATAGGTTGTTATCGGCTGGTTATAAGTTGCTGATTTGGTATCCGCATCCAACACTCGACGCATGGTTGACGCTTTATCCGCAAGACGTTCTAATTTCTGCGTTGGAAATTGAATTTCAGCAAGGGCATACTTATTGACTGTTGCATCTTCAACATGACGCATATCCGCATCTTGTAGAGCCAATAAACTCTTTTGGTATTGTTGAGGAATGTCAACGATAAATAGCGTATTGTTATCCCATATTTCTTTAAACCGAGATTCATCAAAGCTGATATTGCCCAAAGCAGGATCAGCAACATAAACTCTCCCATCTTTATATGCTTTATATACTACAAAATGTTTAAAACCGGCATAAGTAATAGGAACAATCGCGGGTTGTTTTAATGAAATAAGATCGGAAAATTCCCCCCGATAGCCACCGCTATTAATCCCTAAAGCAGAGACGAATCGTTTCATATCCAGTAAAGAAAAACTACGGCGCTCAATAATCCGCTGGTATTCTCCATACTGAAGCAAACCACTCATGGTCTGCTGTTCGGTAAGGCGTAGCCCTCCATAACCATTAAGTAGGGTTGTTAATGCAGCAGAACCACAACTATAGTCGTAAGCTTGACGAACAATTCCCCGAAATTGTTCCTCGACAGCAGGCTTAATCACAACTGCTTCACGATGATTACGAGTAAAAGATGGGTAACGAGAGTCCAAGGTCTCTGTATAATATACAGTTCCCTCAGGTTTTTTTTCTATTTCAAAGGCTTGCGTTGTAAAGTAATACATCAATGCCGAGCCTAAAGCGATCTCTAACATAAGTCTCTTTTTCTAACAATGGCAGCACTTGCCTTATTCATTTTATTTTTAGTGTCAATGACACTACATCCCTGCAAGATGAAGATACCTTTTTTTATAAGAAAATACATCTTTTTTTTGGTTTTTTTTGACGGAATGTTATTTTTTTTATAATTACCTCTACAATTAAACAATTAGCGCCCTTAATAATACAATTCAACAACAAGAAATTGCTGCTAAAAATGTCTTTTTATTCGCTATAAATTACCATAGTGGGCCAAAGATAAATAAACGATAGGCATAAAATAACATCAAGCTAAAAAGCATCTTATACTTTACACGTTATACCTTCCAAACTATAAAATTTCTATCGAAAACAAAAAAAGCGCAAAATGCGCTTTTTTTGTTTGATAACTGATTAGTGACCAGAAATCGTAATCGCAGCACCGCTACCACCAGCGTAAGTCGTTTTCAAACCTTGAATTTCTACGTCACCGATTGAACCTGCAGTTTTGCTACCTAAATGAACACCTGAAATATAGATGTCAGTACCATTTGCAGGTGCTTTGCTGATAATTTTCAAATAACCATCATTCGCAGCTGCTGCACTTTCACCTACTACGCTAACGTCAGTATTAACGCTTAAGCTATTCACACCATGATCAGCCACTTTGATGCTATCAAGGTGAATTTCACCTGCAGCTGTACTTGCAACACCAGTCAACGTTGTTTGACCAATTGTTGATTTATCCAAAATACCGAGGTTGGTAATTTCTAAACCAGATGCCAACGTTGTATTTAACTTGATCATTGCACCTTGAGGAGCAGCACCTAATTGGATGTTTGCATCCATTTTACCTGTTTTAATGCTTAAACCAGATAAAATTGCATTGTAGTTAGATGCATCGTTACCACGCTGAACACTTGTAGTGCTCGCAGTACCTGAAGCAGAAACACCAATTTCACCAATGCTAATATTTAAGCCCGATACTTTCGCTGCTACGTTAAGGAAAGCACCACCAGTTGCAGCAGTACCAGCATCTGTATCAATTGTTAAATCAGCTAGGTTATGAGAAGCCAATAATTCTGCACCAGAGTTATCTGTATTTTGTGTAATAGAAATACTGTTAACTACGATTGCACCCGCAGTTGCTGTACCACCAGCACCGATTACACCTGCAGCGCCTGTCGCACCACCATTATCAGCATAACCATCATTATCATGAATTAATAATTTGTCGATCGTAACAGATGTAACACCAAGACCAATGTTAATACCATCTTGACCAGTTGCAGCGCTTAGTGCAGCATCGTCCATTGACTGCATAGCCATTGCATTTACGCTAATCGCCATTGAAGAAACTAAAGCTAGTTTAGTAAACATTTTCATTGAGCACTCTCCCAAGAGCATTTATTTTTTGACTTACACTACTCTAAACTGTCCACGGTCGTTTTATTCTTAAATGACAACTTGAACTTCCAATCCTTGAGTAGTTCGCTTAGCAATTACTAAATTACCTGTTTGTTATTTTATGTTCAACTCCTGTTAACTGCTTTTTATCCACAAACCGACAAACGGCATAAAGAACATACAATTTTCTAAGCAGCGAAAAATTATGACAACAGCATGTAATTCTTGATTATTTTTATAAAATAATTTTTAAATCCAAAATAACAAAGTTTGGCGATGCTCCGTTTATCCAGGGCTAAATACGTATAAGAAGTGTTAACAAAAGCGCTTTCTTATTTTAATTTGATAAATACATCATTCATTTTATCTAAGCAATCTACAAGTACAACACTTAATTTTTAAGCAAAAGGCTGGATTATCATCCGTACGATGTTTTTGAATGTAGTACAATTCTGCTCTCTAAATTTAGTGCAAGTATTTCCATTTTTATGTCTTATTTTCAGCAAAAGCTTAACACGCAACTCACTTCTGCATTTGAGCTTCTGTCCCGACTGTATGATTTAACTGGATTGGTTTATTTGCACGACCAGGCCGCGCCTGTGATTGCCTTTTTACCCACAGAGTTTTTAGTTTTTCAACACGCTGAACTACAGCAATTCCAACAAATACAATTCAATCAATATCAAATCAAATCAGAAGTGAACACACTCTTAGAATTCGCTCAGTTTGATGCTACCCCCTCCTCCGAGCAGCCAGATGGATTTCATGGTGGATATATTGGTTTCTTTAGCTATGACTATAGCGCAGATCAATTTATTGACATTTCTGCTCATCCACAACCTCGCTTTTTTTTAGGTCAATACAGCAGCTTTTTAAAGTTTCAGCAAGGTGAATGGTACTTCCATAGTGAGGATGTTCGGGCTGAAACTCTCTATCAATATATTGCTAATTTGATCAACACGCCTAAACCACTCAATACGCTTACTTTAAATCAGCAATGCCAACCTCGTTGGTCTAAACAACAATATCGTACTGCATTTGATCAAGTTCAGGAGTACATCAAGGCAGGAGATTGTTATCAAATTAATTTGACCCAAGAATTTACAGCACATACTCAAGGTTCATTACTCAGTCGAGCACAAGAGTTATGGGATTTAACACATGCCCCTTATGCGGGTTATCTCAAAATTAATGATTTTGAGCTACTCAGTTGCTCACCTGAATTATTTATTGAATTTCAAACTCATCGGAAAATTAAAACCCGCCCGATTAAGGGAACCATGCCGCGTTTTGATGATCCTGAGCAAGATCAAATATCCAAAGCTAAACTGAGTAGTTCTGAAAAAGACCAAGCTGAGAATGTCATGATTGTGGATTTACTGCGCAATGATTTAAGTGTTTATGCAGAAACAGGTTCGGTAAACACGACAAAACTGTTTGAAATTGAGAGCTTCAATCAAGTGCATCATATGGTCAGTGAGATCACGGCAACTCTAACAGAACAGATTAATCCAATGCAGATGCTACTCTCTGCCCTACCTGGTGGTTCGATTACAGGTGCACCCAAAATCAGGGCAATGCAGATTATTGAAGAATTAGAAGGCGCGCCACGTGGTGCTTATTGTGGCAGCTTGGGTTATTTTAATTTTGATGGTACGGGGTGCTGGAATATTTTGATTCGCAGTATTCAGCAATACCAAAATCAATTATCGATGTGGGCGGGTGGTGGCATCACCATCGCCTCTGATGCAGAAGCTGAATATCAAGAATGTTTCGATAAAATTTCTGCCATGCTTGATTTACTCAATACATGGCAGCAAGCTGAAAATTAAATCAAAGCTTATAAAATTTGCGTTTTAAGAGTATCCACGAAACGCTGATTTTGTTCATCAGTACCAATGGTAATACGCAAGAATTGATTGATTCGTGGTTTGTTGAAGTAACGAACAATAATTCCTTGTTCTCGCAATTGTTGGGCCAGTTGTGCCGCATCATGTTGTGGATGCGTTGCAAAGATAAAATTAGCTTTTGATGGTAAAACCTCAAAACCTAAAGCGGTGAGATCACTCACCAATTGCTCACGACTCGCGATTACCTTTTGGCATTGTGCCTCAAAATAAGCTTGATCTTCAAATGATGCAACAGCTGCAGCAATGGCAAAGCGATCCATAGGGTAAGAGTTAAAACTATTCTTTACCGCTTCAAGTGCTGCAATCAAATGTGCTTGTGCAATCGCAAAGCCGACACGCAACCCTGCCAATGAACGTGATTTCGAGGTGGTTTGGCAAACCACTAAATTGTCGTATTGATTGACCAATTGCACCGCTGATTCTGCACCAAAATCGACATAGGCTTCATCAATCACCACCACGCGATCAGGATTGGCTTTAAGCACCTGCTCAATCTGTGCTAACCCTAATGCAATGCTGGTTGGCGCATTCGGATTGGTAAGAATGATCCCACCATTTGCCTGTGCATAATCCGATACATCAATTTCGAACTTGTCATTCAATGGAATCTGCTGGGTCTTCGTTGCAAAAAATTGGCTATAAACTGGATAAAAACTATAGGTAATATCGGGATAAAGAATCGGCTCTTTTTGAATAAAAAACGCTTTAAAAATATGTGCCAAAACCTCATCCGAACCATTACCGACAAAGACTTGGCTGATATCTACGTGTTGCTGTACTGCAATCGCCTGCTTGAGTGCCGTTGCATCAGGATCTGGATAAAGACGTAACGCATCAGCTTGATTCGTCAAAACTGCTTCAACCGCTGCCACGACTTTTGGCGATGGTGGATATGGATTTTCGTTGGTATTCAGTTTGAGTAAGTTCTGAATTTTAGGTTGCTCACCTGGCACATACGGCTCTAATTCACGAACTTCGGGACTCCAAAAACGCATTTGTTCTGTTGTAAACGTCATTTTATATTCTCTTGTTGCCCTCTCCTAACCTCTCCCCAAGGGAGAGGAATCTTCAAACCTATTTCACATATATCGTGACAAGTCCCCTCTCATTTTAGGAGAGGGTTTGGGAGAGGTTTATATTTATTATCGTGCTAGACCACGACACACACTTCAGATTTAAACTTCATAACGGTAGCGTGCTGAACGTGCATGGGCATCAAGATTTTCTTGTACCGCAAGGACATCGGCCGTTTTCGCCAAGGTTTTAACACCTTGCTGTGAGCACATAATCAGACTTGAACGTTTCTGGAAATCATAAACTCCAAGTGGCGATGAAAACCGTGCTGTACCCGAGGTTGGCAATACATGGTTTGGACCTGCACAATAATCACCAATCGCTTCTGGTGTATAACGTCCCATAAAAATTGCGCCCGCATGACGAATTTCCTGGCTCATCAATTCAGCATCGTCAAGACAGAGTTCTAAATGCTCAGGTGCCACTTGATTGATCAGTTCAATCGCTTCAGCACGATCTTTCACCAAGACTAAGGCACCACGATTCTGAATCGAGGTTCGCGCAATTTCGGCTTTTGGCAATTCAGCCAAGTGCTTTTCAATTGCGGCATCCACAGCATTTAAAAGTGCTTCATCAGGTGTGATAAAAATGGCTTGAGCAACGGTATCATGTTCTGCTTGAGACAAGACATCCATGGCAAGCCACTCTGCATTATTTTCACCTTCGGCATAGACTAGGATTTCTGAAGGTCCAGCAATCATATCAATCCCAACTTGTCCGAAAACAGCACGTTTTGCCGCAGCAACAAAGCGATTCCCTGGTCCTGTAATTTTATCCACCGATGGAATGGTTTCAGTACCATAAGCCAGCGCGGCAACGGCTTGTGCACCACCAATCGTAAATACACGGCTTACACCTGCTAAATACGCAGCTGCTAACACCAATGGATTCAATTCACCATTCGGTGCTGGAACCACCATGATAATTTCAGGAACACCGGCTACATGTGCAGGCAAAGCATTCATTAAAACCGAAGAAGGGTAAGACGCTAAACCACCAGGTACATAAATCCCCACGCGATCAAGCGGTGTGACTTTCTGGCCTAAGGTATTACCGAGCTCATCCACATAGCTCCAACCTTCTTGCTTTTGTGCTTGGTGGAACGAACGAATGCGCTTTGCAGCCAACTCCAAAGCTTCACGGATTTCAGTGCTTAAGCCTTCAAATGCAGTTTTCAGCTGGGCTTGGGTTAGTTCCAAATCAGAGAATTGATGCGCTGGATGTCGATCGAACTGCTGTGTTAATTTCAGTACATGTTCATCACCATGCTGACGAACATCAGCAATGATTTGGTCTACAGTTTGTACTAATTGAGGATCATTCACAGTTTCAAATGCTAAAAGCTCAGCAAAAGCCTGTTTAAAGTTCTGATCCTGAGTCGATAAACGTCGCATCAATTTACCCACAAGGCGAATAAGAGAGCGCTAAGTTTACTCTTTTTCATCCAACTTGTGGGCAAGATAACATCAGCATTTCCATCTGCTTTAATAGAAAAAATCATTTTTAGGCTTAAATATTCTAAATTTTATGTATTTAAGTCAGGATTATCCCAATCTCCATCGCGTTGTATGAGCCAATTTAAAGCCCCGTGACGTTCTACAACAACGGAAGCATTCATATTTTCAGGCGCATCCTGTTGTTTTAAGCGAGCGTCGACACATGCCCAATCATAGCGATAGATCAAATCCGCCTGATCTAAAATTTCATCCACACTTTTTAACTCAACTTGCTGCATAAACTCATCAAATGAATCACACCCAGAAACAACTTGCACTGCAAAATCACAATCTGCAATTGTATCTGGGTAGCCGAGTTCTTTAACGATGCCTAATGCCCAAAGTAAAACCCAGTAAGCTTCATATTTCCAAATCATATTGACGATGTCTTGTTGAGAAACTTCTTGATTTAAAAGACTTTGCTCTTTAAGCGTTAATTCATCAAATACTTCAAATTTATTCAGCAAATCAACGATAAAGTTTTTAGTTTCCTCATCAAATTGTTGATTATTTAAATCACAAGCCACTTGAATCATGATCAAACATGCAATTGCCCTTTTGGCAATACTTTCAGCGGAACGAGCGATCACCTCATCAGCCGATTCAATATGCGGTAACCATTCTATATAAGGAATAGACTGAGCTTGTAATTTTAAAATTGACTCTTGTTTACGCTGTAAGGGCGTTTTCATTGTTCTTACTCATCACCAAACAATACGCCCTTTTAGCACATCCACAAATCAAAAAGGAAGGCATTCTTTCACTGAATCAGAAGATTAAGTTATAAAAAAACCGTTCAAAAGAACGGTTTTTTTAGAATCATCATGCAAGAAATTACGCTGAACGAGATTTCACAGCCTCTTCAAGTTGCGTCAAAATCGGATTTAACACCGCTTGCTTACGTTTAAAGCTGGCTTTGTTCACAATCAGGCGTGAAGACACTTTGCAAATTTCTTCTAAAGGCTCTAAACCATTGGCACGCAAGGTGTTGCCTGTGTCAACGACGTCAACAATGTAATCGCCTAACCCGACCAAAGGTGCAAGTTCCATCGATCCGTAAAGTTTAATCACATCCACCTGCTCACCTAAACTTGCATAGTATTGGCGAGTAAGATTGACGTACTTGGTTGCAATTTTTAAACGACCTTTCGGACGCTCCATTCCAACTTTACCTGCAGTCATTAACTTACAATTGGCAATCTTTAGATCAAGCAATTCATAGACATGTTGTGCACCATGTTCCATCAATACATCTTTACCTGCCACACCAAAATCCGCTGCACCATTTTCAACATAAGTCGGTACATCGGAAGCACGTAAAATCAAAATACGAACTTTTTTATGTGTGGTTGGAAAAATCAGCTTACGTGATTTATCAGGATCTTCCAATAAGTTGATGCCTGCATTTTCAAGTAAGGGCAATGTTTCCTTTAAGATACGACCTTTACTGAGTGCTAAAGTTAAACCATGATCAAAATTGCCCATTACGTCAAAATTTGGATCATCGTTTCTTAAGTCATTCATCCTTTTACTCGCTTAATCTGAGCACCTAAACTTTGCAATTTTTCTTCAATGTGTTCATAACCACGATCAATGTGATAGATACGATCTACCAATGTTTCGCCTTCTGCCACCAATGCAGCCAGAACCAATGAGAATGAAGCACGTAAATCGGTTGCCATCACAGGTGCTGCTTGCAGTTTTTCAACTCCAGTGACCACAGCATCATGACCTTCCACTTGAATATTCGCACCCATACGTGAAAGTTCTGGGACATGCATAAAACGGTTTTCAAAAATCGTTTCAGAAATTGTTGCAAAACCACGGCCAACTGAATTGACCGCCATGATTTGCGCTTGCATATCAGTTGGGAATTCAGGATGAGGTAAAGTTCTAAAGCTCACCGCTTTTGGACGTTTACCTTGCATATCCAATTCAATCCAGTCATCGCCACGGGTCACTTCCGCACCCATTTCTTCAAACTTATCTAAGACAGCTTCAAGCAAAGTTGGATCCGTATGTGTGGTCTTTACTCGCCCACCCGTAATGGCAGCAGCAGCTAAATATGAACCCGTTTCAATACGGTCAGCGACCACAGCATATTCACAGCCATGCAGGCTTTCAACACCAGTAACGATTAAAGTATCGGTATCAATACCTTCAATTTTGGCACCCATTTTAATGAGCATTTGCGCAAGATCGGTGATCTCTGGTTCACGTGCTGCATTACGAATTGTGGTCACACCCTCAGCCAAAGCAGCAGCCATCAAGATATTTTCAGTACCACCCACGGTCACCATATCAAAAACAACTTCACCACCTTTCAAGCGACCGTCAACTGAAGCATGCACATAGCCATTTTCAACTTCAATTTGCGCACCCAAAGCTTCTAATGCTTTTAAGTGTTGATCCACTGGACGTGAACCAATCGCACAGCCACCTGGTAACGAAACTTTGGCATTGCCATAACGCGCCAAGAGTGGTCCGAGGACTAAAATTGAAGCACGCATGGTTTTAACCAGCTCATAAGGTGCAAACTGGTTGTCTAATGTCGAAGCATCAGCACGAACCGTTTCACCTTCATAGCTCATGGTCACACCAAGGCCAGCAATCAGTTTAACGAGCGTGTTTACATCTTTTAGATTTGGAACATTCGTCAGCGTAATCGGAGAGTCAGCAAGGATCATTGCTGCAAGTAAAGGTAAAGCCGCATTTTTAGCGCCAGAAATGCGTACTTCGCCCTCGAGCTTAACACCACCCGTAATTAAAAATTTATCCATTAATATTTAAGCTCCGAAAAGGCTTGCTTTGCGCCATTCGTCTTTTGTCATTGCGCGAATCGTAACAGCGTGAACTTCACCACTCGCAATATAAGAATTTAGAGGTGCATAAACCGATTGTTGACGAGCAACGGTACGTTTACCTTCAAACTGATCATCAACAATACGCAGGTCAAATTTTCCAGCTTGTCCGCTCACCGCTACTTCTGCTTCAGGGAAAGCTTCTTTTAAAATTTGCGTGAGCTGCTCACTATTCATTCCAAGACCTCTTATACAACCATTGGTGTAAAACGAGCTATTTTACTATAACTTTTTCACATAATTCAGTAAGCAGTTTCTTTTTTTATCAATAAAAAAAAGAGGCCCCACAAAAAGCCTCTTTTATAAAAATAAAAACTAACTCAAAAGTGCCAGTTCATGCTGATAAGAACATTGAATTTTTCGATGTTTCGCAAGCTGACGTTTTAATTTATCTGTCAATTTTCTAATCGAAGTATACATATCATCGGCTGTCGCCTGTGCAAACAGTTCCACCCCCGGCAAACGGATAATTGCTTCTGCAATATGGTTTGCACTGCCTTTGTGTGAACGTTTATCAATTTGATGATCTTTAGCCAGTTTGATTTGCATACTATTGACCTGATCGAGATGCTTGGTCATTTGACTAAACTTTTCTTTTATATTTTCTTCAATTGCTGGCGTAATGGTTAAATGGTGTCCACGAATCGTTATTTGCATAATTCTATCCCTCACCTTTTTTTCTCAGGATACAAGACAATCGCTCAAGCAAATTTAATGCATATCAGTGGTTCAACATCCATTAAATCATTTTCAGCGACTCCTCTAGTGACTATAAAAATTCATTATTCCGTAATAATGAACACCTAGAATAGTCACACCTTAAAATTTAGATCAAGACTTTTCTTTCAGAAGATGAAGGAATATGTAACGATTCGCGATATTTTGCCACGGTGCGACGAGCCACCTCAATCCCTTCATCCTTCAACATTTCAGCGATTGCATTATCAGACAAAGGCTTACGTGGATTTTCGTTCGATACCAGTTTTTTAATCATGGCACGAATTGCAGTTGATGATGCTTCACCGCCCGTTGTGGTTCCCACATGGCTAGAAAAAAAGTATTTCAACTCAAATAAACCACGCGGTGTCAGCATATATTTATTGGTGGTCACACGTGAAACAGTTGATTCATGCAATTCAACTTCTTCTGCTACATCACGAAGCACCAAAGGTTTCATCGCCTCTGGCCCTTGCTCCAAAAATGCACGCTGATGTTCAACAATACAGGTCGCAACTTTCAGCAGTGTTTTATGTCGTTCATCGATGCTTTTAATAAAATTCTTCGCTTCCAGCATTTGATTACGCAGATAGACATTATCCTCACTTTGATCAGCTCGACGAATCATGCCTGAATAAAAAGAATTGATTCTGAGTTTCGGCATTACATCTGGATTGAGTTGGACTTGCCAATGTTGGTCTTTTTTTGCCACCACCACATCTGGCACTTGATACTCAGACTCTTGCTGATTAAATTCTAAACCAGGATAAGGCTTCAAAGTCTTGAGTAAATCGACCGCACTTTTTAATTGTTCTTTGGATAGTCCCGTCTGTTTTAATAATTTATTCAAATCATTTGAAATCAATAACTCATAGTATTTTAATAGATTTCTAGCTTCAGCAAGATAAGGAACTTTTTCACTAAATGTTTCTAGCTGGATCGCTAAGCATTCAGCCAAATTTCTTGACCCAACCCCAATTGGATCTAAACGTTGAATATGTTTTAAAACTACAATGATTTCATCTTCTTCAACTTCTTCTTCACTTTCCATTTCTTGTAATAAGCGGGAAACTGCAAGCAGGATATCGTCCAATTCTGCATCCAAAAACCCTTTATCATCTAAGGAATCGACAATGCAATATGCAATCAGTTTATCGACAGTCGAAAAATGCAAAAGATTCACTTGATCTAAAATATGCTCTTTTAGGCTTAATTGTATCTGACGATTATCTTCTCTTTCTTCGTATTCTGGTGAGCCTAAGGACGTCGATTGATGGGTATAAATATCATCCCATTCAGTATCAACAGGTAAATCATTGGGAAGATGATCAGCATTGAGTTCAGTGGTTAAGTCCCCTGTCTCTTTTGCTTCTAAGGTTGAAAGGCTTTCTGTTGTTCCAAGCTCTTCAATCTTTTCCAATAAAGGGTTACTGTCTAATTGAATCTGGATTTCTTGTTCGAGTTCTAAACTTGAGAGTTGTAAAAGACGTATGGCCTGTTGTAATTGAGGAGTCAACGATAAACTGTTCGCTACTTTCAATCCAACAGATAATTTCATATTCTTTCCCTTTATTAAAATAAGCAAAAAACATGCCTATAAAAATATTTATAACATAAAGCAATGTTTACGCATATAAGGAAAAAGCCTTTCAACTGACTTATCTGTTCAAAAAACTAGCAAAACTACAAATATTTATTGTAATGGAGCGCTTACTCCCATTTAGCAAACGTGCGAACAACATAGAATTATTTTAGATTTTGCTGCTTTAGGCATTCGATCATTTCATCCAATACTTTTTGCCCCATCGTTGTTCACACAAGTTCATTTAAATCCCCTGCTAAGAAATCAGACCAAGTCGTACTCGTTGAACCAGAAGAAAGCGCATAACGTCCACAAGCTGACCAGACCTTTTGATCTGATGTAATAGAAGCTAAATACAGCTCACCCTCAGGATCATCCAATATCCATTCTCGAATAACTCTAGGTGCTTGATATTGTTGCTTAGGTTTTTCCAACCACTTCCATACTAAAAAACCTAAATAGACAACTCCAATCGCTGATAAAAGTGTATGGAAAATCATGTCAGTCCTAATATCATTTCTTATTTACATTTAATCAGGATAAAAATAGCACAACTATTTAAATATTGACTTATCTTTTCTCCACACAATAAAAAACACCCCCAACCGTTAGGTTGGGGGTGTTTAGATTTAAAAGCTGGCGATGACTTACTCTCACATGGCAAGTGCCACACTACCATCAGCGCTAAGAGGTTTCACTTCTGAGTTCGGGAAGGGATCAGGTGGTTCACTCTTGCTATTGTCGCCAGCAAACTGTTTATGGATACTTGCTTTGGTCTTATTGATTGCCAAGGCTTTTTCCAAATGAGTGATTAA
>NZ_ATGG01000033.1 GCF_000413855.1 Acinetobacter gyllenbergii CIP 110306 = MTCC 11365 | reverse complement strand
ACCAAGTCAGATCGTCTGGCACCTAAAGTGTTGGAGTTGGTGTCTGCTGGACACTCTTATCGACAAGTCGGTCGGCTGGTCAATCTAAGCAAAAATACCGTGTTGGATATCGTTAAAAGAAGTCGGAGTGAAAATCCTTAGCGTGCTATATTTTCCGTTTCCTGAGACGACCCCAACCATGTCCTTTGACCACAAAAATTTCAGGTTCAAATGTAAAATTTGACATTTTTAAAACTCTCCTAGTTTACAACTATATTGTTAAAGTTTAGGACTTTAATGTCCAGTTTAAGTTTTTATTGTCCAATCACAGGCTGCAAACCAATTTCTATACGATTAACTATAAGAAACTCAAACAATTCATCAAAGTCGACAGTCAACAAGATCATCAGGCTAAAGTGAAATCACCCATTTTTGCTCCAGTCGCTGCACCCAGCTTGCAGAAGCCAGCACCAGCACATACTATTCAACCGAGTGCACTAATTAATTCGATTCAACAGGCATTTCAAAATATCAAGGTTAGATCAAATAGATTTGAACCAACATTAAAAGTGGCAAAGGAATCCCTTATAAGCCCCGACTTTGTCACGCGTGAATCTTATTCAATAGTTGGATTAAGCCAACCACTCCACCCTGCGGCATCCAAGGAAATATTAAAAAATATGGATATGGACTACCGCTGCTTTTATCAAGCACTGCGGCAACAACGGGTAGATATTGATTATGATGATCAGCGTATTCAACAACTGTTAAAGTATCAGAAGCGAATTCTTCAACATATTGTATATATCAAACAAAATTTTGCAGGACATGAGCGTTATCAATGGCATACGCTTGAACAATTACAGATGGAAAACTATTTTAAGAAATAGGTCAAATTGCACTAAGACCAATTCAGTTGATCCGTCCATAGAAAGTATATAGACAGATCAACTGATTTAATTAAAGGCTGAACTAATACATATTAGAAGTCAAAATCAAATTTTTTAGATTGAACAAGTTGTGGTCTATTCTGGTTTTCCTGTTCACGTTTTCTAACTAAGGCTAATTCATACTCATTTTTATAGCGTTCGCATAAGTTGTTTTGACGTATTTGCCAAATGTTCTTTCTATATTCTGCTACCTTATCTTGATCTTCAGGATCAGTGCTATAGAGTAACGACCTCGGAATTTGTGGGACATCTTTTAAATTGGTTCCATGTTTTTTATTATAATCTTCATTAGATAAGCACGATACTGCACTGCTCACTTCGATTTCCATACCATGAATTTCTATAATTTTTGTGGGCGCATATTTTTCTAAAAATTCATTTATTATTTTTTCAGTTTGTGTTCGGTAATGAAATAATATATTACGACCGAATCCAAGCACATCAGCCGTGATTTTTAATGCACCTCCTTTTTCAGGATTTTTTTGACGATATTGCTTAAAGAACTGCTCGGGGGAACGTTGAATATTATCCAACATACTTTTTTCTGAAAATAATAAATGTAAATGTGGCTGTTCTGACTGCCCATCGAGCGCAGCCACATGATTATGAATTGCGATTGTTGATGGCATTTTATATTGACCACAAAATTCATACATTAATCTTTCAGACAACTCTATACGGCGATTTTTATCCAGTTCTTTTGGCAAAGCGATTGTAATATGTGATGAGGTTCGTCTAGTCTCACTTGTATATTGATCAGCTGCATACCAAAACTTTTCAGGATTATTTTCAGACCAAATCGGCATATTATAGGATGCACAATATTCAAGCTCTTCAATGTCACTTTTATGCTTTGAAAAATATAAAGTACGCGTAATATAGTGATATGCACTTTTTGAGAGTCGACACTTTGAATCACCATCACTCAATTTTATTTGACTATCACCTTTAACGTTGTGACTTAAATGAAAATAATACATTTTTACTTCCGATATTAATTTAACTGGGATATCGGATCCTACAAAATTTTAAAAATTCATGATTCGTTTCGTGAAGAAAAATGAAAAAAAATATTTTTCAATTAAAACGCATGAGCAATACCACTCCCATAATTTCAATTTGTATAATAAAAACAATAACTTAGTTGTGTGTTTTGTTTGTATGTAGAAACAGTAAATCTAAAACATGAGTAACGCATAAATTATATAATAATCAATTGCTTAAAACTAAAAGTGCTGCGCAGCACGAGGAGAAGTGTCTTTTAAAGCGAGCGAAGCGAAATTTAAAAGACACGGAAACGAGATATAAAAAATCTTTTTTGCATTCGCAAAAAAGATTTTTTATCTGCCCCACCATTAACAGCCATAAATTAACAGTTAAAACTAACAGAAGAGTAGTTTTTTTTGAAAACCTCAACTTATGACGATTTTTTTTTAGACTCTGTGATATACCAACATTTTCTTAAATGCAGATGGTTTAAAAATGGCTAGAACTAGATTAACAGTAGATGAAATGATTTTAAGTGTTGAAAAGCACTTAAAACAGATAGCAAGACGCACTCATTCAGATGAGTTAATACTACAATTGATTCGATCAAAAACTGCAAATCAATTTACAGAAGAAGACATTAAAAATTTGAGGAATAAATATCATAAAGTTTTAGAATTAAATAGATTAGAAGAAGTAATGGACACTATCTGCTCAATCAAAAAAAGTGATCGCTCTGATATTGAAAAAGACATTGTTGATTTTAGTGGATATGAAGACCCTTTCTCTCAGACTGATGAAAGATTAAAAATAGCCTTAAGGATGCTAAAAAACTACAATCGAAGAGTTCCTGATTTAATAAAACAAAAAGCACATGATGAAATCAAAAATTCATTTCATAGTTCTTATAGACAAGTAAAACAAAAGATAAAAGATCGAAAGCAAGAGAATCATGAGAAATTTTTTCTTGGAAGTGTGCTTATATCATTTTTTAAATCACAAAATATTGAAATGAATTATCTTGAGAATACACTTAAAATGATAGAGCTTTATCAAATAAAAAATTATTTTAGAAAAGAGCTGTTTTTAGAATCAGAAATCAAAGAATTTAAATTTTCAGAGCAAGGTAGAAGCTTTAACGACAAGAAAAACGCGATTTTATCTGATCCTAAAAATCCTTTTAAAAAATAAACAATAAAATTAAAAGATAAAGCAGTATACGTTAACTCATTTATTTTAGATGAGCTAAGCAGTCGACGTTGTTATTACCAACAACGAACAAAAGATTATTTACTGATATAATAAAAAAAATAAGTCTTTTTTTTGATTTTTTAAACATATCTCATCTTTTTTTTAATTAATTTGTTAAATTATATTTTATAAGTAATTGTATTGCTGACCCTCTGCAATTATTTTTAAATCTATTTTTTTAATTGGAAATAATATGGGAATTATAAACAAATATGTCATGGTGATTGAATCTGATGAACCTCCACAAGTTTTCCTAAATGATACTATTCCAAAAGTCGGGAAAGTCATTGAACTTAAAACAGAGCAACTACCCAACCGTGTAGATGCAGCGTGGTTACAAGAAAGATTTAGTATCTCGCGCAAAGCACTTATTGAAAAATTGAGAATTTTTAACAGAGGTACTGATACTAAACATCTTTACGATCCGAAAGAAGTCATACCAATTTTAGAGAATTTTAATGTCACCAGTAGACGTGGCGCACATCGAAAGAAATAAGGGAGCAATTGCTCCCTATTTTATTTAAGATGCGTTCATCATTTTAGCAATGTCTGAAGCGGTCGGATTATAATATGTATTAATCAGAGTTTTAATATCCCTATGTCCTGTAACTTTAGCCAAGATTTCCACAGGTAATTTGCGTTTATTCACAAATCGAGTAATAGCTTCATGCCGTGTATCATGAAAATGAACTACATTATGCAATTCTGTTTTCCCAATTGCTCTTTGCCAAATTAATCTAAATGAATTTGAATTATGTGGAATTAATTTTACTCTATCCATGTAAGGGATAAGGTTTAGAAGATCACGGGCTTCTTTAGATAAGGGAACATCACGAGCATCACCATTTTTTGTGATTGGCAAATGTATGTAGTCAGGATAGATATTGTTACACGTAATCCCTAGAATCTCCCCTTTTCTCATAGCAGTTTCAATCGCAAAAAGAAAAGTCCATGCAACATACTGTCTTGGTGTTTGTGGCCTTGTTCCAATTTTATAATTAAGCGCCTTAAGTATGATTTCAATTTCACTATGACTTATTAGTCGATTACGGGCGGGAGGCTTAGTTGGCTTAGTGACCTGTGCGAATGGATTGTCTTCAATCAAGAAAAGTTCATTTTTGGCGTAATTAAAAACTGATGTGTATAAACACATTTGTCGATGTACTGTCCCAGGTGCGACTTTCTCTAAACGTTTATCTCGCCATTTTTTTACGTCAATAGGTTTAATTTCATAAATTGACTTTTCAGCAAGTTCACCAAAATAATTTTTAAATGTTTCTCTTTTTATTTGTTGCTTTATAAAGGATTTACCTCTTTTCTTATATCCAACTTCATCATAATATTTCTGACAAAGGACAAAGAATGAAAAATATGGTTTTTGCATCTGAGTTTTTTTAGGATCATACTCAGCTTTCATTTCAAGTAAACGAATAGCAGCCCATTGTTCACACTCTCGTGCAGTATCACGTGTGACACTGTCTCTAAGATTTTTATAGCGTACTTGAATACGCCAAGCATTGCCGCGCTTCACTGGTTTTTGCATAAATCCACCTTGGTGTCGTAGCAGCACCAAACACAAAACCCAAGTGTAAACTTGGGGGCGTTTTGGTGCTAAAACGGAAATAATAAGGTGTTTTTGACGCAGATTTTGACGATTTTAAACCATCAAGCTGACCAATTTAGCATTAAAAACTCTTAAATTACCTTAATTTTAGCGACTTAACTACTTGATAATTAAGTATAAAATTTTGGTAGGTATAAGCAGACTCGAACTGCTGACCTCTACGATGTCAACGTAGCGCTCTAACCAACTGAGCTATACACCTAGAATGAGAAGCATGATATTCATTTTTTATCAGCTTCACAAGTTTTTTTGTGACTGTCTTAATGCGATCGCACAGTCTTTAAGCAAGCGCTTAAATTCTTCAATATTTGCACCATCCTGCTGCTCTAAAAAAACAATTTTTTGATATAACACAATCGCTTGTTCAAATACCTGTTTGTTTTCAAGCTGACTTGCTAAACGCTGCATCCATACCTGAAAAGTCTCTGCCGGCTGCTTATATAAATTTTTGGGCAGTTTCTTTTGAAATTTGAATACAGCCCTTTGGTAATCTGTTTGATGCCCTCTTTGTCGCCACCAATAAATCCCCACATAAATCACTAAAATCGTGCCAATACTCACGATCAAAACAATCACATAAGCATAACTTGAATCTAACCCTAAGCGAGACAACCAGTTTTTCTGTTTTTCTGCATCATAACCGACAACTTTGCTTTGCCATTGATAGCTTAAGTAGTCACTCCAAATCCGCATATTGTTTAGAAACTTAAACTGTTGTAAACGCCAAGCCTTAGTCTCATCTCCCCATATACTCTGATCTTGTACCAAATAATCTTGCATGCCAGTATCAATCCGTTGCGGTGCAATCATGGCAGTTGGGTCTATTCTCTGCCATTTCCCATTGAGATAGACTTCACTCCAAGCATGTGCATCCAGTTGACGAACTTCCCAACTTTGTCCATCGGGTGCCAATTGCCCACCTTGATAGCCAGTCACTACACGTGCAGGAATGCCGGCATAACGCATCAACATCACAAAGCTTGAGGCATAGTGCTCACAAAAGCCTTTGCGACTAGCAAACAAGAACTGATCAATACGATCACCACCCAATATTCCTGGTGCCAAGGTATAAACAAAGCCATTTTTTCGATACCAAGCAAGAACGGATTGTAAATACTTTTCAGGTTGTTTTTGACTTTGCTCAAAAAGCACATATGCCAATTGCTGGGCTTTTACATCTCGATCTGGGTCAAATTTGAGATTTAACGCCACTTCGCTCGGTGATAAGACTACCGCTTCACCAGACATCCTTCCCAACCACAGCATTTGTATGGGTACGTTACGCTTAACCAATTGAGTTGGGCGAATACTATTATCTTGATACAACTGCAAATAGCGCTCCTGTGGAATCGAGTATTCCAAGCCCATAATCCAGTTGGCATGCTCATCCGCCGCTAAATATTGATAAGGCACACTTCTTGATGTGGACTGCACATTTTTAACCTGCTGATTAAAAAAACTACTGGTCCATGTGACCCCATCATACTGATCCAAGACTAAAGCTCGCCAGTACAGCTCTGATCGACTTGGAAATTGCGACATATTCGCCACAACCCGAAACGCCAAAGCCGAAGATTGCGATAACTGTGCAATATCCCCAGGTGACATGCGATCACTGATTCCTGTAATGGCCTGATTACTCTGAATTGGAATCGCCCATAGTGGTGGTAAACGCGGAAAGAAAATAAATAAGATCAGAAAGAAAGGAACTGCTATTCCAACAAATTTAAAAATTTGCTGAATATCTTGTTTAAATTGATTGGATGATAATTTCGTTTGATTAAATAACCCTGTCTGTATGCGATACAGCCCCAGTAAACACATTACGAATACAGTAAGTACAATCACAGCCATCCAAAACGCTTGGCTATGTAATAACAAACTCGCACTGACGAATAAGGCAAAATTAAAGATGATTAATACATCACGGGTGGTTTTCGCTTCCAAACACTTGGCAAACAAACAGGTACTTAAAAAGGCAACACCCGCTTCTATACCCAATAAGGTTTGATAGTTAAGATAAAGCAAACCTAAACACAACAAAATAAAAATCAGCAAGAACCATTTTGGAAAAGGCGCCCAGCTTTGTTGACGATATCTTCGAAGCAATAGCAGCCAAACCACTGCCCATACGCCCGTTAAAACGGCAGGTGCGAAAGCAGCTTGCCCAACCAGCACAAGCGCCAAGACAGCTAAAACACAGAAATAGATTTGCTTACTCATGACTACGCCTGCGCCAATAAAAGTTTTGCTTTAATCAACTGGGATTGTCCTTGTCCGCGCTCCAAACGTGTCTGCGGTAAAATTAAGGCATAATCATCACCCAATTGTTCGCATTGCTCGACCAAACCCATCATAAAACTCACTTTATCTTCATGACTTTGTGCGGGAATCTGCTGATAGTCAATTTCAAGATGCTGGTGATTGGCTTGTGCCTCAAACATTTTGATCAGAAATCCCTGCCCACGTGCAACCTGTTTCCATGCGACATTCTGATAGGAATCACCGTGTTGAAAGCCTCGAAGTTCTTTAAACTCATCTAAACTATCTTGAGCAGAAGTTGCTTGGTTTTTGTGTTCTTTCTGCCAGTCATAGGCTTTGGGGGCAATCCAGACTTTTTGTTTTGGCGATAAATAAGTCCAAGCACGGACTAAACCAAGAGGATAAGTCGAATAAATTTTAATGGTCTCAAATTCATAAAGTCCGCGCTTTTCTGCAATAAAAGGTAATTCAACACTGTGTTGAGTTTGATCGATATAAATCAATTGTTCTCGAGCTTGCCATTGAATTCGTAGATAGCGTGCCGAAGCAACGGATTGTTTAATGAGCAACTTTAAACTGAGCACTTGATCAACCTGCCCCACTTCAGGAGGGACAAGATCGATTTGCAGATCATGTAATTGTTTGAAGGTCAGGTAAAAACTAATGCACAGGATGGCACTGATTAAAAAGCAGAACCCTAAAATCAGGTTATTGGCATAGTTAATGCCAGCAATAAAGGTAATCAAAATGAGGATTAAATACAAAAAACCCTGTTTATAGATAAAAACCAATACATCTTTTTGTCGCAAGGTTTTGCTCTGATCCACTTGAAATCGTTTGGCAATCCATTGGCTGAGTTGCTGTTTGAGTCCAGTTTGCATAGGTCTGTACTCACTTACAATGCTTCAACCGACTGCAAAATCTGTTTTACCTCCGCATCGCCTAGACCAAGACGATGTGCCGTAACAGCGACAAATACGGTTTGCACATCATCAGTCGTAACAAAGCTGCGTCCTTCAACCAACGCATAGGCTTGTGCTGCGGCCTTTAATGCCAACACGCCACGGGTAGATAAGCCATGTCTTTGCTTACGCGTTTCAGCAGCCAAATCTAAAATATAATTAAGGATGACATCGCTCAAGAAAATCTGCTTTGCCAACTCACGTAAATGTAAAATATCGGCTTGGGTAAAGACCGCATCTAATTGATGAATCAGGACTTGGCGTGAGCTTTGTTGTAGGAGTAGCTTTTCTGCTTGACGAGATGGATAACCCAGAGACAACCGCATCAAAAAGCGGTCTAGTTGAGACTCTGGCAATGCATAAGTTCCACTTTGAAACAGTGGATTTTGCGTGGCCAACACCCAAAAGGGTTGCGGCAACTCATAATGCACGCCATCTACGGTAACAGCCCCTTCTTCCATCGCTTCAAGTAATGCACTTTGGGTTTTAGGACTACAGCGGTTAATTTCATCAGCAAGTAAGATTTGAGTAAAAACAGGGCCTTGTTTAAACTCAAATACATGTTCTTTTTGATTAAAAATATTGATCCCAATGACGTCGCTGGCCAACATATCATTGGTAAATTGAATACGCTGAAAGTGCAATCCCGCTAGACGCGCCAAGGCACTGGCTAAGGTGGTTTTCCCCAATCCAGGTAGATCTTCAAACAATACATGTCCACCAGCCAATAGACAGGTCAAAGCCAGTTTGGTCTGTTGTGGCTTATCCAAAATAAGCTGATTCACTTCAATTAAAAAGTGTTCAATCTTCTGTGCAAAACTTTGAATATCTTGTTCTAATGCTTGGTTTTGTTGTTTTTTGTGCTGAACCGAAGTCTGCTGCATGCCCCACATCATCCTCTCCCCAAAATAAAACAGTGCATGTTTCAACATACACTGTTTTGGTTTTTTTTCAACGAAATCAATTGATTTCTAGCAAGGGCATTTTTTCATATTACCGCCCGCTGAAGGATAACGCGCATCAATACAATGACGATAAAAAGTCTTGGCGTCCATTGGTGTTAGATCAGGATGATGCGCTTTCATATGCTGCACATAAGTTTCATAATCAGGCACACCAACCATTAGACGAAAACTTTGCTGCAAACGTTGCCATAACACAGCAATCCGTGACCAATTCTTCGGTGATAAAAGCAAATGTTTTTGCGACATGATGGTGAATTTAATAATTTTCACAATCACCGCACTGCCTTGTCGAGCAATTTTAAAGTCCATACTTACTCTCCTTTGATGCTATTCGCAGTCATTGGGGTTTCTGAATAAACAGCTGGTGCTTCGTTCACGGTTGGTGTTGGGCTTGCCAATGCTCTACGTATAATGCCAATCGAAGCAATCACCATCACAATTGCGACGATCATAAAGAAGCCACAGAGTGCTGCATTGATCTGATTCGACATCACAATGGTTTGCATTTCAGCAACGGTTTTGGCTGGTGCAAGCACCTCACCACGGGCAATTGCATCCGAGAAACGATTCGCTTGCGCAAGGAAGCCAATTTTTGGATTTTCATGGAAAATCTTTTGCCAACCCGCCGTCATCGAGGTAATGAATAAGAAAATCGTCGGGACAATCGTGACCCAAACATACTTCTCTTTTTTCATCTTGAATAGAATAACTGTACCCAAGATCAAGGCCATGGATGCCAAGATTTGGTTACCAATACCAAATAACGGCCACAAGGAGTTAATTCCGCCAAGTGGGTCAACCACCCCTTGGTAAACAAAGAAGCCCCAACCAGCTACCGCGACAAACGTTCCGACCAAATTCCCAAAAAATGAGCTCGATTGTTTAATCGCTGGTACCACGATACCCACAGTATCTTGCACCATGAAACGACATGCACGTGTTCCTGCATCGACTGCAGTCAAAATGAATAAGGCTTCAAACAGAATCGCAAAGTGATACCAAAATGCCATCATTGAGCGGTTGTTGAAAATCTCTGAAATGATATGTGCCATACCAATTGCAAATGTAGGCGCACCACCAGTACGAGACAGGATTGAACTCTCACCGACTTCCTGAGCCAATAAGGTCAACATTTCTGGACTCACCACGAAACCAAGATTACGCACTGCTTCCGCTGCGGTCTCAACCGAGGTCCCTAAAACTGCTGCTGGCGCATTAATCGCAAAGTAAATCCCTGGATCAAGTACTGTCGCACAGATCATGGCCATGATGCCGACAAAAGACTCCATCAACATACCACCATAACCAATCATACGAATATTGACTTCGTTATCGACCAATTTAGGCGTTGTACCAGATGCAACTAAGGCATGGAAACCTGAAATCGCACCACAGGCGATGGTAATAAACAAGAAAGGAAATAAACTACCTGCAAATACAGGACCAGTACCATCAACAAAGTGGGTCACTGCTGGCATTTTCAGATCAGGCATCGCAAAGATAATCCCGATCGCCAAGCCTGCAATCACACCAATTTTAAGGAAAGTCGATAAGTAGTCACGCGGTGCTAATAACAACCAAACCGGTAAAACAGAGGCGATAAAACCATAAATAATTAAGGCCCATGTCAATTGAGTACCACTGAGGGTAAATAACTGCCCCCAATATGGATCTTTTGCAACATCACCACCATAGACAATCGCCGCCATCATTAGTACAAAACCGATGATGGATACCTCTGCAATTTTTCCTGGGCGTAGATAACGCATGTAAATGCCCATGAATAATGCAATAGGAATGGTGGCTGCAATACTGAATACCCCCCATGGGCTATGTGCCAAGGCTTTCACGACGACCAATGCGAGTACCGCAAGGATAATGATCATCACACCCAACGTACCCAGCATGACAATCACACCTGCAAAAGTACCGAGCTCCTGTTTCGCCATTTCACCCAAAGAGCGGCCATCTCGGCGCGTTGAGATAAATAGAACCAGAAAATCTTGTACCGCACCCGCAATCACCACACCGACCAAGAGCCAGATCGTTCCAGGTAAATAACCCATTTGTGCTGCGAGAATTGGACCGACTAAAGGCCCTGCACCCGCAATCGCGGCAAAGTGATGACCGAATAAAACGAATTTATTGGTCGGAACATAATCCAGACCGTCAGCAAGGCGATGTGCTGGAGTTAACCGTTTAGGATTTAATTCAAAAACTTTGTTTGCAATAAATAAACTGTAGAACCGATATGCAATGCTATATACACAGACCGCCGCAAGAACCAACCAGACTGCATTGACATGCTCACCACGACTCACCGCCAATATCCCAAATGAAATTGCCCCGACGATGGCAACCAAACTCCATAGGAGTTTTGAGGGAAGTGATGACTTTGCTTGTGTTGTCTCCATTCAAAAACCTCTCAAATACATAACGCGTGGTTATTTAGATTTCCCTTTCCATATTTTCTGTAGAAGAAATATCTTTGTAAGTTTACCTTCTAGCTTCAATTATTTATCTAATACTTTGGCATAAAAAAAGGGATGATTGTTTAATCATCCCTTCGATAATTGTATGTCTTGAGTAGCTCTGCCACTCATTCACAATTATGCACGTTCTAGGTAGTCACCAGTACGTGTGTCTACACGAACGCTTTCTTCTTGCTGTACGAATAATGGAACACGTACCACAGCACCTGTTTCAAGTTTCGCAGGCTTACCGCCACCGCCAGAAGTATCACCACGAACACCTGGATCAGTTTCAACAATTTTGAGCACAACGAAGTTCGGTGGGCTTACAGTTAAAGGTACGCCATTGAATAACATGATCGTACATTTTTCATTAGAATCGTCTTTTAACCATTTCGCAGCATCACCCATTGCTGTTTTATCAGCAGCGATTTGCTCGAAAGATACAGGATCCATGAAGTTCCACATTTCGCCATCGTTGTAGAGGTAATCCATTTCAACTTCTACAATATCAGCTGCTTCTAAAGAGTCACCTGACTTGAAAGTTTTTTCTAATACTTTACCAGAGCGAAGGTTACGTAATTTCACACGGTTAAATGCTTGACCCTTACCTGGTTTTACATATTCATTTTCCATGATTGAACATGGGTTGCCATCAAGCATAACCTTAAGGCCTGCTTTAAAATCATTAGTAGAATAATAGGCCATGAAAGGCGCACTCCAAACTTAAAACTCAAATCTTATGGGCTTGTTTAACATTCATATCTGGTTACGACAGAGGAGATTTTTCCGACGATAAAGGCATGGATGGTGAAATTTAGTTATTCTAAATAAACCATACATAACGCAGTAGCGACAAAAAACATCCCTGTCCCGCAGGGTTATGACTAAAATTCCCTCATACTTCGTTATGAAACTTGGCAAGGGAATAGCCATTCCCCGCGTTTCACGCCTCGCCTGATTAAATTTTAGCCAATAACGCAATCATATATGAACGTTAAACAAGCCCCAATGTTAGACTACACGCACAGGTGTGACACTAACACTATTTTTAACGTATGGCATGATAAACTATTTACATCAAGAGCAAAACTGGCAATCACAACTCAGTGATCTAATTACTGATCCTTTAGAGCTGTTAAATCTGCTTGAGTTATCTACCGATCAACTATTATCAGGGGCAATCCTCGCCTCTGAACAGTTTAAATTGCGCGTCCCGCGTGTATTCGTCGGAAAAATGACCGTCGGAGATCCATTCGACCCTCTGCTACTGCAAGTCTTACCACATCATCTCGAACTGGAACAACATCCTGAATTTGTTACTGACCCGCTAGGCGAAGAAGCAGCCAATCAAATGGCTGGGGTTTTACACAAATATCAATCGCGTTTTTTGCTGACCTTAACTGGTGCCTGTGCGATTCACTGTCGCTATTGTTTCCGTCGTCATTTTCCCTATCAGGAGAATCTGCCTAAAAATGACGACTGGATCAATATCAAGCAATATATTGAGCAAAATCCGCAAATCAATGAAGTGATTTTAAGTGGTGGTGATCCACTGACGCTGAACAATCGAAAAATTTCTTTGTGGCTAGAACGTCTAGCATCTCTCCCTCAGATCAAGATACTGAGAATTCATTCACGGGTTCCGATTGTGATCCCAAATCGTATTGATGAAGAGCTTATTTCTATATTAAAAAACAGTAGGCTACGCATTGTAGTAGTGGTACACTCAAACCACGCAGCTGAACTCGATGATTTCACTTGCTCGAAGTTATTACAGTTATCACTTCACCATATTACCGTGCTCAATCAGGCGGTTTTACTGAAAGGTGTGAATGATGCTGCAGAAACTTTAAATGACTTGAGTCACCGTTTATTTGACGCACGAGTAATGCCCTATTACCTTCATGTTTTAGATAAAGTCAAAGGTGCTCAGCATTTTGATTTAAGATCTTCAGAGATAGATCAAATATACAGTGATGTATTAGCGAGTTTACCCGGATATCTCGTCCCAAAACTCGTCAGGGAAATTGCGGGCGAAAAAAATAAAACACCGCTTTTTGGGGTTCAAACGTTCTGAGATTGATAACACAATGATGAATAATGCTTTTTCGGATATTTTTCAAATTCCAACGGTCTTAAGACGAGACAAACTGAGTTTTTGCGATACCAATTCAAAAAGCCTGAATGAATGGATTTCCAACCTGTCCATCATGCAATTGGGCGATACCTCCAAAGCACTGTTTGCTGCTTTATTAGAGCTGAGTGAATTAGAATGTGCTGAAACTTTAAGATTTGATTTAATTCAAGTTCTGCATCCAACCATTGAAAATGTTTTGGGTAGCCTAGAAAAAAACTTTTTTAATCAAGGTGTAATCAGCTCTGACCGTAATGAGCATATCATTGAATTGGCAATGCTATTGCGTTGTTACTTTGCTGCTATTTATATCAATATCGTACGTCGTAGCAATGACCAACTTGATCAACAAAAATTTTCTATTTTCGCCCTAAATCAAAAGAAGAATCTACAAACGGCCAGAACACTTGCGACTTTCCAATCTTTGCAGCAACTGACTCAATTACTCTATCAACAACATATGTTGTATAGCGAGCCTGTTGCAGGACAGTGGTTAATCGCTCATCAACTTTATGATGCTGCTGTAATGCACAAATACCAGCATACTAACGTGGATCAGGCCCAAGGCAAACCAAGCTCCGTCAGCAATATTACTCAAGCCTATGCACAATTGATTTTGATGGATATTTTTAATACCAATCAAATTCGTCAATCTGAAATACAGGCATTATTTCAGTGTAGTTTTGACTGGGCCAAAATGGTTCAAATCTTGGCTAAAGAAACTGATTTAACCAAGTATGTGGTGGATACCAGCAAAGACCATCCACCCATTTATAATAAAAAACAAAGCTCTGGCTTTAATCCGAATATTTTTATCAGTACCCATAGCCTACTCGACCATGTCACGGCAACCTTACACAAAAATGCGGAATATATTTCTAAAAATGAAAAAATTTATTTAACCCCTGCGCTTAAATTTCATGTGCAAACCATCTTAGGCACAACCGCCGAACGCCGTCATGAGCGTTATGAATACTCAGCGCAACTGCATATTTGCTTTGGTTTACTGACGGCACACTTCTATCTATCTAAAGCCAAGAATTTCGCAGAGACTTTATTGCTAGATCATAGTTATGGTCTACAAAATGAATCGAAATTTATGTCTGCTTGGGACAAAAAAAGCGCCTCTGACAATCAAGAGTCTGCGATTCAACGTTTAAGTCGTGAAAGCAAAGCCGTTTATCAAGCAGATATTCTGGATATCAGTGTCAACGGTTATCGTATTAAGTGGTCTGGCGAAGCGCCAAAAAATCTACGAACAGGCGAATACATTTTAGTTAAAGAAACATCACATGGGCATTGGCGTGGAGGCGTAATTCGTTGGCTCAAACAATCGAGCGAGAAAAGTCTGGAACTCGGTTTAGAAGTATTGGCACAAGAGATCTTCCCTTGTGCTGTTCGCATACAGGCGGACCGACATATCAGCAATTATCATCCAACACTTTTATTAAAAAACCAAAATCTGGATGAAACAAAAACAACTTTAATTTTACCAGGTTCACAAATTTTTAGAGAACACCAAGCCGTTCATTTAAGATTGGGGAAAGAGGAAGTCAAAGTGTATTTATTAAACGCACAATTAATTACCCAAAGTTTTGTTCAATTTGAGTTTGAACTGCTAAATGATGAGGAACTACCTGTTCTTCAAAAATATATGGCACAAAAAAATATGGACACAATTGATCAAGATTTATGGGAAGCATTGAAGTGAGAAATTCTTTACTCTCTAAAAAACTCAAACGGACAGAGACCCGTTTACTAATTATCGACGATAACCAACTTCGTTATAATCAGATTGCCGCGATATTTAATGCACAAGATCATCAAATCAAGGCCACCTTATTGGATGATCTTAAAACATTTGAAAAGCAGTTGAATTTACCCTGGGATATTGTGATTTTTGGTCGTGCTTATGACCTAAAAATCGAACAAACCTTATCCTTGATTCAAGCTTCATCACAACCAAGCCTACCCGTGTTGTTACTACAACCTGATGACTATAATGCTGATCAATTTCAGACTTATATTCATAAAGGCATCTATGATGTTTTGAATCTCAAAGTACCTGAAACTTTCTATATCAGCATGATCCGTGCATTGTCTTATAGCCGTCTGGTTCAAGCTGAACACCGCTTGCTAAATGAACTAGAAGCAGCACAAACGCAAGCTCAATCCTTAGTCGCCGAGACGCATAAAGCTGTTGCGATTTTACAAGAAGGTATTCACATCAGTGCCAATACGGAATATGCCAACTTATTTGGATTTGCGAGTGAAGATGAACTGATTGGCTTACCGATTCTCGATGTGTTGCAACCTGAAGATTTAGCCCAATTTAAGCTGCGCTTTAAGAAGATTTCTCAAGGTCAGTTTGAGCAAGGACGTTTTGAGCTACGTACCCAAAACGCAACCGTAAAAAATAATCCACTACACATTGAATTTTTACCTTCAGGCAATGAAGAAGAAATTCAGCTCAATATTGAATGCGGATCACCATCTCAAGCGACAACTGTGCCCACAGCCGCCGTTCCATCTGAAAAAGTATCAAGCATCAGTAGCGCGTTACAACAGATTAATCGACAACTGACCAATCATCCAGCCAATGCCAATGCAGTTGTGCTGTTTAGCTTGAGCAGTTGTCCAAATGAGGTTTTTCAAAGTGATTGGCGTAGCAGCAAAACTTATTTTGCCAACATCCAAAACTTTATCAAAGAGCAAGTGAGTGTTCCTGTTTATCAAGTCGATAGCACACTCTATGTTGCATTGTTCCAAGCTGAATCCAAGAATGTTTTAAATTCACTGCTGATCGGTTTAAATAGCTTACAGAAACCACAACTTTTAGCGACAGCTCAACACACCTTCCCTTTACATCTTAAATTAGGCTATTGTGAACTCGCTCAAGCTATACCAGATGAAGCCATTTTTGAACAAGTGCTGAGCAAGGCATTTTCTGCGACTTTACCCGTATTTAACAGTCCAAAAATTGATACTGATATTGGTTTAACAACCGAACACATTCCAACAAAAGTCCAGTTGAGCCTATTGCAAGAGCTTAAACAGAAACTGGATGCAAGTGATATCCACCTTAAATATCAACAACTTTATGATAAACAAGATCAACATACGCATACCTATGAGGTCTCTGGCGGCTTTATCTATAACAATCAATGGCAAGACTTAAGTGATCTGACTGATCTTAAAGATGATGTTGAGCTCTCGGTTCAACTTGATCGCTGGATTTTGGTCGAAGCCTGCAAACAATTGCATAACTTTATTACTCAATATCCGAAGGCCAAACTGATTGTAAATCTAAACCATCATGTCTTATTAAATGATAAAAAATTGCCAGAATTGGTCGCCAAATTACTGACTATTATTGGCAGTAAACAAGCACACCCATTGATTTTGCAATTCTCTGAACAAGCACTGCAACAGAACCTGTCACAAGCACAGCCACAAATTGCTTTACTGCGTCAACATGGCGCTGAAGTTTCGATTCGTGGTTTCGGTGATTCACTCTATAGTGATTCAATGCTGCAGCAGATTGATGCTCAATATTTAAGTCTACATGGCAAATTGACCAAAATGCTCGCCTCTGAAAAAGACATGGCAAACTTACAAGAAAAAATCCTGCATTTTATTGGTCAAAAGCCAGTGGAAATTTTCTTAATGGAATTGAATGACATGAACCTGTTTGCCAATGCCTGGAATGTTGAAGCTCGTTTCTTACAAGGGAACTATTTCCAGAAAAAACTTGATCGTTTAACCGATGTACAAGACCAATAAGGTCTTGTACATCGCTGTCTATATACATTATATCGATAAAAATATAGGCACAAAAAAACGGGCAAAATGCCCGTTTTTTTCTTTCTTGATATTAACGTTTGATAGAACGTGACATACCAGAGAAACGTTGTTTGAATTTGTCGATACGGCCGCCTGTATCCACATTCTTTTGTTTACCAGTATAGAATGGGTGGCAAGCTGAACATACGTCAAGGTAAATCGTTTCTTTACCAAGAGCAGAACGAGTTTCGATTACGTTACCACATGAACAAGTAGCAACTAAGTTTTCATATTTAGGGTGAATATCGGCGCGCATGGTCGATGCTCCTATTTAGTAAGAAAGGCTTAAGCTGTTATCGCAATTGATCACTCTCAATTTGAGGAAAGCAAAGTATTTTCACACTTGCAGATCAACACCACAACAGACCATTTCTTTTGACCCACCGAGACGCTAACGGTCAGAGCAAAGCCAACAAGTGGCAAGCATTATACGTCAAAAAATTTAATTTTGCGAACTATTCCTGATTTGATTTTGACCAGTGGTTCGCAATCATGCCACAGACCATCAGCTGGATTTGATGAAAAATCATAATCGGCAGCACAATCATCCCTAATGGCTGTCCAATGAACAGGATTTGTGCCATGGGTACCCCACTCGCCAAGGTTTTCTTGGAACTACAGAAGAAGATCGTGACTTGGTCAGCATGATTAAAGCCCAACCATTTAGGGATATACAAAGCAAGCAGCATCACGATGGTCAATAACACCGAACAGGCAAGCACCAAATACAACAAGGTTAAACCACTGACCTGATGCCATAAACCTGCTACCACGGCACTACTAAATGCCCCATAGACCACCATTAAGATTGATCCCTGATCAAACGCTTTCACAATACTTGGCACTTTAACCATATAAGGGAAAACATAAGGTCGAAGCAGTTGACCCAGAATAAAAGGAACCAACAATAACAAAGTGATTTGAATAATTGATTTGGTTGGATCAAAGCCATGTTGACTTTGACCTAAGATAAAATAACTCACCAAAATTGGGGTAATGAACATCCCGATAATATTGGAAAAGGAAGCACTACAGACTGCAGCAGCCACATTCCCCTTGGCCATCGAGGTAAATGCAATAGAGGATTGTACTGTGGATGGCAAGAAGCACATAAACAGGAAGCCCCAATACAACTGCTGCCCTAACATTGGTTCCAACACAGGTCGAGCGAGTAACCCAATGACAGGGAAAATTGCGAAAGTAAAAGCAAACACCAGCGCATGCATTTTCCAATGCATCATTCCTTCCAGCACCGCCTCACGTGACAGTTTCGCCCCATGTAAGAAGAAAAGTATTGCAATTGCGACGGTGGTGAGAATATTAAAATAATGCGCAATCTGCCCCGAGACTGGCAAGAAAGTCGCCAGCGCTACCATTGCAACCAATAATAGTGTAAAGCGGTCCAATGCCAATAATTTCAACATAACTTATCCCTATCTATTCTCTAAGAACTATAAAGCCCAGTATGACTTGTTGACCATTTGATCGACTCATCATACTGGGCTATATAAATAAAGCTAGGGCTTTAGATTAGAAATCTTGGACTAAATAGACCAAAGATTAATTATTACGTGCATTTTGATCCTGTTGAATCAATTCAACTTTATAACCATCTGGATCTTCAACAAAGGCAATCACAGTCACACCGCCTTTCATTGGACCCGCTTCACGTACAACTTTACCACCTCGTGCTTTAATCTCTTCACATGCTTTATAAGCATCATCTACACCAATGGCGATATGACCATAAGCATTGCCTAAATCATAGCTGGCTGTGTCCCAGTTATGCGTAAGCTCAAGCACAGTATTGTTTTCTTCATCACCGTAGCCCACGAAAGCCAAGGTAAAACGCCCTTCTTCGTAATCACGTTGGCGTAGCAATTTCATACCAAGTACCTCAGTGTAGAACTTCAAAGATTGTTCTAAATTACCTACTCGTAGCATCGTATGTAACATGCGCATATATATCTCCTAGGAAATGCTTATTCTGATGATTGCTTTGTCAACAATTTACCAACCCATATCACGAGAATTAAAATTGGCAAACCCATCAAAAATGTAACCGTAAAAAAGCCTGAATAGCCAATATGATTCACTATTGTACCTGAGTACCCACCAATCGTTTTAGGCAAAATCAGCATTAATGAACTAAAAATAGCATATTGCATAGCTGTAAAAGAAACGCTGGTCAAACTAGAAAGAAATGCAATAAAAACCGCCCCAGCCAAACCTGAGGCCAAGTTATCAAAAATGATCCCCATCACTAGCCAAGCTTTACTATAAGGTACGACTACTTTTCCTTTTAATTCGATATCCGAATTTTTATCAACAGGAATTGCGGGAATATCAGATAAGTTCATGCGATAACGTGGTTGACTTTCTGAGAGCTGTTTTTGATAACGATGGGTCTGGGTTAAAGTCTGTACATGCTGGTTAGCCTCAAAGCTCGCCTCAACCTGTATTTCATTTAGCTTAGCCAGTTCACTTCCAGGAACAACAACACTCCAATCTGTATTTTTTATTTTAGCTTCCACTCGATTTTGTGGGTTCAATAAAATACTGACGGATTTTAGTTGCCCATTTTCAGGCAAGTTTAATAAAGCACCATGAATAATGACGTCTTTCAACAACTCATCTTTATATAGAAGATTATCCCCACCAATTGCTTGAGTATAAAGATCTGGTTGGTCTCCTGATTTAAAGACTTTTAATGGGAGAGAGATTTGTAAAGGTTTATCATACCCTTTCGGTTGTGAAACAATAGAGATCTCATTTTGGCCTGTTACAGTATTGCCTGGAAATTTTAGTGACCAATTCCCAACCTCATCAGGCGTTGCAGTGTAGACTTGACCACCAACATTGACCTGAACATCCTGCATAGTTGCACCAGACTTTACTAAGCCAACAAAAATCAAATTGGTCGTACTAGCAAGAATTGCACCTAACAACATCATTTTCATAATGTTATAACGCTGGGCTAACATCCCACCTAAAAAGCCCCCTAAAATAACAAAGAAGATTGCAAAAAACTTATTGAACCAAGCAATTTCTTCTTTATCAAAATTTAAGTCTAGATAGAACAAGTTCGCCATGACCCCAGCAACGACATCAGAAATACGATAGAAGCCGATCAATAGTAAAATAGCTAAGGCAACTTTTATTCCATATCGTTTAAAAAAGTCTAATAATGGTGCTAACCATGTTTCAACTACAATCGTCTTATTAATTAGGCCAAACTTAATTAGCCCTAAAATTGCAACAACAGCAATTGAAATACTAATTAAAAATTTAATTACTAGAAGAATAAAGCTCAAGAAAGCATCTTGAATAGAAAACGAGTCAAAAATCAACCCAATGTGATAAAAACTAGTTGCAAAGACGATCGTTGAAACAATAAAAACTGAAAATAACTGGGCATAATCTTTCGCGTGATAATGGTGTTGAATACGCTTAACTTGAGGCTCATGAATCAATAGCGTTGTGATAATACCAATGACCATTAAACCCGCCATCAAAAGGTAGGTCGTTCGCCATGCTTCATAAATATAATTACCAACTGCTGTACCTAACGAGGCCGCAAATAATAATGCCCCCAACTGGGTAATAATTGTGGCTGTGCGATAACCTGCATTATATGTTGAAGCCAAAACAGTCTGTATATTAGGATCTTCTGTTAACTCAATACGATAAGCATCTACAATAATATCTTGTGTTGCAGAAGAAAAACCAAGAAAAATAGCAGCGCCAGCCATAATCGTTAGATTCGAAAATGACCCAAAGTCAGATGTATTCGGCAATGGATTGGTCATAGCCATCATACAAATGGCACAAATAACCAAAAGCTGCGACACCAACAGCCAACTACGTCTTAGTCCCATTTTTTTTGTTAGATATGGAAGCGGTAGTTTGTCTATTAAAGGAGCCCATATGAACTTAAATGAATAAGCCAACGCTGCCCAAGAAAACATTGTAATCGTACTTCGGTTAATTCCAGCTTCAGTCAACCAAAAAGATAAGGTTGAAAAAATCAAAAAAATTGGGATTCCCGATGAGAAGCCTAAAAACAACATTATAATTGCACGGCGATCTAGAAAAGCCATAAAGGAGCTTTTCCACCCTTTCGATTCAACACTCATTCGTTGTTATTTTCCAATAATCTATGAATGTGCTTATTCAATCGTTTCTTGCCCTTGCTTGCAAGTTGCTTTATGCAATCATTCTTTTGTTTTGTCGATAAAAAACACAAGTTCGCTTGATCTTTGGGGCTAAAACTGTATACCTTTAATTACTCAACTTTAGTTTATTTGTTGGATAGCAACAGTGACCCAAAAACTCGATCAGATGACTGCAACAACTTTATCTTTAACACCAACAAACACTATCACCGCAAATATAAACTCTTTACCTAGTGCCTTTGAGCAGACGGAAATACAAGCAACACTGATTAAAACCGCTTTACGTGCCGATCAACTGACGCATATTCCAGATCTCGCAGAAATTCCGAGTTCAACTAAACGAATTAAACCGCTCAATAATTTTTTGGGGCAAGACCGAGCGCGCGCTTCTGTTGAAGCAGGTATTTCACTCCCTTACTCAGGCTATAACATTTTTGCTGTCGGCACAGCAGGTCTTGGTAAACGTACCATGATCAAACGTTTACTCCAGCAGCACGCCAAAACCATGCCGACGCCAAACGATTGGGTCTACGTCAACAACTTCAAAAATCCAAGACAACCGATTGCGCTACGCTTCCCTGCGGGACAAGGCAGTAAATTTCAAAATGCCTTACAACAAGCGTGGCAAATTATTTTAAAACAACTCGAGCGCCGCTTTAGCGCAGAAAGTTACCACAACCGTATTGAACGTATTCGTCAGGATACTGGCGATGTGCAGCAGCAAGCTTTGGTTGAACTCACAAAAGAAGGTGAAGGGCTTGATCTAAAATTGGTTTCTCGCAATGACAAGCATGTGTTTATTCCAATGCAATTACGCGACGATGAATATCACGAGTTAAGCCAAAATGATCTGAATGCCCTAAGTAGCAAAGAGCGTGCTGAAATTAACACCAATATGCGTTATATGGAGAAAAAGCTTGAGCGCTTGGGTCTACATCTAGGCGATTTAGAAGATGACGCCCGCGATCAAGTATCAAGTTTGAATCGCGATATCGCGACCCAAGTGGTCATGCCACGTGTTGAGTCACTCTTAAACAAAAACAAAGAGGTGAAAGGACTCGACTTATATTTAAAACATTATGCTGAAGATATTATTGATAATGTTGAGCTGATTTTAGAGCAAGAAGAAGATGACTTTACTCCTGCTCTATTCAATCGAGTTCCTTCACGCTATCAAGCCAACGTAATCGTTGCCAATAAACCCAATAGTGGTGCGCCAGTTATTTTTGAAGACTTCCCAACGCACTACAACCTATTGGGTCATGTTGAACAACTTACACATAATGGCACCATTACCACCGATTTCACTTTGATTCGCCCAGGTTCTTTACATCAAGCCAATGGCGGTTTTCTCAT
This sequence comes from Acinetobacter gyllenbergii CIP 110306 = MTCC 11365, assembly GCF_000413855.1. Classification (GTDB taxonomy): domain Bacteria; phylum Pseudomonadota; class Gammaproteobacteria; order Pseudomonadales; family Moraxellaceae; genus Acinetobacter; species Acinetobacter gyllenbergii. Next base: position 18,016 of record NZ_ATGG01000033.1, on the reverse strand, counting down.
GCTTGAAGCGGAGCAATTACTTGAACAACCTTATGCATGGCAAGGCCTAAAGCGTGCCTTAAAATCTGGGCAACTCAAGCTTTCATCACTCGAGCATATGCTGACCTTAACAGGAAGCATTTCTATAGAGCCTGCTTCTGTTCCACTTGATATTAAAGTGGTTTTATTAGCAGAACCTGAAATTTATTATGAAATTTTGGAAGTAGAACCAGAGCTGGGCAGCGTCTTTAAAATTCGTGCTGACTTCACTGATACATTACAACGTAATGACAGTAATGAGCAGGCCTATATGCAGCTGATTGCTGATTATGTGCAAGCCGACAAACTCCTTCCGTTTGATCGTTCTGCACTTGCAGCCTTATTGACCGATTCGAGTCGCCAAGCTGAAGACCAAAGCTCATTGTCACTCCATGCATCTACCTTAGGTGATTTAATTCGCGAAGCACATCATCACGCGTTTAAAGCTGATGATAAGATTGTGACTGATCAACATGTCAACCAAGCTCTACATCATCGTCAATACCGCTTAGGCTATTTACGTGAGTTGTATTGGCAGGATCTTTCTCGTGGCACTCAGTTGATTGAGACCTCAGGACATCGTCTTGGCCAGATCAACGCCCTCTCTGTCATTCATTATGCTGATGTTGAGTTTGGTCTGCCATCTCGTCTGACCGCATCTGTGTATCAAGGTGGCGGAGATATCCTCGATATCGAACGTAGTGTTGAGCTTGGTGGTTCCCTGCATGCCAAAGGCGTGTTACTGATGTCGAGCTTCTTAAAAGCCCATTTTGGTCGTGAGCAAATCTTACATTTCTCTGCCGCATTGGCCTTTGAACAAAGCTACGGACAAGTCGATGGAGATAGCGCCACTGTTGCGGAACTTTCAGCGCTGATCTCTGCGATCTGTCAAATCCCGATCGATCAGTCTTGGGCAATCACGGGATCGATGAACCAATTGGGCCAAGTGCAGCCGATTGGTGGCGTCAATGCCAAAATTGAAGGTTTCTACGATGCTTGTAAATTACAAGGCTTAACTGGCAAACAAGGGGTCATCATTCCGCGTCAAAACATGCAGCATTTGATGTTACGCCAAGATGTGAGTGACGCCGTACAAGCAGGCCAATTCCATGTTCATGCGATTGATACCATTGATCAAGCCTTAGAAATCTTAATGGCTCGCCCAGTCGGCACACTTGACAAAAAAGGTCGCTATAGTAAGAACTCGATTTACGCGGCAGTGATGGAGCAACTTGAGTATTGGCAAGCGATTGAAGACGGCGAAGCAGTTGAAGATGATGAGCCAAAGAAAAAGAAAAAGCGCAAAAAGACCAAGAAAGATGAGCTTACAGCGAAAACTATCGAAGAAACGACTCTTGAAGCGAAGCGCTTAACATCCCTCAGCAGAAAGAAACGAAAATAGATGTAAAAAAAAAGCCATGCTCTGAAAGGAGCATGGCTTTTTCTATTAGGCTACGCCCTGCAAGGAACGTCCACCAGGTAGCTGAGCAAAGTATTGCTTCAGCGCATCAATACAGCGATGTACTTTCATTGGGTACTGTTCACGCTTAGATGTTAAAGCATGCAAGGTATAGGCTGGCAATTGCCAATCTGGTAGTACTTCAACCAAAGAACCATTCACCAATTCTTTTTGGATATCCATATAGAGAATACGTGCGACACCATGACCTTGTTGACACAGAGATTTTGCAACAAAGACATTATTGGTGCCTAAACGTGATTTCATATCCACATTGACAACTTCTCCGCTTGTTCCATGACGGAATGCAAAGTGCTGATAGTTTTGCATCAAGGTGATTGGTAGCAACTCATGATGGCGCAAATCTTCTGGACGCGTGATTGGCTGAGCTTGATTGAGATAACTTGGTGAAGCCACCAAGACTTGGTCAACACGTGCCAAAGGCACGGCAGAGAGTTGATGATCATCAACTTTTAGACTCATACGAATCGCGATATCAATCCGTTCTTCAATGAGGTCGATATAACGGTGATCCGCTTCAAAATGGATAGCCAAACCTTTATGCGCAGACATCCAATGAGAAAGCGCAGGAATGACATGTAAGGCACCCAATTCGGGTGTAGTCGCAATACGCAAATCCCCAACCAGATCATCCCTTAACTCATTAATTCGAATCTTGCCACGTTCAGCAGCTGCCAGCATTTCTTGGCAACTTAAAAAGAATGCTTGTCCTGCTTCGGTCAGACTGAGTTTTCGGGTTGAGCGATGAAGTAAGGTGACATCCATTTCTTGTTCTAAAGAACGGATTTGTTGACTGACTGCACTGGTCGTAATTCCTAACTCTCTAGCAGCACCGCTAAACGAGCTTCTTTCCACAACACAGGCGAAAACCCCCATTGCACGCAATTGATCTAGCATAGACTTCCCTCTTACCTTAATTTATTAATATGCTTATTGTTCTAATGAAAGCAATCTCATTTCAGTATACAAGGAAGTCTATTTACGCACTAGAGGATTATTAATAAATAATTGAAATATTGTTAATAATCTTAAGGTTAATTTGGTAAAACTGTGACAGGATTCACAGGTTTTCCATCTAAACGGACTTGAAACTCCATCATGACACGTGAAGCACCTGAAGAACCCATCTCTGCAATTTTCTGTCCAGCCGTTACCGTATCGCCACTCTTCACTAGCATTTTGCTGTTATGTGCATAAGCAGTGATATAGCCATCAATATGTTTAACCAAAACTAGATTGCCGTACTCTTTTAAACCATCTGCTGCATAGACCACTTGACCATTCGCTGCTGCAAAAATTGGATCGCCCTCATTACCGCCGTAACGCGTTCCTTTTACATTACTTGCCATATTATAGCTTTGAATAATTGGTCCATTCGATGGTTTCACCCAGCGTAAACTTGACGCCAAGGTCGTAGATGGATTCACCGGTACAACTGGAGCAATTGGTCTCGGCACGACAGGCTGTGTTTTTGGAGCAACAGGCTGCTGAGTCGGTAAGTTAATGCTTTGACGTTGAATTGGTGTTGTTTGTGTCATGGCTTGCGTAGACGTTGTACGCTGTGCCACAGAGCCTTTGAGACGCAAAGACTGATTGACATAAATTCGATACGGTGGCGCAATACCATTCAATGCAGCAACATCAAGATAGTTCAAGCCATAACGGTTAGAAATCGCACTTAAGGTATCGCCTGAGCGCACAGTATAATAGTTAGGTGCTTGTACATAACGCGACCCACCATTTACTTGCGGTTTAGATGCACAACCTGTCATAACTGCCACTGTCGCAACCGCCATAGACAAAACGATTGTTTTAATCATCTTCTGTGATAGAAAAACCGAGACATGGTTTAAGTGCATCTTCGCCCTCATCGAAAAAAACCTTAATTCATTATTACATTTGCGCCTAAGAGTATCAAAAAAGTGAGAAAAAACGAGCTCTCACATTCTATATTCACAAAGTTATAACATTCATACGCCTAACCATTTACATGAGCATGCAAATTTTCAAGCACCGCATAGTTAGTTGCATCCATCTGAATCGGGGTAATGCTGACATAACCGTTCGAAACCGCAAAGAAATCAGACTGAATATCACTTGATACCGCTTGTGGATCGGTAATCGCCTCTCCAGCCAACCCAATCCAGTACACCTGACGACCACGCGGGTCAACATGACTACTAATAGGCTTAGATTGAGCACGGCGCCCCTGATAGGTTACCTGCGCACCCTTAATCTGTTCAATATCTGGAATGTTAATATTAAAAATATGACGTGGTGGCAATACAGGAAGACCTTTGGCGATAAAATCATGTACCCATTGTGCCGCAACAGCATAGTGCTGTGGATGTTCATAAGAACGTACATTTGAGCCCGCCAAAGAAACGGCAATTGCTGGGTGTTTCATCAACCGTCCTTCAAAAGCTGCGCCTACAGTGCCTGAATAAAGCACATCATCACCCAGATTCGCACCACTGTTGATCCCGCTCACCACCAGATCAAACTCAAAATCGAATAGTCCATTCATGGATAAATAAACACAGTCAGCAGGCGTTCCATTGACTGCCCACACATCTTCAGAAATTTGTATTGGTCGTAAAGGACGATCCAAAGTCAAAGCACTGGAATAACCACTCCGTTCACTTTCTGGCGCAACAACGACGACACGGCCCAAAGGTTTTAATGCTTGTGCTAAAGCTTGTAGTCCAGGTGCAAATACACCATCATCATTTGCGATCAAAATATTCACTAGAATCTATTCTCTATTTGAGGACAACTGACATTTCAGTCATCCCTTGCGTTTAGGCCAACATAATTTAAATCTGGCATGAAACCTAGGCAATGATACGGCCTTTGTCAAGTTTCATTCTAAGATTTGCGCCAATTCTAAACATTGCCGAACGACCAACATCGTGCAAATTGATTTCAATACTCAGCGATCATTGAGAACATAGTTTCAATACGATTCTTGGCCAGCAATGTCATTGTAGAGTCAACTGAGTTCAACTTACTCGACAGTTTTTTCAATTGAATTATTCCTTGAATTATATATATTTAGGTTTTCATAGTATTAGAAATTTATACAGCCATGAGACATTTATCTAATTTTATTCGAATTTTCGGGGTGAGTTTCACACTTTTAGCAGCACCTGCCGTTTTTGCTGATGAAGCGGTTTCAGTGAAAGAAGCAGATGCGTTAATCAAAGATGACATTGCCAATGCCCAAGTGCTTATTGAAATGTGTCCAAACCTGATTGGCAAGAATGCAAAATTTGACCAGAACATCAAAAAAATGGTGGGTTCATATCTCAGCAATTATTCTGACAAATCTGCATCTTTAGACAGCTTGCAGAACGATGCTGAATTTAAAACTTTACTGAAAGATGCTCGTGAAGCAGCATCAGAAGTGGATAAAGCTGAACAAAAATCAGTTTGTGATGAAGTCCTTAACTTTGAAGGTTAATTACTTTTAAAAATCTGATGTGGTTTTAACAATTAAATGATTTAAAACCACATCACAATATCTCATTCATCAAAAATATTGATGTTGCTCGAATCATGCTTACCATGCATCTGGTTCACGAACCATATGAATAATATTGGCCGGACTGCTAATCCACCCTCCTCGAAATCCCTCTGCTAAGGGTTCAATTGCATCACAACGAACCACGCCTGCGGCTTTCAAATATTCAGCCGCTTCAGGAAAGTTATCAGTAAACAATTCAAGCCATAACTCTGCTTGACTCATTTCTGGCGCCGCAGCGATCCATAATTTAACAGGTCCAAGTTCAAAACCGATATCAGGCAGTTTTTCTGTAATTTGTTTAAGCCCAATCACATCACGATAAAATGCAACGGTGGCTTCAAATTGATGTGGTGGAAGTTTAAGCGCGATATCGACGCCGCCTGTGAATTTTGTCTTCATCTTATTGCTCCTGTTCTATACAGATTTATTATTTTATTTACTTTGCGCACTTCCCTTGAGGGCGTTGCAGCTTCATCCATTCCTATCGCCGAATAGATACATCCATTTAATAGTATAATTTTTAAGCACATGATGTACAAATAGCGATGTCCAGTTGCAGCTCATGTTGTCGATATAGTGAGGGTACTTAATATTCTGAAAATTTAACGCCACATTTTCTCCACGCTTCCTACAGCAAACATACATTTTTTAACATGCATTTATGCTATAAGTTATTCAAATTCTTTAAGTCTTGTTTTTGAGTTTGATTTCTTATGAAGAAAAATGTTTTTAAAACACTAGGTTTATCATTGCTCATCGCTTCGAGCGCTTTAGCTCCTACAGCCTTTGCAGCAGATAAAAAAGCCGCTGAAGCAGAAAAAATTGAAGTTACGCCAACTTCTGATAGCGTGACCAAACAAGAACTTGCGGCGATCTATGTGCTTTCTGAAATTTGCCCAAGCTTAATCGGCAAAGATTTAAAATTTAATAAAGCCTATGACAATCTCGTCAAAGCTTATTTAAACAACGATGGTAATGCCGTTGAAACCCTCAATAAACGAGTCAAAGGTAAGGACTTCCAAGAGGCATTAAAAGAAGCACGTGCAGATGCAAAAGCGGCTTCTGACAATGACAATCGTCAAATTTGCGATGATGTTCGTAATTATTATTCGAAATAATCCGACCAATTAAGCTTCAGGTTACAATACTGTATGAAAAAGCCGACTTCCCCCGTAGAAGTCGGCTTTGCTTTGTCCTAAAATGCTAAGCTCGTCTGCTTCATACAAGATATTGGAACCACCTAGAATGACTCAAAAAAGCGCTCTTGCTGCATTACTCCTTTTGCCAAGCTTTTCATATGCAGCAACTGTCCTATCTGCCCCACCAGAATTAAATAATAAATCCTACGTACTCATGGATTACGAGACAGGACAGATTCTCGCTGCCAAAAACGAAAATGAAAAACTTGCACCTGCTTCAATGACAAAAATGATGACAAGCTACATCATTGAACAGAAACTTTTAAAGGGTGAATTGACTGAAAACGAACAAGTACGCATGAATGAATCGGCGTGGTGTCGTGGTAGCAGCTCTGAATCATGTATGTACGTTCCATTAAATGGCACGGCAACTGTGTTAGAAATGTTACGTGGTATTATCATCCAATCAGGTAATGATGCATCTAAAGCAATGGCTGAACACATTGCGGGCAACGAAGGTACTTTTGCCCACATGATGAACCAAGAAGCAAAACGTGTGGGTATGGTAAATACACATTTCATCAACTCAACAGGTATGCCAGCTGATGGTCATTACTCAACTGCAAAAGATATGGCAATTCTTGCTCAACATATTATTAAAGACAGCTCGAAATACTACCCAATCTATTCTGAAAAAGAATTTACTTTCAACGGGATTAAGCAAGGTAACCGTAATGCCCTGCTTTATACCGACCCAAGTGTCGATGGCTTAAAAACAGGCCATACCAATGAAGCAGGTTTCTGCTTAACCACATCAAGTAAACGCGGTCCAATGCGCTTGATCTCGGTGATCTTTGGTACACCAAGCATGAATGAACGTGCCAGCCAAACACGTACCTTATTGGCTTGGGGTTTTGCCAACTTTGAAACTGCAAACGTTCAACCAGCCAACCAAGTTCTTGCTAAAGCAAAAGTCTGGTTTGGTAAACAAGACGAAGTTCAAATTGGTCTAGCTGAAAACTTCAATGTGACCATGCCTAAGGGCCAAGCAGACAAGATCAAAACTCAGCTTGTGGTTCAACCTAAACTGAATGCACCTTTAGCCAAAGGTCAAGTGGTCGGTAAATTAGTGGCGAGTCTTGATGGCAAAGTGATTGCTGAAAAACCACTGGTTGCATTAAAACCTGTTGAAGAAGCTGGCTTCTTTGCACGTATGATTGACCATATCAAAATGTTCTTCAGTAACTTATTCTAAGTTTTAGAAGACTACGATTAAGCATTCATGCCCTTGGGCATGAATGCTTTTTTATTTTATAATTCCTTTAAATTATTCTATCGAAAGCCCTTATGCCAAAGAACATTCGTCCTTATTTAGACCAAAAACCTAAGGTTGATTCAAGCTGCTACATTGATGACATGTCAGTGGTCATTGGTGATGTCCAGCTCGCAGAGAATGTTTCGGTCTGGCCTTTTGCCGTGATTCGCGGTGATGTAAACTCGATTCAAATCGGCAAAAACAGCAATGTACAGGATCACTGTATGTTGCATGTCAGCCACAAAAATCAATCCAAACCGAATGGTTCTCCGCTGGTCATTGGAGAAGATGTAACTGTTGGGCATCATGTGACTTTACATGGCTGTAGCATTGGTAATCGCGTCTTGATCGGGATTAATACCGTGGTGTTAGATGACGTGATTATTGAAGATGATGTGATGATTGGTGCTGGTAGTCTGGTGCCACCACGTAAAGTGTTAAAAAGTGGTTATCTCTATGTCGGCAGTCCAGTACAGCAAGTTCGTGCATTGACTGAAAAAGAAATGGAATTTTTACCTTACTCAGCACGTCATTATGTGAAAGTGAAGGATAATTATTTAGATCAAATGGATTCTTAATTTTCAGCTTGATTTTTATATCTTTGATTATAATTAAGAAGAGAGTAAATATATGTACACTCTTCTTTTTTAACTTGGTTTGTTTAAATGAAAAAGATAATCGCCTTATTCATCATGTATTTTTTAACATCACCCCTAAATGCTGCAGATCTAGAAAAATGTGCGGGTATCGAATATACAGCAGATACAATGATGACATTCCATCAAATGGGATCTGATGTAGAAAAAGCAAAAGATACTTATGCAAAACTATTTAAAGAAAAAAGCGAAATATTCAACAAAATAGTTGATGAAGCAAAGAACTCCCCTGTTTATGCAGATGAAAAAGAAGCTGAAAATGCGATCGAAAATTTTAAAAGTAAATGGAAAAAATACTGTTTAGAACATAATATTGATTAAATTTTTTTGATGCGGCTCAATCAAGAACTATAAAAATTTGGAATATCATTTTTATGCTGCATGATCACAATTGCCCTACTCTTACAAAATGGCACATCTCTCCTACTTTTAAAGTGTAGAAGCTCAAAGCTCACATAAAGAACAATTCACGCCTCGGCAATTATGCAATACCGATGTCCGAGCACTTTTTTTATGTGTTCCAGGCCCTTCAACCAATGGACCTGCCAATTGCTCGGCACTGGATGAAGGTCGCCATTTATTTTTGACTGAGACCTTTTGATGCCCTGTAATCATCGGTTTTAACAACATGGATTGCTGACAATATGGGCAAGAAGTATTATCCCTTGCAATACTGACCATCGGGACATTCTGCTCGAAAATCCCTTCACAATGTTCACATCTAAAATCATACAGTGGCATCTTAAAATCCTTCTTATACGCTGGTATTAATATTACTAACGATGTCCCCAAAACTTATTCTCGTTTAAGGCACCTTGCGGCAAAATATTCTTCTCAAAGATAGAGGTTGGTAGAGAAATGGTGCATGCACAATTTGGAATATCCACAATGCCACCGATACGCCCTTCAACAGGTGCAGCAGTCAGCAACATATAGGCTTGAGATCCCGTAAATCCAAAATTCTCAAGATATTTAATCGCCTTTAAACAGGCTTGGCGATAGGCAACCGTCGCATCCAGATAATGATTTACCCCATTTTCAACACTGATGCCTTCAAAGGTTAACCACTGATCGTAGGCTGGTCTGACATTACTTGGAACAAAGATCGGTGAATCAATATTATATTTTTCCATTCCGCCTTTAATCAGATCAAAGCCAACACGAGTTACCCCGTCCATTTCAATCGCACCACAGAAGCCAATTTCACCATCACCCTGTGAAAAGTGTAAATCACCCATCGAGAAGCCAGCACCTTTCTGATACACAGGAAAATAAATACGACTGCCCGCAGCAAGATCTTTAATATCGGTATTACCACCATGCTCACGTGGTGGCACTGTACGTGCTGCCTCAGCAGCCATCCGATCAAACTCAGCCCCCGTCACGCCGCGTAATACTGCAGTTCTTGGATCGGGTGGATTTGCCTGTCCCTTAGGTACCAATAATGCTTCTCTGCGGTTCCATTCTTTTAACAGTTCATGTGAAGGAAGCGTCCCCATTAAGCCAGGATGCTTCAAGCCAGCAATACGAACACCAGGAATATGACGCGACGTTGCAAATAATCCCTTTAAATCCCAAATTGCTTTATCTGCTTCAGGAAAATAATCAGCTAAAAATCCACCGCCATTTTCCTTGGCAAAAACCCCAGAAAAACCGACCGAAGAGATAGGTTGAATATCCAAAAGATCAATCACCAACAAATCCCCTGGCTCAGCACCCTCGACATAAAAAGGGCCTGTCAAAGGATGTGCTCGCGTGAGATCAACATGTTTTACATCAGAAACATCATCGGTATCTTTAATTTGAGCGTCTAGAAAATCTAGACTTTCAATAAGAATTTCTTCGCCTGGTTTCACCGATGTTAAAAATGGAATATCTGGATGCCAGCGATTATGGCCAATCTCTGCTTGTTCTGCTAAAGCGACACCAGGTTTAATTTTAATATGTTGCATAATATTTTAACTCCGTGTGCTGTCTATCAATCTAATAAATTATCTGTTCTACTTCTAAATCATTGAAAGGCCATCACAAATATGACTTTTCTAGGCGGGGATTATTATTTTTACCCTACGGTCAAAAAACACACTAGCACATTCTGTTTTTTTGAATCAAACACTTTCGATTTACTAGAGATCAAATTTTGGCTGTCGGTGATACATAGTTTTTTTTGCGCATGTGGGAATCCGTCTTCCGTTTGCCAAATTCATCGCACGTTTATGTAAAGGATATTTATTTAAACAAGTCATAGATTGAGCAAATAGAAACAGCAAAAATTAAATCAAATGCGCTTCAATCCAAATATAAGTCTCTGTTAATTGATTCATTAAGAGCACATCAACTGAGCTTGGATGATCAAGTTCTTGCAGCAAGAAAAACAGCCGATCTTTTTGCTGAGGATAGGCCAGTATCGTTTGTTCGATGGTGTCATTTAAACTTAATGGCCAGTCCTCAATATTATTCAAAGTTAAAGGCAGCAGACGAATCATTCTTTTTATTAAAGATTTTTTTAGCTTGATCAATTCCTCTTGAGGCTTGTCATTTACTTCCAGCACATCCAAATATGCTTGTATTTCCTCATGATATCCATCATTGATTGCTCGAATTACCTGTCTATCAATCTCGATATCCTTGAAAAAACAGCTTAAATCTCTCCCATAAATATTGGTACAAAAAAACTTAATCCACGCTCCCCATCGACGCTTATTTTTCTCATGTAGAACCTCGCTTAAATAGCCAACATCGACATCAATCTTTGCAATAAAAGGATAGATCGCGATAAGGCTTGCTTTAATTTCAGCGATTTTTTGATCCAGATGCTCAATTTGATGCTTAAAAATAACACACACATCTAAATCTGACTGACCAACAATCGCTTTTCCTTTCGCTACACTTCCATAAATATAAAGGCTATCAAGCTGTGTCGTAAATTCGCCAGTAAAAACCGAGATTAGGTCTTTTAAAACTGGCTGATATGCCTTTTGAATCATCATTCATTCCTACACCTCAGAACAACCGAATAGAGTAGCCTTGAGCTATGTTTTAACGCTTGAAGACACTCAAATGTTTCATTATCCCATCACACTAATGAAGATTTTTGCTGCATACAACATATCCTGAGATCTAAGCATTACGCCACATCCGATCCAAGCCTTTTAACTCACAAACAGTTTGTTCAAATTGTGAAAACTGGAAGGTTAATTCTGGTGTAATTGGAGCTTGCTGCCAAATAACAGAAGTCACAACATCATGGAGATTTCCAAATGCTTGCCCAAATCTTACCCATTTTACTTCTGTCGCTGTAACCACTTGCTCAACGACAACGACACTACAGATCAGATCCAAATCATCTGGACAGACTAAAATAGGAACAACAGTTGAAATTGGACCATATTCACAATAATTCGGCGTTAAAAGCGCCCAAGCATGACTTAATGCAAGCTCACTCTCAAAATCGTATAGCCACCCTTGAGCGGGAACCAAGTTATCTGTGCGCTCAAGAATCTCTGTATTTTGATTGACCCATTGATTCAAGGGCACATCATCAATTGCAAGAATCGGAAATGGTTTTAACTTGTTGCTTACATCATGAATACACCCATGAATTGGATGTTCTTGTAAAAAAATGGCGGAAACTGAATGCATATATTTATTAAGAATTAGAAAATTAAAAAAAGGGATGCCTAAACGTTAATTGAATATTGTCATATTTTACAACTAAAACCTTATATTCAACTCATGTCAGAAAAATGCACATCGACATCAACTAGCCACCGAGCCTCAAATTTTGTAGAATACGTTTTTTAAAACCTTGGTGCTTTCTATGACCGCTTGGACACCTCATGTCACAGTCGCCACTGTAGTCGAAAAAGACGGACGTTTTCTGTTTGTTGAAGAACACAGCGAAGGCTTTGTACATACCGTGTTTAATCAACCAGCAGGTCATGTCGAATGTGGTGAAACCATTATTCAAGCAGCCATTCGTGAGACCTTAGAAGAAACAGGCCATCACGTTGAAATTGATCATCTACTGGGCATCTATACCTATACACCGCCAATGTTTCCTGATCGTACCTACTATCGTTTTTGCTTCTTGGCCCATGTCACGGCAGTTGAAGAAAATGCACAACTGGATACAGGCATTGTCGCTGCAGTATGGATGAACTTGGATGAACTACAAGAATCAGCACGAGCGCGTAGCCCATTGGTTTTAAAAGCTGTTAAAGATGCCTTGGCTGGCAAAAAATATCCTTTATCGCTTATTTATGAGCACCCTTTTTCTCCCTCATTAACTTCTCATTTGGACGCTTAATTAGATGCAACAACGTGTCATCGTCGGTATGTCTGGTGGTGTAGACTCCTCCGTTTCTGCCGCATTATTACTTCAACAAGGATATCAAGTTGAAGGTCTTTTCATGAAAAACTGGGAAGAAGATGATGGTACGGATTACTGCACAGCATTAGAAGACCTAGCAGATGCACAAGCGGTTGCAGATAAGATTGGTATCAAGCTGCACACCGCCAATTTTGCCATGGAATACTGGGATCGTGTTTTTGAACACTTCTTGGCTGAATACGCTGCGGGTCGCACACCAAACCCAGATATTCTGTGCAATAAAGAAATTAAATTCCGCGCCTTCCTCGATCATGCCATGACCTTGGGTGCAGACTTTATAGCCACAGGTCACTATGCACGTCGTGGTGCGAGCCTACAAAATTCACGTGGCGAAAGCTATGCGCCATTGCTCCGTGGTGTCGATAATAATAAAGATCAAACCTATTTCTTACATGCGGTTCATGGTCGAGAAATTAACAAGACCTTGTTCCCTGTGGGTGAAATTGAAAAACCCGAAGTGCGTCGCATTGCAGAGCAACTGGATTTAGCAACAGCCAAGAAAAAAGACTCCACCGGTATCTGTTTTATTGGTGAGCGTCGCTTTACTGACTTCCTAAAACAATACTTACCTGCACAAGCTGGAAAAATTGTTTTGGAATCAGGTAAAGAAGTTGGTGAACATCATGGCTTGATGTACTATACGCTGGGTCAGCGCGGTGGTATCGGTATCGGTGGTATGAAAGGTGTACAAGAAGGTGCATGGTTCGTACTCCATAAAGATATTGCCAATAACCGACTAGTGATTGGTCAAGGACATGAACATCCATTGATGCAAAGTACACAGCTTTGGAGCGAGTCGATTGATTGGGTTGCAGGTGAACAGGACATTCCATCGGCTGGATTCCGCTGCACAGCGAAAACCCGTTATCGTCAGCCAGATCAAGCGTGTACAATTTATCGCGATGAACAGACTGAACATGGCATTCGGGTTGAGTTTGATGAGCCGCAACGCGCTGTGACTCCAGGACAAAGCGTGGTGTTCTACTCTGGAGAGGTTTGCTTAGGCGGTGGTGTGATTCACCATACCAATGCACCTGAACCAGATTTTATTTAAGGAAATTGGAAGCGAAGCATGGTCGAGTTACCCTTTCAGCACACTCAAGCGTTGAATGTTAGACAGAACCGTGCTCTGGCATTGGCTGCGGTCTTTCAGGCAACTCAGTTAACACATATGACTGCAATGGCTGGCCAGCAAAGCATTGGTGATAGTGGTAATTTTTATTTTGAGCTATTGATCAAAGCCAGCCTGAATATTAGACCGACTGCCAACAATGCTACGCAAACCCTAGATTTCTTTAATCAACTTGCTGATATTTCACTCGGCTTAAAAACATTAGAAGGCTGTATTACTCAGCCTTTTAATACCGCGCCCAAATCCCGTGTTCCAAAAATGTCTACGGCTAAACTGCCGATGTCCTATGCAATGGCTTTATTGCAACTGGAAAAGAAAGTCTACAGCAATCCCGAATACGTCAAAATCATCGAAACAGCACAGCAAAAAATCTTAAAGCAACTCTCATTTTTCGATAATAACTATCTGCACCCAAGCATCATTGCCAATCTCGCACAGACCTATGTAGAAACTGCTGGACAGATCAATCCACGTATTTTAGTGCGTGGCAATGCCGAAGCATTTAAAGATATCAATCATACCAACCGTATTCGTGCATGCCTCTTTACAGGCTTACAACTTGCACATTTATGGAAGCAGCTCGGTGGCAGCTCATGGAGTATGATCTTTAGTAAACGCAAATTATTGCAAGATATTCAAGCTCTCGCTCGTTTGCAGTATCAGGTGGTATAGACCGATGCTACAACGAATTTATTTTTATGTTTATTCCAAAATTAAGGAATCTGTATGAATGCTTTAACCGCACTCTCGCCACTTGATGGACGTTACGCTAGCAAATGCGATGCCCTACGCCCTTTTTTGTCTGAGTTTGGTTTAATCCACGCTCGTGTCACGGTTGAAGTGCGTTGGTTACAAGCACTTGCAAATCGTGCAGAAATCATTGAAGTTGCACCGTTTTCAAATGAAACCAATGCAGCTTTAGATGCAATCGTTTCAAACTTCTCTGAAGAAGATGCAAACCGCATTAAAGAAATTGAACGCACTACGAACCACGATGTAAAAGCGGTTGAATATTTCCTTAAAGAAAAAATTGCCAATATTGATGAATTACAAAATGCAGGCGAATTCATTCACTTTGCCTGTACTTCTGAAGACATCAACAACTTGTCTCATGCGCTAATGTTGAAAAATGGTCGTGAAGTTTTAGTTGCAAGTATGAAGCAACTTCTCAATGCGATTTCTGCTTTGGCAACAACGCATGCTGAACAACCGATGTTGTCTCGTACACATGGTCAAACGGCAAGCCCTACCACGTTGGGTAAAGAGATGGCAAACGTTGCTTATCGTTTAGCGCGCCAAATCAAGCAATTTGAAAATGTTGAATTACTCGGCAAGATCAATGGTGCTGTCGGTAACTATAATGCTCACCTTTCTGCTTACCCTGAAATTGACTGGGCTGCACATGCACAAGCATTCGTTGAGTCTTTAGGCCTAAGCTTCAACCCGTATACCACACAAATCGAGCCACATGACTATATGGCTGAGTTATTTGATGCTCTACGCCGTTACAACACCATCTTGATCGACTTTAACCGTGACGTTTGGGGCTATATCTCACTCGGTTACTTCAAACAAAAGTTAAAAGATGGCGAAGTGGGTTCTTCAACCATGCCGCATAAAGTTAACCCGATTGACTTTGAAAACTCTGAAGGTAACTTGGGTATTGCCAATGCTGTTTTAGGTCACTTAGGTGAAAAGCTGCCTGTTTCACGCTGGCAACGTGACTTAACTGACTCAACCGTATTACGTAATATGGGTGTTGGTTTTGCCCAAAGCTTAATTGCTTTTGATGCCTGCTTAAAAGGCGTTGGTAAACTTGAACTGAATGCTGCACGTTTAGACGAAGATTTAAATCAAGCACAAGAAGTTCTTGCAGAGCCGATCCAAACTGTTATGCGTCGCTACAATGTTGAAAAGCCATACGAAAAATTAAAAGCACTTACTCGTGGTCAAGCAATGACACGTGAGATGATGGTGAACTTCGTCAATGGTGATGAACTTGCACAAGTACCAGCTGATGAGCGTGCTCGCCTAGCTGAGTTAACACCTGCAACCTATACGGGTAATGCAGCTGAACAAGCAAAACAAATCAATGACTTGATCAGCAAAATCTAAAACTGATTGACTTAAAAAGCAGAGCTTCGGCTCTGCTTTTTTATAATTTAGAAAGTTAGTGTCCAAACATTTAATTCACAACAAATTTGTAGGTTTTACTCAACTCATCATCCCCCGCCCCATAAAAACCCACAGAAATACTGATATCGTAGGCTCCTTTATATTTTGGTACTCCTTCTACCCTTAATTTATTATACGCACTTATATCATTTGTATTAATCGGCTTTACTTCAACCCCCATATCACTTGGAAAGTTTGTTTTTATCTCAAAACTTCTTTCTATAACTCTTCCACCTGTAATCGTAATATCCTGACTATAATTTTTATTCATATGAGCGATTGGTAATTCACTAGGTTGTACTTGATAATTTCGACTACATCCCATTAAAGCGAAACATAGAGTAAAGATAAATGTGAAATTCATACCAAACCCTTAAACTATGACTATTCAATTACTCTTGAACTATAAAAGTGTATTTTTTGTCTATTTCAGCGTCCCCGCCAGCGTAAAACCCAGCTGAGATATGAACTGTAAATGTACCTTTATACCTTGGAGTTCCCTTAATTTCTATTCTATTATATCCATCTAAATCATCAACAGGTCGAACCTCAACTCCTAGATCCTTTGGGATGTCTGTATTTAATGGCTTATGCTTATCAATAACTTTTCCACCAGAAATATGAATGACCTGATGATAAAATTGATTAACATGGGCTACATTTAAATTTTCAGGTGTAATCTTATATTTCTTGCCACAGCCTTGCAGCGCAAAAATAACCAAAACAATTAAAATCAACTTGTATTTCATTAAAAATCATCCTGAACATTACAACTACTAAGAAAAAAAAGAAGTTTACTTATTTTCCTCTTCCAACTCCTTTTCCGTGCAGTATCTTGGGACAACCTTCATAGCTTTTACATCAAAATATTCGTCGCATACCTCCTTACCAGTTTCATCTTTTCTTCTATATAAATGTTTTTTTTGCTCTTCACTCATCGAATCTAAGTAATTATAAAAATACAGATGATCAATCACTTCTGGATCATTAAAACTGGTACTTAACTCAATTCCAAATGGCTCACCTTTTTGATTTTCATTACAATCTGCCTTAAGGTTGTAGCTCACGCGTGTTTTGGAATGGAATTTACTTCTAATTTCATCATGCATGGGATAAGCACCGACAAGTACACCCTCTACATCAATCCCATCTTTAAATATACTCCGTACTTGTTCCGTATCAGGTTTCTTCAATTCTGCTTCTATTTCGGCATTGGTTTCTTTTTTAATATCATGTGCTGGACGTTCTAAACGAAATCGAAAACTATCAATTTGCTTGTCATTTTTTCTCTCAACCAAGCGAACGCCTATATCATCATAGATATATAAATTGGTTAAATTAGCTCCATCTGTACTGTCCACTTTTCTATAATTTTTTCCCAATGCTTTGAGCCAAGGGTCTACAGTAGAATTCAGATAGAGATCTGTGCCGTTATAATGAATTGCACAGCCACGCACCTTAAATTGATGCTTCTGGTTTAATTTCTTGATAGATCCTTCTGTATCAGCACTTGGTTGCCCTGCTGACTGGTCATTACTGCAACTGATACATACAAAGCTGATAAGCAGAATTCCAAAAATATTAAATTTATTCATATTCAATACAGTTATTTTTTCACAGGATAGTCGTCACAACCGCCGCCTAAAATAGGATGATCGCGATCAGGGCCTTCACAGAATGCTTTACGCTGTCTCGCTTTCTCCTCATCACTGATAGAATCAAAATAATTATAAAAATACATATGATCAATCACTTCAGGATCATTAAAACTGGTACTTAACTCAATTCCAAATACGTCACCTTTTTGATTTTCATTACAATCTGTCGTAAAGTTGTAGCTCACCCGTGTTTTTGCATGGAATTTACTTCTAATTTCATCATGCATGGGATAAGCACCGACAAGTACGCCATCTACATCAATCGCATCCTTAAAGATACTTCTTACTTGCTCCGTATCAGGTTTCTTTAGCTCTTCTTCAATTTCTGCATCTGTTTCTTTCTTTATATCGTGCTCTGGTCTTTCTAAACGGAAACGAAAACTATCAATTTGCTTATCATTTTTTCTCTCAACCAAGCGAACGCCAATCTCATCATAGATATATAAATTGGTTAAATTAGCTCCATCTGTACTATCCACTTTTCTATAATTTTTTCCCAATGCTTTGAGCCAAGGTTCTACAGT
>NZ_ATGG01000032.1 GCF_000413855.1 Acinetobacter gyllenbergii CIP 110306 = MTCC 11365 | reverse complement strand
CGGAACGGTGCAAGGTGAAGAGAACCTCACTGTCAGCAAAGATGGCAACACGATTCAATACGGCTTAAACCGTGACTTGAAAGTGGATAGCGTCACGGCAGGCGATACCGTCATCAATGACAATGGTGTAATGATCAGCAATGGCCCAAGTATCACCAAAGCAGGTATTGATGTTGCGGGTAACAAAATCAGCAATGTTGCACCAGGCACAGTGGGTACCGATGCAGTTAACAAGGATCAATTAGATTCAGCGGCTGCGGCATCAAAAACCGAAGTGACCGAAGGTAAGAACATCACGGTGACCAAAACCACAGGTGCAGATGGACAAGACATCTATAACGTTGCAACTGCGGATAATGTTGAGTTTAACAATGTCACAGTGGGTGATGTGAATATTGATGGCGCGACAGGAAAAATCAGTGGTGTTGCAGATGGAGCGGTTGCCGCAGGTTCAAGTGAAGCAATCAATGGTGGTCAACTGCATGGTGTTGCAGACAGTGTCCGAAGCGCAATTGGTGGTGAAACCGTCTTAAATCCAAATGGTTCGGTGACCACCAGCAATGTAGGGAATACGGGTGAAGCTAACATCCATGATGCGATTGACTCCGTACGTAAAAATGCAGTGACAGCAAAAACCACAGTCACCGAAGGTGACAATATGGTGGTAACTGAATCAACCAATGCCGATGGCAGTACCAATTATGAAGTCGCTACTGCACGTGATGTAGATTTTGATTCAATTCAAGTTGGTGATGTCGCGATTGACGGCACAACAGGAAAAATCAGTGGTGTAACAGCAGGTGATGTAAATCCAACTTCGACTGATGTAATCAATGGTAGTCAATTGGCAGGTACAGCACAAAGTGTCTCAGGTGCATTGGGTGGAGGCTCAATTGTCAATCCAGATGGTACAGTCACAGCACCAAACTATGAGATCAACGGGATATCCGTCAGTAATGTAGGTGATGCACTGACTGAATTAGACAAGGGTTGGAACCTACAAAGTAATGGCTCTAACAATGCAGGTGCAGTCAAAGCAGGCGATACGGTTGATATCGGAACGGTGCAAGGTGAAGAGAACCTCACTGTCAGCAAAGATGGCAACACGATTCAATACGG
>NZ_ATGG01000031.1 GCF_000413855.1 Acinetobacter gyllenbergii CIP 110306 = MTCC 11365 | reverse complement strand
CAATCCCTAAGCCCGTGACCTGTGTTGAAAGCCAATATCTGGAAGAGGGTGTATGTAAAAACAAGGTAGTGCAGAATATTCAGTCACTACCATTCAGTACGCTGATTCAAGGTCAACGCTATCCATTATCGCTGCAAACAGATCAAGGTCTAGTAGTAACGTTTAGCAGTAACACACCCAACATCTGTAGTGTAAGTGGCGGTGAACTTAAAGCGCATAAAGTCGGTCAGTGTAATCTGGTATTGACACAGGCAGGGACGGCAAAAGTTCTAGCACTGAATAGCAGCATGACCGTCAATGTGAGTTGTGCGGCTGAGCAATATCTAGAAAATAATGTGTGCGTGAATAAGCTCAAGCAAACCATTACCCCACTAAAAATCAAATATATCCTGACGGAGAGTGTGTATTCACTGGATACGGAATCCAGTGCCAAACTACCTGTCACGATTAGCAGCCTTTCTTCATCAACCTGTACCTATAGTCAGGGGGAACTCAAAGGGATTGGTGCAGGGTTATGTACCCTTAAACTTACTCAAGAGGGGGATGCTAAAACACTGGCAGCAGAGAGTAAAACCATCAGCTTTGATGTGTTTAAAGCTTCATCTATGGGTGATGCACCCGATATCAATAACTGTTATGCAGGTAAGCTCAGAGCAAAGTTTAGAAATGAGTTTTTACATGAGCTCAATACGGTTCGTGCCTTGCATGGGTTGCCAAGTATTACATACGATTATGCCCATGAAGATGAGATGATGCAGACTGCCCTGATTCTTGCGGCAAACAACATCTTGACTCATTACCCTGAAGCGACCACAAACTGCTATTCAGATATTGGTGCAGTGGGTGCAAAAACCAGTAGTTTGGAAATGGGGGTAAGACAGAATAAATATGACTATTCACCTGCCGAAAGCATTACAAATATGGTGCATGACAAATTAAATCTGTTTGCAGGAGATGTGGGGCATCGCCTCTGGATGCTTAATCCTTTCTTACAAAAATCGGCGTATGGTTCAGTTAATGCGCCATCATTTAAAGATACCCGATTCCCTTATGTGGTCGGTACGTCCTACAAAGTGGTTTATCCCTTCGACAATCCAACCACTGCACCACTCGGTGTGATTGCCTATCCCTACCACAACTATCCAGCCAAATATTATATGGCGGG
>NZ_ATGG01000030.1 GCF_000413855.1 Acinetobacter gyllenbergii CIP 110306 = MTCC 11365 | reverse complement strand
AATGATGACGAGTAGGGCGAGGCACGTGAAACCTTGTCTGAATATGGGGGGACCATCCTCCAAGGCTAAATACTCCTGACTGACCGATAGTGAACCAGTACCGTGAGGGAAAGGCGAAAAGAACCCCTGTGAGGGGAGTGAAATAGATCCTGAAACCGCATGCATACAAGCAGTGGGAGCCGACTAGTTCGGTGACTGCGTACCTTTTGTATAATGGGTCAGCGACTTATATTCAGTAGCAAGGTTAACCGAATAGGGGAGCCGTAGAGAAATCGAGTCTTAATAGGGCGTTTAGTTGCTGGGTATAGACCCGAAACCAGGCGATCTATCCATGAGCAGGTTGAAGGTTGGGTAACACTAACTGGAGGACCGAACCCACTGTCGTTGAAAAGCCAGGGGATGACTTGTGGATAGGGGTGAAAGGCTAATCAAGCCTGGTGATAGCTGGTTCTCCCCGAAAGCTATTTAGGTAGCGCCTCGGACGAATACCATTGGGGGTAGAGCACTGTTTCGGCTAGGGGGTCATCCCGACTTACCAAACCGATGCAAACTCCGAATACCAATGAGTACTATCCGGGAGACAGACTGCGGGTGCTAACGTCCGTAGTCAAGAGGAAAACAATCCAGACCGCCAGCTAAGGCCCCAAAATCATAGTTAAGTGGGAAACGATGTGGGAAGGCATAGACAGCTAGGAGGTTGGCTTAGAAGCAGCCACCCTTTAAAGAAAGCGTAATAGCTCACTAGTCGAGTCGGCCTGCGCGGAAGATGTAACGGGGCTAAAACTATGTGCCGAAGCTGCGGATTTGACATTAGTCAAGTGGTAGGGGAGCGTTCTGTAAGCCGATGAAGGTGTATTGAGAAGTATGCTGGAGGTATCAGAAGTGCGAATGCTGACGTGAGTAACGACAAAACGGGTGAAAAACCCGTTCGCTGAAAGACCAAGGGTTCCAGTCCAACGTTAATCGGGGCTGGGTGAGTCGACCCCTAAGGCGAGGCCGAGAGGCGTAGTCGATGGGAAATTGGTTAATATTCCAATACTTCTGTGTAATGCGATGAGAGGACGGAGAAGGTTAAGTCAGCCTGGCGTTGGTTGTCCAGGTGGAAGG
>NZ_ATGG01000029.1 GCF_000413855.1 Acinetobacter gyllenbergii CIP 110306 = MTCC 11365 | reverse complement strand
AGACCAAAGCAAGTATCCATAAACAGTTTGCTGGCGACAATAGCAAGAGTGAACCACCTGATCCCTTCCCGAACTCAGAAGTGAAACCTCTTAGCGCTGATGGTAGTGTGGCACTTGCCATGTGAGAGTAAGTCATCGCCAGCTTTTAAATCTAAACACCCCCAACCTAACGGTTGGGGGTGTTTTTTATTGCGGGCAGAAAAGAAAATAGGAAAAGAATAGATTAAAATAAATGAACTTTCTAAAAATATTAATTTATGACAAACGTATATATTATTGGCTCTGGTAAATTAGCAACTGAATTACTCAACGGATTAGATCTGAATCAAGTGTATAAAGTCCTTGCTTGGACAGACCGAAATAATCATGAAGCTGAAGGCGCTATTGTTGTACATGCTGGTTCTGGCAGAGAACTCAATGAAGCGATTTTGTATTGTAAAAAGACAGGTTCTCGTCTTATTGAGTTGTCAACAGATAGGGATTACAAGCAAGAAAATTGGGATATTCCCGTTGTTTTATGCCCAAATACCAATATATTAATGCTTAAATTTATGAATATGATTGAAAAAAGTGGGCACACTTTCAGCCAATATCAAATCAGTATCATCGAATCTCATCAAGCAAATAAGACTTCTGTACCAGGAACAGCTGTAGCGATGGCCAAGTCACTTAGTCTACAGAATAATGCAATCGAATCAGTGCGTGATGTTAAAAGACAACAATTTGAACTTGCGATTCCTGAACAAAATCTAACTCGGCATGCCTATCATCGTATTCAAATATCAGATGATAAGTCCTGTTCAATTGTTTTAGAGACAAAGGTTTTCGGTGATTCACCGTATGTTGATGGGGTTAAAGAAATTATTTGTGCTGTAGGAAAAAATCACTTAGAAAATCGCTTATATGATGTCATGGAGTTTATTGATAATCAGTGGATTTAATTTAAAGACGAAAGGGATCATTTGAGAAAGGCGACAGCTCAAGACGTTTAGAAATAAATGGCGCTGTTTTTCAAAGATAAAATCTAGCATGCTATAACAAATCGTTTTGCCAATATTTTATGCAAGAAAGACCTTATATCAGAGCTGTGAAGTTTAAATCACCTGAGTCCTTGGATTGGGCCAGTTATCCTTATGTCGTTCCTGCTGTTAATGATTTAGAAAGCATTGAGTTCCATCCAGAAGTCACTTTCTTTGTCGGGGAGAATGGTTCAGGAAAGTCGACCATTCTTGAAGCCTTGGCGCTTGCTTTGGGTTTTTCAGAAGAAGGTGGAACGCGTAATGTACAATTGAATACTGCGACAACGGCTTCTGATTTGCATCAGGCGATTCGAACGATCAAAAGCTATAAGAAGCCTCAGGATTATTACTTTTTGCGTGTTGAGAGCTTCTATAACGTTGCAACCTATATGAAGCAAGTGAACTATTTGGTGGAGTATGGGGGAGATATACATTTACGCTCACATGGGGAGGCTTTCTTAAAATTATTAACAATGAAATTAAAAGGGAAAGGTTTATACCTTTTAGATGAACCTGAAGCAGCGTTGTCTCCAACGATGTTGATGACAACCTTATCGGTTTTAGATCGTTTATGTCAGCAGCAATCTCAATTTATTATTGCCACCCATTCTCCTATTTTATTGGCTTATCCAAATGCCAAAATTTATCAGTTTTCCGACACTGGGATTAGAGAGATATCTTATGAAGAAACAGAGCATTTTCGGGTAACAAAGGATTTTTTAAATAATTATCAAAAGAGAATTCAGCAGTTGCTAGAGAAAGAATAGACAAAAAGAAGCCCCATCATCCTGACGGGGCTTCTTCGAATTCAGTTTATGTCGTTGATATCCTATTAACGACCACGTCCTGTGTCTGTTCTTATTCTCAATGAGACTTCCTGTCTCTCTATGCTTTATATATTAGCGATCAAGTTGGCAGTGGAACAGACGTCAATCAACCTAATCAACGTACGCTTAGGCTTACAACTAAGCGATATTATACTTCTGTAGTTTGGCAATCAGTGCTGCTAAGCCTTTCACTTCAAACTCGTTGGCTTCAAAGTTCTCGTCTTTATTGCGTTTAAAGATATCTCGAATTTCAATTACGGCATTGGGATCAACTAGACCTAAGCTTGAGGTCACTTGGCGAATTTGGCTAATTGAGCGTGAGCCATTGGTTGAACCATAGCCGATAAAGGCTGCAGGTTTACCTTGCCATTCTTTACCAACATAATCCAAGGCATTCTTCAGTGCTGGACTATAGCCATGGTTATATTCAGGGCTAATGAAGATAAAGGCCTGTGCCTGTGCAATTTTATCTGCCCATTGTTGTTGTTTCGGCTGATCATAGATGCCTGTCGCAGGTGGGTGAGAACCAGCAAAGAGCGGTAAGTCCCATTCCTTAAGATCGACGATTTCTGTTTGAATATCTTTTAATGCGAGTTCTGCTGTTGCTTGCTCTACCCAATTGGCGACTTTAATCGCGGTACGGCCTTCACGAACACTACCAACAATAATATAAATCAGCATATTTAAATTCCTGTGTTATTGCTTTGATTTTAAAAATGAATGCCTTTAAATGATCTTATACTTTTCTTCAGCGTAAAAAAAAGCTCTCATTTGAGAGCTTTTTTGTTACATCAATTTGATGCCTTGCTGGCCTGCTGGGGTAACTTTGAAGATTTCCACTTCAAAAGTAATATTTTTGCCTGCCAGTGGATGATTAAAATCAATCTCTGTGATGTCATCATTGACCGATTTTACGATGCCAAACAAAGTTGCTTTGGCCTTATCTTCAAATTCAATCATATGACCCACAATTGGGCGTTGCTCAAATTTGACTGTATCGAAGGTCTGAATATTTTCAGGATTCCAAGGACCAAAGGAGTCTTCTGGTGGTAAATGTACGGTACGACGGTCGCCTGCACGTAAACCAAAGAGTGCCTTTTCAAATCCTGGCAGTAGATTACCATCGCCAATCACGAGGCTGACAGGTTGTTCACGACCGCGAGTACTATCGATTTCAACACCATTTTCAATTGAAACTGAAAAGTGTAATTCAACTTTTGAGCCGTCTTGAATACGAATCTCTTCGTTAGGTTGAATAATTTCGTTCATCTTATGCATCCACGTTTTGGTTGCGTTTCTTCTCAAGGAAGAAGGTATCAATCAGCAGCAAAATCGTGCCTAGGGTAATTGAGCTATCCGCAAGGTTGAAGGCTGGGAAATGGCTGTTTTGATAATAAACATGAATAAAATCGACCACATAGCCCAAGCTGACACGATCAATTAAATTGCCAATTGCACCACCGAGAATCAACGCAATCGCCATCGGTAACACGATCATTTTCTTTGGCATACGCATTAGCCAGAAAATGAAAATAAGCGATACCACACCTGCTAAAGAGGTGAAGAAGTAGCGTTGCCAGCCACCTGCGTCAGACAAAAAGCTGAATGCTGCACCATAGTTATGCAACAGCGTCCAATTTAAAAAGGGCAGTACAGGAACAGGATCTGCATAATTTAAATGTGAACTGGCAATCCATTTGGTCCATTGGTCCAGCACAATGGCAAGGACAGAAAGTCCAAGCCAAAGCAGGTTATGCGGATAAAATTGGAATAAGCCTTTTTTTGCTGGGCTAGTTTGCACAGAATTATGCATATTTTCTCACTTCGCCACTGCCAGTGACGTTGATAATACAACGAGCGCATAAACCAGAATGGCCAACATGTGTATTTACATCTGGCAGTACATGCCAGCAACGTACACATTTTTCACCATCTGCTGCGGAGACTTGGACACGTAATCCTGCAAGATCCGTGCTTTCACCTTGTTCAGCATAAGGGTGAACGATGACTTGAGAGGTGATCAAGACAAAACGTAATTCATCAGCCAATTGGTTTAACAATGTCTGTAATGCTTCATCTGCCCAAAGTTCAACTTTTGCAGATAAGTTACTGCCGATGAGTTTAGCGTTACGTGCTGCTTCAATCTGTTTATTTACTGCTGATTTTACGCTAATCAATGTTTGCCAATCTGCTTCAGACAGTAAGTTTGCTGTTGATGCGGTTGGAATGTCATACCATTCAGCCGTGAATACATATTTACCAGTTTGTTCAGGAATCAATGGCCACGCTTCTTGTGCGGTAAAGCTCAAGATTGGTGACATCCAGCGTACAAAGGCTTGTACGATGTGATATAGCGCAGTTTGTGCAGAATGACGTGCTTGTGAATCCGCTTTGGTGGTGTACTGACGATCTTTGATGATGTCGAGATAGAAGCCACCTAAGTCATTGATACAGAAGCTGGTCAGTGCATTGGTCACAATATGGAAGTTCATCTCTTCATAGGCTTGCTGAATGGTTTTTTGAACTTCAGCAGCGCGTTGCAAGATGTATTGATCCAATGCAATCAACTGGTCAACTGGTAGCGCATCTGTTGATGGTTTGAAACCATTCAAGTTGGCCAACAAGAAACGTAAGGTATTGCGGATACGACGATAACCATCTGATGCGCGGCTAAAGATTTCTTTACCTGCGGTCATTTCGTAACGATAGTCAGCAGATGCGATCCAGAAACGTAAGCCATCAGCGCCCATATCTTTGATAATGTCTTGTGGGGTAATGATGTTGCCTAATGATTTAGACATCTTACGGCCTTTCTCATCAACCACAAAACCGTGGGTGAGTAGGCCTTTATATGGCGCACGTTCATTGATTGCAATTGAAGTCAGCAATGAAGATTGGAACCAGCCACGGTGTTGATCTGAACCTTCAAGATAGAGGTCTGCTGGGTCTTGTAAATCATCACGTTCACGCAGCACAGCGTAGTGTGTAGTTCCAGAGTCAAACCAAACGTCCAGAGTATCGCGTACCGCATTATATTGTTCTGCATCGGCACCAATGAACTCACTTGCTTCACGGTTATACCAGCCATCAATGCCTTCTTGCTCGATCAGTTTTGCCACTTCTTCGATCAATTCAGGTGTACGCGGGTGCAGGGCATTGGTATCTTTGTGCACGAAGAATGGGATTGGTACACCCCAAGTCCGTTGACGTGAGATACACCAGTCTGGACGGCCTTCAATCATCGACTGAATACGGCTTTGGCCCCAATCAGGTACAAATTCGATATCATTTTCAATCGCATTCAAGGCATTTTGACGCAGACCATTGGCATCCATGCTGATAAACCATTGTGGTGTCGCACGGAAGATAATCGGGGTTTTATGACGCCAGCAGTGTGGGTAGCTGTGTTTGATTGGCTGATGTGCCCACAGACGACCAACTGCACCCAATGCCTCAATGATTTGAGGATTGGCTTTATAGATGTGTTCCCCTGCAAAGATTGGCGATGTTGGTAAATAAACACCATTACCACCGACAGGGTTTTCAACTTTTAATTGATATAGCAAACCGACTTTATAATCGTCCACACCATGGCCAGGTGCGGTATGCACTGCACCTGTACCACTTGTTGCAATCACGTGCTCGCCTAAAATCACAGGGACTTGACGATCTGCCAACAGCGGATGTTGTAAAAGAAGGTTCTCAATTGCAGCACCTTTGAAATCAGCGAGTACCACTGGATTTTCCAGTTTGTAACGTTCGATTGCTGATTCAACCAAGTCTTTGGCAAGAATAAAGTTTTGCGTACCACGGTCAGTCGTGACTTGAACCAATTGATAGTCGATGTCAGCATGCAGTGCTACGGCTTGGTTAGCAGGCAAGGTCCATGGTGTAGTGGTCCAGATCACGATATCCGTGGCATCTTGAACCTCGACATTCAAACGTGTGCTGAGCTCTTTAAGATCAACAACGGTAAAGCCAACATCAATCGCATCTGATTTTTTATCTTCGTATTCAACTTCGGCTTCAGCCAGTGATGAACCACAGTCCATACACCAGTTCACTGGTTTTAGACCTGGTTCGATATGGCCTGCTTTGGCAATGGCGCCCAATGCACGCACGATATCCGCTTCTTGCTTGAAGTTCATGGTCAGGTATGGATTGTCCCAATCACCAAAAACCCCCATACGCACAAAGTCTTTCTTCTGTAATTCGACTTGGGTGTAGGCATATTCACGGCAAGCTTTACGGAAAGTTGAGGCATCAACTTTAACGCCTACTTTACCGACTTTTTCTTCGACTTTTAGTTCGATTGGTAGGCCGTGACAGTCCCAACCCGGCACATACGGTGCATCGAAGCCATCTAAAACGCGGCTTTTAATAATGATATCTTTTAAGACTTTATTGACGGCATGACCTAAATGGATTTGACCATTGGCATATGGAGGGCCGTCATGCAGTACATATTTTTTCTTGCCAATACGCGCTTCACGAATCTGCTGATAAATGTTGTCGGCATACCACTCTTCTAACCATTTGGCTTCACGCACAGCCAAGTTTGCCTTCATGGCAAATTCAGTCGCTGGCAAATTGAGTGTGGCTTTATAATCCACTGCATTTTCAGGAGTTTGCTTATCGCTCATGCAAGTTTTCTTCCAGTTTGATCAGTTTGTAAACTGACATGTATTACTTTAGGATTTGTGAAGTATTAACAAATCCTACTAATTAAATTTAAAAAGGAAATTCTGGTGTGTGGTTACGATAGTCTCGTAACTTTTGCACATCATCATCAATTCCGGCTTTGAGGGCTTCAAGCGAAGGGTAATTCAGCTCACCATGTAAATAGTGAAGGAAAGTGACCCGCATCAATAAGCCATACAGATTAGCAGAAACATCAGGGAAATGTACCTCTAATCGCCATTCTGGCTGGTCTTGTTTGATGGCTGGGCGTGTCCCCACATGACCTGCACCAAACAGACTGTCGGCTTGATAGCCTGCAATCCCGTTCAGGGCAGGATCTGGATGTTTTACTTTTGCATTCAATGATGTATTTTCACACACCACATCCACTGCATAAATGCCGTTTAAACAGGGTTTATGGCGGTTTAAACGCACATTAATGGTCGGAAAATCAAGGGTGCGACCAATCTGGTCACCATATTGCACTCGGCCTGTAATGCTATACGGACGACCCAATAATTTTGCTGCTAATGCCAAATCACCCTCTTGAAGGACCTGACGAATACGGGTTGAACTGACACGTTCACCATTTAAAGCCACGGTATTTAAATTGGTCACGTCAAAGCCGTAGTCACGCAAGAATTCACTGTTACCTTGACGGTCTTTACCAAAATGGAAGTCATCACCGAGGACTAGGCTTTGTGCATTGAGTTTTAATTTAAGTAGTTCAGCAAATTCTGTGGCATTTAGACTTCTAAAATATTGGTCAAATTTCGCAACAGCAATGTAGTCCACACCGAGCTCAGTTAAATATTCTACTTTTTCTCTGAGCGAGCTGATTCGTGGCGGTGCTTCATAACCTTTAAAAAATTCAAGCGGTTGCGGCTCAAAAATCATCACTAATGTTTTTAAGCCTTGGGCTTCAGCCAAGCTTTTGAGTTGAGCAATCATCGCTTGATGGCCGAGATGGACACCATCAAAATTGCCAATCGTTACCGCAGTCGGAGGTAACTGAAAATTTGGCGATAAAGCGTTGAGACGAAGCAACTTCATGGGCGTTAAATACAGTGATTTTGCAAAGGCTATATATTGCCATATTCTCAGCGTTTCGTCTTGTTGTTGTGTTTTTACACAGAAAAATTTCAATATTTAAAGTTTTATTATCAGTTAAATTGATTCATTAAATAAAAATAAATCAATTTTTCTTATTTATGGATTGACCTAAAATAACTGCATAGTCGCTTGATATTGAGAAAGAGATGAAAAAGCCGTTTTATCAGCTAGAGCAGAGTACCGATGTAATTCGCCATTTTACCCCGAACTGGTTTACTGCAACCATGGGAACAGGTGTGGTGGCGATGATTTTAGCACAGCTGCCTTTCGCTTCATCTGTCTTATTTATGCTTGCGACCAAATTATGGCAGTTTAATATTCTGTTATTTAGCACTTTTAGTGTGCTTTATATTTTACGCTGGATTTTATTTCCGGCTGAAGCCAAGCAGATTTTTACTCACCCCAACATGAGCTTATTCCTCGGTGCGATTCCGATGGGCTTAGCGACGATTGCCAATGGTTTTCTGAGCTTTGGTATCCATCTATATGGCGATATTGCCGTTCAGATTGCCACTTACCTTTGGTATATCGATGTTGTTGTTGCTGTCGTGATTGCATGGGTGGTGCCATTTTGTATGTTTAGCTGCCAAGATCATCAATTACAACGGATGACTGCGGTATGGTTACTCCCGATCGTGGCCTGTGAAGTTGCGGCTAGCTCTGCGGGGCTGCTATTACAGCATTTAGCAGCCGATCAGCATGCGTTAACCATCTTGATCACAGGCTATGTGTTGTGGGGCATTTCTGTCTTACCTGCTTTTGCGATCTTAACCATTTTGATGTTACGTTTGGCTTTGCACCAGTTACCTGAAAAAGAGGTCGCGATTTCTAGCTGGTTATGTTTAGGGCCGATTGGAACAGGGGCATTAGCGTTATTATTATTGGGTGAACAAGCGCCACGTATCATGCAGGCGATGGGTTTTGAAGGCCTAGCGACATTACTGCCAGCCTTGGGTATTGTGGCAAGTTTGGTACTATTAGGTTTTGGCTTATGGTGGTTTGGGATTGCGATTTTGACCACACTGCGTCATATGCGTACTGGCATTCCATTTAACTTGGGGTGGTGGGGACTGACTTTCCCATTTGGTGTGTTTATTTTGGCGATCTTCAACTTGGCGCATCAGTTACATATCGACTTCTTACAATATACGGCTGTGGTTTTAAGTCTGTTGTTGGTTGGCCTATGGGTATTGGTGATGAAGAAAACGTTGGTGGGGGCCTATAGCGGTCAATTATTTTTCTCTCCTTGTTTGGTCGCCTTACAGCAGAAGATGCAATAATATCAAGGTGTGCTTTAGCACACCTTTTTTTGTAACCTGAGTTCGGTTTATATCTTTAGTTTTTTAAAAACAATTATCTTGATGGAATCTTATTTGTTCTCATCCAATTTCAGGATAAACCTTCGGTTCGACTTACTTTTGTTTCGGCAAAAGTAAGCAAAACCATTGTCATCCGCAAAACTCGTTGACTACCATCAACTAGCTGAAAGAGTCGCAGAACCCACTCCTTATAAATGGAGCCCTGTCTCGAACAGTTGCGGACGACGTTTCCGAGTACCATATTTTTTGTTAAATTCTGGCTATGTTTGTTTATTTTGATTTGAACGAGTCTTTTTTATGAATGCTGATATTGCTCTGATTATGGCCTTACCGAATGAATCTAAAGGCTTGTTTGAACAAGCCGGCATTGACGTTCATTACAGTGGCATCGGCAAAATTAATGCAGCATTTAAAGCCTTTGAGGTGATTCAAAAGACAGGCTGTAAGACGCTGATCAATTTAGGTAGTGCAGGAAGTTCACATTTCGACGCGCACAGTCTGGTTGAGGTCATCACTTTCGTGCAGCGTGATATGGATGTGTCTCCCTTAGGTTTTGCCGTAGGCGTGACACCGATGGATGATGAAATTCCTGCGGAGATTCATACCCAAGCCCATTTTGAGCTTTTGCCTAAAGGGATCTGTGGTACGGGTGATTCTTTTGAAACAGGTTTGCCAAAAGTGAGCTGTAATTTGGTGGATATGGAGGCCTATGCTTTGGCCAAAGTCTGTCAAAAGCTCGGAGTACGTTTGATTTCAGTGAAATATATTACTGATGGCGCCAATGATACGGCTCATCTGGATTGGGAAGAAAATCTACTGCTTGGAGCACAGAAACTCTTGGCACTGTATCAAGCGCATTTTTAAATGCAAAGATTTAATGTAGTTATGTGCTTGGATAAAATAGCGACTGTTCTTAAGTTGTGGAAACTAAAATGTTATTTTGTTTGGTGTCGCATAAGAGATTTCATGTTAAATAGGTTCTTAATACTTGCAACTAATTTAGTTCTAAATAAGATGTAGATCTTAAATTAATTATGATTGAGAGTCCTTCGATGGAAGATAAGTCTAATTTGGTTTTGGATTTGAGTCCAAAAGCACCAAGAAAATATAAAACATTAACTATTCCAATGAATAAGCATGAATATGACTTGTTAACAGCTTTAGCTGAAAGATATGGGCAAAGTCATAATGGTATCATTCGCTTCGCTCTAAAAGAGCTTGAAAAAAAGTAGTTATAATTTGAAACTAATTTAGTTTCAAATTAGAATGTCTTTATAGAAATGTACCCCGAGTTAAATAATTTATGAAATTTAAAAGTGAGCAAACGTATCAAAAGTTACGTGGAGGTTACTACACACCTGAATCTATATCAGCGTATATCAATCAGTGGGTCATTACAGAAGATACTAAAGATATTCTAGAACCTAGCTGTGGAGATGGATCTTTTTTTAAATCCTTACAAGACTTAGTTGACCCTGAAAACTTTGTAGTTAATGGTTTTGAACTTGATCCTCTAGAAGCTCAAAAAGCAGAAAGTGTCTGTCAAACGATTGGGTTATCAAATGTAAACATTCTGAATCATGATTTTTTAGATTATGCATTAGTTCAAATAATTGAAAATAATAAGAAACATGATGCGATCGTTGGGAATCCGCCTTTTATTAGATATCAATTTTTAGAGAAAGATTTCCAAGATAAAACTGAACAATTATTTAAAATTTTAGGTCAAAAATTTACTAAGCATACTAATGCTTGGGTTCCATTTGTATTGTCTTGCGTTGAGTTATTAAAGCCTAATGGCAGATTAGGAATGGTCATTCCTTCGGAAATTATTAATGTTATGCACGCTGAATCATTGAGAAATTTTTTAATTTCTCGATGCCAGTCAATTGAATTAATTGATCCTAAGGAAATTTGGTTTGAAGGAACTCTGCAAGGTGCAGTTATCTTATTTGTTCAAAAGAAAGAATCTGAACAAGATGAATGTGTAGGTATCAAACTGATTCAGGTTGATAATTTAGAATTCTTAGACGAGCCATTTGAAAGCTTTAGAACAAAGTTCTCTTATACACCTACAAGTGAATTGCCAAACAAATGGACTAAAGCTTGTTTAAATCCACAAGAGCTTGAGTTGTTAAATAAGATTTCTAATCTTTCTGAAGTTAAGAAATTTAATGAAATAGCAAAAGTAGAAGTGGGTATTGTTACTGGTGCCAATGATTTCTTTTTAGTTAATGATGATCTAGTAAAAGAATATGATCTCGAAGACTTCGTATATCCAATGTTTGGTAGAAGTCAGCATTGTGACGGGATTCTTTATGATCAGAAACAGCATCAAAGCAATAAAGATGACTCATTACCAAATAATTTTGTTTGGATAAAGGACTCCTTTGAAAACTTACCATCAAGGGTTCAAGACTATATTAAATTCGGTGAAAGTAAGGAGTTACATACTCGTTATAAATGTAGAATCAGGTCTCCTTGGTACACAGTTCCTTCAGTGTTTTCGACAAAGTTAAGTATGTTAAAAAGGGCTCATGAAGTACCTCGTATTATTTTTAATGAGCTTGATGCTTACACAACTGATACTGCCTATAGAGTTTCAGCTTCTAATGTTGATGAAAAAAAATTAGCCTTTCTATTCTTAAATCCCCTAACCGCTATCTACTGTGAAATTGAAGGTCGCTCTTATGGTGGTGGAGTTTTAGAGCTAGTACCTTCTGAAATTCGAAATATTCGTATACCTATTGTTGATGTAGATTTTGATTTGCACGATCTAGATCAAAACTTTAAAACTTTAACAATAATTGAGTTGATGAAGCTTCAAGGCACAAAAATCTTTTCAAAATTAGATATATCTCAGCAAGATATTGATTTACTCGTTAATATTTGGATTAAACTAAAGGATAGACGACAACGAAATTAATGGATTCCCATGCTTTCACCAAAAATTTTTTTTCAGCGTCTTGATGGCGCTGATTTTGTTAGTGAGCTAGCTCAAGTATCAATAAATTATTTAGAAGGAATTGTTAGTGTTGCTTTTGCACGAAAAAATGGCACAGATATTCTTTGTAATAAAATTTTGAATAATAAAAAAATTATATTTTTCATTGGGATAAATAATGGAATAACTTCTAAGCAAGCGTTAGAGAATCTTCTAGACCAAGATACAGCTAAGGAAATTTATTTAGTTAATACAGGTAATGTACAAGCAATTTTTCATCCTAAAATTTTTTGTTTTTATGATGCTTCCCTTAGACAGGGTGTTTTAAGTATAGGAAGTTCGAATTTAACCTCTGGAGGATTCGAAAAGAATATTGAGGCTAATGTTTTATTGCATATAGATGGCAGTAATTGGAATTTAGTCGAAGCTATTCAAACTAATTTAAATAGTATTAAAGCTGAATGTATTTATTTATATGACAAACAGCAACTTGATGATTTACTTCAGAATGGTTTCTTAGAAGATGAAAATAAGAGAGAAGTCTTTGAAGCTAGAAGTAGTACACCCGTAAATCCACTTTCACCTAGAATACCTAAGATTCAATTATATAGTGTTATTAAGTCTCAGACTTTATCTAATCAGTTAGCTGTTCCTGCACAGCAATCATTTGCCGTTCCTGCACAGCAACCATTTGCCGTTCCTGCACAGCAATCATTTGTCGTTCCTGTACAGCAACCATTTGCCGTTCCTGCACAGCAA
>NZ_ATGG01000028.1 GCF_000413855.1 Acinetobacter gyllenbergii CIP 110306 = MTCC 11365 | reverse complement strand
ACAGCAACCATTTGCCGTTCCTGCACAGCAATCATTTGTCGTTCCTGTACAGCAACCATTTGCCGTTCCTGCACAGCAACCATTTGCCGTTCCTGTACAGCAACCATTTGCCGTTCCTGCACAGCAACCATTTGCCGTTCCTGTACAGCAACCATTTGCCGTTCCTGTACAGCAACCATTTGTCGTTCCTGTACAGCAACCATTTGTCGTTCCTCAGCATTATTCTCATGTATGGCAAAGTAAACCACTGACAGAGAGAGATTTAAATGTCCCAACAGGACCTAATACGAATGTCACTGGATCCATGTTATGGAAAAAGGGATTAAGTAATTTAGACCAATTACATGATTTTTATTCAAAAATTTTTAATGGACTAGCATGGCATTCAGATAATAATCCAAGTAAAAGTCACTTATTAAGAGCTAATACCCAATTTGAGATTTATATTCGTGGAGTATTTCAGGGATCTTTTAACTTAACTTTAACTCATAATACATTAACAAATACAAGAAGTTATGAACAAGGAAATAGTATGACCAGTATTTCTTGGGGAGATGCAAAAAGTATCATCGCAAATCCTGCTTACTTAAATCTTTACATGCATTTATATAAATCTGTGAATCCGAGTGATCCATTCATTTTAACTATAGAAAATTAACATAATACCCCACTATACGAAATTCTTGATATTTTTTATTTAATATCAATATTTTAGTGGATTTTGTGTTCTGCGCACTGAAACAGTTTTTCTGTGATTTTTCATGTTCCATTATTTTGTTTAGGTCAACTTAATAACATTCTCATGCACTGAATAAAAAAAGCGACTCATAAAGTCGCTTTTTTTATGTATTTCAATCACTAAAATAAGGCTTGTGAAGAAAATTTAACGAGGTAACACGCCGTATAACATCATATGCACGGTATGCTCAACCGTGCGTTGAAACATGCTACGGTTACGCAAAGTTTTACCCGTGACCATTTCCATTTGCGTCGAAAAATCAGCATAGTTTTGGGTGATTGCCCAGATATTGAGAATCAACAATTCAGGATCAATCTCTGCCGACAATTTACCTTGTTCTTGCCAAGTTTGAATCACCTTGGTTTTACGCTTAAACAGTTTTTTTAACGGCCCTTTTAAGATCGGTAAAATATGCGGGGCACCTTGAATAATCTCAAGCGCAAATAAACGTGAGGCTTTAGGCTGATCACGTGAGCTTTCAATTTTTTGAATTAAATAGTGAGTGAGGGCTTCAGTAGGCTCAAGCTCAGACTCCAGGGTTTGCAAGGGTGCAAGCCACTTTTGTAATACCGTGGTGAGCACTTCGACATATAGCGACTCTTTATTTTCATAGTAATAGAAAATATTCGATTTATGCATATTTGCCAGTTGCGCAATCTCATCCAGACTGGCACCACTAAACCCATAGACGGAAAAAACATCCAGGGCAGCATTCAGCAGTTGATTGCGCTTTTGTGTACTTTTTTTCTGTTCCATCTGCGAGCTTAATTCAAAAAATGTCATTGACATTGTAAGATAAATTGTCGGATTTGTGCACAATAACCCAGATTTTTTATCGAAAAAATTGCCGACTTTATCGCGATGCTAACGATGTATTTGATAATTATTGAAATCTAAAAAAGCGCATACATATTTTGTAAAAAATTCATTTGAGATTGAAGCGGCATATGCTAAATATCGCCCCAGAAAAGTGCAAAAAAGCACGGTTTTAGGTGGCTAAAACCGCATCAAGGACTTGTTGTTCAAGTTGTGCGAAAGCAATACTTTTTTTCCGTGGACGAGGTAAATTAACCTCAAAACTTTGTGCGATATGCCCTTGATCCAGCAAAATAATTCGATCTGCTAACTGTACTGCTTCACTGACATCATGGGTGACCAGAATCGCGGTAAAACCTTGTTCTTTCCAGAGACGTTCAATCAGATTCTGCATTTCTAGACGAGTCAATGCATCGAGTGCACCGAGTGGTTCATCCAACAGTAAAATTCGTGGCGAATGTGATAATGCGCGTGCAAGTGCCGCACGTTGTCGCTGTCCACCTGAAAGCTGGGCAGGCCATTGGCTGGCTTTGTCTTTTAAACCCACTTTTTCCAATAATGTGGCTGCAAGTTGATGTTGATCTTTCGCTAAGCCGAGCTGCGCATTTTGCAAAATGCTTTTCCACGGCAATAATCGCGGGTCTTGGAACATGACCCGAATATCAGCGCTGGTAATGCCTTCGCGGAAATTGCGAGCGGACTGGAATTTGATTTCACCGTAACTGGCTTTTTCCAATTGGGCAATCAAACGCAGTAGGGTACTTTTACCGCAACCACTGCGTCCGACGATGGCAACGAACTCACCAGCTTCAATCTTGAGATCTAAATCTTCAAGGACTTTAACCTCACCATAGAATTTATACAGTTGCTCAATCAGAATATCAGCACCATTGGCAGGTGCGGTGGTAGTTTCTGGCTCGGCAATCGGCTGAATGAGATTGTTATCGTAAAAATTTAAATTAAGATTACTCATCTTTTCATTCCTTTTATTTTTGATAGCCTGCATGCCAACGCAATAAATAGCGCTCCAAGACTTGAGCCAATACATCAGCTAATTTTCCAAGCAGGGCATAGAGTAAAATACCGACCAAGACGATATCGGTTTGTAAAAATTCGCGTGCATTCATGGTCATATAGCCAATTCCTGCTTGAGCAGAAATGGTTTCTGCCACAATTAACAGGACCCAAACCAGACCGAGGGAAAAGCGTAGTCCAACTAAAATCGAGGGCATCGCACCCGGTAAAATAATGTCTCGGTAGAGCTGCCAACGATTGAGACCGTAACTTTTGCCCATTTCGATCAGTTGTGGGTCGACCGAGCGGATACCGTGATAAGTGTTGATGTACATTGGAAAAAACACACCGACAGCAACCAAGAACAGCTTGGCAGTTTCATCAATGCCAAACCATAAAATCACCAGTGGAATCAGTGCCAGTGCAGGGATGTTACGAATCATTTGCAAGGTGGTATCGAGCAAGGTTGAAGCCACACGCGATGAACCATTGAGTAGTCCTAAAGCCAGACCCAGCCCACCACCAATCAATAAACCGAGTAAGGCACGACCCGCACTGACTTTAACATGCTGCCAAAGTTCACCACTGAGCAGTAAGTGCCAGAAGGCACTTACGACAGCCGTCGGAGCAGGTAAGACTCGACTTTGCAACACACCAGAGCTAGAAGCCGCTTGCCAAATCAGGATCAGTAAAATCGGAAACAACCAGGGCAGTAAACCTTTGCCTATTTTTTGTGTTCCACGTGAAACATCCTTCAAAAAAGGTTTCGCACTCATGCGTCCTCCTTGATCAAGGTTTTTGCTTCCTTGGTCTCAGGGACATAGTTATTAGCAATGATTTCTCCGAAAGGCCCAGTTAAATGCGGTTGTGCCAGTTTTTCACAGGTTTTGAGTGGTAGTAATGGGAATACCAATTCTGCAAAACGGATCGATTCTTCTAAATGTGGGTAACCTGAAAAAATAAAGGTATCAATCCCCAAGTCGGCATATTCTTGAATACGTGCGGCAACGGTTTCAGGATCACCCACTAGAGCGGTCCCTGCACCACCACGGACTAAGCCGATACCCGCCCATAGATTTGGCGACACTTCCAATTGATCTTTACGTCCACCGTGTAGTGCAGCCATACGTTGCTGACCGACTGAGTCCATTTGTGCAAATTTTTTCTGTGCTGCGGCAATGGTCGCATCATCCAGATATTGGATCAGTTCATCGGCAGCGGCCCATGCTTGTTCATTGGTCTCGCGTACAATCACATGCAAGCGAATGCCATAAGTGAGTGTACGGCCTTTGGCTGCTGCTTTAGTACGTAAATACTCAATCTTTTCTTTCACTGCCGCAGGGGGTTCGCCCCAGGTCAGATAGGTGTCAACTTGCTCCGCTGCCAACTCAGTTGCCGCCTCTGAAGAACCACCAAACCAAAGCGGTGGATAAGGCTGTTGGACAGGTGGGTAGAGTAATTTGGCATCATCCACACTCAGGCGCTCACCATGAAAAGTAAAAGACTCACCCGTATGTGAACGGGTCAAGATTTCACGCCAGATTTTGACATATTCGGATGCGGTCTGATAACGGGTGCTGTGATCTTCATATAGACCATCACCTTTCAACTCTTGCTCATCGCCACCTGTGACCAGATTCAATAAAATACGGCCATTGGAGAGGCGGTCAAAGGTCGCTGCCATGCGTGCCGCAAGCGCAGGTGTGGTAATGCCTGGACGCAGCGCCACCAAAAATTTAAGTTGCTTGGTGGCATCAATTAAACTGGCTGCGGTAATCCATGGATCTTCACAAGAACGGCCAGTCGGAATCAATACCCCTGCATAACCGAGATTATCTACGGCAACGGCAATCTGTTTCATATAAGCATGATCGACCTGACGAGCACCCTTGCTGGTGCCTAAATAACGACTGTCACCATGAGTGGGAATAAACCAGAAAATATTCATGTCGATGTTCCTTATGAAAATGAAATGTATGTTTATTGGGTAGACCAGACACTGTGCTGAATATCGATCTTCACAGGAATCAGTTGCTCTTGTTTAAATAAATCGGCGATTTGCTGCTGGCTCTTGATCACTTCACTATTGAGCGCATAGACAGGTGATGGTTTTGGTCGTTTGTTAAGGACTTGTTGAGCGACAGGCGTACTGAGTCCAGTACTTTGTGCATAAATCTGTAAGGCTTGATCTTGATGTTGCACAATCCATTGATCGGCACTGTTCACGCTATGAATGAATTTCTGTGCTGAATCGGGATGCTTTTGAATGAAGTCTGGATTGCCGATATAAAAGGAATAGGTGGTTGGAAAGGCTGAGCCATCGACCAAGGTTTTGGTGTGGCCTTGTAACTCCGCAGTTCCAAGATAGGGTTCCCAAATTGCCCAAGCATCTACGGCCTGTTTATCAAAGGCTGCACGTGCATCGGCAGGCGGTAACCAGATGGGTTGAATGTCTTGCCAAGATAACCCTGCTTTTTGCAAAGTTTTGGCGAGTAGTTCATGTGCACTTGACCCTTTTTGTACGGCGACACGCTTGCCTTTTAAATCTTGCAGGGTATTGATCTTATCGTTGGCATGGACCAGCACAGCTTGGCCTGTCGGTGCAACCACCTCATAAGCCACGTAGCTTAGCGGCTTTGCTGCGGCTTGCGCAAAGATCGGTGGCGTATTGCCGACATAACCAAAGTCGACTGCACCAACAGCAAGTGCTTCTAACATTTGCGGGCCAGCGGGAAACTCACGCCATTCAATTTTTGCATTCGGGAAGGCTTGCTCAAACAGTTGTTGTTGTCTGGCTACCAATAAATTGAGCGATGATTTCTGGAAGCCAATCGACAGGGTTTTGACCGCCGTGTTTTCATTGCTTGAAGCTGTTTTTTCAGTATTTTGGGGATCGCTTTTTTGGCAACCGCTGAGTGAAAATGTAGAAATCAGCACGCCGAGAACAGAAACCTTCAATAATAACCTCATCATCATCCCCTTATTATTTAAGCTCGTTCTTTAAAACGGCATCTTGAATCAGCAATTGCTTCGGAATCAGTTTTTGTGCAAAGAAGGCATCGGCCACATATTGTTGTTCTTTGGCGACTTTGTCGGAGATCGGTTGAACCCCGAAGCCCATGCGCGAAATTGAGCTTTTTAAAACATCAAACTCGAGCCCTGTTGGTTTTTCCAGTAATTTAGCTGCATCATCTGGATGGGTTTGCACCCAATCTGTGGTCTGGTTCAGTGTACTGACCAGCGTTTTAAGTGCTTCAGGATGGCTTTCGGCAAATTGACGGTCTGCCAAATAAAACTGGTGATTGCTGACCAAATGCTCGCCTGTAGCGATCACTCGCGCATGAATTTGATGTTCTGCTGCGGCAAAGAATGGATCCCAGATCACCCAAGCATCGACTGCACCTTTTTCAAATGCCGCACGGGCATCGGAGGGTGGCAGGTAAACAGGTTGAATATCTTTTAAGCTGAGATTGTTTGCTTCTAATAGTTTGAGTAACAGGTAATGAACATTTGAGCCTTTATTCAGCGCAACTCGTTTACCTTTCAGATCTTGGATCGATTGAATCGGCGAGTCTTTTTGTACAATCAGGGCTTCGGCCTTAGGTGCAGGCGGTTGGTTGGCCATATAGACCAGATTGGGATTGGCTGCTTGAGCAAAGATCGGTGGTGCTTCACCTGCTTCACCAAAGACCACACTACCGACATTTAGTCCTTCTAACAGCTGTGGCCCCGCAGGGAATTCCACCCATTTCACCGTGACACCTTGAGCAGCAAGATTTTTTTCTAATTCACCTTTTGCTTTGAGAATCGGCAAGATGCCATACTTTTGAAAGCCGATATTTAATGTTGTGGTTTCTTGTTTTGTGGTCTCTTGCTGCTCAGGTTTTTTTGCACAACCTGCAACACCCATCAGGCTGGCAAGACTTGCTGCGATGATGCTATATGTTGCCCATGAACGATGGATTGAAATGGTCATGTTGGTTGTGCTCCCCGAAAAATCAAAAGATTTAAATAAGATGAGCAACTAAGCTAAAACTTTTTTTATTGCATAAAAAATAAATAATCGGGCTTTGCTTATGATGAAAAGTGCAAAATAGAAGATTGCATAATCTTATCGATAAATGGAATAAGTGTTAAAAAATAAATTTTATTAAATTATTGTTTTTAATATAATTTTTATTATTTTACTGAGTGGTGAATTTATTCTTCATTCAGACTTAAGCAAAGATAATGATGATGAAGAGAGATCTTTATCAAAAATAAACATATCTCTTCATCATGTGAGGGGCTTAGCGCAGTCTCTTTTTAAACACTAACGAATTGCGTTGATAGTTATATAGGGCCTGACGTGCATTGGGTAAATCATCCACGCTGGCAGGGACAAAGCCCTGTTCAAGGAACCAGTGAGCCGTTCGAGTAGTCAGTACAAACAGTTGCTGAATCCCTTGTTGTTTGGCTTTACTTTCCAGAAATTGCAAAATCTGGCTACCACGATTAGATTTACGGTAGCTTGAATCGACTGCAACACAGGCGATTTCCGCAGAACGAATTTCATCTGATCCTGCCGGAATCGGGTACAGCGCAGCACAGGCCAAGATCATGCCATCTCGTTCAATCACTGCAAACTGTTCAATCTCACTTTCAAGACGTTCACGTGAGCGATACACCAGAATGCCTTCTTGCTCTAATGGGCGGAGTAGATTGATTAAACCACCGACATCCTGAATATTGGCAATCCGTACTTCTTCATAGTGCGCATCGGTGATCAATGTCCCGACACCATCTCGGGTAAATAATTCTTCAATCAACGCGCCATCATAGGCATAAGAAATCAAATGCACACGATGTACACCAGATAAGGACGCTTGTTGTGCTTGCTTTAGGTGTAATGCAAATTCTGGATATTGCTGCTGATTTTGTTGAATATAGGGTTCAAGCTGACGCGGGCTCAATTCACGTAATAACTGTTGTTGCTCATTCATCAGTCCTTGTTTTTCACCCAAGAAAATCAATTTATCGGCTTTGAGTGCCGTCGCGGTTTTAGTGGCGACTTCTTCTGCCAGTAAATTAAACACTTCACCCGTGCTGGAATAGCCAGTTGGACCAAGCAGAACAATATTATGATTGTCTAAATGGCGCTGAATCGCATCGGTATCAACTGAACGGACTTCTCCAGTGAGCTGGAAATCAATGCCGTCTCGAATTCCATAGGGTTTGGCCGTGACAAAATTGCCAGAGACCACATCAATGCGAGCGCCATACATCGGCGAGTTGGCCAATCCCATGGAAAGCAGGGCTTCAATTTCGAGGCGAATTGAGCCAACCGCATTCATCACTCCACGTAAGGATTCTCGTGTCGTCACACGACGATTTTGATGAAAAGGGGTTTCAATAGCACGATCAAGAAGATTTTGATTGATCTGTGGACGTGCGCCATAGACCAAGATAAGACGAATGCCCAAAGAGTGCAGCAGGGCAATATCATGGATAATATGTTGGAAATTTTCGTGCTGAACCGCTTCGCCGGCAAACATCAATACAAAGGTTTTATCGCGATGCGCGTTGATATAAGGGGCGGAATGGCGGAACCAATGCACATAATCTTGGGGGGTACTATGTGAATTTTCAGTCATTTGGTTCGCCATGTCGATCTCAGATATGCAGCACTAGATCTGATTTTAACGAAAAAAATCAAAAGATAAATCTATTCCTAAAGCGAGCATTCAACTTTATTGAATCGAGTGACTCAAAGGGGCTTAGAAACCCATGATTCGAATAATGCTATTATCATCGGAATTGACTAAAATATAGTCATTATTAATCTTGTACCATTGTTCGTTACGACCCGGGCGCGGTAGATTACTGTCTTTGTAGTCGACTTTATAACCGTTACCACGATAATGCTGAGGCATCACATAGCCTTCCTGCCAACGATGTTGTTTTAAACGCTCGACCCCGCGCTCTTCACGCATGCGACGTTCACGTTGACGATTTTCACCATCTGGACGATCAAAGCCACGACCATTTTGCCAACCGCCACCACGCGAATCATCATCACGATCATGCGGACCTGCAAAAGCCCCCAGACTACTGAACAGGGTTGTCGAACCTAAAACCAAGATAATGAAAAATTTTTTCATGATGCACCTTATGGACTTCGGATGTCTCTCATGTGAACTACTGTACGTTAAAAATGCAGAGAAACTGTGAAGATCGATTCATTATTGCTTTAAAACAATGAAGATTTTTCACCCATTTCTCTGAAAAAAGCAGTTTTAACGTCAGTGTCCAATGTTATTTAGAATTATTGTTAGGATGAAATTAAGCTTGAGCGTCAATACTTTGGCCATTCATATCTAAACTGTCATCGCCCATGAGGTACAGATAGGCGGGCATAATGCTATCTGGAGTCGGGAGCACTTTTGGATCTTCCTCTGGATAAGCTTTGGCACGCATCGCTGTACGGGTTCCACCTGGATTGATGCAGTTAAAACGAATGTTCGGATAGGTGTTTTCTGCGGCAAAGATTTTGCTCATGGCTTCGGTGGCCACTTTAGAGACTGAATAAGCACCCCACAAGGCACGTGCTTCACGACCAACACTTGAACTGGTAAATACCACCGAAGCATGTTCAGATTTTTCCAGCAAAGGCAACAAAGCCTGAGTCAGGGCAAAAGGGGCGCGTAAATTCACAGCCAATACATCATCCCAAACATCGACAGGATAATCAGCCAGTTCAACCCGATCACCAAGCATCCCTGCATTATGCAAGATACCATCCAGACGACCGAATTGCTGCTCTAGCGTGCTCACCAACAGCTCATAATCATGGGTTGATGCGGTTGAAAGCTGTAAGGGTAAAATCGCAGGCTGTGGCGCACCTAAGCCCTCAATTTCATCATAGATCACTTCAAGTTTATTTAACGTGCGACCGTGCAAGACCACCGTTGCGCCGTGTAGGGCATAACTCATCGCCGCAGCGCGACCAATCCCATCACCAGCACCAGTGATCAGGATAATACGATCTTTCAGTAAATCTGGACGAGGTTGATATTCTGAATATTTCATTGTTATGCCTCCTGTTCTTATCTGCAAAAATTTAAATTTAACCCATCATACCCTGATTTTCTGACAACACCGTGATTTTCTGTTTAAGCAGTTGATGCAGTTCAGCAACGGTATGAATAATCGCATCAGCCTGCCAAGCATCAAGATCATCGCGGGATTCTACGGGTAAATAGCCGTAGGCTGCCAAGATGGTATACATGTCTGCATGACGACCGGCATCAATATCGCGTGGATGATCACCGACATAGATAATGTCTTGGGCATCGATCTCCAGCTGTTTGGCAGCCAAATACATTGGCTCAGGATCAGGTTTGGTCTTGCTGACATCTTCTGGGCAGACCAAGACCGCACAACGCTCAGTCAGATCCAGTTTAGCCAATAACGATTCACTTAAACCACGCGGCTTGTTGGTGACAATGCCCCACGGAATTTGATGTGCTTCAAGCTCTTCAAGCAACGGATACATCCCTGAAAACAGGTCGGTATCGACCACAATATTGTCACCATACACATCTAAAAAGCGTTGCCGATGTGCTAAAAATACTGGGTCTGTGACTTCTAATTCAGGATAGACCAATTTCACCATGGCACGTGCGCCTTCTGACACCTGAGTGCGGATGGTATCGGCATCCACCACAGGGCGTTGTTCATCACGACACATTTGCTGGATGATACGAATAAAGTCCGCAGCGGTATCGATCAGCGTGCCATCGAGGTCA
The DNA here is from genome assembly GCF_000413855.1 of Acinetobacter gyllenbergii CIP 110306 = MTCC 11365. Taxonomy (GTDB): domain Bacteria; phylum Pseudomonadota; class Gammaproteobacteria; order Pseudomonadales; family Moraxellaceae; genus Acinetobacter; species Acinetobacter gyllenbergii. The sequence goes on along the minus strand of NZ_ATGG01000028.1, from coordinate 147,396 downwards.
AATAAAACCGCTTTCATTCCGCACCTGCATTGGTGGTATGCACCATGTAATTCACATCCACATTCGGCGCTAACCAGTAGTGTTTGGTAATCGGGTTGTAGTGCAAACCAGTCATTTCTTTGAGGCTAAGCCCTGCATTACGAATATCATGCGCCATTTCTGACGGGCGAATGAATTTATGATAGTCATGTGTGCCTTTAGGCAATAAACGCAGTACATATTCCGCGCCAATAATCGCAAATAAATACGATTTAGGGTTACGGTTAATGGTTGAGAAGAACACATGACCACCTGGCTTGACCAGTGTTTGACACGCTTTCACGATTGAGGCTGGATCTGGCACGTGTTCCATCATTTCCATACAGGTCACCACATCGTATTGACCTGCTTGCTCTTGCGCCAGTTGCTCAACGGGGATTTGACGATATTCAATGTTTTGCACATTGTCTTGTTGTGCATGCAAACGTCCCACAGCAAGAGGTGCTTCGCCCATATCGATACCAAGGACATCGGCTCCACGGCGTGCCATGCTTTCAGCCAAGATGCCACCACCACAGCCGACATCAAGTACTTTTTTGCCCGCCAAGCCACCGACACGTTCATCTACCCAGTTTAAACGTAAGGGATTGATTTGATGAAGTGGGCGGAATTCTGAATGTTGATCCCACCATTTGGCAGCCAATGCTTCAAATTTTGCGATTTCTTGCGGGTCAACATTCAATTGCGACATGGTGTCACCTCTATCTTAGGATGATTATTTCGGTTTAATCTGTTGGTAGTGTAGCGATTCTGGTAAAAAAAGCGATAAATCCAATAAAAAACTTCACACAAGCAAAACGAATTGCTCGTGTTTGTTTTATATTTAGCATATAAACTTACGAAAAATGCTTAGAGGAAAAGCAAAGCCAATGAAAAAGTTAGTATTAGGTGGTTTAAGTGCAGTTGCGTTGGCATTCTCAATGAATGCGATGGCAGCAGATTTTGTGGCTGGTAAAGACTATACCGTGATTGCCAATCCAGGCAAAACTTCAGCACCTGCTGGACAACTCGAAGTACGTGAGTTCTTCTGGTATGGCTGCCCGCACTGCTTCAAGCTTGAACCACATATGCAAACATGGTTAAAGCAAATTCCAAAAGACGTTTATTTCTTACGTACGCCTGCGGCGATGAATAAAGTCTGGGAACAAGGGGCACGCGGTTACTACGTTTCGGAAGCACTGGGTGTACGCAAGAAAACCCATATTCCATTGTTCCATGCCATTCATGACGGCAATCAGCAGATTTTTGATCAAGCATCGCAAGCAAAATTCTTTGCACGTTATGGCGTACCTGAGCAGAAATTTAACAGCATGTTTAATTCCTTCCCAATCACGGCAAAAATTGCTGAGTCGAATAAATTGGCGCAGCAGTATCAGTTGACGGGTGTACCAGCAGTTGTGGTGAATGGTAAATATGTGGTGCAGGGTGAAGATGCGAAAGTGACACAGGTTGTTGATTATTTGTTGGAAAAAGAGCGTAAAGCTAAATAATTTACGCCCATGTTCAATCAAAAAAGGACTGCAATTGCAGTCCTTTTTTATTTAGATTTGATCCATTTGCAGGTCTTTTAAGTCGATCTGAACTTTCTGTGTCGGTAGCGACAAGGCCTGATTGACGTATAGATTAATCAATTTCTCACGTGAGCCAATTGAACGCTGGTAATAGCTTGAGTTCAATAACAACGCCGCGCCGTAAGTCAGTGACCAGATATAAGACAGGTAATCCCGAATCGACATATCGTAGTTTTGTGATTTTAAATATTTTTCCGTCATATCTTTCAACGAGACAATGCGCTGTTGGCGAATGGCATACAGCTCATCAAACAAATGCTTTAACTTCGACTCAGTCATGGTCAGATGCTCTTCTAACTGATGCAGCAAAATGGTACGACTCGGTGAGGTTAAATGATAAAGCATATAGCGTGGTGCATACTCTTTGACATCGGTATTGTATTTGTCTGAAATTTTTAAAATTTCTTTTTCATTTTGAATAATGAGCTCCAACAGCAACTCATTTTTGCTACGGAAATGTTTGTATAAGGTGCCCTTGGCAATATCCAGTTCAGCAACCAGTTCATCTAGGGTCATTTCTTGGTTGTTTTCTAATAACAGCTTTTCCGCAACCTGCAAAATTTTTTCTTTACGAATTAAGAACTGAGTATGACGATCAGGATTCATGATGCTTATAAGCTCCTCATAGTGTTCTACACTGCGTTTACATTAGTGTCTAATGCATCATAACGCTAAGCAATGCTTTTATATATCAAACTTTGGTTTGTATCCGGTCAAGCGTTTTGGGGTTCCCAGTTGGAGATACCACTGAAGAGTAAACGGACTTGCGTCGCTGCATTGTCAATAAACAGGTTTTGTTGTTCGAGTAAATGATCAATGCTGAATTGTTTCGGCAGATTGATCCAGGTCATGGCCCATGTAAACGACATATTAATCAAAATGGTCGAGAGTACCTGCAAGTCCTTGGCTTCTTTAATATGTTTAAAGGTTTCCAGTTTGCACAGATCAATGGCGAGGTCTTCAATCAAAAACTCAATTTCACGGGCAATCGCGATACGCACCGTCTCTGAACCGCCCCAACGCTCTGCAATCATAAACTGCCATTGTTGTGGGCTGTGATTGACCGCTTGTACAAACAATTCAATGCTGGTCCGAGTTTTGGCCGAACCGCTATGTTGTAAATAGCTCTGCCCCAATTGGTGAATCAGACTTTTTAAATGCAAAGAGACCTGATCAACCAGCTCTTGTCCAAGCGCATCCATATCTTGGAAATGACGATAAAACGCAGTCGGCACTAAACCCACTTCGCGAGCAACTTCGCGCAAACTAATGCTACTAAATGAGCGCCCAGCAGTGCTGAGATGAAGTGCTGCATCGAGTAAAGCCTGCCGACTCTGTTGTTTTCGTTCATCTCTAATCGACATGAATAAGACTCATTGAAACCGTACAGCAGAGTCTAGCAAAAAAAACAGAAACTTTTTAGTCCTTGTCCATTGCTAAATGCCAATGTTTTTGATCTTTCTCTGATCAAGCCCCATTTGGTGTGAGCTCAAAGCATGCGTAATTTTTTATTTTTTTCCTTATTTTAAAAGGCTTATCAAAAAGTATAAAAAATATCCAAAAAATTAGTGAACAAGTGTTGACTCAGTGAACACAAATAAATATAGTGTACACATGTTCACTACATGAACATTTGTTCACTCAATATAAATAGCCAGATACAAAACGAGGAACGTATGAACGCAGAGTTAAGTTATCAGCCACATTGGATTCGAGAAGATTTTGTTGATTTTATTTTGCAAAAGATAAAGCCAACTTTTGCTTGGAAGCGGACACTTGCAGAAGTCACTGCGGTACAGCCACTTAGTTCGGATATGGTGTTATTGACCTTAAAGCCAAATCATAATTTTGATATTCGCCAAGTTCAAGCAGGTCAAAGTGTATTGATTACCCTAATGATTAATGGGGTATATCAGCAACGTAGTTATTCGATTATTGATGTAACTGCACAGGGTGAAATCCGTCTGGGCATCAAAGTCCAAGGAGTGGTGTCTAAAGCTGCTCAGCAACTTCGTGTTGGCGATCACTTTGAGATTTCGCAAGCACAAGGTGATTTTGTCTTGCACCAAGGTCAGCAGCCCGCCGTGCTGATTGCATCGGGTTCAGGCATTACCGCGATTTATTCTTTATTGCAACAAGCATTACAACAGCAACTCGAAGACATTTATGTGTTGTATTTTAACCGTGCTGAAGTGTTTCATCAGGACATCTTGGCCTTGGCTGAGCAATATCCACAGTTGCACTATCACTTCTTTAATACATCGGTACAGAAACAACATTTAGATGCTGCATTGTTAGAAACCTTAGTTCCGAATTTTAAAGATGTAAAAGCCTATGCCTGTGGTCATCACAGCATGATGCGCCAAGCACAAGACATTTATACACAGCAGGGTGCTGCGGAAAACTTCCATCAAGAATTTTTCCAACCTGTACAAATCGAGCATTCAAGTGAGGCTCAACCGATTAGTTTCCGTCGTGCGCAACAGAATTTTATTGCCACGACCAATTTGCTGAGTAGTGCAGAGCAAGCAGGGTTACGCCCACAGCATGGTTGCCGCATGGGTGTATGTAACCGCTGTAGCTGTACCAAAGTCAGTGGCGTTACCCAAAACGTCATCACGGGTGAAATTGATGATCAACCGAATCGTCCGATCAAGTTATGTGTAAGCCAGGCGCTTAGCCCAGTCACGATTGATCTATAAAAACAAAGATATTTGAGGATGAATAGCATGAATATGGCATTAGAATTTAAGACTGTATCAAAGTCAGCGCATTTAACCCCTGAACAAGTAGAAGAGTTTGGTCGCCGTGTCGAGGAAATTCGCTTAGAGGTGATGCAGAATCTCGGCGAGCAGGATTCAAAATATATCTATAAAGTGCGTAATTTTGTACGTTATACCGAAATCGCGTCACGTGGCATGTTAATGTTCGGTGGCTGGATTCCACCGGTATGGTTGTTGGGAACCGCGATGCTGGGTGTCTCTAAAATCGTCGAGAATATGGAACTTGGACATAATGTGATGCATGGTCAGTTTGACTGGCTCAATGATCCAAGCTTGCGTGGCGAAGACTACGATTGGGATAACACCTGCTCAGGTAATGACTGGCGCTACACCCATAACTACATGCACCATACCTATACCAATATTGTCGGTAAAGATCATGACGTGGGTTATGGCATTTTACGCGTGACTGAAGATCAAAAATGGGAAGTGCGTCATTTGGCCAATATCCCATTGGCCTTACAGCTGATGTTCTTTTTCCAGTGGTATGTCGGTGTGCAAAACCTGCATTTAGAAGATGCACTGGTCTATAAAACCAAAACTTGGAAACAGGTCTGGGCGGATGCGGCCGAGTTCCGTAAAAAAGCCAGACGCCAAGTGTTGAAAGACTATGTGTTCTTCCCAGCGATTGCCACCATCAACTTTATTCCAGTATTAGCAGGCAATGCCGTTGCGAATATCATGCGTAACTTATGGTCATCTGCGGTGATTTTTAATGGTCACTTTACCGAAGATGCTGAAACCTTTGAAGCGGATAATACCGAGAACGAAACCAAGGCGCAGTGGTACCTTCGCCAGATTCGGGGTTCAAGTAACTTCACAGGTGGCAAATGGATGCACTTTATGAGTGGAAACTTGAGCCATCAGATTGAACATCATTTATTCCCCGATATGCCAGCCAATCGTTATGAGCAAGTTGCACCACAAATCAGAGCCTTATGTGCTGAATATGGGGTGAACTATAACGAAGCTAACTTCATGAAACAGTTCTGGACGGTGTGGGTACGTTTAGCCAAATGTTCATTGCCCAATGATCTGTCAGCACAGTTGGCACAAGGGTGGAGCACCCTTAAGTCAAAGTTTAAGTTTGCTTAATTCGGTGAATTGTAACCAATAAGTAAAACTGAAAGCATACGTAATTGAGCTATACTATGGCGCAATGATATTTGAGCCATAGTTTTAAGGAAACGTTATGCGTATTGACCAAAGAACATTAGACCAATTACGTGAGGTCAAAATTACCCGTAACTATACTCGTTACGCAGAAGGCTCAGTTTTGGTTGAGTTTGGTCATACCAAAGTGTTGTGTACCGCAAGCATTGAGAACTCAGTCCCTCGTTTCCTCAAAGGTCAGGGCCAAGGTTGGGTCACTGCGGAATATGGCATGTTACCGCGTTCTACCCATACCCGTAGCGATCGTGAAGCGGCGCGTGGTAAGCAAACAGGTCGTACCCAAGAAATTCAACGCCTGATTGGTCGTAGCTTACGTGCTATGGTGGATTTGAAGAAATTGGGTGAGAACACCATTACCATCGACTGTGATGTAATCCAAGCCGATGGCGGCACACGTACTGCAGCGATTACCGGCGCAGCCGTGGCTTTGGTTGATGCGATGAACGTATTGCTCAGCAACAAAAAAATTAAACAAGATCCATTAAAAAGCTTAGTCGCAGCAATTTCAGTCGGGATGTATCAAGACGAAGTGCTACTCGATTTATGCTACGAAGAAGATTCAAATTGCCAAACCGATTTAAACGTGGTGATGACTCAGGCGGGCGAATTTATTGAAATTCAGGGAACGGCAGAAGACAAACCGTTTACGCGCCAACAGTGCAATGCCATGTTAGAGCTTGCAGAAAAAGGAATCGCGGAATTGATTCAGAAGCAACAGCAGGCACTCGGTTGGTAAATTCCAGTTGATAGTGCGGGCGGTCTGGTTTTTTTAGACCGCCTTTTTTTTTATCTATTTTTTTGTCATCGAATTGCGATCAAATCATCATCGAACTGTCATTTAGATTGTATTGACTATCTGCACTGATATTTAACGGATAGTCAAATGCGAAATTTCTTTTTAGCGTTACTTGCTGGCAGCTGCGTGTTACTCAGCGCTTGTAACGACAGTGACGACAATAATAACTCAACGTCAAATCCGCAGCCGCCACAGCCAAGCTGCAAAATCCACTGTGCACCCTAACAATAAAAATAAGGAAATGAGTTCATGAATCGTCGTGATTTTTTATTAAATTCAACCAAAGCTTTATTTGGAACAGCCGCACTGACCAGTTTTCCCATGAGTATTCAAAAAGCCCTTGCGATTGATGCCAAGGTCGAGAAAGGGACGATTAAAGATGTCAAACATGTGGTGATCTTGACCCAAGAAAACCGCTCTTTTGATAATTATTTTGGCACTTTGAAAGGGGTACGCAGTTTTGGTGACCGCTTCACCATTCCTTTAAGCCAAGGTCGTAAAGTTTGGGCACAGTACGATGCCAATAAGAATACCGTCTATCCGTATCATCTCGACAGCAGTCGTGGCAATGCACAGCGCGTCCGTGGTACGCCACATTCTTGGACTGATGGTCAATTTGCTTGGGATCACGGCCGTATGGGCAGTTGGGTGCAGTATAAGCAACCGCAATCGATGGGTTATTACAAACAACAAGAAGTCGAATTTCAGTTTGCCTTAGCCAATGCCTTTACCCTGTGTGATGCTTATCACTGTGCCATGCATACGGGCACTAACTCGAACCGTATGTTTATCTGGACGGGAACCAATGGCCCAACAGGTGCCAATGTCGCCAGTGTGGTCAATGATCTCGATGCCATTGGCCCATCGACTACAGGTTATGACTGGACCACTTATCCTGAGCGTTTACAGCAAGCAGGGGTCAGCTGGAAGGTGTATCAAAATATGCCCGATAACTTTACTGATAATCCATTGGCCGGGTTTAAACAGTATCGCCGTGCCAATGAGTTATCTGGCAAACCTGTCAATAACAGCAGCATTTGTCCGCCTTATGATCCAGCAATTGATGCTCAGCAACCTTTGTACAAAGGCATTGCCAATACCATGCCCGATGGTGGTTTCTTGGGGACATTCAAGGAAGACATTGCCCAGGGACAATTACCGCAAGTGAGTTGGTTGGTGGCGCCTGCCACTTATAGTGAACACCCAGGGCCATCAAGCCCCGTGCAAGGCGCATGGTATATCCAAGAAGTACTGAATGCCCTAACTGAGCGCCCTGAGTTGTGGAGTCAGACCGTTTTTCTGATTAACTTTGATGAAAATGATGGTTTCTTTGACCATATGCCTTCACCAAGCGCACCGTCAATGGATACAGCAGGTACGGTCTATGGTAAGTCGACACTGAGCAAAGAACAGATGTCTTATGAATATGCGACACATGCCAAAGCCTCTGATGGACAGCCTGATTTCACCGACCCGAACGTCAGTAATGGGGTCGGGGTCTATGGACCAGGTATTCGTGTGCCGATGTATATCATTTCACCGTGGAGTCGGGGGGGCTGGGTCAATTCACAAGTGTTTGATCACTCCTCGGTGATTCGCTTCTTGGAACAATGTTTTGATGTGAAAGAGCCGAATATCAGTCCTTATCGTCGTGCAGTGTGTGGTGATTTAACCTCAGCATTTAACTTTAAAACACCAAACTTACTGCCTATGCCTGATTTATCTGGGAAGAAGAGCAAAGCTGAGGCCGATGCGATTCGTAAAGCACAGGAAAGTTTGGCGCCGGTCAGCCGTCCGCTCAGCCAGACCGATCCAGTGCAGGAGATAGGGATTCGTCCATCACGGGCATTGCCTTATATACTGCATAGTAGTGCCAAAGTTGATGCCACAGCCAAAACAGTCAAACTGATGTTCTCGAATACCGGCACACATGCGGCCGTGTTCCATGTCTATGACAAATTGAATCTGGATGCCGTTCCACGCCGTTATATGGTGGAAGCAGGTAAGCAACTGGATGATATTTGGCAGACTAAAGACAATCAGTATGATTTGTGGGTGTTGGGACCAAATGGTTTTCACCGTAGCTTTAAGGGTAATCTGACGCAGACAGCTCAAATTCAGGCACTCCCTGAAATTCGCGTCTGTATGGAAGAATGTGACCCTAAACTGTTTTTAAAAGTGCGTAACGATGCTGCAAAAACAGTGAAACTGGTGGTCAAAGCCAATGCCTATCTGGTCAATAAAACTTGGCAAATTGAAACGGCCACGACTGAAAAAGAACTGAGCTGGGACATGACTGAGTTTGGTGGTTGGTATGATTTTACCGTCACGATTGAAAATGATCCGAGCTATAGTCGCCGTTTTGCGGGTCGTATTGAAACCAATGAGGACTCAATTTCTGATCCTTATATGGGCTTTTCGGGCAGCTAAAGCTGTTAGGGCACATGTTAAATCAGCAGTTTAAGCAAATGCTTAAACTGCTTTTTATGAGCTGAAAATTAGCGCAGTAAGACATAAAGACACAGTGCAAGCAGCAGCAACACACTGATAAAACCCACCACAAATACTTCAGTACTGTCAAAATCTACCCGTTGCCCCAGACGATAACAGCGAACCACCCCATAGCCAATGCTACGAATGAAGCCTTCCAAAATAATCTCAAAAATCAGATCAATGATGAGAAAACGGAACAGCTTAAACAGCACATGAAACACAGCTTCGAACAGGCTATCCATCGTTATTATTTTAATAAATTGAGCTGTTTAGCATTTTAAGCTTACATAGAGCGAAATGAAAGTAGACACAAACACATCATCGTCAACAAATAGCGCACTGAGCATTTGCATGTTGTAACAAAGCCCTCAGATTTGGCTCATGTTGCTTTGATAGATTGAACACAAATTGAAATGAAGTATTTTTAGGGGATAACGATGTTACAAGTTTTTCTAGTTTTACTGACCGCAGTAACGTTTGTGCTGATGGCGGCAGATCCACGACCGACTGATTCGACCGAAGCCAAATCAGCGTGGAGTGAGCGAGTTGCAACAACGCAACCAATTCAGACAGAGACGGCTGCTCAGCAACAGCCTATAAAGCAGCAAAAAGACCTTGATCAGGCTTAAGCGTTAAAACGCATCGATAAATCAACGGCACGCACGTCTTTGGTCAATACGCCCATTGAAATGTAATCCACGCCAGTCGTTGCCACTTCACGTAAATTGTCGATGGTAATGTTACCTGAAGCCTCTAATTTACAGCGACCTGCAACATGTTTGACTGCATCAATCATCTGTTGCTGGCTAAAGTTATCCAGCATCACAATATCCGCACCTGCTTCAAGTGCTTGATTGAGCTCATCCCAAGTTTCGACTTCCACTTCGACCGGTTTACCAGGTGCAATTTCATGTGCTTTACGAATCGCTTGAGCAATGCCACCTGCGGCCATGATGTGATTTTCTTTAATTAAGAAAGCATCAAACAAACCTAAACGGTGATTTTGTCCGCCACCGATGGCAACTGCATATTTTTGTGCAATGCGTAGACCAGGCAAGGTTTTACGGGTATCCAGCAGTTTGGTGTGTAGACCCTCGAGTTGTTGCACATAGCTTGCTGTTTTTGTTGCAACTGCAGACAGCGTTTGGATGAAATTCAGTGCAGGGCGCTCTACGGTAAGTAAACTACGTGCTGAACCTGCCAGTTTTAAAAAGGCTTCATTTGCTGCAATTACATCACCTTCTTGTTTTAACCAAGTCACTTGAACTGAGCTGTCATAGGCTTGAATCAAGGCATTAACCCAAGGTTGACCCGCCAATACCATCTCTTCACGGCTAATAATGGTGGCTGTGGCTTGTTCATCAGCTGGTGTGAGCAGGGCGGTGATATCGCCCTCGCCAATATCTTCCTGTAATGCTTGTTGAATATTGATTTGAATAGATTGTTCAAGCAAAGATTGAGGAATACTCATACCAGTTCCAGTATATGTTTGACTAAAAAACGTGTGCCATATATTAACACCCTCCCCATAAAAAATAAGTATTTGATCTCGATTATTCGTGATAAAGCATGTCAGAATGAGTGAGATAAATATTCAATTGCTGATTCGAGTCACCATGCAACACGCTAGATTTGCTCAAGTACAAGATGGAATCTTAGAGGGTGCAACTCAAATTGCCTCGCCTAATTTTAATGCACGCCCTCTCGATACCGAGATCCAATTGATCGTTATTCATAATATTAGTTTGCCACCTTCACAGTTTGGTGGCGGCTATATCCAGCAATTCTTTCAGAATCAACTGGATTGGTCGGTACATCCTTATTTTCAAACCATTGAAGGGATGCAGGTCTCAGCACATCTGTTAATTTTGCGCACAGGCGAAGTGATTCAGTTTGTGAATTTTAATGATCGTTCGTGGCATGCTGGTCGTTCCAGTTACCTTGCACAAAAAGAATGTAATGATTATTCGATTGGAATTGAGCTGGAAGGGAGTGATGATTTACCTTTTGAGCCTGAACAATATCAAGCTTTAGTTGAAGTGGTCTGTACTTTGCAACAGGCATATCCAAAGATTCAACATCATATTGCAGGTCATTCTGACATTGCGCCAAAACGTAAAACCGATCCCGGTGAACACTTTGATTGGCAATTATTCCGAAATTTACTGGCTCAACAAAAATTAGCCGAAAAAACAGTATCGGATTTATAATTTCACAACGAAATCTGTTCGGACTTTCATTACAATAACGCTTTTTAAAAGATAAGCCGTAGGTGAATGCGATGGCATTGTGGCGATCGACTGTAATTGTCAGTGCAATGACGATGTTATCTCGAGTGTTGGGTCTAGTCCGTGATGTGGTGCTACTCAATGTATTTGGTGCAGGCAAGGACTTTGATACCTTCGTTGTTGCCTTTCGTATTCCCAACTTTTTTCGACGCTTATTTGCAGAAGGGGCTTTTTCCCAAGCCTTTATTCCAGTTCTGACTGAATATAAGACCAGCCGTGCCCATGCCGAAGTCCAGATTTTAATTAGTCGGGTGTTTGGCTGTTTGCTCACGGCCATGTCTTTATTGACCTTTGTGGCGATGGTGGCTGCGCCGGCGATTATTTATTTATATGCGCCGGGCTTCCATAACGATCCTGAGAAATTTGAGCTCGCCGTGGATATGTTTCGCCTGACCATTCCCTATTTAATGTTTATGTCATTGACGGCTTTTGCCAGTAGTATCTTAAACAGTTATGGCTCATTTGCTTCACCCGCATTTTCGCCTGTATTGCTGAATGTGGCGATGATCGCAGGGGCGTGGTGGTTAACGCCGTATATGGCGGAACCGATTATGGCGCTGGGTTGGGCGGTGGTCGCGGCGGGTGTTCTACAGTTGGCGATTCAGATCCCTGAATTATGGAAAAAGAATTTACTGATTCCACCTAAAGTTGATTTCAAACATGAAGGTGTAGATCGTATTTTAAAACTGATGTTACCCGCTTTGTTTGGGGTGTCAGTGACTCAGATTAATTTATTATTAAACACCATCTGGGCATCGTTTATGCAGGATGGTTCGGTGTCATGGCTATACAGTGCTGAACGTATGACCGAGTTACCATTGGGACTGATTGGTGTTGCAATTGGTACCGTGATTTTACCTTCATTGTCGGCGCGTCATGCCGAGCAGGATCAGAGCAAATTTAGAAGTATGATCGACTGGGCGGCCAAGGTGATTATGTTGGTTGGTATTCCTGCCAGTATCGCGCTATTTATGCTATCAACCCCAATTATTCAAGCCTTATTCCAACGTGGTGAATTTACCGTGGAAGATACGCGAATGACTGCCTTGGCCTTGCAATGTATGAGTGCAGGGGTGATCTCATTTATGTTGATTAAAGTCTTCGCACCAGGTTTTTATGCACAGCAAGATACCAAAACACCTGTCCGTGTTGGTTTAATGGCGGTTGCAGCCAATGCCATTTTAAACGTGGTGTTTATTGGCTTTTTTAAATTGATTGATTGGCATGCCGAGCATATGGCACTGGCATTGGCATCTTCAGGTTCTGCTTTGGTCAATGCGGGGATGTTATATTTCTATTTGCATAAACGTAATATTTATCGTTTTGGTGCGCATTGGAAGAAATTGGTATTTCAATATGCGGTTGCCAATATCGCCATGATTGCAGCCTTGTGGTACGGTTTAACCTGGTATCAAGGCGATATTTCGCAATGGCTACGTATTGCTGAAGTGATTGGCTTGTGTGTCATTGGTGTCGTTGCTTATGCACTAGGATTATTGGCCACGGGTTTCCGACCAAGACACTTAAAACCTTAAATGATATTGATTTAAAAAATTAAACCCTCCATGTGGAGGGTTTTTTTATTATTTCACTTCAAGTAATTCAATATCAAAAATTAAGGTGCTGTTGGGCCCAATCGCATCGCCAGAACCGACATCACCATAAGCGAGATTTGCGGGAATAAAGAAACGGCTTTTGCCACCTTCCTTCATGGTTTGAACACCCTCAGTCCAACCTGAAATGACCTGACTCAGCTTGAACTCAAGTGGATGGTTACGTGCAATTGAACTGTCGAACACGGTGCCATCCAGTAAACGGCCTTCATAGTTTACTTTAACCGTTGACGTCGCTTTGGGTGATTTACCTTGACCTTGCTGTAACACTTGATACTGCAAACCTGATTTGGTTGTGACAATATCTGCTTTCTTGCCATTTTCAGCTAAGAAGGCTTTGCCTGCTTGATCATTTATTTGTGCTTGTTCTTGAAACTCAACCAGTTGTTTGGCCTCTAGGCGCTTTTTATATTGATTTAGAACTGTCGCCATTTCTTCATCGGTTAATGACGCTGCCTTCCCTTGAATGGCTTCTTGCAAACCTTGTACAAAGGTTTCGATATTTAAATCTTTTAAGGTTTCGGCATTGCCACGCCCCATAAGATAACCGTAGCTATAGCCCAATTGATCTTTTTGTGAACTCTTTTGTGTAATGGGTGCAGCCTGAACCGTTCCGAGGGTTGCAGTAATTAAAATGAGCGCTAATCTTTTCATTATTTCTTCCAAAAATAAAGGAGAGCACAGGCTCTACTTGAATCACTGACGAACAGCGATTAATTCTACATCAAAAATTAAGATGCTATTGGGTGGGATCGAAGCAACCCCTTGTTCACCGTAACCTAAGTTCGCAGGAATATAAAGTGTTGCCTTGCCACCTTCTTTCATCAACTGTAAGCCTTCGGTCCAACCGGCAATGACTTGATTCAGTGGAAATTCAATCGGTTCACCTCGCTCATAAGAACTATCAAAGACAGTTCCATCGATCAGTTGACCTTTATAATTTACTTTGACAGTAGAGCTTAGCTGAGGTGACTGGCCTTTACCCACTTGCGTCATTTTATACTGTAAGCCTGATGCTGTCGTTTTGACGCCTTCTTTTTTAGCATTTTCTGCAAAAAACCGTTGGCTAACGACTTCTGCCTGCTTAGAAGCTTGGCGTTGTTGTTGTTCTAGGGTTTTTTGGAATTCAGAATAAGCGACTTTTAATTCCTCATCGGTATAAGTTGCAGGCTTTTTGGCATAGGCATCGCGTATCCCTTGGATAAAGGATTCTACATTTATTTCAGATGGTATTTGTTGTTTAATCTCATAGCCTAAAGCATAGCTAATTTTATCAACAGGTGCTGCCTGAACGGTTCCGATGGCTGTACTAATTAAAATGAGCACTAATCTTTTCATTATTTTTTCCAAAAATAAGGAGAGCACAAGCTCTCCTTAAATCATTTACTTAACAGCGATTAATTCAACATCAAAAATTAGCGTGCTATTTGGTGGGATCGAACCAGGAACGCCTTGTTCTCCGTAGCCTAAGTTTGCTGGAATATAGAATGTTGCCTTACCACCTTCTTTCATCAGTTGTAAGCCTTCCGTCCAACCCGGAATCACTTGATTGAGTGGGAATTCAACGGGCTCACCACGGTCATAAGAGCTATCAAACACTTTACCATCAGTGAGTTGGCCTTTGTAATGGACTTTTACAACAGACGTTGCAGCAGGTTGCTTACCTGTACCTTCTTTGGTGATTTTATATTGTAAGCCAGAAGCTGTGGTTTTCACGCCCTCTTTCTTGGCATTTTCTGCTAAGAAACTATTGTTGGTCGCTTCTGCTTTTTTAGTCTCATTGGCTTGCTTTTGTTGGAGCTCTTTTTGGAATTCGACATAAGCCGCTTGTAACTCTTCTTCTGTGTATGCCGCAGGTTTTTGAGCATGTGCATCACGGAAGCCAGTAATAAACGCACTGGTTTCTAATTCAGGTGGGGTTTGTTTTGCGACTTCATAGCCTAATGCATAACTGATTTTTGCAACAGGTGCAGCATTTTTGTCAGCTTTAGCACCAAGTTCAGTTGTTGGGTTTTTAGTAGCATAGTAAACAGGAACTAGCGCTGCACCGCCTAAAACGGCTGCGACAACGAAAGGTAAAGCTTTACTCATGAGATGTCCCAAAGTGAGATTTTAATAAAAAATATACTCTTGATCTTAGCATGTATAAGCTTAGGCATTGAATAATTAACAGCAAAAATGCGTGAGTTTTTTATAAGATTTATGTGTTTAAGTATAAAAAAACCAGATCGTGAGATCTGGTTTTCTAACAAGCAAATGGTGATTGGCTTAATCCTCTTTATGCGCTTTATACGCATATGAATAGTTATAACCATAACCATATCCTGCACTTGAACGCTGGATATCGTTCAGGATAAAGCCATTGACTTTCACATTGGCTTGCTCAAAGCGACTTAAACTCAGTTCAAGTTCCTTCATTTGCGACTTGGCATAACGCGCAACAAGTAAATTCACACCTGCATATTGAGAAATAATAATACCATCTGTGACTGCTAACACAGGTGGAGTATCAATAATGATATGATCATATTGTTGGCTGAGTTGCTCCAATAAGGCTTTAAATTGTTCTGAACCGAGCATTTCAGATGGATTGGTTGGGCTTTTACCTCGTGTAATCACATTTAAACCAACCACATCCGTTTGGTGGATGACTTGGTTTAAATCAGCAAGATGACTTAAATACTCAGACAAACCTGGTTTTACATCTATATTAAAATATTTATGCATATAGCCACGACGCATATCCGCATCGATCAGTAAGACTTTTTTATTACTTTGAGCAAAAATTGTGGCTAGGTTGGTTGAGATAAACGATTTACCAACTTCAGGCGAAGGGCCTGCAATCATAATGATATTATTTTTAGCACTTGCTAAGGCGAAATGAATCGCGGTTCGAATACTACGTAAGCTTTCAACAGCAATATCATCACTATGTTTAACAGCAAGAATAGGAATAGATTTCTTTTTCTTTAAAATGTTGATACGTGTTTCTTGAACTGGTGAACGCGGTACAGTGGCATAAACTGGAAGATCAAACTCACTCTCAATTTGAGTTGAATCTTTCACACCCGTGCGTAACATATTACGGAGTAATGCAATTAAGGTCCCAATAAAACCACCCGCAAAAATGGCAAGAATCAAAACCAAGAGTTTTTTCGGTTTAATTGGTTCAACGGGCTGGATTGCGGTATCGACAATACGGACATTGCCAATCTCACCTGCTTTGGCAATACGCAGTTGTTGGTAGGAGTTTAATAACGCAGTGTAGAGTTGGGTTTTGACTTCAACTTCACGATACAGTTGTAGGTACTGTCTTTGCACATCTGGCAATTGTTTTAAGGTATTGTTTAATTCAGCGATTTGTTTATTTAATGCATTAATTTGAGCATTAATTTCACGCATTGCCGGATGTTGGGCTGTGTACTTGGCTGCGAGGTCTGCTTGTTGTTGTTGTAATTCAATTTTTTTGGTTTCTAAGGCAATGCTTTGGGTCAGATACAGTTCAGACTCTTTGGTGACATCGACAGTATTATATTGTTGACGGAATTTATTGAAGACACGCTCTGCATCATCCAGTTGCTTTTTAAGCTCAGGGAGCTGTTCATCAAGAAATTTTAAAGTTTGTGCTGACTCAGCTGAACGACGTTCAATGTTTTGTGCGCTATAGGTCACTAAGATTGCATTAAGAACTTTGGTGATATGCTCTTGATCTTGTCCTTGATAGCTGAGACCTAAAATACCAGTGAGTTTTCCTCTTTCTGCAACGGAATAGTTAGAACTTAGTGTATCAACAGCCGCAGGCATAGATAAATTTTTAATATTATAGGCTGTATCTAATAATTGATCCTTTGTAAAAATGCCAACTTTCCATGTGCCTTTAGCCCCCATGACTTGATTTAACTGATTAAGGGGGACTGTTAGGACGACCTCTTCAGTTTTAGGGTCGGTTAAACGTAAAGACTGTTTATCAAAATTCAGAGAGAGTTGCTTGTCGAGGTAATAAGAAGGCACTTCAAATTGACGGATTTCAAAGCTTTTGAGACCATCGTTAAATATCACTGAGTTTTTTGTATAGTTCGTTTGATAATCTGTATTGTTTAATAAACGATGACTAAGAGTGTCTTCGGTACTCGAAATTTCAATATTAAGATGTAAATCTCTAATAACAGACCCTAAAACCAGACGAGATTTTAAAATTTCAATTTCAGCTTGAGCTGGTGATTTTTGCTCAATCATTTGAGAAAGATCACCTAAAAGAGCAGCGGATGCTCCTTTACTGTCTTCAACCTGTACTAAAGCATCAACAGAATAGGTGTCTGGTGTAACACGGAGATACAGTAAAGCGATGACTAAGCTTAGAATAATACACAATGCAACGAGCTTCCACTGCGCGATGAGGGCAAAGAACAGCTCTTTGAGGTCAATGGTATCTTCAGTATTGGTATTTTGGCTCATAATCTTAATCTAAAAAGTTAAATATAATTTTTCCAGTCAGTAACGCACTGTTGAATCAGCTGACAAGTATTATCAAAAAAAACTTGATCGTGTTGGTAAGGATCAGGGACGTTTTTATTTTGCCAATGCCCAAGACGAAACACTTTCCCTTTTGCAAATGGCCATGTTTGTTCAATATGCTTTTGTTGATTGTTGCTCATCACTAAAATCAGATCTGCCTGTTTCAGCAGTTCTGCATTGAGTTTCTTTGCAATATGTGGACTCATATCAATATTTAAGCGCTGCATACACAGTTGTGCCTTATCATCGGCGGCATGTCCAATCAACCCAGAAATACCTGCAGATTCAATCTGCATTTCTGGGTATTGTCGTTTAAGTAGATATTCCGCCATTGGGCTGCGGCAAATGTTACCGACACAAACAACCAGAATTGTTTTAATATCCATTTTAATTATTGTCCCAAACGGTCTATGTTATATAACGCACTAGAGAAAGGAACAACTTGGTTGATCACACGCTGCCAACGAGTTAGGCCTGTTGCATCGACATAAACAATATCATTACTACGCAGTCTAAATTGATTGGCTAGACCAAAGTCGCCCAGACTCATTAAATTTAAATGATAGAGTTCGGTATGACGATCATTAGGATTGGTTCTTAGCACATAGATGCGGCTAGCACTAGCTGAATTTGGATTTAAGCCCAAGCTTTCACCTAAAGCATCGCTGAGGGTCATACCCTGATCGCGCATTGGCAGGGCCTGATTTTTACCTGATTCACCCATCACATAGATTTTTTGATTTTCTCTCGGACTGACGTAAATCGTATCATTCGGCTGTACCAGTAATTTGTGCAGCGAATAGCCCGATTTTTCGAGTGCAATGGTATTGAGGTCATAAGTGATGCCATTACGAATCAGCTGGATAAAGGTATTATCGCCTTTATCCGTCACGCCACCCGCCATACCCAAGGCGGTATAGATACTAATAGGTTGATCATTGAGGAAGAACTGTCCGCCTTTAAGTACACTGCCTTGTACAGAGTAACGTTGCCCTTGATAAGACAGTACACGCACAATCACATCAGGATTTTTAAGGTACTGAGCAAATTGGCTACGCAGGTCATTATTCAACTGAGCCAATGTTTTCCCCGATGCTTTATAGCGACCTACTAAGGGGATTTGTACAAAACCGTTGTAGTCAATCGGATAGCCATTGGCCTGAATCGATTGATCGTTGGTCAGGTTATTGACTGGCGGCGTAATTTCAGGATAAGCCCACAGTTGAATCGAGAGTACATCACCAGGACTCAAGCGATAAGCGAGTTGTTGTTGTTTAAAAAGCGTCGAGTAATTATTTCGATAATCAATTTGAGCGGGTTGAATCGCTGGTAGATTGTCTTGGGTAATTTTTATAACATTAACATTGGTTCCTTGGTCGGTAGTGTATACGCCTTCACTCGGAATATCATGTGTTTGCAAGCCTGAAGTCACAGCACAAGCTGTCGCACTAAGACTAATCGCAAGAATGGAAAAAAGTTGGTAATGCTTCACACTCGACCCTTGAATAGTTATATCTGTTGTCACACAACAACATATCTTTGGACTTAGAATTCGGCTCATTCTAGCTGAAAAAGTTTAAAAAAGCACAGAAGAATCATTTCGGTTTGTAGGTTTAGTATTACTAAACTGATAGCTATAAGTAGAAACACATTCATCATACAATTGAAATGCGGCATTCATAAAAAATTTGCTATAGTACGCACGATGATGAATATGCGACATTAAAGGCTGAAACAATTATTTTGATCCAGAGGAAAGCTGTATTAGAGTAGTGGCTACTTAACATACAGCGTGTTGAGATTATGAAGATATAGTAATTATTGCTTTTATGGCATATAGGGTTGCCAAGCTATTTTTATTATGACGACATCAAAATATGGATTGTTCTGCCCTTAAAAAAGCAAGTTATATACTCACTAGGGATGATGACAGGTGATTAAGAAGTAATATTACTGGCTATAAGTTGATTGTACGATTTGTAAAAGCCTGTACACAAACAGAGATGGGTAAAAAAGCGATATATTCTGTGAATTGAACTTGAAGCGTGTTTTAAACGGGTTTGAAACACATGCTCGGTTCTGATTTAGTTAATTAATAATTCAATTGTTTGAAAATGAGGAAGAGATGTTACAAGATTCAACAATACTGGTAACAGGTGGAACAGGTTCTTTTGGTAATACATTTATCCCAATGACATTGGCGAAGTATAACCCTAAAAAAATAATTATTTTTTCTCGCGATGAAATGAAGCAATGGGAAATGGCGAAGAAATTCAAAGATGATAGCCGTGTTCGTTTTTTCATTGGCGATGTTCGTGATAAAGAGCGTTTATATCGTGCATTAGATGGTGTGGACTATGTTGTGCATGCTGCAGCTACAAAGATCGTCCCTACGGCTGAATATAATCCTTTCGAATGTATTAAAACAAATATCAATGGTGCCATGAACCTTATTGATGCTTGTATTGATAAAAATGTAAAAGGTGTCGTGGCTCTTTCAACAGATAAGGCAAGTAGCCCAATTAACTTGTATGGTGCAACAAAACTTGCATCTGACAAATTATTTGTTGCTGGTAATGCATATTCTGGTGAACATGGCACGAAATTTTCAGTGGTTCGTTATGGGAATGTCATGGGCTCTCGTGGGTCTGTGATTCCTTTCTTTATGTCAATTAAAGATAAGGGTGTCTTGCCAATTACTGATGATCGTATGACGCGCTTTATGATCTCGTTAGAGCAGGGTGTAGAGCTTGTTTGGCACGCATTTGAAGACATGGTTGGGGGAGAGATTTATGTGAAAAAAATTCCTTCAATGAAAGTCACTGAACTTGCTAGCGTTGTTGCACCAGAAGCGAAACAAGAAGTTGTCGGCATTCGACCTGGCGAAAAACTACATGAGCAAATGATTAGTGTTGAAGACGCTTATTATACTTATGAGTATCCAGAGCATTATAAAATCTTACCAGTGATTAATGACTGGGCTGAAACACAAGAGCGTATCAAAGACGGTAAACGCGTTCCAGAAGGTTTCCATTATTCTAGCGATAACAATACTGAATGGATGAGCCCAGAAGATTTGCAAAACTGGTTAGTTCAAAATGCTGAGAAAGTAGGAAATATCTAATATGTTTATCCCTTATGGCAGACAAAATATAAATCAGGCTGATGTTGATGCAGTTGTTCAGGTTCTTCAATCTGATTTCTTAACACAAGGACCACAAGTTCCTTTGTTTGAAAAGTCAATCGCAGAATTAGTTGGGGCGAAACATGCCTTTGCTATGAATAGTGCGACATCAGCTTTGCATGTGGCTTGTTTGGCTTTGGGATTAAAACAAGGAGATGTCCTTTGGACATCTCCTATTACTTTTGTTGCATCGGCAAATTGTGCTTTGTACTGTGGAGCCGATGTTGATTTTGTAGATATAGACCCAGATACGTATAATCTTTCAGTGACTGCTTTAAAAGCAAAGCTGGAGCTTGCAAAACAAAATAATAAACTACCCAAAATCGTAGTGCCTGTGCATTTGTGTGGGCAATCCTGTGATATGGAAAAGATTCATGCGCTCTCGTTAGAGTATGGATTTAGTATTATTGAAGATGCCTCTCATGCGATTGGTGGTAAGTATAAAGACCAGTATATTGGTTCTAATCAATATTCTGATATTACGATTTTCAGCTTCCATCCAGTTAAAATTATTACAACTGCAGAAGGTGGAATGGCACTGACCAATAATGACGAATTGGCGAAGAAAATTGACTTGTTGCGAAGCCACGGTGTTACAAGAAACACTGAGTTTATGACGAAGCCTTCAGAAGGTCCTTGGTACTATCAACAGGTTGAGCTGGGTTACAATTATCGCATGACTGAATTACAGGCAGCGTTGGGCGTTACACAGTTGGCTCGCTTAGAAACGTTTGTTGCTAAGCGACACGAGATTGCTAAAAAATACAATGAATTATTTAAAGATTTACCTTTAATCACACCGTATCAATTACCAGACACATATTCTGGATTGCATTTATATGTAATTCGTTTAAAGCAAACAGAGTTAAGTAAAGGCCGTAAAGAAATCTTTGAAGCATTGCGAGAAAAGGGTATCGGCGTAAATGTGCATTATATTCCTGTCCATGTTCAACCTTATTATGCGCAGTTAGGCTTTAAGCAAGGCGATTTCCCAGAAGCAGAAGCTTATTATGAAACAGCAATTAGTTTACCGATGTTTCCTGATTTGAATGATGAGCAAATCCAGTATATCTACCAAACACTAAAAGAGGTTTTGGTATAACAATGCAACTGGCTGTTATTCCTGCACGAGGAGGAAGCAAAAGAATCCCTCGTAAAAACATTAAAGACTTTTATGGTAAGCCGATGATCGCATGGTCTATAGAGGCTGCACTGAAAAGTGAATGTTTTGATGAGGTGTGGGTTTCAACTGATGATGAGGAAATTGCAGATATTGCAAGACAATATGGTGCAAAAATTCCATTCATGCGGCCTGCTCATTTGTCCGATGATTTTGCAACAACTGCTGATGTCATGCAGCATGCAACACACGCTTTTGCACAATTGCAGGGACAACGACCAGATTATGTCTGTTGCCTATATGCAACAGCACCATTTGTACAAACAGATGATTTGAAAACTGGGCTCAAGTTGTTGCAAAACCATCCGCTAGATTATGCATTTAGTGCAACAACATTTGCGTTTCCGATTCAAAGAGCAATTAAATTAAATCAAGATGGAAATGTTGAAATGTTCCAGCCTGAAAACTTTAATAAACGCTTTCAAGATTTGGAAGAGGCATGGCATGATGCTGGCCAGTTTTATTGGGGAACTGCACAGGCATGGTTAGATAAGTCTGTAATTTTCTCTAATAGATCAAGAATTGTTGAATTATCTAGAACACGAGTTCAGGATATTGATACTCCAGATGACTGGCATCGTGCAGAGTTGATGGCACAATTATTATTAGACGTATAAACGATGAAGTTTTGTTTTCGAGCTGATGCATCTTTACAAATAGGTTCAGGGCATGTGGTACGTTGTTTAACGATAGCAGACGCTTTGGCTAGACATGGACATGAGGCCTATTTTATATGTCGCGAGCATCACGGTAATTTAATTGAGTTTGTTAGACAACGTGGTTATGCCGTCTATACCTTAGCTGAGCCTGTGCTTAATACCAGTTCTGAGTTGTCCGAATACCAACGCTGGTTAGGGGTAACAGAACAAAAAGATGCTCAAGAAACATTAGCAATTTTAACTGAACAGCCTGTAGATTGGATTATTGTTGATCATTATGCTTTGTCCGCAGTATGGCAACAAGTTGTTCGTCCGTTAGCTAAACGCATTGTCGTTATTGATGATTTGGCAAATCGTTTACATGATGCTGATATCATTTTGGATTGTGGCTTAGCACATACATCTTCAGATTATGAGAAATTAAATAACCGTAAAGGCCATTATTTAATGGGGCCACGCTATGCTTTATTGCGCCCCGAATTTCGTAGCAAACGATTATGGCTAGAGCAGCATCCAAAAACCTATCACTATGATAAGTTAAAAATTTTGGTGAATTTAGGTGGAATAGATAAAGATAACTTAACAGGCAGCGTGTTGGACGTTTTATCACGTAGTCCACAGCAACAGCATTTATCTATTACTGTCGTCATGGGGGTAAATGCACCTTGGAAAGAGTCTATTCTGGAGCAATCAAAGAATTTACCATTCAGCAATCATATTTTGATTAATGCCAATAATATGGCAGATTTAATGCTTGAGCATGATTTAGCAATAGGTGCTGCTGGTAGTACAGCTTGGGAGCGAAGCTGTTTAGGCCTGCCTACAATTATGATTTGTATGGCAGATAATCAGAAAATGATAGCAAAATATTTACATGATCTAGGAGTAACGATCTCCCTAGATCAAACAGAAATTGATGCAAAGCTATTACAGATATTACAACAGCTTGATCAAGAACGATTGCAACTCATGCATCAAAAAGCCTTAGCTATTACGGATGGTATTGGTGCAGATTTATTGTTGCAAATCATTTTTTCTGAGGAATTTAATGCATGTTAGATCTAAAAGATGCACAGCTCAGAGTATTGAGTGATGATGATCTGGAAATGGTACTGCAATGGCGTAACCATGATGATATTCGCAAGTGGATGGTTAACTCGGATGTAATTGCTTTAAGTGACCATCTTGCTTGGTTTGAGAGAAATAAGAATAGAGCTGACCGCTTGTTCTATATTTTTGAATATCAGCATCGACCACAAGGCTACATCTCTTTTGTTGCTATTCCAAATAGTACGGCATATGAGTGGGGCTTCTATGTGAAACCTGATGCAGAAAAGGGAATGGGGCATTTATTAGGGAGTGCTGCATTAACCCTTGCATTTGAGGAGCTTGGACTCGATAAGATTTTTGGTCAGGTTTTGGCATTTAATGAAAAATCATTAAGTTTCCATAAAAAAATGGGTTTTGTCCAAGAGGGTTTGTTGAGAAAGCATTTCAAAGATCATCGAGGCACATTTGATATATATCAGTTTGGTTTGCTACAAGCAGAATGGTTAGAGGATAAATGAAATGAGCAAAAAAATTACAATTAATAATCGTGATATTGGTACAGGCTTTCCACCGTATATTATTGCTGAGCTTTCTGCAAATCATAACGGTAGCTTAGATACGGCACTCAAAATTATTGAAGAAGCCAAGCGCTGTGGTGCCGATGCGATTAAATTACAAACTTATAGTGCAGATACCATCACACTAAATAGTCAAACTGAAGAGTTTATGATTCGTGGTGGTTTATGGGATGGCCAGTCTTTATATGAACTTTATCAAAAAGCTCAAATGCCATGGGAATGGCACAAGCCACTTTTTGAGCATGCACGTGCTTTAGATATCACGATTTTTAGTTCCCCATTTGATAAAACAGCAGTAGATTTACTTGAAGATCTGAATGCCCCTGCATATAAAATTGCTTCTTTTGAAGCGGTAGACTTGCCATTAATTAAATATGTGGCTTCGACAGGGAAGCCAATGATTATTTCGACTGGAATGGCAGACAAAGATGAGATAGGTGAGGCAATTCAAGCTGCTTATGATGGTGGTTGTAAGGAGCTTGTGGTTCTACACTGTGTAAGCGGTTATCCTGCACCTGCAGAAGATTATAATCTATACACCATGGTCGATATGGCAAAATCTTTTAATGTGCCAGTCGGACTTTCTGACCATACACTAGATAATACGACTGCAATTACATCTGTTGCTTTGGGTGCATGTCTCATCGAAAAGCATTTTACGCTAGATCGTAAAGGGGGCGGGCCAGATGATAGTTTCTCTTTAGAGCCAAAAGAACTACAGCAGTTGTGTCAAGGTGCTAAAACGGCTTGGCAAGCACTGGGCAATGTAGATTACGGTAGAAAGTCTAGTGAACAAGGAAATGCTCAATTTAGACGTTCACTTTATTTTGTCAAAGATTTAAAAGCTGGCGATATTATTGATGAATCTTGCATTCGTAGTGTACGACCTGGTTATGGTTTACCACCAAAATTTTATGATGAACTTTTAGGAAAAAGAGTTAATCAAGATATTTCAAAAAATACAGCTACAAGTTTTGATTGTATTGATAGATGAAAAAGCATTTATTATCCATATTTAATCTAGCAGTACGAGGATTAAATTTAGCCAGTAAATTTATTTTAATTGTTTTTCTGGCTAAATTTTTAACAGTTGCAGAGCTAGGATTATATGGGTTGATTGCTGCAACAATTAATTTTGCTATGTATTTTATCGGGCTTGATTTTTATGTTTACAGCAATCGGGAACTACTGAAAAGTTCAGATACTCAAAGAAATACTATTGTGAGTAGTCATGCACAACTGCTATGTTTTGCTTATCTATTTGCTTTACCTACTTTGTCTATTATTTTCTTTAAAGATTTTTTGTCACTGGAATACCTTATTCCATTTTATGGGCTAATTATACTTGAGCATTTAAATCAAGAGTTTACGCGTTTATTAATTGTGTTGAAAAAACCAATTAGTTCTAATTTGCTGTTGTTTGTACGCTCTGGTGGTTGGAGTTTTATTATAATTCTCATGCATTTTTTGCATGTTAATTTAACTTTAATGGATGTTTTAAATGTCTGGATAATTGCTGAAGTATTATGTTTTGTATTAAGCATTATTCTGCTTTATCGAGAGCAGGTTCGTCTTTACTTATTTCAACAAGTGAATTGGAGCTGGATCTGGAAGGGGCTAAAAATTTGCTTGCCTTTTATGCTAGGTACTTTGGCTGTACGCGCAATATTTACTGGTGATCGCTACATACTAGAATATTTTTATGACGCTAATATTTTAGCAGCGTATGTCTTTTTTGCTTCGTTAGCTGCTGCAACAATGAGTTTTATGGATGCAGCAGTTTTTTCATTTGATTACCCTGAACTAGTGAGATCAATGAATACACGAGACAATAAGCATAGGGAACTTATAAAAAAACTATATAAAAAAGTAGCATTTTTATTGGTTTTGATTAATTTTAGCGCATATATTTTTATTGATTTATTGTTGAAACTAATTGGAAAAGATATTTTTAATTCTTATCTAAATTACTTTTATTTGTTAATGTTAGTGCAGGTCTTATATGCTTTTAGCATGATCCCTCATTATATTCTATATGCCTTGGATGCAGATAAGCCTATTATTGTAACTCAAATATCTAGTTTAGTTATCTTTCTTTTATTCTGTTTTGGTCTGATTGGATTATTGCGGGAAGATTATGGGATATTTGTTGCACTATTAGTTTCATTCTCTTTCTTGTTTTTGTCGAAATATATCTATTCTTGGAGATTGTTAAAGAGATATGAACATTCTTATTCTAGTTAATCCCGCGAAAAATTATAAATATTTTTTCTATAATGTTGCTAAATCGTTGGTGGATTTAGGTCATAGTGTATATTACGCATATGATACGGAAAAAAATAAAATTTTATTTCCTATTCCTGAAATAGATGAATCCTCTAACAGTTACTTTTTCGACGTTTTTTTAAAAAATAGTCAAGAAGAAAATTTTCAATCTAATGATGAGTTTCTTTTTGATTGTACTTGGGGGGAGTATTTCTATTCAGATTTTGATAGATTTTTAACTCATGGTTATAATTTAGAAAAAGATGCTGAAGAGTGGGTAAAGATCCGTAAAAAGATGGATAGTTTTTTTTATAAAATTATAACAGAAAAAAATATCGACCTCGTGTTGTATGAAAATATTTCCAATAGTTTTGAGTACTCAGCATATAGAGTAGCTCAAACGTTAGGTAAAAAGTATTTTGGTTTAATTGCATCACGTATACCTGGACGTTATGAAATTCAAACTTCTATTATTGATGATTTATTAGTAGATTTAGAGCAGGTAAAGAAAAAGCCGCTTACAGAAGAAGAAATAAGTTGGTATAAAGATTATAAATCTAATATTAATAAAATCGAACCCGACTATATGAAACAAAATGGTTTAGATAATGTTTCTTTGTTGAATAAGGTGAGCTCTAATATTTTTTATAAAATTCTCAGGTCTATAAAAGCTGATATTAAATATGGAGCAAACTCAGATTATGCTAGTGGGCTTCTGTTTCTGAGAATTTTGTCGGCTTTGAAAGTTGCTATAAATAGAAGATTAAACCATAAAAAAACAAAAAAATACTTTTTGAAGGTGAGTGAGGTTAATGAGATTAAACAGCAACATAGGTTTTATGTCTATCCTATGCACTATCATCCTGAATCATCAACGTCAGTATTAGCCCCTCAATATACGAATGAGTATCACAATATATTAAATATTTCTAATAATTTGCCGTTTGGGCAATATTTGTATGTGAAAGATCATAGAAGTGCTATAGGCTTAAACTCCGATGAGTTTTATCGAAAAATTTCAGCATTGCCTGCAGTTAGATTAATTCCCGCAGAGTATAACATTAAGGATTTAATAAAATATTCTGCTGGTGTGATTACGGTTAATAGTACTGCTGGTTATGAAGCTCTTATCTTAGGTAAGCCTGTATATTTATTAGGAAATGTTTTCTATCAAAATTTTTCTAATGTTGCTCGTCTAGAAAATTTTGATAGTCTTAAATCTTGTTTAGAAAACCCCACTGCTTTTACAGAGAGCGTGGCAGATATTGTTGCTTATAGACGTGTAACCTATGAGGGGATTCTTAACTTTAATATGGTTGAGTACGATAAGAATAAACATTTCTTTGATCAACTTTCAAAAAATATAGAAGAAAAGATGTCAATATGAATTTGCTAATAATATCTATTCTGACTTTTATATTGTTGGGAATAAACATTTCTATTTCTAATGAAGTGCCAACTATGCGTATTTATGTTGATTATTTTTCAATAATTATATTGGTATGCTGGTTTGTAGCTGTGGTTAAGAGAGTTAAAGTTCCATTTTTATCTAATATTTATTTCTGTTTAACTGTCTTAACTACAGTCTGTATTTCTATAATTTTAGAGCACGGCATTTTTCTTACGGAAATCCAAGAAATTACATACAGAACTGGTCTGCCTACACGGGCTGCAATGCAAGTCTTTCTTTTATTTGGAGGACTTTTTTTGGGGTATTCTTGTCTTGATAGGTATATTAGAAAAATCGAGTTTTTTAGGTTTGACTCTTATTCTAATTTTTTAATAGAAAGATCTTTTGTTGCAGTAGTTATTATAAGTTTCTTGACGCTATTAGGTATTTTTTTAATTTATGGTTTCCCTTTTTTAATGAGTTTACATCGGCAGAATTATTGGGCATCTTATGCTCCTGAATGGGGGGCTACATTAGTTAATGCAATAATTCAATTTAACCTTGGATTGGGGTATTTGTTCTATAAGAAAAAATCAAAAATATATCTAAATTTGATGTTAATATCTATTTTTGTTCTTTTTTGCGCTGGTGTTCGATTTACTGGAATAATAACAACCCTATTTTTGTTTTTCACCCCCTTTATTGTCTTAAATGCAAACTCAGTTAGGCTTCTTAATAAGAAAGTAATAGTTGCATCAGGTTTTATTCTTAGTTTTGTTGTGGTTGGGATTTTTCTAGGGTTCCAAAGCTTAGATGATGTTTCAACATCTGAAAGATTTTTTACTCGTGTAAGCTTGCAACCACAGATGTGGTGGATTACTGATTTAAATTCCTCTGTTTTTCCACGTGATATATATTTAGCTTTTGTTCATTATTTAGGTTTTGGAGCCGAACCAAAATCAGTTGGTCCATATTTTTTTATGTATCAATTTGCACCTACATATGTTGCTGAAAGTTTATTTGAAACTGGAAGTACTTTTACATCAGTTGGTGTTTTTAATCATGTGTATTTTTTTGGTTATTTTCTTGGTGGCCTATTAAATTTCATATACGGATTAGTTTTAGCTTTTTGTACTTGGCTGTTTGTTAGTTCTGTTAGATCTAATAATTTAATAATTGTTCTGCTAGTTTTTAGGCTAATGTATACTATGCAGATTGTTATTGTTTCTGCTACAAATTACCAATTATTTACTTTTAAATACCTTTTATTCCTGTTGGTAATCATGCTTTTAATAGTGCTGTCTATGCGGAAAAATGTATAAGGTGTTATATGTTTAATGGTTTTTTCTTCTCAGTATTGGCCTCTTTATATCATAAAGAGAATCCTGTTTATTTAGATAATTGTTTGAAAAGCATTTGGGATAATCAAAATTTAAAACCAAATGAAATTGTATTAGTACTTGATGGTCCCATAGGTGGAGAACTTACTGCTTGCGTACAAAATTGGCAGTCAAAAATTGGTGAGACGCTAAAAATTATCGCACTCCCTCAAAATGTTGGACTTGGAAAAGCATTAAATGAAGGTTTAAAACATTGTAGTTACGATTGGGTCTTTCGTATGGATACGGATGACATCTGTACCGCTGATCGTTTTGAAAAGCAGGCTGCTTTCATACAACAGCATCCAGATGTAGTATTGTTTAGTGGGCAGGTGATGGAATTTGATCAGGATATCTCTGATGCCAATGTTTTGAAAGCTGTACCACAAACTTATGAAGAAATTAAAGAATTTGCAAAAAAACGATGCCCTTTTAACCATATGACTGTTGCTTACAAACGTGAAGTTATTTTAGCTCTTGGTGGATACCAACATCACTTGTTCATGGAGGACTACAACTTATGGTTGCGTGTGATCGGTAACAATCATAAAGTGGCGAACTTGCCAGATGTTCTGCTATATGCTCGTGTTGGCAATGGTATGCATGCACGTCGTAAAGGTTTCGAATATATTAAAAGTGAAAAACAGTTACTAGATTTAAAGAAACAGCTAAAGTTACAAAATCCTCTATATGCTAACATGCTGTTCTTGGTAAGGTCTGCATTTAGGCTGTTGCCAGCAAATATGCTAGGGAAAATTTATAATAGCTTTCTTCGTAAAGATATTAAAAAATGAGTGAATGAAAATATGAAGCGCTTAGTCGACATAGTTATCTCTTTAATAGCTTTAGTAGTGTTGTCGCCAATATTTATAATCGTAGCTTTTAAGGTACGTAAGAATCTCGGATCTCCAATATTCTTCTATCAAGAAAGACCTGGGAAGGACGGAAAATTATTTAAAATGATCAAGTTCCGTTCAATGAAGGATGCCTTTGATGCAGAAGGAAATCCATTACCTGACGAAGCTCGTATAACACCGTTTGGACAAAAACTACGTTCAACCAGTCTGGATGAAATGCCGCAGCTACTGAATGTATTAAAAGGCGACATGAGTGTGGTCGGACCTCGTCCAATGCTCAAAGATTTTGTTGAACTATATTCTCCAGAACAAGCTCGTCGTTTGGAAGTCCGTCCTGGAATGACAGGACTGGCTCAAGTGAGTGGGCGTAATGAACTGGATTATGAAGAACGATTCAAATGTGATGTGTGGTATGTTGATAATCACAATACTTGGGTTGACTTTAAATTGATGTTCCAGACCGTTAAAGTGATGTTGAGAAAAGAGGGAATCAATGCCCCTGGTCACGTTGGTCCTTCACTGTTTAAGGGGAATGGACCTCAAGAAAACGTTGACCAATCTGTAAAGTAACGATTTATTTTTTAAAGTAATAATGATGATGATCAAAAAAGCAATTTTACCCGTCGCAGGTCTAGGTACCCGATTCCTGCCTGCAAGCAAATCTATTCCAAAGGAAATGGTGACCGTTGTTGACCGTCCCGCAATTGAATATGTGGTTCGAGAAGCTGTTGAAGCCGGTATTGAACAAATTATTTTAGTGACACACTCATCAAAGGCATCGATTGAAAATTATTTTGATCGTAATTTTGAGTTAGAAACAACCTTAGAGCAGAAAAAGAAGTTTGATCTGCTGAAAGAGATCACTGATATTTTACCAAAACATGTCAGTGTTATCAGTGTGCGCCAACCACAGCCTTTAGGTCTTGGGCATGCGGTATTGTGCGCTAAAGATATTGTAGGTGATGAGGCTTTTGCCGTGTTATTACCTGATGTTTTAGTTAAAAATCAGACTGCTGAGAATGATTTATCTCTGATGATTCAACGGTTTGATCAATCTCAGGCTGCACAGATTATGGTTGAGGCCGTGCCAGATCACTTGGTTGACCAGTATGGCATTGTAGATGTAGCTGTTTCTCCAAATGAAGGTGAAAGTATCGTCATGCAGGGTATTGTAGAGAAACCTGCAGTAGGTACAGCACCTTCAAACTTGTCTGTTGTCGGTCGTTATATCCTACCTGCTCAGATTATGGAGCTTCTAGCACATACCCCACGTGGAGCGGGCAATGAAATTCAGCTGACTGATGCGATTGCAGCATTGCAGCAATCGGAAGCGGTTGAAGCGTATCGTATGAAGGGACAGACCTTTGACTGTGGTAGTAAGCTGGGTTATCTAAAAGCTGTATTACACTATGGGATTGAACATCCAAAACTTGGCGAAGATTTTAAAAGCTTAATCAAAGAGCTGGCTCTCTAGATTGGGGGCAAATGTTTATGAAAGTTGCAATTTTTGGTAATACTTTATATGCAGGCGTCATGTCTGCCTTATTGTCCGAATCTGGGCACTTTGTATATTGGTGTTCTCAACTTGATGGGAATGTGGAGGGGCAGCAATATTCATTTCATGATGAAAATGTCAGCCATCTTCTGGAAAAACAGCGGAACAGCGGTTTCTTAAGTTATCGTGAGTTGGATGGTATTCCGCTTGATATTGATGCCTATTTATTTAGTTTTAATCAGACTCAAGAACAGCAAGTTTTTCAACTACTGCAATCTTTAAAACAGCGCCCAATTATTCATCCGAAGTTAATGATCAATGCTTCAACTTTTGGTTTGCAGGGTACTGAGCGCTTTAAGCAAATTCTTTCTGAAGATGACTGGGTGTATTTGCCGGATACGATTCAGGAAGGGAATGCTTTACATAGTTTGACTCAGGCCAAACAGCTGATTGTGGGATGTACTCAAACCGATGTTCAGATTAAAGTCAAAGAATTGCTTCGCCCTTTTTTCCCTTTAGCGCAGCAATATCTGTTTATGCCAATTTTAGATGCCGAGTTTACCAAACTTAGTATCTCGGGCATGTTGGCGACACGGATTAGCTATATCAATGACTTGGCGGTGGTCGCTGAGAAACTCGGAATTGATATTGCTTCTGTTCGACAGGGCATGGCAGCGGATAACCGGATTGGTTCAGCTTACTTGGCGCCAGGTGCGGGTTTTGGTGGTGAAAATTTTTCTCATGATATTTTGACACTTTCCAATACCGTTGCAAATACTGGGGTAAAAAGCCAGTTGCTGGGTCAGGTCTGGGAAATTAATGAGCAACAGAAAGAAATCCTATTTCGTAAGCTATGGAATTATTACCATGGTGATTTACAAGGGAAATCTGTTGCGATTTGGGGAGCTTCTTTTAAGGAAAATACCTCAAGTATTCAGCAGTCCCCAATTCATCAAATGCTTGCAGCACTTTGGGCTCAAGGCGTAACGGTTCATCTGCATGATCCGCAAGCTTTAGATGAAATAAAACAGATGTATGGACAACGCGATAATTTGATTCTTTGTGAAGATCAATATGATGCGGTCAAAAATGTGCATGGTCTTTGCGTGCTGACCGCATGGAAACAGTATTGGAGCCCAGAGTTTAAACAACTTGAGCAGCTCATGGCGCATCCTTTAATTTTGGATGGTCGTAATATTTATAATCCGGACTATGTTAAAGCACAAGGTTTTGCATATATGGGGGTGGGACGTTAATGATGGTAAAGCAGATTCAGCCCTTTGCAGTCAAGGAGCAGGTTTCAGTGCTTGAGCATTTGTCATCTTTAAAACAGCAATTTAAAGAGATCCATCTAAAAGCATTATTTGCAGAAGACTCAACACGATTTAAACGTTTTTCAGTTGAATATGATCAAATCGTTTTAGATTTTAGTAAGCATCGTATAGACCAGACGATTTTAAATGGTTTGGTGGATTTGGCTCAGGCGCAAGATTTAAAAGGCTGGATCAAAAAGCTCTTTTCATCTGAACCGATTAACTATACCGAACACCGCGCAGCGATGCATTGGGCTTTACGCTTACCACAATCGAGTTCAGATTTTACTGAAGTGAATCATCAGGTACAGCAGCAGCTAGAACGTATGTATGCCTTGGTGGATAAAATCCATGCAGGGCAGTATCGTGGTGCGACGGGTGAGGTGATTCAAGATGTAGTCAATATTGGTGTGGGCGGCTCTGATCTCGGCCCACTCATGGTGACGCATGCACTCTCCGACTTTAAGGTCGCGACCACAAAAGCTTTAGATGTGCATTTTGTTTCGACCATGGATGGCAGCCAGCTATCTGAGTTATTGCATCAACTCCGTCCTGAAACAACCTTATTTATTATCTCGTCAAAATCCTTTGGCACCATTGATACACTTTCCAATGCACAAACCGTGCGTCAATGGTTAGAAAAGGCATTGGGGCATAATGACAAGATTCTGCAAAATCATTTTATCGGGGTTTCGACTAAGCCTGACAAGATGACAGAGTGGGGCATTGCTGCTGATAAACAGCTGTTGTTATGGGATTGGGTCGGCGGTCGTTATTCACTGTGGTCATGTATTGGTTTACCAATTGCCCTGACCATTGGCGTTGAGGGATTTAAGCAACTGTTAGCAGGGGCTTATGCGATTGACCAGCATTTTCAATCCGCACCATTTCAGCAGAATATTCCTGTTTTGATGGGTCTGTTAGGTGCGTGGAATAACAATTTTCTGGATATCCAGACCCATGCAGTTTTACCGTATGATGGCCGTCTCAAATATTTTGCAGCTTATTTGCAGCAGCTTGAAATGGAATCTAATGGTAAATCGATTCAACGCAATGGAGAAAAGGTCAGTTCAGCCACTTGCCCAATTGTGTGGGGAGAGGTTGGGCCCAATGCACAGCATGCCTTTTACCAGTTGCTGCATCAAGGCACGCACTCCGTCAGTTGTGACTTTATTGCCCCTGTGAAACGCTATAATGCTAATCAGTTTACCTATGCTGAAAGTGCAGAGGCCTTGGCTGAGCAGCATCATTTGGCTTTATCCAACTGTTTAGCACAGTCGCGCCTGTTGGCTTTTGGGAATCAAGCCTTGGCAGCAGATGAACTGGAAGATTTACCAACGTATAAACAATATGAAGGCAATCAACCCAGCTCCACTATTTTACTCAAAGAGCTGAATCCTTATAGCTTAGGGATGCTGATTGCGATGTATGAACATAAGGTTTTTGTGCAGTCGGTGTTGTGGAATATTAATCCCTTTGACCAATGGGGCGTTGAGAAAGGCAAAGAAATTGCCAATCAGCTGTTACCGATTTTGAACCGTGAACAGGATGATCTCTCTAAATTTGATGCATCAACACAAGGTTTGTTGAAAATATTATTAGGAAAAACAGATGGCTAAAATTTTAGTGACGGGTGGTGCGGGCTATATTGGCTCCCATACTTGTTTAGAGTTGCTTACTGCAGGTCACGAGGTGATTGTTTTCGATAACCTCTCAAACAGCTCAGATGAATCTTTAGGTCGAGTACAAGCATTAGCAAATAAAAGTTTGGTGTTTGTGCAGGGTGATATTCGCAATCAGGCTGAGTTAGATTCAGTTTTCCAAGACCATCAGATTGATGCAGTCATTCATTTTGCTGGTCTGAAAGCGGTTGGTGAAAGCCAGCAGATTCCATTGGCTTATTTTGATAATAATATTGCGGGTAGTATCCAGTTGGTCAAGGCGATGGAGCGCGCAGGTGTATTTAGCCTGGTATTCAGCTCATCTGCAACGGTTTATGACGA
This sequence comes from Acinetobacter gyllenbergii CIP 110306 = MTCC 11365, assembly GCF_000413855.1. Taxonomy (GTDB): domain Bacteria; phylum Pseudomonadota; class Gammaproteobacteria; order Pseudomonadales; family Moraxellaceae; genus Acinetobacter; species Acinetobacter gyllenbergii. The sequence goes on along the minus strand of NZ_ATGG01000028.1, from coordinate 112,772 downwards.
AGCCAATGTGTCGCCTTTGAATGAAGATATGCCAACGGGAATGCCAAATAACAATTATGGTTATACCAAACTGATTGTTGAGCAAATGCTGCAAAAACTCGCACAAGCAGATGCACGCTGGTCGATTGCTTTACTTCGTTATTTTAATCCTGTTGGCGCGCATAAAAGCGGTCAGATTGGTGAAGATCCGCAGGGGATTCCAAATAATCTCATGCCGTATGTCACACAGGTCGCAGTGGGCCGTCGTGAAAAATTGTCCATTTATGGCAATGATTATGACACTGTAGATGGTACTGGTGTTCGTGATTATATCCATGTGGTGGATCTGGCCAATGCTCATCTGTGTGCTTTGAATAATCGTTTATCTACACAAGGCTGTCGTGCTTGGAACATTGGCACGGGCAATGGCTCATCGGTATTACAAGTCAAAAATACCTTTGAGCAAATCAATGGTGTGCCTGTTGCGTTTGAATTTGCACCACGTCGTGCAGGTGATGTTGCCACTTCATTTGCAGACAATACGCGTGCATTGGGCGAGCTCGGTTGGCAGCCTCAATATACCTTGGAAGATATGCTGGCGGATAGCTGGAATTGGCAGAAGCAGAATCCCAACGGCTTTAACTGAATGCTAAAGCAATAAAAAAGGAGCAATATGCTCCTTTTTTATTGGGCTGAATTAACCCTGAATTAACCCAGTTAATTCATCAACATAATGTTGCATCGGTTGCGGGTTTTGATCGGCACGGCTTTCAATATTTAAACGCAGTAAAGGCTCGGTATTGGAAGCACGGACATTTAAACGCCATGCACCAAAATCAAGGCTCACCCCATCAGTACGGTCTACTTGCGGATTTTGATCGGCATAATGATCAAAGATCTTTTGTACGGTGGCTTGGGTATCTGCCACTTTAAAGTTGATTTCACCACTACATGGGAATTTGGCAATCATGTTTTCAACTAGCGTTGAGAGTGATTGACCTGTTTCCGAGAGTAGGGCAATAGTCAGTAACCAAGGAATCATACCGCTATCGCAATAGGCAAAATCACGGAAATAGTGGTGCGCGCTCATTTCACCGCCGTACACGGCATTGTGTTCACGCATGACATCCTTAATAAATGCATGTCCAGATTTAGATTGTACTGCGATGCCTTGGTATTGATCGACGATGTCAAAGGTATTCCAGACCAAACGTGGGTCATGCACAATTTTTTCACCAGCCTGTTTGATCAGGAAGGCCTGTGCCAATAAACCAACGATGTAATAACCTTCGATAAATTGCCCTTTTTCATCAAACAGGAAGCAACGGTCAAAGTCGCCATCCCAGGCAATGCCCATATCGGCTTGATGCTGAAGTACGGCATCACGCGTACTGTCTCGGTTTTCAATGAGGATTGGGTTCGGGATACCATTCGGGAAAGTGCCATCTGCTTCATGGTGAATTTTAATGAACTCAACGGGAATGTTCAGTTGTTGGAATTTTTGTTCGATGGCATCAATCACATGACCTGCTGCACCGTTGCCTGCATTGACCACCAGTTTAAGCGGTTTAATTTTTTGTGGATCAATATAGGTCAGAAGGTGATCAATAAACTCAGGCAAAATATTATAGTTTTGCGTTGTGCCTTTTTGCGATACTTCGTTAAATTGGCCAGTTTCAGCCAATGCCTGAATTTCTTTTAATCCCGTTTCTGCACTGATTGGACGTGCATTCTCACGCACCAATTTCATCCCGTTGTAATCCATTGGGTTGTGGCTGGCAGTCACTTCAATCCCACCTTGTACATCGAGATGGAAGGCAGCGAAATAGACTTCCTCAGTCCCTGTCATACCGAGATCAAGTACATTTACTCCTGCATCATTTAAACCCTGAATGGTTGACTGTTTTAGGCCTTCGCTACTTAAACGGATATCACAACCGATCACAACCGTTTTTGGTTGGTAGATTTGTCCATAGGCACGACCAATGTTATAGGCAATCTCTTCATTCAGTTCTGTGCCGAGTTTGCCGCGAATATCGTAGGCTTTAAAGCAAGTCAGTTGCGTCATATTTTTCAATTCAATTGCTGTTTTGAGTTGTGAACAGATTATACAGATATCGTCTAAAAGTCATATTTATAGTTTTGTCTTTCGCGATTGGTAACCCGAAGTACACAAATGGAATACTGCTCGGGATATTTTTTATCAGACTTTAGTCGAATGCTAAAAGTCCACAGCAACAGAAAAGGGTTGATTTGATTTTAATTATTATTGGTCTTACCAATATTGGTGGGCGATTGATGGTTGCGCCTGATAATTCATGTAATTAAGATAAGCGACTTGTGTAAATGGATAAATTTTACCAATAAAATTTATATTGGTCATACCAATATTCGTGATGATGTTTTGTCTCGAAGTGAAAACAAAATAGCGCCCAGCATTTCAAGGAGATGAGAATGCTTAATGTGTGGCAACAACTTTATGATCCTTTGAATAATATTTGGTTATCCAGTGCCGTTGCGCTGATTCCGATTATCTTCTTCTTTCTGGCTTTGGCGGTATTTCGTTTAAAGGGCAGTATTGCGGGGACCTGTACGGTCATTCTTGCCCTTGTCATCGCTTTAGTGTTTTATCAGATGCCAGTAGAAATGGCATTTGCTTCCGTGGTTTATGGCTTTTTTTACGGTTTATGGCCGATCTCTTGGATTATTATTGGGGCGGTGTTCCTGTATAAAATTTCGGTAAAAACAGGGCAGTTTGATGTGATTCGCTCCAGTATTTTATCGATTACTGAAGATCAGCGCCTACAGATGCTGTTGGTCGGTTTTGCCTTTGGGACTTTTTTAGAAGGTGCGGCAGGCTTTGGTGCACCAGTCGCCATTACAGCAGCCCTATTGGTCGGCTTAGGCTTTAAACCGCTATATGCTGCGGGCCTCTGTCTGATTGTGAATACGGCGCCTGTGGCCTTCGGTGCCATGGGGATTCCGATTATCGTGGCTGGACAGGTATCTGGTGTCGATACTATGGAAATCAGCCAGATGGTCGGTCGCCAATTGCCTTTTTTAACCATCATTGTGCTGTTCTGGATTATGGCGATCATGGACGGTTGGCGTGGCGTGAAAGAGACTTGGCCTGCGGTACTGGTCGGTGGTAGTGCTTTTGCCATTGCACAATACCTGACCTCGAACTTTTTGGGACCCGAACTGCCTGATATTACCGCTGCGATTGCCTCATTGGTCAGTTTGACCTTGCTGTTCCGTGTCTGGAAACCGAAACATATTTTCCGTTTTGAAATGACTGATGAACAAGCAGCTAGCTATGCGGCCTCATCACAACAGCGTTATAGCATTGCACAGATTGCCAAAGCATGGTCGCCGTTTATGATTTTGACGCTGATGGTGACGATTTGGAGTATCAAACCATTCAAGTCATTATTTGCCAAAGACGGTGCCTTGGCGGATTGGATTTTTAAAATCGAAGTGCCGTATCTGCATAAACTGGTGGAAAAAATGCCGCCGATTGTGTCTGAAACCACGGCCTATGAAGCGATTTATAAATTCGATTGGTTCTCTGCCACAGGCACTGCCATTTTTATTGCGGCGATCATCACCATCATTTTCCTGAAAATGAAAACCCGTGACGCGGTCAGTACCTTTGCTGAAACATTAAATGAGTTAAAAACCCCAATTTATTCGATTGGCATGGTATTGGCCTTTGCCTTTATTGCCAATTACTCAGGCCTGTCTGCGACCTTGGCTTTAGCACTTTCACATACAGGGCATGCCTTTACTTTTTTCTCACCCTTCTTGGGTTGGCTGGGTGTCTTCCTGACGGGTTCCGATACCTCATCCAATGCCTTGTTCTCGGCATTGCAAGCCACCACAGCGCAGCAAATCGGTATTCCCGAAGTGTTACTGGTGGCTGCCAATACCAGTGGGGGCGTAACGGGCAAGATGATTTCACCGCAATCGATTGCGATTGCCTGTGCCGCGGTGGGTTTGGTTGGAAAAGAATCGGACTTGTTTCGTTTCACGGTAAAACATAGCATCATATTTACTGTCTTTGTCGGCATCATTGTCACGGTTCAGGCTTATCTGGTGCCGTGGATGATTCCATAACGCTAATCAAGGAAATGTGATGAGAATCTCCGATCAAGTGGTCATGAAATTACAGGCACTCATTGAGCAACGCCAGATGAAACAAGGTGATCGCTTACCTGCCGAGCGCCAACTGGCGACCAGCTTAGGCGTATCTCGTCCGTCCTTGCGTGAAGCGATTCAACAGTTGAATAGTCAGGGGGTGTTGAGTAGCCGCCGTGGTGATGGGACCTATATTCAACAATTACCCGAGCAGTGGCCGCAACAGCTCATCGTCAATCCGATCAGTCATTTGATTGAAGAAGATCCACTGTACCGTTTTGATGTACAGGAAGCGCGTTTGTTGCTTGAAGGCGGCACTGCATGGTACGCCGCATTGCGTTCAACACCTGAAGATCGTGCCAAAATTCATCATTGTTTTGATGAGATCAGCCGTTATCAAAATGCAGGCGATTCAGCTCGGGCGGCAGTGGCGGATGCAGAATTTCATTTAGCGATTGCGGAGGCCTCACACAATATTGTGCTGATCCAAATGATGCGTAGTTTGTTTGACTTGCTGCAATACAACGTCTTGCTCGGGCGTAACAAAGTTTATAACCATCCTGTCAATGGTGACTTGCTCAGCGAGCAGCATTTTCAGGTGATGGATGCGATTGATCGTCAAGATCCCGAAGCTGCACGCCAAGCGGTGTGTGGGCATATTGAATTTGTGATTAATCATGTACGTGCTCTGGGCGAAGATGAAGCGCGCCAGAAACGTGCAACACGTTTAACGAGAGTGGACTCAAAATGATTATTTCTTCTGGCAATGATTATCGTGCTGCGGCACAACGTCGTTTACCGCCGTTTTTATTTCACTATATCGACGGTGGTGCCTATTCAGAACATACCTTAAAACGTAATGTGCAGGATCTTTCTGACATCGCCTTGCGTCAACGGGTGTTGAATGACATGTCCGCGCTGAGTCTGGAAACCAAACTGTTTAATGAAACCTTGTCGATGCCTGTGGCATTGGCACCCGTGGGTTTAACGGGTATGTATGCACGTCGTGGCGAAGTTCAGGCGGCAGTGGCAGCAGATCAAAAAGGGATTCCATTTACTTTATCGACGGTTTCGGTCTGTCCGATTGAAGAAGTGGCGCCTGCAATTCAGCGTCCAATGTGGTTCCAGCTCTATGTGTTGCGTGATCGTGGCTTTATGCGTAATGCCTTGGAACGTGCTAAAGCGGCAGGTTGTTCGACACTGGTGTTTACCGTGGATATGCCAGTGCCGGGTGCGCGCTATCGCGATGCGCATTCAGGGATGAGTGGTCCAAATGCGGCGATGCGTCGTTATGTGCAGTCTATGTTTCATCCGCATTGGGCATGGAATGTCGGGATGTGTGGTCGTCCGCATGATTTGGGCAATATCTCGAAATATTTAGGTAAACCGACTGGGCTTGAAGATTATATCGGCTGGTTAGGTTCTAATTTCGATCCGTCGATTTCATGGAAAGATCTGGAGTGGATTCGTGAGTTTTGGGATGGCCCGATGGTGATTAAGGGGATTCTGGATCCTGAAGATGCCAAAGATGCAGTCCGTTTTGGTGCAGACGGCATCGTGGTATCCAATCATGGTGGGCGGCAACTGGATGGGGTGCTGTCTTCTGCACGGGCTTTACCTGCGATTGCTGACGCGGTGAAGGGTGATCTGGCGATTCTGGCTGATTCAGGTATTCGTAATGGTCTGGATGTGGTGCGGATGTTGGCCTTGGGTGCGGATACGGTGTTATTGGGTCGTGCCTTTGTTTATGCCTTGGCAGCAGCAGGTGGGCAAGGGGTGTCTAACTTGCTCGATCTGATTGATAAGGAAATGCGGGTGGCGATGACCTTAACAGGGGCTAAGTCGATTCAAGAGATTAATGCGGATTGTTTGGTACAGGCAATCAAACAAGGTTTTTAAAAATAATTTGCTAAGTGATGCAGTAGGCACGGCCTCCAAGTCTGGTGACATGCTTATGTCTGAGGTATAGGCATTTGTCACTTTTGAAGGATCAAAAGTAACCAAAAATCCTCTATTGCGATGACGGTACTTCCCTGCTACCGCATCGGAACAGGCGGCATCCTTGCCGCCAACCGCGATAGCAAATAAAGGGCTGATTCAAATTAGAGAATCAGCTAGTCCACAAACCGTAAGTCCCTGTCGTGTTGATCTAGTTTTAGCATGCATAAGATATAGCTAGATTTTATATGAATGACCCAAAGGAGCCATCATGCAAACATTTTCTCCCAAAGCAGTGATTGGTCGTTTACAGCAGATTGTTGGACGTCAGCATGTACTGAGCGATGATCAAAGTACCCGCCAGTATCGGCAAGGTCGTCGTTTTGGTGAGGGTAAAGTCTTTGCAGTAGTGATCCCTGGCACCTTGCTAGAACAGTGGCAGGTATTACAAGCAGCGATTGAAGCGGATTGTATCGTCATCATGCAAGCGGCCAATACGGGCCTGACTGGTGGTTCAACCCCCTATGGCGATGATTATGACCGCCCTGTGTTGGTGATGAGTACACGCCGTTTAAAAGGCATTCAAGTGATTCATGAGGGTCAGCAGGTGATTTGCTTGCCGGGGGCGACCTTGGACAATCTGGAACAAATCCTGAAAGGCTATGATCGTGAACCGCATTCGGTGATTGGTTCTTCCTGTATCGGTGCTTCGGTGTTGGGTGGGGTCTGTAATAACTCAGGTGGTGCCTTGGTGCGTCGTGGGCCTGCGTATACGGAGTTAGCACTGTATGCGCAAGTGAGTGCGCAAGGTCAGCTGGAATTGGTGAATCATCTGGGGGTGAACTTGGGCGCAACGCCAGAAGAAATCCTGACCCGTTTAGAGCAACAACAATATCAAGCCACAGATATTTTAGATGATGCAGAAAAACAGGCATCCGATCAGCGTTATGCGCAAGATGTTACCCAAGTCGATGCCGATAGCCCTGCACGTTTTAATGCTGATCCATCGCGTTTGTTTGAAGCCTCAGGTTCGGCAGGGAAAATCTGCGTGTTTGCGGTACGTCTGGATACCTATGAAAAGGTCGAGAGCAATGTCTTTTATATCGGCAGCAATGATGCCGACGACCTGACCGCGATTCGCCGTTATTTATTGACTTCATTGCCAAGCTTGCCGATTGCAGGGGAATATATTCACCGCGATGCCTATCATATTGGTGAAAAATATGGCAAAGATACCTTTCTGTTTATTGAAAAATTTGGCACCGCCAATGTGCCGAAAGCTTTTGCATTAAAAGACAAGCTCGATGGCTTTTTAGAAAAATTTAAAATCAAAGGACTCACCGATCATCTTTTACAAGCGGTCACGACCTTGTTACCGAGTCATTTACCGAAACGGATGACCGAATATCGCGATCGTTATGAGCATCATCTGATGTTACGCGTTGAAAATAATTGCAAAGCCCAGACCGAGCAATTTTTACAAGACTATTTTGCGGTGCATGCTTCGGGCAATTTCTTTGTCTGTGATGCGGATGAAGGGCGTAAAGCCTTTTTGCATCGTTTTGCCGTGGCAGGTGCCGCAATTCGTTATCGTGATACCCATCGGGATGAGGTTGAGGATATTGTGGCGCTAGACATCGCTTTACGCCGCAATGACCGTGAATGGGTCGAGCAATTGCCTGTGGAGATGGAACAGCAGATCATACATAAGCTCTATTATGGGCACTTTTTCTGTCATGTCTTTCATCAGGATTACATCCTTAAAAAAGGCAATGATCCTTTAGCGATGGAGCACAAAATGTGGCATTTGCTGGATGCCCGCCGCGCGGAATATCCTGCCGAACATAATGTCGGTCATTTGTATATTGCCAAGCCTGCATTGGCCAATTTCTACCAGAAACTTGATCCGAATAATTGTTTTAATGTCGGGATTGGACAGACTTCTAAATTAAAATATTGGGGCAAGGCCAAGTCCTGACTTTAAATAAAACAGGAAATAAAAAAGGCGCTTCAAGCGCCTTTTTTATGCGTGATAACTTAAGCGGTTGCAGCAGATTTTGCTAAAACTTCAGCCACTGCTTTGGCAACTTTGTATACGTTGTTCATGTTCAGGCCTGCAACACAGATACGACCACTTCGTACCAAGTAGATTGCATATTCTTCACGAAGAATGTCCACTTGCTCAGCGGTTAAACCGGTATAGCTGAACATGCCTTTTTGATTCACAAGGTAGCTAAAGTCACGCTCAGGAAGGGCTTTAGTCAACTCATCTTTTAAGATGCTACGCATTTTGATAATACGCTCACGCATCTCTTTGACTTCGCCTTGCCATTGTTGATTCAGATCAGCGTCATTTAACACTTGATCAACCAACCATGCACCTGTTGTTGGTGGGCTAGAGTAGATACGACGTACCGTTGCTTTCAACTGACCGAATGTGCATTTTGCTGCTTCAGCATCGTCACATACGAACGTTAAACCGCCAACACGCTCACCGTAAAGTGAGAAGATTTTAGAGAACGAGTTGCTGACAATAAAGTTTAGACCTGCTTGGTCTAAAGCACGAATGGCATAGGCATCTTGTTCCATACCGTCGCCGAAACCTTGATACGCGATGTCGAGGAATGGAATCAGGTTACGTTCTTTTAATACCACAATCACTTGATCCCATTGTGCTGGATTCAAGTCTGCGCCTGTTGGGTTATGGCAGCATGGGTGCAATAACACAATGCTTTGTTCTGGCAATGTTTTCAGCGTAGACAACATCCCATCAAAATCAACGCCACGTGTTTCAGCATCGAAGTATGGGTAGAAGTTGCTCTTGATACCAGCACCATTGAAGATGGCAACGTGGTTATCCCAAGTTGGTTGGCTGACCCAAACTTCTGAATTTGGGAAGTAGGTTTTTAAGAAGTCTGCACCGACTTTTAATGCACCAGAACCACCCAACGTTTGAATCGTTGCAACACGACCTTGTTGAATTGCAGGGCTGTTGGCACCAAACAATAAGGCTTGAATCGCATCACGGTAAGGCTTGAAACCTTCCATTGGTAAGTAAAGCTTGGTTTGCGTATTTTTAGGTGCAATACGTTTTTGTGCTTCGATAATGGTATCAAGCTGAGGAACGATACTGTCTTCGTTATAGTACAAACCAATACTGAGGTTGACCTTTTCAGCACGTGGATCAGCATTGAACTGTTCCATCAATGAAAGGATCGGATCGCCTGCATAAGGTGGGATATGTTGAAACATTAACAATGTCCTTTTCTTCAACAAAGTGCATAGATGTCTGGGGAGGTTGGCGCTTCAGGAGCGGAACCTTTGATGCCCAATAATGTATCAATAAAGGCTGCATGAAGCACGCTGTTATTTACATTTTGGTGCAGTATTTACTTACAAAATTTGTCGCTACGAGCTGATTATAAAGATTGTCTACAATCAAGCTGTCATACCATGGTCGTAGTATTAAAACTATAAGGCTGCCCAATAGATCAAAGCGCAGGGCTGAATAATGAGTGTGAATATTGTTAATTTATTGTTTTATCTGTTTTTATATAAGATTTTTGCAAGTGTGTTGATCAGCAAGCTGGTTATATCTCGCTAGCCGAATTGGCAGCACCAGTCAGATTTATTGTCGACAATCCTATTGCATTTTTTCTGTTATCTGGTTATAAAATCATAAAAATTGTAGAGATTGTCGACAATATGCAAGATACCCTTGTTCCTCAAGCCCTCAGCACCAGTCAGGGAATGACCCTGACGGAACACGTATTTAAGCAAATTCAGTCGGCAATTGTTTTAGGGCATATTCCTGCGGGCAGCAAGATTTCAGAACCTGAACTCGCGCGTATTTATGGCATCAGTCGCGGGCCTTTACGTGAGGCGATTCATCGTCTGGAAGGGCAGAAACTGGTGGAGCGAACTGCGCATGTCGGTGCCCGTGTGGTATCACTGTCACTGCAACAGTTTCAAGAACTCTATCAAATTCGTGCCTCTTTAGAAGGCTTGGCCTGTAAACTCGCTGCACAGCATATTGATAAAAAACAGATTCTGGCCTTGCGTGATGTATTGCGTATGCATGCCGAGGATGAAAACTTTAAAGCAGGTAAGGGTTACTATCTGCAAGAAGGTCAGGATGATTTCCATTACTGCATTATCAAAAGCAGTGGCAATAAAACCTTAGAAAAAATGTTATGCGATGAGCTGTATCACCTCATCCGGATGTATCGAATCCAGTTTTCAAATACCCCAGATCGCCCAAGTAAAGCTTGGGATGAACATATCCGCATATTAGATGCGATTGCTGAAGGTGACGGTGAGCTTGCCGAAATGCTAATGCACCGTCACATCAATGCATCTTACAAAATTGTTGAGCAAACATTGCTACAAAATCAAGGAGAACAACAACATGGCTAAACAGTCTGCTGGTCAGCTATTCCGCGACGCGGTCGCAAATGAAAAACCATTACAAGTGGTCGGTGCAATCAATGCCAACCATGCGTTATTGGCAAAACGCGCTGGCTACAAGGCGATCTATTTGTCAGGTGGTGGTGTGGCTGCAGGTTCTTTGGGTTTACCTGATTTGGGTATCAGTAACCTTGATGATGTATTGACTGATGTACGCCGTATTACTGATGTCTGTGATCTGCCGTTATTGGTCGATGTGGATACAGGTTTTGGTGCTTCCGCGTTTAATATCGCACGTACCACCAAGTCGATGATCAAGTTCGGTGCTGCTGCAATGCATATCGAAGACCAAGTCGGTGCTAAACGTTGTGGTCACCGTCCGAATAAAGCCATCGTAACCCAACAAGAAATGGTCGATCGTATTAAAGCCGCGGTCGATGCACGTACCGATGACAGCTTTGTGATCATGGCACGTACCGATGCGCTCGCGGTTGAAGGTTTACAAGCTGCGATTGACCGTGCAGGGGCGTATATCGAAGCAGGTGCAGACATGCTGTTCCCAGAAGCGATCACTGAATTGGCCATGTATAAGCAATTTGCGGAACTGACTAAAGTGCCCGTTTTAGCCAATATCACCGAATTTGGTTCAACGCCATTATTTACTACGGAAGAATTGGCTTCTGCCGATGTCAGCATTGCGCTCTATCCACTGTCTGCATTCCGTGCCATGAATAAAGCAGCAGAAAATGTTTATGAGACTTTGCGTAAAGAAGGTACGCAAAAGAATGTGGTCGACACCATGCAAACCCGCCAAGAACTGTATGAACGCATTAACTACCATGCGTTTGAACAATATCTTGATGGAACTTTTGCGAAGAATAAATAAGTAAACCCTTAATTCATAAGAATTTAGGTTGAAATTTGCTATGCAGAAAAGTCATCTGCAACCTGTGTGGTTTAAACAAGATATTGTTTCTGCGATAGATTGATTAAATGGTGTTATTGGACAGGTTTTGCAGATGACAATGGTTTTGCCTACTTTTCCCGAAAGAAAAGTAGGTCGAACCGAAGGTTTATCCTGAAACAGGATGAGAACTCGGCACGACTCCGTTGAGTTGCTCAAAAATAAATTAAATAGATAGAAAAGGACAATCTTATGAGCAGTAATGAAACGCCAACAGGCTTCAAACCAAAAAAATCAGTTGCACTCAGCGGACAAGTGGCAGGCAACACTGCACTCTGTACCGTAGGCCGCAGCGGCAACGACTTACACTACCGCGGCTATGACATTCTTGACCTTGCCGTCGGCAGCCAGTTTGAAGAAGTGGCACACCTTCTGGTACACGGCAAACTTCCAAATAAAGCCGAACTCAAAGCTTATAAAGCAAAATTAAAAGCGCTGCGTGGCTTACCCGCAGCATTGAAAACAGCACTTGAGCAACTGCCACCATCTGCACACCCAATGGATGTGATGCGTACTGGCGTCTCTGTATTGGGTTGCTTAACCCCAGAACATGAAGACCACAACGAAGCGGGCGCAAAAGACATCGCTGATAAATTGATGGCAAGCTTGGGTTCAATGTTGTTGTACTGGTATCACTTCAGCAACAACGGTCGTCGTATTGAAGTTGAAACCAATGATGACTCGATTGCTGCACATTTCTTGCATCTCCTTCATGGCGAAGCGCCATCGGAAGAATGGATTCAAGCGATGCACACTTCTTTGATTCTGTATGCAGAGCATGAGTTTAATGCATCGACCTTTACTTCACGTGTGGTGGCAGGGACAGGTTCAGACATGTACTCAGCAATCACAGGCGGTATCGGTGCGTTACGTGGACCTAAACACGGTGGTGCCAATGAAGTGGCGTTCGTGATTCAACAACGTTATGACAATGCAGATGAGGCAGAAGCGGATATCCGTAGCCGTGTTGAGAAAAAAGAAGTGGTGATTGGCTTTGGTCACCCAGTTTATACCGTTTCTGATCCACGTAACGAAGTGATCAAGCAAGTGGCGCGTGAACTTGCTGAAGCACAAGAAAATACCAAGATGTATGTGATCGCTGAACGTTTAGAAGCCGTGATGAAAGAAGTGAAGAACATGTTCCCGAATCTCGACTGGTTCAGTGCGGTGAGCTATCACTTGATGGGTGTGCCAACGGCAATGTTCACGCCATTATTCGTGATTGCACGTACTGCGGGTTGGTCTGCACACGTAATTGAACAGCGTCAGGACGGTAAAATCATTCGTCCAAGTGCCAACTATACCGGTCCTGAAAATCTTGAATTCAAACCATTGGCGGAGCGTGGTTAATGAACACAAAATATCGTAAACCGCTGGCAGGTACCCAGCTCGAATATTATGACGTGCGTCAAGCCGTTGAAGATATTCAGCCAGGCGCATACGAAAAGCTGCCATACACCTCGAAAGTGTTGGCTGAACAGCTGGTGCGTAAAGCGGATGCCGAGAATTTAACAGCCTATTTAACCCAGTTGATCGAACGCCGTCAGAATCTTGATTTTCCATGGTATCCAGCACGTGTGGTCTGTCATGACATCTTGGGTCAAACCGCATTGGTGGATCTTGCAGGTCTGCGTGATGCGATTGCAGACAAAGGCGGTGATCCTTCCAAGGTCAATCCTGTGGTACCAACTCAGTTGATCGTGGATCACTCTTTGGCAGTGGAGTTCGGTGGCTTTGACCCTGATGCATTTGAGAAAAACCGTGCAATCGAAGACCGCCGTAATGAAGACCGTTTCCACTTTATTGAGTGGACTAAAACCGCTTTTAAAAATGTCGATGTGATCCCTGCGGGTAACGGCATCATGCATCAGATCAACTTGGAGAAAATGTCTCCAGTGATTCAAAACCGTGACGGCTTGGCTTTCCCTGATACCTGTGTCGGTACCGATTCACATACCCCACATACCGATGCGCTTGGCGTGATTTCAGTCGGTGTCGGTGGTTTAGAGGCTGAAAATGTGATGCTCGGACGCGCGTCTTGGATGCGTCTGCCAGACATTATCGGGGTTGAGTTTGTCGGTCAGCGTCAAGCAGGCATTACTGCAACCGATATCGTGTTGGCATTGACTGAGTTCTTACGTAAAGAACGTGTGGTCGGTGCATATCTAGAGTTCTTCGGTGAAGGTGCTGACAGCATGTCTGTGGGCGACCGTGCCACCATCTCAAATATGACCCCAGAATATGGCGCAACTGCGGCGATGTTCTATATCGACCAGAACACCATCGATTATTTACGCCTGACCGGTCGTGAAGATACGCAAGTGGCTTTGGTTGAGCAATATGCCAAAGAAATCGGTCTTTGGGCATCAGATATGACCCAAGCTGAGTACCCACGTGTACTTCGTTTTGATCTTTCAACGGTGACTCGTAACATTGCAGGCCCATCAAACCCGCATGCACGTGTGTCTACGGCTGATTTGAAAGCCAAAGGCATTGCAGGGAATTTAGAGCTTGCCAAGGCACAAGAAGCAGAAGGTTTAATTCCTGATGGTGCTGTGATTATTGCTGCAATTACCTCATGTACCAATACCTCTAACCCACGTAACACGGTTGCCGCAGGTCTATTGGCACGTAAAGCCAATGAACTCGGCTTGGTACGTAAACCTTGGGTGAAATCATCATTTGCACCAGGTTCTAAGGCGGCTGCGCTGTATCTTGAAGAAGCAGGCGTATTAGGCGATCTGGAGAAACTTGGTTTTGGTATCGTAGCGTATGCATGTACTACCTGTAATGGGATGTCAGGCGCACTTGATCCTGTGATTCAACAAGAAATCATTGAGCGTGACTTATACGCGACTGCCGTGCTTTCGGGTAACCGTAACTTTGATGGTCGTATCCATCCCTATGCAAAACAAGCGTTCTTGGCATCTCCGCCACTTGTGGTAGCGTATGCGATTGCAGGAACCATTCGTTTTGATATCGAAACAGATTCGCTCGGAAATGACAAAGACGGTAATCCAATTTACCTGAAAGATATCTGGCCTTCGGATGCTGAAATTGATGCGCTGGTGAAAGAAGCAGTGAAGCCTGAACAGTTCCGTAAAATCTACATTCCAATGTTTGATTTGGGTGTTAATGAAGAAGCGGCGAGCCCACTATATGATTGGCGTCCAATGAGTACTTATATTCGCCGTCCTCCATACTGGGAAGGGGCGTTGGCTGCACCACGTACTTTAGCCAACATGCGTCCGCTTGCGATCTTGGGTGACAACATCACTACCGATCACTTGTCTCCATCGAATGCGATTGTGTTAGACAGTGCTTCTGGTGAATATTTGGCGAAAATGGGTGTGCCTGAGGAAGACTTTAACTCTTATGCAACCCATCGTGGTGATCACTTAACCACACAACGTGCCACCTTTGCCAACCCGAAACTGTTTAATGAAATGGTGGTTCGTTCAGACGGCAGCATTAAGCAAGGTTCAAAAGCACGTGTTGAGCCAGAAGGTGAAGTGATGCGGATGTGGGAAGCGATTGAAACCTACATGAACCGTAAGCAACCATTGATCATTGTTGCGGGTGCGGATTATGGTCAGGGTTCAAGTCGTGACTGGGCGGCAAAAGGTGTACGTCTTGCAGGGGTTGAAGCGATTGTTGCTGAAGGTTTTGAGCGTATTCACCGTACTAACTTAGTGGGTATGGGTGTTTTACCGCTTGAGTTTAAGCCGGGTGTGAACCGTAAGACCTTAAAGCTAGATGGTACTGAGCTTTATAGTGTGATTGGTAATATTGCACCGCGTTCGACTTTAACTTTAGTGATCGAACGTGCCACAGCGGATGGTAAGGAAGAGATTGTTGAAGTGCCTGTGACTTGCCGCCTAGATACAGAAGAAGAAGTTTCTGTGTATGAAGCGGGTGGGGTATTACAGCGTTTTGCACAAGATTTTTTAGAAGGTCAAGTGGCGTAATACTTTGATCTGAAAGTAATTGATTCTGTTTAATAAAGACCCTATCTTGATGATGGGGTTTTTTATTGAGATAAGAATGGAACAACATACTATAATTTTGAACTGGGAAGGTCCTTTTACCTTGGACGAAGTTCTAGAAAATAAGCAAAGATCTAACGGATTGTATATTATTACTGGCAAAGGTAAGTACGAAAGATGTATAGATATTCAGTATTGTGGAATAACGGAAGGCAGTTTCTATAATAGGTTGAAGAACCATCATAAAGCTTCATTAGTAACACGAGAACAAGAAATTTGGTTAGCAAAAGTTGAATATCCAGTTGAAGTTACTAGAACTTTTTTAGAAAAGGCGGAATCAATAATAGTTTATTTTTGGCAACCTAATTTAAATGATAGAAAAAAAGTGTATCCACCTACGCCTATAACGCTTGTTAATAAATGGTACAAAAAAGATGGGTCACCTCGATTACGTCAGCATTCAATAATGAAGGATTTAGCTGATGTATTATGTTGGGATGGTGAGCATTGGCGAAGTGGAAATCTTAGCGTTTATGCAAATTAAAATTTGATAATGCATGTATGTTATTGATGAAGAATATATTACTAACTGTTTAATAAAGTTTCTGTTTATGAAGCGGGTGGGGTATTACAGCGTTTTGCACAAGACTTTTTAGAAGGCCAAGTGGCTTAATACCTTAGCTAAAAGCGATCATAGTGTGATTAAAAGACTCTACTTTGTGTAGGGTCTTTTATTTTTATATAAAATAAATCTGGCTTCATCTTTTTTTTAATTTTGAAGATGAATGACGTTAAATATTTAGCTGTATTTGGCTTTATTTATTTTGATCAAATATTGTTGCTAAAGTGATCAAATAGTACCTATCATAAGGTATATATCAGAACGATTGGAGTCGCGACAATGTCTACCGCAAAAGTTTTTATGGCCGGTCGTAGTCAAGCGATTCGCTTACCGAAAGAGTTTCGATTTGAAGGCACAGAAGTTGAAATATTTCGCCGTGGCGATGAAGTGATCCTACGTGAAAAACCAATCACTGCAGAACGCTTATTCAATGTATTAGCACAAATGCCAGATGATTTTTATGCAGAAGAAAGAGTGGATCAACCACCACAAGAACGAGAAGAGTTTTAATGCAGACACAATATTTATTGGATACCAATATTTGTATCTATATCAGCAAACATCAGCCTGAAAGTGTCCGCCAGCATTTTGAAAAACATCTTCCCCATCGGAATATTTTAATCTCGGTAATTACCTTGGGTGAACTACGTTTTGGTGCTGAAATAGTCAAAGCAAAGAAAAAGCCTTAAACGTCATTGATGAGTTTACCTCAATAATTCAAGTCGCTGAATTAGATGAAGATGTCGCGGATCATTATGCACAAATACGTCAAGCGCTTTCTTCCAAAGGTCAGATTATTGGATCTAATGATTTATGGCTTGCAGCGCACGCCAGAGCAAATAATTGGGTAATGGTCACCAATAATGAAAAAGAGTTTTTACGTGTTGATGGATTGCGTGTGGAGAATTGGGTATCGAATCCCTTATAACTCGTTTAAATTTTAGTTAAGCATCATTCTTCACCTTTCCGACATCACCACTTGTCGGAAAGGTCAATAAATAATCAAAACTATCACGCTATAGTATATGTACCATTTCTAAAATCTATGGAGAACAAAGATGGTCACTGCTGGCGAAAAACCTGGAACAGGCTTCTATTTTTGTGTTCAATGCGGACACCGCACCTATTTAGAAATTGGTACTGATCGTTTACCTCCGTGTACCAAATGCCTTGGCAATCAATTCAACAGTAAGAATGCCTAAGCCGCAAAATACCAAACAGTTACCCACTGTTTGAATAAAAGCCCTATCCCTTGATAGGGCTTTTTGTTACCTTAAAAATAAGATGTAAATAACAAGACCTGTCATAGGCATAGAAAGGTAATCCATGATGGAAACAATTTTAGGACTCTGTATTGGCGTTGGGCTCAGCGCAGCTTGTGGCTTTCGCGTCTTTGTTCCCTTGTTGGCCATGAGCATTGCGACCTTATTGGGTTGGTATCAACCTGCCCAAGGCTTTGAATGGTTAGCCATCCCATCAGTCTGTATGGCACTGGGTTTCGCCACAATCTGTGAAATCGCAGCCTACTATGTGCCATGGGTGGATAACTTATTAGATACCATTGCCACACCTGCGGCTGTGGTGGCAGGAACGGTCACAACGATGGCGGTGAGTAGTGGAGAAATGTCCCAGTTTGCCACTTGGGCAGCGGCATTGATTGTCGGTGGCGGAACCGCTGGTGTGGTGCAAATGAGTACGGTTGCAGCACGTGGTGTCTCGACGGCAACCACAGGTGGATTGGGGAATTTTGTGATCTCGACCGGTGAGTTGATTGGCTCGATCGTATTGTCGATTTTGGCTTTTATCATGCCTGTGCTAATTACTGTCTTGGTGATTGTTTTTATTATTGATGCCGCACGCTGGATTCGTTCAAAAAAACAAGAGAAACTCAGCCATTCCATATAAATGCAATAAGTCTGATAACAACCTGAATGGTGACATAAAAAGATGATCAAGACGCAAGTGATTGCCGCATTATTCGTATTATCAGGCTTAGCGATACTGCCACAACTCAGCTTTGCTCAAGAACAACCGACAGCGGAAGAGCTTAAATTAGGCCAAGACCAAGTCACGTATCAAGCCTATATCCCTGCAAAATATCGTTTATTTAAAGCCATTGAAGGTGACTTGAATAAAGATGGCATAAACGATGTCGTGCTGATGGTGAAAGCAACCGATCCCAAAGATTTTGTTGAACATGAGTACCGTGGTCGTATCGATATTAACCGCCGCGGCGTGATTGTATTACTCAACGAAAAAGGCACTTACAAGCAAATTGTTAGTAATTTAAGTTGTTTTTACTCGGAAAATGAAGACGGTGGTGTTTATTTCGCCCCTGATATACGCGTAGAAATTAATAATAATGTGCTGAATGTACACTTTGCCCATGGACGCTATGGCTATTGGCGTTATCTATTTCGCTTGGAAGGCAATGATCTACGTCTGATTGGTTATGACAATTCAAGCAATCATGGGCCTTATATTGAAAGCCAAACCAGTATTAACTTTTTAACAGCAAAGAAAGTTATTCGTGACAATTTAAGTCAAGACTTTGAAGGTGAACCAAAATTTAAGGAAAAGTGGAGTAAAATTAATCCAGCCCCAATCTATCTATCGAAAATTAAAGAGTTTGATTATTTAAGTTTTTAAGAAAGGGTCACAAGTTTGAAGATTGTTGCCGCAGGTTGAATTCGCACAAAATGCCAAGAGAAATTCAGTCATTGTTTATAAAAGAAATAGCATCAATAACCACCTGAATGATGAGATAAAAAGATGATAAAGACCCAGCTCATTGCCGCCTTATTCGGCTTTTTAAGCCTATCTGCACTGCCGCAAGTCAGCTTTGCCCAAGAACAACCGACAGAGGAAGAAATTAAATTAGGTCAAGATAAAGTCACCTATCAAGCCTATATCCCTGCAAAATACCAACTCTTTAAAGCCATTGAAGGCGATCTGAATAAAGATGGCTTGAAGGATGTGGTGCTGATCGTCAAAGCCACCGATCCCAAAGCCTTGGTTGAACATGAATATTATGGACATTTAGACCGCAACCGTCGTGGCGTGATTGTATTGCTGAATCAAAAAGGCAAATACAAAGCTATTGTCAGCAATCTCAATTGTTTTAGCTCTGAAAATGAAGATGGCGGTGTCTATTTCCCGCCCGAGCTATGGATGGAAATTAAAAATAATGTGCTGAGGGTTTATTATTCGCATGGACGTTATGGTTATTGGCGTTATCTATTTCGCTTGGAAGGCAATGATCTGCGCCTGATTGGATATGATAATTCAAGCAATCATGGCCCGCTCATTCAAAGTGAAACCAGTATTAATTTTTTAACAGGCAAAAAGGTTTTTCGTGAAAATTTAAGCCAAGACCCAGAAAAAGATCCACGGTTTAAAGAAACATGGAGCAAAATCAATCAGGTGCCCATCTATCTATCCAAAGTGAAGGACTTTGATGATTTAAGTTTTTAAGCACTGACACCTATCGAAAAACCAGTCAGAACAGCGTAAATTAGCGGCACTGACAATATTGCGTTCAAGCTTATGATGCTTACTTGGATTCTGTTCACGCTCATGGCTGCATTTATGCAGGCTTGGCGCAATGCATTTCAAAAACAACTCAGTACCAGCGTGGATGTCTATGGCACCACACTTGCTCGCTTTATCTTTTCACCGATCTTTGCTTTTAGCTATTTGGCCTTTCTCTATTGGCATCAGCCTGTCACAACATCGGTGCATTTTTCCGATAAATTCTGGCTGTATATCGTGATTGCAGGCATTAGTCAGATCTATGCCACTGCTCTAATGGTGAAACTATTCCAGCAAAAGAACTATGCCATTGGGGTGGGACTGGCCAAAAGTGAAGCGATCTTGGCCGCTTTGGTCGGTGTTTTGTTTTTACAGGAACATCTCAGCACATGGGGCTGGGTTGGGGTAGCGATTGGTGGACTTGCGGTATTTTTACTGAGCAAAGGCAAGCAACAGTCCGATCTGTCCTTTAAAACCTTGATGATTGGACTTGGGAGTGGCCTGTGTTTTGCGATTACCTCTTTATTGGTGCGCGAAGCCAGTTTAGAACTGAGCATGTTGCCATTCTTACATCGTGCGGCTTGGGTACTGTGTAGTCTGATCAGTTTTCAATGCATCGTACTGTTGGTCTATCTCGGATTTTTCAGCCGCCCGACATTGTTTAAAATGTGGCAACGTGTTGGCTTAACCTTAAGAGTGAGTATCTGTAGCTTTTTGGCTTCAGTCGGCTGGTTTAGCGCCATGAGTATGCAGACTGTGGCGATTGTGAAAACGCTGGGTCAGGTCGAAATTCTATTTAGTCTATTAATCTCAGCCTTCTTTTTTAAAGAAAAGCTCGCCAAAACTGATCATTTAGGCCTGTGGCTGGTGATTGTGGCAGCGATTATGGTGATTTGGGCATAAATCAAAATTTATTTTTGAAAAAATACACATGTAAATTTGGATTTATCGGAATATAAATCGTGGTTTTTTATTAGATGTGGGAAATATTTTAACTTTTAGAATAGAGTGTGCAAAATTATTTCATTGATCACCAAAAATAGCTGTTTTTAGGAAAACAATCCCACCGTGATCTGCCTAAACTATGTCTCAAGGGTGTGAAAGGGATCGAAAAGAGTAGCATGCACCGACGCTTATAAAGCAAGTGTGTACGAACCCAAAAGGTCTCGATTCGGCTTAGGACGCTATAGATCAAAAGTTTATAGGCAAAGGTTATGGCTTACAAAGTCATAGGTGTTGAAGTAAACAACCTCTGTTTTCCCTTGATACCCTAAAAAATTTAAGTAAATAGAAAAGAATAATCAGACCTAAATAATAAAAACTAGATCAATAAAACCAAAATTGAATGTGAAGTAAATCTTGAAATTCTTCAATTGTGAATATAAGTCGATATTTTTATATTAAAAAACAAGGTGATATAATTGTTTTTATATTAATAAATCAAAAAAATCACATTAATAGGTCAGCACCCGCATGAATGAGTTCGAGCTTAAAATTCGCTATCCACATCAAATGAATCATAATGACATCGATCATGTCGGTACCTTCGATTTGGCAACGATTTTAACCAAATTTGACGAGATGACATGGCGTCAGCAGTTGGTTCGTCAATTACAACTCAATGGTGCAGATACCCGTTTTATGGTGACGGATCATCGTACTGAACAGACCATTGCAATTACTCTGGATGCCTATGCCAAGTCACAACAGCTTGAATTTAAACTGGACAGTGATATTCCCGTCATCATTCCTAAAAAGGATCTGTTTGGTTTGGTCACACGTAAAAGCAAAGACAGTATTTCGTTTAAACAACTCAGCCTTACCCGAGTCAAAGACTACCTGATTGCGTTTTTAAATCGGGATATTGCCACATTAGAACAACTCTATAAACAAGGCTTGGGCAAAGGACTAAAAACACCATCTTGATCGTGATAGCGATGAGGAAAATCAGCAGTTGCGAAAGCCGTTGACGCAACTATAATCACTTCCCATCCTGTATCCGATTGCATTTGTTCTGTTGCCATGGCTCTAAACGACAATTTTATTTATACCCCGCCACAAGATGCTTTAGAGATCGTCTATGAAGATGACGATTTGCTGGTGATCAATAAGCCTGCTGGGCTATTGTCTGTGATGGGGCGTTTACCTGAACATCAGGACAGTGCCTATTTACGGGTTTTAGAAAAATATCCTGCGGCCAAAGTCACGCATCGTCTGGATATGGCAACTTCGGGCTTACTCATGTTTGCCAAACATCGTGATGCAGAAGTGGCGATCAGTAAAATGTTTCAGGCGCGTACTGTCAAAAAATACTATGTGGCCTTGGTACAGGGACAGATTCAGCGCGAGGGTAGTGTGGAAGTCCCCCTGATCACCGATTGGGAAAACCGTCCGCGTCAGATGGTTCATTTTGAATTGGGTAAGCCTGCCAAGACCTTATTTCAACTGATGCACTATGATGCAGTAACGGATCAAAGTCGTGTTCGCTTAGAACCTGTCACAGGGCGTTCCCATCAACTGCGCGTGCATATGATGCATATCGGCCATCCAATTTTGGGCGATAAGCTTTATCATCCTGAGCCCGCCAAATTCCATTTAAAACGCATGGCGCTGCATGCGGCTTATTTGGCATTTCAGCATCCTTTAAAAAAGCATGCAGTTGAACTCCATTCTGAGCTAAAGTTCTAAGCACGACCATCAATAGGCCAGCGCATGTATTCGATTCAACAATCCGAATGGACAGCACTCTCTGCGATACAGCAACTGCAACTCAAGGCACTTTTATTGGAAGCTGATCCTAGTTGGCAGCAGGTCTCAACCTATTTATTGCAGTCGAATCTGTTCTTTATATTGAATGATCAGGGGCAGATCATTGCGCAACTTTGTTTGTTCAAAACAGATGATCAAGCTGAAATTAAAAATCTAGCTGTAGATTCATGTTATCAAGGACAAGGTCTTGCCAAGGCTCTGATTCAATCTGCTATTGCAGAGAGTAAAGGTCAAAATATCCAAATTTTATGGGTCAAAACAGGTAATTCCAGTCTGGATCAATTGGCGCTTTATCAGAAATGTGGCTTTCGTTTGTCGCATATAGAGCCAGACGTATTTAGAGATTATCCAGAACCTATCTATGAACATGGCATTCGCTGTCTCGACCAAGTGGTCCTGCGTCTGGGATTAGATTGAATACAGGCTTCGTCTGTTATTCTTGTTTTGATTGCTTTTGACTACAATATTTATATTAATGCGTCTAAAAACTGACATAAAAATCGGTTAATCTATAGCCAAATATCAAGTCCAAAACACAACAAAGGATATTTCTATGACACGCGACTATGACCAATTCCCAGATAATGATAATGGCAATGTGCTGTGGCAGATGGTTGAGGATGGCAATGACCTGAGTGAGCCGCATGAAGTCGAATTTTCGATTGTTTTTGAGAAGCAGGAACAAGTTGAAAAATGTGCCTTGCATCTGTTACACCAAGAACAAAAAATTTCTTTTTTTCAGGAAGAAGTCCATTCAGACGGTTCAGATCTGTGGGTACTGAATATCCATGTGAATATGATTTTGGAATATGAGGATATCGCAGACTTGGAAGAATGGATGACCAAGATCGCTCAAGAGTTCAATGGCGAGTATGATGGCTGGGGCTGTATGAGCTATATTTATGACGAAGATGAATAACCCTTGTTCTGTGGGATAAAAAGCTCTGTTCAGAGCTTTTTTTATTGATTATAAATCAGAGTTTAAACGCCCATATCCAAATATAAAGACTCTTTGACTTCTTCCATCACCACATAGCTATGTGAAGAGGCTGAGGCAGGTAGTTTTTTTAATAAGTCACCTAACAGACGGCGATAGGCACTCATTTCTTTTAAGCGTGCTTTGACCAGATAATCAAACTCACCTGAAATCAAATGGCATTCCAGTACTTCGGGGATATCGACTAAATCTCGTGCCACCTGATCAAATACATCACCCGATTTGGCCGAGAGCTTGATCTCCAAAAACACCAACAAGTTGCGATCCACATATTCAGGATTGAGTCGGGCGTAATAGCCCATGATGATACCTTCACGTTCCAAACGTTTGACCCGTTCTGAGCAGGGGGTGGTAGACAGGTTGACCCGAGATGCCAACTCACTGATGGCAATCCGGCCTTCACGCTGCAAAATGTCTAAAATCAGGCGATCAATACGGTCTAATTTACGCATCATTTATTTCCTTTTATTTTCATTTTTTCGTGACGAAAATATGAAATTACCTAGATTATACCCATAAAATCAGTGAAAAAAACTATTGATCCAAAAATATACTAGTTAAATAACCTAGTGTGTGCTTGAGGGATCTATTATGCGCGTAATCGTTTTAGGAAGTGGCGTCATCGGTGTGGCAAGTGCCTATTATCTTGCACAACAAGGTGCGCAAGTGACGGTACTTGACCGTCAATCAGGACCTGCCAAAGAAACCAGTTTTGGTAATGCAGGTCAAATCTCCCCAGGATACTCAACCCCGTGGGCAGCACCGGGTATTCCATTCAAAGCCGTTAAGTGGATGTTCCAGCATCATGCGCCATTAGCCATCAATATTGATGGCAGTATGTGGCAGTTGCAGTGGATGGCACAGATGCTAAAAAACTGTAATCCACAAAGCTATGCGGTGAACAAAGAACGCATGATGCGTGTGGCAGAATACAGTCGTGACTGTTTACGTGATTTAAGAGCAGAAACCGGCATCAACTACGAAAACCGTTCAAAGGGCACCTTACAAGTGTTCCGTAGCGATGCACAACTTGAAGCGGTACAACGTGATATTCAAGTATTGCAAGAATGTGGTGTCGACTTCGCGTTATTGAATGCCCAAGAATTGGCGAGTGTAGAGCCGGCTTTAGCCCATACCGATAAACTGGTCGGTGGCTTACATTTACCGAATGATGAAACGGGCGATTGCTATTTATTTACCAATGCCTTGGCAAAGCTTGCGCAAGATTTGGGTGTGGAATTCAAATTCGATCAAAATGTCGAAAACCTGATTGTTGAAGGCGATGAAATCAAAGGCGTCAAGGTCAATGGTGAGGTTCTCACTGCGGATCGTTATGTCTTGGCCTTTGGCAGTTATTCGCGTGATTTCTTAAAACCATTGGAACTGAATTTACCAGTTTATCCAGTCAAAGGTTATTCACTGACGATTCCGATTGTAGAGCCAAAATTTGCACCACAATCTACGGTCTTGGATGAAACCTACAAAGTTGCGATTACCCGTTTTGATCAACGTATCCGCGTTGGGGGTATGGCAGAACTCAGTGGTTTTAATCTCGGATTGAATCAAGATCGCCGTGCCACCTTGGAAATGGTGACTCAGGACTTGTTCCCAGGTGGTGATCTCGCTCAGGCTTCATTCTGGACAGGCCTACGTCCAATGACCCCAGACAGCACGCCGATTATTGGTGCAACTCAGTACAAGAACCTGTTCCTGAATACGGGACACGGGACTTTAGGTTGGACCATGGCTTGTGGTTCAGGCAAATTGATCAGTGATCTGGTTATGAACCACCGTCCTGACATCAGTACCGATGGTTTGTCGATTCAACGTTATTCACACGCTGCTTAATTGCACAGACAAGGAAGTGAATTATGCCTCGTCCAATTACTGCGGTGATCCATGCCCAAGCCTTACGCCAAAATCTCGCGGTGGTGAGGCAAGCAATGCCAAACAGCAAAGTGTTTGCGGTGGTTAAAGCCAATGCTTATGGGCATGGCATTGAACGTGTTTACGAATCTTTTAAAAGCGCCGATGGTTTTGCCTTGCTCGATCTGGACGAAGCTAAACGTCTGCGGGCTTTGGGCTGGACAGGGCCGATTTTATTGCTGGAAGGGATTTTCTCTGCCCAAGACCTGTTTGATTGTGCTCAATACCAACTCAGTTTTACCGTGCACAATACGCAACAGGTGGCGTGGATACAGCAGCATGCTTATCCAGCCCAGTTCGATATTTTCCTCAAAATGAATAGTGGTATGAACCGTTTAGGTTTCAAGCCACCGCAATATCGTGACATTTGGCAGCAGCTCAGCCAGTCGAACAACATTGCCAGCATCACCCATATGATGCATTTCTCCGATGCCGATGGTGACCGTTTTGGTGAAACAGGTATTGACTATCAACTGCAGCAGTTCGACGCCGCGATTGCAGGTTTGCCAGGGGAAAGATCGGTCAGTAACAGTGCTGCAATCTTAAGATATCAAACTCAACTACAGTCGGACTATGTACGTGGCGGCATCATGCTGTACGGTAGTTCTCCCGATTATCCCAAGCATACCATTCAGGACTGGGGCCTTGCGCCAAGCATGAGCTTGCGCAGTGAAATTATTGCCGTGCAACAGCTCGATGCACAGGAAAGTGTTGGCTATGGTTCCAGCTATGTGGCCGAGCAACCGATCCGAATCGGCATTGTGGCCTGTGGCTATGCCGATGGTTATCAACGCATTTCAGCAACAGGCACCCCAGTTTTGGTCAATGGGATTCGTACCCAAATCATTGGACGGGTCAGCATGGATATGTTGGCGGTAGACCTCAGCCCGATCAGCGATGCCGATGTTGGCAGTGAAGTGGTGCTTTGGGGCCAGTCCAGTTCAGGCTCAGTTTTAGCCATTGATGAAGTGGCAGCAGGTTCAGGCACTATCGGTTATGAACTGATGTGTGGCGTGACTGCACGTGTTTCATTTATTACTCAGGAATAAGGATTTCTTATGTCTCATTCAGATATTCAAAAGCTCAATACCAATGAAGTGATGAGTGCTGTAACGGTATTCAATAAGGTGGTGTATTTATCAGGTCAGGTGCCTAAAAATGCGGACCTAGATATTGAAGGGCAAACCCGTGAAATACTTGCAACCATCGAACAACTACTCGCTTCAGCAGGGACGGATAAATCACGTTTATTGTCTGCGCAATTATTTTTAAAAGATCTTTCAGATTTCCCTGTGGTCAATACCATTTGGATTGACTGGTTAAAAGGTCATGTTGCACCTTCGCGCGCGACTATTCAGGCAGACTTGGTCAATCCGAAGTGGTTAATCGAAATTGCAGTCGTTGCAGCACAAAAATAAAGCGATCCGCTTTATTTTTGTTTAAAAAATATAAAAAAAGAAGAAAAGTAACGTATTTGCAGTAGATAAAACGTAGTCAGATACGTATTTTCTTGCAATCGAAATGAGTCAGCCGTCTTTAAAAGACAGCTAGGGTATGGCGTATAAATCAAGGCTGACTCATTTAGGAAAATAGTAAAAGGAACTTTATATGACGGTTACATCTCAACAGTCAGAAGGCGAACAGTCGCCCCAAGACTTACAACGTAAACTCTCCAATCGCCATTTGCAGTTAATCGCCATCGGCGGTGCAATTGGTACGGGCCTATTCATGGGCTCAGGCAAAACCATCTCTTTGGCAGGCCCATCGATTCTGTTTATTTACATGATCATTGGGGGCATGTTTTTCTTTTTAATGCGTGCACTGGGTGAGTTATTACTTGCCAACCTGCATTACAAATCCTTTGTCGATATGGCGCATGATCTGATTGGACCATGGGCAGGTTATTACATGGGCTGGACCTATTGGTTGGGTTGGGTGCTGGTCGGGATTGCCGATCTGGCTGCCGTAATCAATTATCTCACCTTTTGGTTGCCCGAAGGCACCATGTTTACTCCAATTGGACAGGCCGCCATTAGCGCAGGCTGTGTATTGTTTGTGCTGTTCTTAAACCTGCTCACCGTGCGCCTATTTGGTGAAATTGAATTCTGGTTTGCCCTGATCAAGATTTTAGCGATTATCGGTTTGATTGGTGTTGGTGGTTATATGATCTTTAGCCATTTCCATGCACCGCATGGTGCTGTCGCTTCGCTCAGTAATGTTTGGTCGCATGGTGGTATGTTTCCAAAAGGTTTGGATGGCTTCTTGGCTGGTTTTCAGATCGCAGTCTTTGCCTTTGTCGGTGTGGAATTGATAGGAACTACCGCTGCTGAAACCAAAGATCCGCATAAGAATTTACCAAAGGCGATTAATGCGATTCCGATTCGGATTATTTTGTTCTATGTGTTGGCCTTGTTGGTGGTGATGTCAGTGACACCTTGGAACATTATCCGTGCCGATAAGAGTCCATTTGTCGAGTTGTTCCTGAATGCAGGGATTGTGACCTCAGCGATCATCATGAATTTGGTCGTCCTGTCTTCAGTGATGTCTTCCATGAACAGTGGTGTGTTCTCGACCAGTCGGATGCTGTTTGGTTTATCTAAAGATGGTCAGGCACCCAATGCCTTTGGTCGTTTATCCAAAAGTGCCGTGCCTGCCAATGGTCTGATCTTCTCGTGTGTGTTCATTATGGGCGGGGCGGTGTTGCAATACTTTGTGCCGAATACCCTTGAGGCTTTCACTTTGGCGAGTTCACTGTGTGTGATTCTATTCATTAGTGTCTGGAGTCTGATCATGGTGTGTTATCTGCGCTACCGAAAATTACGTCCAGAACTGCATGCACAATCCAAGTTCAAAATGCCGGGTGGTGTATTCATGTCTTATATCGTGATTGCCTTCTTGTTATTTGCTTTGGTGATTTTGGCACTTGAACCAGATACCTTAAAAGCACTGTATGTTAGCCCATTGTGGGTGGTTATTTTGGCAGTGACCTACCAGCTGATGTATAAACCCCGCATGAAAAAATTGGGGCGTGAATTGACCCAATAGCCTATGCTGATAGGAGTAAAAAACCGATCTCCATTGATCGGTTTTTTATGGTCTAGCGATTGTGTTTAATCCACCAATAAATGCTGATATTGATCGGCCTGTTTACGTAGATAATCCCAGACCAGTTTAATACGGGGTTCATGTTGCAAATCGACAAAGGTCAGCATCCAAAAGGTATGGGTATAGCGCACCTGTTGCTCTAATACCGTTTCAAGCTCGGGTTTATCATCGGCCAAAAACTTGGGCAAAATGGCCAATCCTGCACCTGCACTTACGGCAATTTGCTGCGCTAAAATACTACTACTGCGGAAGTTGGCATTCAGTTTCAAAGGTAAACGTTCCAGACAGTACAGCTCGGGGCTATAGACCAGATCATCAATATAATTGACAAAACGATGTGGAGTTAAATCCTGCAAATGCCGAATTGGGGGATGCTGCGTCAGATAGCTTTTGCTGCCGTAAATTTTTAAACAATAGTCGGACAAGCGCGTAATGATATAGGGACCAGAGGTGGGTCGTTCAATTGAAACCACAATATCGGCTTCACGATGCGACAACTTGATCATTTTCGGCACTGGAATCAGGTCAATGGTCAGCGAGGGATATTGAATGGAAAACTCCGCTAACAAGCGTGCCAGAAAGGCAGTACCAAAACCTTCAGGTGTGCCAATTCGCACACGGCCTTGCAAAGGTTGGTCGGGCTTTTCAATTTGCAGAAAGGCATATTCCATTTGCTCAACCCGTGGCACTAACGCCATGCCTTCCAGCGTCAGCTCATAACCAGAGGCCTCACGTTTAAATAAGGTCACCCCTAAAGCTTGTTCTAAGGCTTGAATCCGCCGTGCCACGGTACTGTGTTCCACCCCGATAATCCGTGCCGCATTGGTCAATGTTTTGGTGCGTGCCAGTACTAAAAAAAACTGTAGATGATCCCAATCCACTTTCATTGTTATGGTCTTCCTTGTGCATATTTGCACAACGATCGTGCATTAATTTGCGTTGGTGGTCAAAGCTTTCTTTGCTAGTCTCGAATAAAACCTGAATAAAGAAAATACGACGATCGATATTTTCTGAACACTGAACACAATAAAAATACGGCCTATGGAGAGGTTATGAACACAATCCAAAATATTCAATTGGAAACAGCCAAGTTACTCATTAATGGCAGTTTTATCGAATCTGAAACCCAACAATGGCAAGACATTATTAATCCTGCTACACAGGAGGTGATTGGTCGTGTGCCATTTGCGACGGTGCAGGAAGTCGATGCGGCAATTCAGTCTGCACAAGCAGCATTTGCTTCTTGGCGTCAGACCCCGATTCAGGCGCGTATGCGTATCATGCTGAAGCTGCAAGACTTGATTCGTGCCAATATGAAAGCAATTGCACAGGTGCTGACGGCTGAACAAGGCAAGACTTTGGCAGATGCGGAAGGTGATATTCAACGTGGTCTGGAAGTGGTTGAGCATGCCTGTTCGGTTGGTACCTTGCAAATGGGTGAATACGTTGAAGGTGTGGCGCGTGGCGTCGATACTTATACCGTACAGCAACCTTTGGGCGTGTGTGCAGGGATAACCCCATTTAATTTTCCCGCCATGATTCCGCTCTGGATGTTCCCCATGGCAATTGTCTGTGGCAATACTTTTGTGTTGAAGCCTTCTGAACAAGATCCGCTTTCGACCATGATGTTGGTGGAACTTGCGATTCAGGCCGGTATTCCAGCAGGGGTGTTGAATGTGGTGCATGGCGGTAAAGAAGTGGTTGATCGCTTGTGTACGCATCCAGAGATTAAAGCCATTTCCTTTGTCGGTTCGACCGCAGTGGGCACCCATGTCTATAACCTTGCAGGGCAACATGGCAAACGTGTGCAGTCGATGATGGGCGCGAAAAACCATGTGGCGGTAATGCCCGATGCCAATAAAGAACAAACCTTAAATGCTTTAGTCGGTGCGGCATTTGGTGCAGCAGGGCAACGTTGTATGGCGTTGTCGGTCGCCGTGATGGTTGGTGAAAGTAAACACTGGATTCCCGAGTTGGTTGAAAAAGCCAAAACCTTAACCGTGAATGCAGGCCATGAACCGAATACTGATATTGGCCCGGTCATTTCAAAACGTGCCAAAGCCCGTGTACTAGATTTGATTACTAGCGGGGTCGAGCAGGGTGCAGAACTATTGCTGGATGGTCGTGATGTTCAGGTGTTGGGTTATGAGGACGGCAATTTTGTCGGTGCGACCATCTTTAGTGGTGTAAGCACGGATATGCGGATTTATAAAGAAGAAATCTTTGGACCTGTACTGGCGATTATTTGTGTTGATACGCTTGAAGAAGCGATTACCCTGATCAATGCCAATCCATTTGGTAATGGTGTCGGTTTATTTACGCAAAGTGGTGCGATTGCGCGTACTTTCCAGAACCTGATTGATATCGGCCAAGTTGGTATCAATATTCCAATTCCTGTGCCTGTACCGTTCTTTAGCTTTACCGGTTCACGTGGTTCTAAACTGGGTGATTTGGGCCCTTATGGTAAACAGGCGGTGCAGTTCTATACCCAAACCAAAACCATTACCAGCCGCTGGTTTGAAGACAGTCACGAAGTGGGTAGTGTCAACACCACCATCAATTTACGTTAAGGGGATCACGGATGAATATCGCCTTTATCGGTCTAGGGAATATGGGCGGCAGAATGGCCCAAAATCTGCTTAAAGCCGGACTAACCGTCTATGGTTATGACCTCAGCGAAGTGGCCATTCAGCACTTTGCCGAGGCGGGTGGTGTAGTGTGCGACAGCCCTCAAGCGGCTGCCAAACAAGCCGATGTGCTGATCAGTATGTTACCTGCGGCCAAACATGTCAAAGAAGTCTATCTCGGTGAAAATGGCGTACTTGAAGTACTGAAAGCAGGCAGCTTATGCATCGATAGCAGTACCATTGACCCACAAACCATCAAGGACATTGCAGCGGTTGCCCAAAGTAAAAATATCCATATTTGCGATGCGCCTGTTTCAGGCGGCACCATTGGCGCACAAGCAGGGACTTTGACCTTTATGGTCGGTGCCAATGATCAGACTTTTGATGAAGTCAAACCTGTACTCAGTCACATGGGCAAAAACGTGGTGCATTGCGGTGAGGTAGGTGCAGGTCAAATTGCCAAAATCTGCAATAACCTGATTCTCGGAATTTCTATGGCTGCCGTAGCCGAAGGCATGGCGCTAGGGGCCAAACTGGGTATTGATCCAAAAGCCTTGGCTGGGGTGATTAACACCTCAAGTGGTCGTTGCTGGAGTTCGGAAGTCTGTAATCCATGGCCACAGATTAATGAAAATGCACCTGCTTCGCGTGGCTATCAAGATGGTTTTGCGACTCAGTTGATGTTGAAAGACTTGGGGCTTGCGGTAGAAGCGGCAGGACAGGTCAAACAACCGATTGTGTTGGGTGGGATGGTGCAACAGCTGTATCAGCAAATGTGTATGCGGGGCAATGCGCATCTCGATTTTTCCAGCATTATTCAGCAATACCTGCCGCCAGAGGCATAACAGCTACAGCCAAAGGATGGCTTTTATCAAAAAATTAAACCCTGTCATGAATAACAATCAAAGCAGACTGAGGGAACACAGATGTTGAATTATAAAGAGACGGTACAGGCTTTTGATCTGCACAGTACAGCAACACAAATGCTGTCAGGTTCAGTCGATGCATTAAATGCCTGTTATGAATGTTGTGATCGCCATGCGCATGACGACAAGATCGCCTTGTATTGGCAAGGCAAAGATGGTCGAAAAGAACAGTATACCTTTCGCCAGTTACAGCAATGGTCGAGCCAATTTGCCAACTTCTTAAAATCGCAGGGTGTAAAAGCAGGTGATCGTATTTCAGGATTACTGCCGAGAACACCCGAGCTGTTGGTGACGATTTTTGCGGCATGGCGGATTGGTGCGGTATATCAACCTTTGTTTACTGCTTTTGGCCCCAAGGCGATCGAGCATCGTCTGCAACTGGCCCAAAGTAAGCTGGTGGTGACGGATACAGGTAACCGCAGCAAACTCGATGAAGTTGAGCATTGTCCAGCGATTGTCACGGTTGCAGATCAGCAAGCCACACCGTTAAATCCAGAAGACTTTAATTTTTGGGATGAAGTACAGCAGCAACCTGAGCACTGTGACTTGGTCATGCGAACCCTGCAAGATCCATTTTTATTGATGTTTACGTCAGGGACCACAGGCCCCGCCAAACCATTAGAAGTGCCGTTAAAAGCCTTACTGGCCTTTGCTCGCTATATGCAAGATGCGGTTGGTTTAAGGGAGGAGGATTCATTCTGGAATATTGCCGATCCAGGATGGGCATATGGCCTGTACTTCGGTATTACTGGCCCCTTATTTTTGGGGCATGCCATCTTGTTCTATGACGGTGGTTTTAGTACCGACAGCCTGTGTCAGATTGTCAGGGATTATCAGATTACCAATCTGGCGGGAGCACCTACAGCGTACCGCATGATGATGGCAGCAGACCCTGCCCAGATGGCCGCGTTAAAAGGTCAGTTCCGCGTGGTCAGCAGTGCAGGTGAGCCATTGAATCCAGAAGTGATTCGCTGGTTTAAACAGGTGTTGGATGCACCGATTTATGATCATTATGGGCAAACTGAAGTGGGTATGGTGGTGTGTAATCATCATGGTTTAAGCCATGAGGTTCGTGTTGGTTCAGCAGGTTTTGCCAGTGCAGGTTATCGTGTTGCCGTGGTCAATGAACAGGGCGAAGAATTGCCCGCAGATACGCCGGGAATTTTAGCCGTGGATATTAGCCAGTCACCGATGATGTGGTTTGGTGGCTACCATGAAACCCGTAAATCGCCTTTTATTGGTCAGTACTATTTGACGGGTGATACTGCCGAGTTGCATGCCGACGGCAGCATGAGTTTTGTCGGACGCAGTGATGATGTGATTACCACGTCGGGTTATCGGATTGGCCCCTTTGATGTGGAAAGTGCCTTGCTGGAACATGATGCCGTGGTTGAAGCGGCAGTGATCGGGGTGCCTGATCCAGAGCGGACCGAGGTGGTAAAAGCCTTTGTGATTTTATCAGCAGGGATTCAGCCCTTGGAACAACTGGCGGAAGAACTGAGTCAGTTTGTGAAAAAACGTCTGTCTGCGCATGCTTACCCACGCTTGGTCGAGTTCGTTACCGAACTACCAAAAACCCCAAGCGGTAAAATTCAGCGCTTTTTATTGCGCAATCAGGAAATTGCCAAACAGCAAGCGAAAGCAGTTTAAGGATGTCATGATGCAATTGACTGAAGAACAAGGTCTCATTCGAGATATGGCGAAAAGCTTCGCCCAAGAACAGATTAAACCGAATGCCAGTGACTGGGATCGACAGGGTACTTTCCCAAAAGCAGCACTGGCACAGATGGGACAGCTTGGCTTTATGGGCATGCTGATTCCTGAACAATGGGGTGGTTCAGATACGGGCAATCTTGCTTATGTACTGGCGCTTGAGGAAGTGGCCGCAGCCGATGGTGCCACTTCAACCATCATGAGCGTGCATAACTCGGTGGGCTGTGTGCCGATTTTAAAATTTGGTACCGATGAACAGAAACAACGCTTTTTAAAACCCTTGGCACAAGGTGAAATGATCGGTGCTTTTGCCCTGACTGAACCGCATACGGGTTCAGATGCGGCAGCGATTAAAACCCGTGCCGTCAAAGATGGCGATGACTATATTCTCAATGGTGCCAAGCAGTTTATTACCTCGGGTGATAATGCAGGCGTGATTATCGTATTTGCCGTGACTGATCCCAGTGCGGGCAAGAAGGGTATCAGTGCCTTCCTCGTGCCACGCGAGACACCGGGTTATGAGGTGATTCGAGTCGAAGAAAAACTGGGTTTACATGCCTCGGATACCTGTCAGATTGCCCTCACCGATGTGCGTATTCATAAAAGTCTGATGTTGGGTGCGGAAGGTGAGGGGCTGAAAATCGCCCTTGCCAATCTGGAAGGGGGACGTATCGGCATTGCGGCACAGGCGGTGGGTTTGGCACGTGCAGCATTGGAAGAAGCCACACACTATGCCAAAGAGCGTCTGACCTTTGGCAAACCAATTTTTGAGCATCAAGCACTGGCTTTCCGCCTTGCCAGTATGGCGACCGAGATCGAAGCGGCTCGACAACTGGTGCACTACGCTGCACGTCTTAAAGAAGCAGGGCAACCCTGTCTCAATGAAGCTTCCATGGCCAAGCTATTTGCTTCAGAAATGACCGAGCGCGTCTGCTCGGCTGCGTTACAGGTGTTTGGTGGCTATGGTTATCTGAAAGATTTTCCGATTGAACGCATCTATCGTGATGCGCGGATTTGTCAGATTTATGAAGGCACCAGTGATATTCAACGTTTAGTGATCGCACGTAGCTTATAACCACATAACAAGGAATTTATGATGCAGTGGCAAACCATTTTATTAAAAAAACACAATGGCGTAGGACTGATTACCCTGAATCGTCCACAAGCCCTCAATGCCTTAAATACTGAGTTGATTAGTGAAATCAATCAGGCGCTAGATGAGTTAGAGAAAGATCGCGAGATTGGCTGTATGGTGTTGGCAGGCTCAGAAAAGGCCTTTGCCGCAGGTGCTGATATTAAGGAAATGGCGGATCTGAACTTTCCTGACATTTATTTTGATGACTTTTTCCATCTGGCCGATCGTATTGCGCAACGCCGTAAACCGTTGATTGCTGCGGTCAGTGGTTATGCGCTTGGCGGTGGTTGTGAGTTGGCATTGATGTGTGACTTTATCTATTGTGCGGACAATGCCAAGTTCGGTTTGCCCGAAATTACTTTGGGTGTGATTCCTGGGATTGGCGGCACACAACGTTTAACCCATGCAATTGGCAAAGCCAAAGCTATGGAAATGTGCTTTACCGCACGGCAAATGGGTGCAGTTGAAGCTGAACAAAGTGGGTTGGTGGCACGGGTATTTAGTAAAGAACAATTACTTGAACAAACTCTGCAAGCCGCAGAAAGCATTGCTGCACGCTCTTTAACGGCCAATATGATGCTGAAAGAAAGTATTAATCGTGCCTTTGAAGTCAATCTGACCGAAGGCTTGCGTTTTGAAAGACGGATGTTCCATTCGATTTTTGCCACATCGGATCAGAAAGAAGGCATGCAGGCCTTTGTGGAAAAACGACAAGCCAAATTTAATCATCGATAAGAGACCAATAAAATGAATATCGAACATCAGTTAATGATTGAGCAGAAAGGTGTATTGGGTCTGATCAGCTTGGATCGAGTGAAGCATTTAAATGCTTTGTCACTGGAGATGATTGAGGGCATCTGTAGCCAACTGGAACTATGGCGTTATGATGCAGCGATTCAAGCGGTTTTGATTAAATCGAATAGCCCGAAAGCCTTCTGTGCAGGTGGTGATATTCGCTATCTGTATGACAGTTATAAGAATGATACAGCGGATTATAAGGGCTATTTTAGCGCCGAATATAAAATGCTGAACCTGCTGCGTGAATATGAAAAACCTATCGTTGTGGTGCTGGATGGTTATGTGCTCGGTGGTGGTTTTGGTTTGGCGCAAGCCTGTCATATCGTGGTGAGCAGTGAAAAATCTCGATTTGCCATGCCTGAAACGGCGATTGGCTTTTTTCCAGATGTTGGTGCCACCCATTTTCTGTCGCGACTGGATGACATCGGCGTCTATTTGGCGATTACAGGCGAGCAGATCAGCAGTAGTGATGCGCTTTATTTAGATTTAATCGACTATCACGTACCGAGTGACAAATTAGATGCTTTGCAAGAGGCATTGATCAATGAACCGAATTTAAGCAAACAGAATATTGAGCATATTGTCGCTTGTTTTATTACCCGACCTGCTGAAAGTGAACTGAAACAATTGGCAGATGGTATTCGCAAACATTTTGGATTTCAGCATTTGGACGAAATTGAGCACAGCCTTGCGAATGAGCAGGATGAGCAATTGCAGCCTTGGGCAGAAAAAATGCTCAGCATCTTGCAGCAACGCTCATTTATTGCCAAGCAAACCAGTTTGAAGCTGCAACATTTAGGACGTGGCTTGTCTTTAGCACAATGTATGCAACTGGAACGGGATCTACAAGATATTTGGTTTGAACATGGTGATTTTATTGAAGGCGTGCGTGCCCTAATTGTGGACAAAGACAAACAGCCGCAATGGCAACAACGTAACTCAGAGCTGGAACAGATTCTGGAAAAACTCAGCTAAATCTAATCATGCATATTGACTCATCTAAGGAGAATTAAGCAGTCTGACATGCTGGTGGTCAGGATTGACGATCAGCAAAAAACCTAAAACAAGAAGATCCAAGAAAGGAACATGATGATGCAAACAATACATGGAAACGGTTCATCTGCAAAAAAGTCCTCTCATCGCTTGGCGGGTATCTCAAGTATGGTAGGCACCACCATTGAGTGGTATGACTTTTTTATCTACGGTGCTGCAGCAGCTTTAATCTTTAATAAATTGTTTTTCCCCAACCTTGATCCGCTAACAGGTGTGCTTGCTGCGTTCGCTACTTATGCGGTGGGTTTCATTGGGCGACCCTTGGGTGGCTTGGTGTTTGGGCATTTTGGTGACAAGATCGGGCGTAAATCGATGTTACTGTTGACCTTGATGTTGATGGGGATTCCAACCGTCCTGATTGGTCTGCTACCGACCTATGAATCAATTGGCTATTGGGCCGCCATCTGCTTGGTGATCTTGCGCTTTGTGCAAGGTATGGCGATGGGGGGCGAGTGGGGCGGTGCCGTGCTGATGGCGGTGGAACATGCGCCAGATGGCAAAAAAGGTTTTTGGGGCAGTCTGCCTCAAGCCAGTACTGGCGGTGGCTTAATGCTGGCCTCGATTGCATTGGGATTAGTCTCTTTATTGCCAGAACAGGCTCTGTTTAGTTGGGGCTGGCGGATTCCGTTTCTTGCCAGCATCGTGTTACTGGCAGTCGGTTGGTACATTCGCGTGAAAGTGCCCGAGTCCCCAGACTTTGAAAAAGTGAAGCAGCAAGCGGAAGAAGTCAAAGTCCCTGCTTTGCAAGTCTTTAAAAAACATCCGAAGCAACTGATCACCATTATTGTGGCACGTGCGGCGGAGAATGCATGGTTTTATATTGCCTCGACCTTTACTTTGGCCTACACCACCACACAACTCGGAATTGCCAGACAAGAGATTTTATTTGCCACCATTTGTGGCGCAGCCGTGATTTTAGTGATGACGCCATTATGCGGACATCTGTCTGATAAAGTGGGTCAGCGCAATATGTTTATGTTCGGTTTGTGTGTACTGGCCTTATATAGCTATCCATTCTTTAGCATGCTCAATACCAAAGACCCTGTGTTGGTCTGGACCGCAATTGTGCTGGCGATTGGCGTGGTTTTCCCGATTATGTATGCGCCACAGGCTCAATTGTTTGCTCGCCAGTTTCCCGCAGAAATTCGCTATAGCGGGATCTCGATTTCGGTACAGTTGGCTGGGGTATTGGGGGGTGGTATCGCGCCGTTGATCGCGACAAAATTACTCAGTGTTGGTGGAGGAAATCCGTATTTGATTATGCTGTACATTGGTTCAATGGCTATAGTTGCGATTATTGCAACCACATTTATGCCACGGGATCAGAGTGTTGGACTAGATCAGCCTTACCAAAGTAAAGATCGTTTAAAGCTTGATAAGAATGCCACTGATCCTTTGTAATCGTCTTGCTTGATAGGATTTCTCTCTAAGCCGCTTGATATCAAGCAGTCTAAAATTTATTAGGCTGCTGGATATGGGGAAAAGAACTTGTGTAAAGAAGAATGAAAAAATTTAACTTTGCAGCATCTTTCTACGAATAGAAGACACCTTGATCTTTTGTCCAAGTAAATGAACCATTAAGCTCAGCATTACAATGATTGAGCCTAACCATTGCCAACTATTTAGATGTTCATCGAGTACAAGATAAGCGAAAATCATACTAATCACAGGGACCCAGAGCGAGAGGGGGCTGATTTTTGCCGCAGGATAGCGAGTTAATAAATAAATCCATAAACCATAACCAACGATTGTCGCAAAATAGGCTAGAAAAGCTGCTGCTCCGAATCCTCTCCAACTTAAAGCATGCCAATCTGCAATGACGCCTTGCCAACCAGTAGTCTGGATAGCCAATAATAAAAACCAAAGTGGTGTGAGTAGGTTTCCCCAAACCACCAAACCAATAGGATGAACAGACTTCATGCGTTTGACGACAATATTTCCACATGCCCAAGAGAAAGCCGAACATAGAACCAAGAGCAAACCGAGCAATGGTACATGGCTATGTTGTTGTCCTAAAGCAATCAGTCCTAAGCCGAGTGATGCAATCACTATGGCCAACCATTGATTCCAAGATGCTTGCTCTTTGAGAAAAAAAGTAGCAATGATTACGGTAAAGAAGGCTTGGGATTGCACCACTAAAGCCACTAACCCTGTAGGCATACCCGTAGCAATCGCACTAAACATAAATGCAAATTGGGAAAAGTTGCTGATAAACCCATAAAGCAGAAGCCATTTCCAACCGACTTGCGGAATGCGAATAAGAAACAAGGCTGGCAATAACACTAAAGTATAGCGTAGGCATCCAAGCATCATCGGGCTGATTTCACTTATACCAACTTTCATGAAATAAAAGTTAATACCCCAGATGAACACCACTGCCAAAGCAGCGAGCTTATCTTTTAGTAACATAAAGGATTCCTGATCAAGACGACCTACGATGAGGCAGGTCGTTGAGAGACAGCGAGATTAGATTTTGTGATTTTTTGTGGTGATAAGCGTATCTAATTTGGGATAACGATGACGTAGCTTGAGTAGTTCAAAGTAGTCACGAATCATAAAGATACAGAACATAATTACAGCACTTGCGATCCCGAACCAAAAGGCTTTTTGTAGGTTTGGTAAAAATGCCATGGCTATAAAAATACATAACATAGCGATGATCGCAAGGTAGCTAAGATAAGGAAAACACCACATCCGAACTTTCAAGCGTTCAGGTGCGACGCGTTCTAAATGACGACGTAAACGAATTTGAGAAAAGGCAATAATGATATAAACAAATAGCGCGACTGTTCCATACGATTCAACGAGGAAAGGGAATACGCCGTCTGGAGAAAAGTAGGATGCTAAGATCGAAAAATAACCAAATAAAGTGCTAAATAAAATGGCACGCATAGGAACCCCATTTTTTGACAGCTTAGTTAGGCTACGAGGCGCATCCCCATTTTTTGTTAAAGCAAATAGCATACGACTTGCGGCATAAACGCCAGAGTTCAGACAACTGAGTACAGCAACTAAAATCACACCGTTCATAATGTCTGCGACATAGGGAATATCTAAGACCTGTAAAGCACTTACATAAGGTGTTGCAATCGCAGTGCTATTCCATGGGACAATACAAACCACGAGGAAAATAGAACAAACATAGAAGATCAAAACCCGTGTGATAACAGATTGGGTTGCTTTCGCTACGGACGCTTCAGGATTCTTGGTTTCAGCAGCTGCAATCGTAACAATCTCTGCGCCAAAATAGAACGCTGTTGCTGCTACGGCACCTGATAGTACAGGCCCCCAACCATTTGGCATAAAACCACCATGATTGAAGAGCTCTCCAAATCCAGCAGCTTGATGATTTGGCCACAAGCCGAATAAGTAAATAGAACACAAGAAAATAAAGACTGTAATTGCGGCAACTTTAATCGAGGAAAACCAAAACTCAAACTCACCAAAAGAGCGAACAGAAAACAGATTGGTTGCTGTCAGTAAGATCAACAGAACTAGACTAACAATCCATTGGGGTAAGTCGGGCATCCAATACGCCAGTAGTTTCGCACCAACGATTGCTTCAAGTGCAATTACAATCACCCAAAAATACCAATACATCCACCCCGTCATAAAACCAGCCAATCGAGATAAAAATGGAGAGTCTTTAAAGGCGTAACGGGCATAAGCATAAAAAGAACCTGTAACGGGAGAAGCTGTTGCTAACTCACCAAGCATTCTCATGACCAGAATGATCAAAATACCGGTGATCAAAAATGACAAAATAGCTGCTGGCCCAGCAGCTTGAATGACCACTGAACTCCCCACGAATAAGCCCATGCCAATAACACCACCGAGTGCCATCATTTGTACATGCCGAGGCTTCAATGTGCTTTTTAAATCTTGATTAGAATTTGAATCATACATAACTGCTTATCCCTCATAATTTTTTATAACTTGACCGTTAGCCTGATTGCGGAATAGCACTCAAAGCATCTCGTCCTTTAAGTAATACCAGCGATATAACAAGGCTTGACCCAGTCGTCTAAAGGGACGAAATAAATGTGATGGCAATGGTGATTGATAAATAGGTAATTCAAATTGAGGACGTTGAATACCCATGATTCGCTCTGC
Source organism: Acinetobacter gyllenbergii CIP 110306 = MTCC 11365 (assembly GCF_000413855.1). Taxonomy (GTDB): domain Bacteria; phylum Pseudomonadota; class Gammaproteobacteria; order Pseudomonadales; family Moraxellaceae; genus Acinetobacter; species Acinetobacter gyllenbergii. The sequence continues at coordinate 72,046 of NZ_ATGG01000028.1, read as the reverse complement.
CAAACGACGGCCTGCCATTGCTGAAAATGAGACACCATTACCACCATAACCGATGGCGTAATAGATGGTTTCATCAGGATTTGGTTGCACGATCCGAGGCATCATGTCATGGCTGACATCAACCCACCCCCACCAAGAATATGCAATCGGTATACCACGTAAGCTAGGAAATTTACGGTAAAGACCCTCTTTTAATCTTTCAAGATGAGCAGGATTGTTAGCATCAGCACCAGTAAGTGCACTTCTGCTGCCACATTGCACTGAACCATCTGGGAGTAAGCGGTAGTAGTGTCTTAAGGTACGTGTATCCGTAATAAAAGTTGTGCTATTTAATCCAGCCTCTTTGAGTTCTTGTACTGTTAAAGGCCGAGTCACGATTGAATTAGATAAAATCGGCATGATTTTGCCAGACAAACTTGGGTGTAAACCATTCGGCGTATATCCACCTGTTGCAACAGCAACACGTTTTGCTTTTACGATGCCATATGGCGTCTGTAAGTAATGGATACCGTTGCGTGTTTCCCAATTGAGAACAGGCGTCGATGTATGTACTTTTGCGCCTGCCGCACGAGCACGTTTTAAATAACCAAAAGCTAATTTTAATGGGTGTACACCAACGCCATCAGGTTCGAATAATGCGCCCGCAGCCTCTTGATCTGCAACGAATTCTCCATGTAGCTGTTCTCGGCTCAATATTCGTGTTTGATATCCAAAGACCTCACGCATGACTTTGCCTTCATTCTCGAGAAAGGTCATTTTCTTTGCACGATGAGCAATATATAAATGCCCACCATCTTGCGCATCGCAGTCAATACCACTTACAAGCTCTTTGAAATAATCAAAACCTTCTCGGATTTCAGTGTCGAGACGTTTTGCAGTATTGAGTCCCCATTTATCAATCCATTGTGAGCGATAGAGGCGACCAGACGCATTTTGTCCTTGCCCCCCATTACGGCTGGTACACCCCCATGCGGTACGATTGGCCTCTAGTACCAAGGGGGCAGTTCCAAATTTTTCAGCTAAGGTGAGCGCAGTGGAAAGACCCGTGAAACCACCACCAATGATCACAATATCTACCTCGATGTCACCTAGAAGCGGACCGTCATCTTCTGGTGGAGTGCCAGCAGTTGCAACCCAATAGGTGGGTGCATATTGTTCATTACCTTTTAATCCTTTATCGGTTAAAGGGTCAAACTTTGTATTGTACGTATTGAATACATTTTGAATGGGTGGGATATGTTGATCCGAATCGCCAATCAAATGCTGTATGGACTGATTCATAGATAAGCTCCTTTATGCAGCGACTTGTACGGGCCGATTTTTACGGAATGCATTTTTAATTAGGATCTTTCCATCTTTGAACGTAAACACATCGACCATGTTGGCTTCAATATGTCCACCATCTGGTGCAGTTGCAGTAAATGTCGTTTCTGAAATACCAAATTGTGCATCTTCACTTAACCAGTGTTTGGCATTCAACCATTCGGCATCTGGGAAAGTTTGAAAGGTATTTTCAAATGCTTGTCGGACAGCATTAAAGCCTTGAATGCGAGTACCAAATACATCACTGCCTGCAACCGTTTCAAAGCAACAGTCGTGATGCATACAAGCCATTAAGGCTTCAACATCATGTTTGTTCCAGGCATCAGAAAAGTCGCTAAGGAGTTGTAGAAGTTCAGTTGGATTCATTAGATAGCTCCAAATATTTAAAGATCTCGGCTGATGATTGGACTGTACGTAAATGATTGTGTTCGACGTAGTACCAGTACTGAGGTTTTGATGGAGCCAGATACTTTATGGGTTAATTTATTGTTTTATATTGATTAATTATAAATTTTAATTATGGAATGTGTTTTGCTTAGTTATTAATGATGCCAGATGAAAAGAAATGTGGCTTTTCTATCTCTAAAATGCACCATTTTAAGGTTGGTGGCTTCAAAGTAGCTCATAAATTGCACTAGGAAAAAGGACAAACGAGTGACAAATTTACTAGTACCACAAATATGGAAGGCTTTGTTTGCTGATACTGCAAATAGTGGTCTAAATTTGCAAGGTCGAATTTGTCGGATGATGTTCACCGCTTTGGTTCAAGGATATCTAAAACCTGGAATGGCTGTTCCATCCAGTCGATATTTAGCGGACCAACTTGGGCTTGGGCGTAATACGGTCACAATTGCTTATCAACAATTGGTGACTGAGCATATCTTAGAATCTAGGCAAAGAAGTGGTCACTTCGTGCACCCTAGTTTCCAGATGGATCGTAGTGAAAGTAAAACAGTCACAACAACCTCCAAACCAACCTCATGGAATTCTCGTTTTCAGCTTCGTCCATCTACGCAAAGACATCTTACTAAGCCGATTGACTGGATGAATTATGCTTACCCATTTATATATGGGCAACCTGATGTCGAGAGCTTTCCTGGCTCTGCATGGCGGGAGTGTTCGATTAAAGCATTGTCAGCAAAAGATGCATCTATTTGGGCACGGGATATGACACAACAAGGGGATGATCTTTATCTTATTAATGCGATACGGCAGCATATTCTGCCGACACGTGGAATTTTGGCTCAAGAAAATGAAATCCTCCTGACTGTCGGAAGTCAGCATGCTTTATATATGTTGGCACGATTATTAATGCACGGAGAGCATGTTGTTGGTATGGAAAATCCAGGCTATCCCGATGCTCGTAATATTTTTATGCTGCACACACCGCATATCGTCCCGCTTGACGTTGATCGTGAGGGGGTAACCTTAACTCATGCTCTAGATTGTGATTATATTTATGTGACGCCTGGAAGGCAGTGTCCAACAGGTGTCACATTGTCTCCATCACGTCGTAATAAGCTCCTTCAATTGGCTGAACAGCAGGATAGCATCATTATCGAGGATGAATACGATGCACAAGTCTTGGTTCAAAATACAACTATTCCTGCATTAAAAAGCTTAGATCGACATGGCAGAGTGGTGTATATCGGGAGCTTATCTAAGCCATTAGCACCTGGACTAAGACTTGGCTACATTGTTGCTGCACCTGAATTAATCGTTGAGCTACGTCACTTACGCCGTTTGATGTTACGACATCCGAATGTATTCAACCAACGCGTCTTTGCTCTTTTTATAGATCAAGGTTATTACCATGCGATGTTAAGGCGACAGTTTCAGTTGCATCAGCACCGAGGGGAGCAATTGATGGCGGCACTACATCAATACTGCCCAACATGGAGACCTTATTCTTTAAATGGAGGAGCTGCATGCTGGATTGACACACAAAGTGATATGGATTGTACTTTGTTAGCGAAATATGCGGCGAATGTTGGTGTATTCATGGAAGCAGGTCAGCCATTTTTCTTTGATGAAAAAGAGCATCAACATTTTTTAAGGTTGGGAATTGGCTCAATACCTGCTCATCAGATTAATGCAGGAGTTTACTATTTGTCTCAAGCTGTAGTTGACTATCAGAAATATAATCCAGCTTCTCTATGAAATAACAAGAGATGTGTTCTATGGATATTTTCATTTGTTAGGTCTTAATTTATATCTAATCTCTTGTAGGATTTAAAAGGTTCCACGTGGAGCATCAAATATTTAGATATGAGGGGCTGGTTGATTCTTAAGCTTTGTTGCAAAGTGTATTTATTTGGGCTTATTTAAATTGAAATGCGCTAGTATTCTGAGTGAGTCCATAATCAAGGAAGGATGATTAGAATGAATACCGTTGCTGAATGGGTTAAACAGGTAAAAGCCGAGATTGAAAATTTGACCCCAGATCAAGTTGAACAAGAATTAGCTTCAGGACAGGCCATACTGATTGATGTGCGAGATGCAGAAGAGCGGGTTGCTGGAACAATTGCAGGCGCATTGCATATCTCCCGCGGCACTTTAGAGTTTGCTGCTGATCCGAGTAGTCCGATGTATAAGTCTGAATTGCAACCAAATAGCAGAACCATTCTACATTGTGCAGGTGGTGGGCGTTCGGCGCTGGCAGTAAAGACCTTGCAGGCATTGGGCTACCGTAATGTGGCACACCTTGATGGCGGCTTTAAAGCGTGGGTAGAGGCAAATAAACCCGTGCTTTAAAATTACATATGAAACTAAAATACAAGAAAAAAGCCCTAATCTTTCGACTAGGGCTTTTTTGAATCTGGAGCGGGAAAGGAGACTCGAACTCCCGACCCCAACCTTGGCAAGGTTATGCTCTACCAACTGAGCTATTCCCGCTAATTGAGCAGTTTTTACGAAAACTTACACTAAAAAATTTGAGCGGGAAAGGAGACTCGAACTCCCGACCCCAACCTTGGCAAGGTTATGCTCTACCAACTGAGCTATTCCCGCATGCCGTGTATAATACATTATGCAAAAATAGGGTCAATAATTTTATGCAAAGAAATTGATTATTTGCATAAAATTAAAGCATTTTCATGCAAAAAAGTAGGGTAAAGCAAATTTTTGTACAAAAGTTTCCCTCAGATTGCGCTCATGTATACTAATACGCTATCTCAATCTGACCTTACAGAGTGGCTGATGAACTTAGAACAACAGTTGATTGAACGTTTAAACACGCTTGCACCGATCCATCTTGACGTCATTAATGAGTCGGCAGGACATGGCGGTTATTTTCCAGGCAAAGAATCGCATTTTAAAGTGATTGTGGTGAGTGATGAATTCCAAGGTCTGCGTCTGGTACAACGTCATCAAAAAATTTATGCGGTGGCTGCCGAGTTAATGAGCCCAGGTCGCATCCACGCGTTAGCGATTCATGCCTATGTGCCGAGTGAGTGGCAAGGTGAGGCGCCTGCAAGTCCTGAATGTGCACATGCACCAAAAAGCTAAGGATTAATCATGGAGCTCTTCCTCACTAAAATTGTGCACATGTCTGCAGTGAGCCTATTGATCATTGCGTTTGTATTACGTGGTTCAACACTCTTTGTTGGTGTCCAAGATCAGCAACCCAATCCCAAAGCCCGTAAAAGCTTGGTGGGTTTGCAACATCTGTCTTTAAGCTTGATTATCGTGACAGGTGCAGTTTTACTGTTCATGAATAACTTTGAGGTACAGCCTTGGTTCTATGCCAAAGTGATTTTATTTTTTGTGTTGTGGTCGTCTTTGATCAAAACCTATAAAAAGGACCGTGATATTTTGCTGCAACAACGTCGTGCAGGGTTATTGATCGGAACGGTTGCAATGGTGGGAATTTTAGGTCTCGTTATGATTAAGCCAGTTTTTGCCTGATTGTTCGACACATTGTTTGAGTAATTGTTTTTGCACTAGGTTAAACTGCATGCAGTTTACAAAAAATATGCTAGAGGGAAATCAATGTTAACGCGTGTTGTGTTTAACCAGAAAGGTGGCGTGGGGAAATCAAGTATTACGGTGAATTTAGCAGCGATTAGCGCTAAACAAGGTCTCAGAACCTTGGTGATTGACCTTGATCCACAAGCAAACTCAAGCCAATACCTGTTGGGTGAAGATGCAACCTATTCTGCGGATAAAGCCGCATTAGAGCCAAACATTGAAAATTTCTTCGACGATATTTTAGGTAGTACGCAGCAAAAGGGCTTAATTGGTAATGCCATTGGCTCAATCCTAAAAGCACCGCGTGGCAAAGGACTGGACAGTTATGTACATCGGACTACTTTTGAAAATTTAGATGTGATTCCTGCAAGCCCAAGTTTGGGTGCATTAGAGCATGCACTAGAAAGTAAACACAAAATTTATAAATTACGTGATTCGATTCAATCCCTCAGTGCACGTTATGATCGGATTTTTATTGATACCCCGCCTGCATTTAACTTCTTTACGTTATCGGCGTTAATTTCTGCAGATCGTGTGTTGATTCCATTCGATTGCGATGTGTTTTCGAAACGTGCGTTACAAACTTTGATTGAAAATGTGCTCGAAACCCAAGATGATCATAATGATCGCTTGGAGATTGAGGGAATTGTGGTCAATCAGTTCCAATCTCAGGCAAAATTACCCCGAGAAGTGGTTCAACAACTCAAAGATGAAGGTTTGCCTGTGCTAGAGAGCATGTTGCCGCCGTCGATCTTGATGAAAGAATCACATCAAAAGAATTTACCCTTGATTCATTTGGCATCTGACCATAAATTGACCGTCGCCTATGTGACCCTGTTCAATGAGATTGAATCAAAGAAATAAGAGAATCTTATGAAACGCTTATATTGGATGCCTGTTTTGGCAGCGAGTCTGTTATTGGGTGCATGTGCATCAACGGTTAAGCCCGCTTATGTGTCACCGACACAATATCAAGCATTGAATTGCCAACAGTTACAAGCAGAATACAACCGTATTCAGCTCTATATCGAAAATGGCGTACAAACACCAAAACGTACAGGTGTGGGCGTTGGTGTTGGACTTGGTGGTGGCTGGGGACGAGGTGGTTGGGGCTTTGGCCCATCGATCTCGCTCAATATGGGTCAGTCAATGAATACCAAAAATACTGAACTTGCCAATGTCATGGGGCAGCAAGACGCAATCGTACAGGCAGCAAAATTTAAAGGCTGCCCAATCATTGTCAAACAACGTCCGAAATCATAAATTTGAGAACTGATCGTCATCGTTTAAGATGGCGATCAGTAACTAAATTATAGCAAAATGTTTCAAGATATAATGATAAAAAACAAATAATTAAAATTTATAACTCAGCTAATTCATTGATTTTTTTTATTCGAGGATGCCCTGAAAATTTGTGTTTTTGCCCTAAATTCGTTTAAGGTGGCGCCCATGTCTAGCCGTTCGGTATGTGTATGATTGAGAGTTGGTTTTTTGTTTTGGCGATGTTGGCGGTATTACTGATACCAGGTCCGACCAATGCTTTGCTTGCCAGTGCAACACACCAACACGGTGTTCCTAAAACCATCACGTTTATTCCAATTGAGTGGTTGGGCTATCTCTATGGGATTAGTTTATGGGCGCTCTTCATTCATTTATTTGATCCGATTTGGCCTGCAATTGGTGCGATTCTACATACGCTCAGTTTGCTCTATGTTCTTTGGATGGCATTCCATTTGTGGAAAGGCTCACATCTACAAAAACTAGATCAACATCACCAACATATTCGTAAAAGACAGCTGTTTTTCTCAACGCTTAAAAATCCGAAAACGGTGTTATTGGCTTCTGGGATTTTTCCAGCTGAAACATGGAATTCGATTGAACAAGCCGCGCTGGTATTTGCAATTTTTAGTCTTATTCTGATTCCCGTCAGTATTTTCTGGATGCTGTTTGGACGGGCATTGTTGGCAGGAAGCCTGATTGGAATTAAAGCCGACCATTTATACAAAGGGTCGGCCATGCTATTGCTTATTTGTATGTTACCGATGCTATTACGTTTCTTTTAACAGCACCTTCGGTTTACTGGGCTTTAGCAGCTTTCATTTTCTGACGAATAAAGCCAATGATGCCCGGTAACACACTGATAATAATGATACCGAAAATGAGATGGGTAAAATTATCTTTCACGATTGGCATATTGCCGAATAAGTAGCCAAGCGTAATGAACGATGCGATCCAGCAAAATGCACCCACAACATTATAGGTCAAGAAATATTTATAGTTCATACTGCCAGCACCCGCCACAAAAGGAGCGAAGGTCCGCGCAAAAGGTACAAAGCGGGCAAAAATAATGGTTTTACCGCCGTGACGTTGAAAGAACGCTTGGGTTTTAAGCAAATGTTGTTTATTGATGAAGCGTGAATTGGTTTCAAATACGCGTGGACCCACGTAACGGCCAATATGATAGTTCAAAGTATCACCGAGTACGGCTGCGATAAACAATAAAACACCGAGTACCCATGGATCCATTGCACCTGTAGATGCAGCTAAAGCACCTGCGGCAAATAATAAGCTGTCACCAGGTAAAAATGGCATCACCACTAAACCAGTTTCAACAAAAATAATCAGGAATAAAATGGCATAAATCCACACGCCATAATTGGTAATAAATTCTAAAAGATGTTCGTCAACGTGCAGAATAAAATCAATGAGTTCCATGGAGGGGTTAACACTATGAATGTGGACTAAATCCTAGCAGTGCCTCTGTAGAATGTCAGTATAAAAAGCAAATTAATTGGTAACTTTTTAGAACAGATTAAGCGGGTCTTAAAGCGAGAAAAGGTATTTTATTGTTGCAAATAAGGAACGATATGTTAACTAAATTGGTGTTTATTGCAAAATTAAAGCTACATAAACTGCTAGCATGTTAAAAAACAAACAGTGTGGAAATTGATTATGTTTAATCCGAATGTTGTTGTAAAAAATATCGTAACACAGTCTGGCGTGGCCAATGTTGTCACTTTGATTGCGCGTTTGTTATTGGCTTATATTTTTCTTGTTGCAGGTTGGGGCAAGATCGTAGGTTATGCGGGTACAGCGGGTTATATGGAATCGATGGGGGTTCCGGGTGCCTTATTACCGTTAGTGATCTTGGTTGAGTTTGGTGGTGGCTTGGCTCTACTATTTGGTTTCCAAACACGTTTTGCATCTTTGGGTTTAGGTCTTTTTAGTATTATTACAGCCTTTATCTTCCATGCTGGTGCAGAAGATGCGATTAATTTTATGAAGAACTTCGCGATGGCGGGTGGTTTCTTTATGTTGATGCTCTATGGCGCAGGTCGTATTAGCCTTGACCATTTAATTGAAAAATAATAGCTCGGGATCAATCCCCGTTGTTCACAACGGGGTTAAATTTTGCCTAAAGCATCTTGCTTACAAACGAAAGCCGACATTGCGGCTTATTTCTGTTTAGATCATAAATGGTTAAAACAAATAGGACATGACAATGAAAAAAATGCTTTTGGGTTGCGTGATTGTAGTTTTCACAAGTTTATCGACACTGACATGGGCAGGTAAAGATGATCATGTATTACTACAGGAAGCGGCAAAGAATGTAGTGTCGGTGAGTCAAGTCGCGAAATTGGCCGATGAAACGGGTATTACCCTGACTGGCCAAATTAGCAAGCACCTGCAAAGTGATCATTATGAGTTTAAAGATTCGAGCGGCAGCATCGGCGTCGAAATTGATGATGATCTTTGGCGTCAAGCAGGGTTGAAAGTCGGTGATCATGTACGTTTAGTCGGTGAGGTGGATACCCATCGCTATAAGCCAACTGATATTGAAGTCATTAAAATTGAAAAATATGCGCATCGATAAAGACATAAAAAAAGGAAGCTCAGGCTTCCTTTTTTTTATGTCTGATGTTTTAGAGCATGAAATGGATTTGCATTTCCCCGACGAGGAAACCTAGTACCGCCCCGACAATGATCAATGACCATTCATCTTCTTTAAATGCAGGACGTAGCATGCCTTCAAACTCTTCTGGACTCAGTTTCTGCATACGTTCAACCAAGGTATTACGCACATTCATGGCATCTTCAGCATATGATTCGACATAACGCATGGTGTCTGGCAGTTGCTTGAGAATACGTTCCGCCACTTCGGCTTTCAGATTTTGGTATTTTTCACCGCCAATTGCATAGACCACCAAAGGACGCACAATACCAGCCTGCAAATCAATTTCTTGTTTGACTTGGCGGCTGACCAACTCAATCACTTTGTCTGAATGTGTGCCTGAGAACAACTCTTCCATCATGTTGCGTGAGGTGAGTAATTGTTTGGAAATCAATGCGGCATAGTCGGCAGCCACTTCATTTTGACGTTTAATAAACAGACCTTGCCAAGTATAGCCCATGATCTTTTTTGGGTATAACGGACGGAACATCATTTGCAAGGCCATCCAGTCGCTAAAGAAGCCGACAAAGCCACCAAACATCGGCAGCATCCATGGATATTTACCTTGAGTCACGATCCAGCACAGCATTTGTACCACACCAATTGCAAAACCAAACACGAAACCGACATTACTAAAGAATTTAAATTCCTGTTTGCCCACTTTCTTAAAGATTTCATTGAGCAAACGTTTGTCTTTGAGCAGGTTATTGACCACCATATGTTTGATATCGAAGTACTTGGCAACATCTTTCTGCACTTCACTCATAATATGTTCAACAATTTCTGGCGCTTTGGCTTGGACACGCTTAATCAGTTTTTGTCGTGCAAACTCAGGCATGCCTTCCCATAGGCCAGGTTGGTATTGTTGTGCTACTTCTCGGGTAATGTCCTCAGCTGCTGCCATCAATGGTTTTTCAATTTCTTGGGCAATACGTTTGGGGTCGAGTCGGGCAAAAATTTCTTCGGGTTTAATCAGCTTGGAGGTCATTAACTCCACTGCTGTGGTGGCCATCTTCTCTGCTTTACGGGGAACAATCCCTTGCCATCCGAGTGGAAGCCCAAATAATCGCAATCCTTTAAATTCAAGTGGTGAAAACATCATTTGAATGGCAATGACCTTGGTCACATAGCCAATAAAGCCACTGATAAAGGGGATTGAAATATATAACCAGAAATTCTGTTGAAAATCCGCAATCATTTCTTGAAACATTATTTTATTGGTCCTTCAAGTCCTAATTGTTGCTCGTGGTCGGGCAAGCGCTAGATGATAGTGAAATATTTTCGGCCATTGATGAAACATCAGGACCCTTAATTTTTTGAGTTACCCTTTTATTTTTCCTTTGAATCAGGACATCACGATCGTATAAAAAGGCAACGATGCTGTCGATTGAATACCTTTCCATGGTAATGCATATCTTGACTCGTCATCTTAGCACCAATTTTTGCTTTGTGTTGAGCAGAATGGGCAAGAATTGTTGATTTAATACTCCTTATTTTGTGCTTTGCTGTGAAATTTTAGTTTAAATATCAGTGTCGATTGCTCAATCCAATGAAAAAATAAGATAGATGATGAATTGCGATGCGCCAAAGCGTGAAAAATGTTAGAATATGGCGCTTAATTCATTTGCCTTTAAGATGAACCATGACGACCAATACTCAAATTACTGAAGATCGTATCCTTATTTTGGATTTCGGCTCTCAATATAGCCAGCTCATTGCACGTCGTGTACGTGAAGCGGGTGTCTATTCTGAAATGTATGCATTCGATATGTCTGAAGCAGACATTCGTGCGTTTAATCCGAAGGGGATTATTTTATCAGGTGGCCCTGAAAGCGTACATGAAGAAGGAAGCCCACGCGCACCACAAGTTGTATTTGAATTAGGCGTACCAGTGTTGGGTATCTGTTATGGTTTGCAAACCATGTCTGAACAACTTGGCGGTAAAGTAGAGCCAGGTACAGTACATGAGTTTGGTTATGCAGAAGTAGATATTCTAGTACGTGATCAATTGATTGGTAACTTGCAAGATCGTGAAAACCAACTTCATGTTTGGATGAGCCATGGCGATAAAGTCAGTGCCATTCCAGAAGGCTTCCAAGTGACTGCGAGTACACCAAGCTGCCCGTTCGCTGCGGTGAGTGATGAAGCACGTCGTTTCTATGGTGTTCAGTTCCATCCAGAAGTGACTCACACTGCAAAAGGTGCTGAATTACTGTCTAACTTTGTACATCAGATTTGTGGTTGCCGTGGTCTGTGGACGCCTGAACACATTATCGATTTACGTGTAGAACAGTTACGCGCACAAATTGGTGATGAAAAAGTTCTGTTAGGTTTGTCTGGTGGTGTGGACTCATCTGTGGTTGCTGCGTTATTGCACAAAGCCATTGGCGACCAGTTAACTTGCGTATTTGTAGACAATGGTTTACTTCGTTTAAACGAAGGTGATCAAGTGATGCAAATGTTTGCAGAAAACATGGGCATTCGCGTCATCCGTGCCGATGCTGAACAGCGTTTCTTGTCTGCTTTGGCAGGTGAAGTTGATCCTGAGAAAAAACGTAAAATCATTGGTCGTGAATTTATTGAAGTATTTGCAGAAGAAGCACGTAAACTTGATGGTGTGAAATTCTTGGCACAAGGGACGATTTATCCAGACGTAATCGAATCTGCTGCAAGCAAACAAGGTAAAGCACACGTAATTAAATCACACCACAACGTGGGTGGTTTACCTGATGACCTAGAATTTGAATTGGTTGAACCATTACGTGACTTGTTCAAAGATGAAGTACGTAAATTAGGTACAACCATTGGTTTACCGCATAGCATGATTTACCGTCATCCATTCCCAGGCCCAGGTTTGGGCGTGCGTATTTTGGGTGAAGTGAAGAAAGAATACGCTGATATTCTTCGTCTTGCTGACGACATCTTTATGCAAGAACTGCGTGATAGCGGTTGGTACGACAAAACTGCACAAGCATTTGCGGTATTCCAACCTGTAAAATCAGTGGGTGTTGTTGGTGATGGTCGCCGTTATGCATGGGTGATTGCACTTCGTGCGGTAGAAACGGTTGACTTTATGACAGCACGCTTTGCACATCTTCCATATGAATTGGTTGATAAAATCTCAACTCGTATCATGAATGAGATTAAAGATGTTTCACGCGTTGTCTACGACGTGTCATCTAAACCACCAGCAACGATTGAGTGGGAATAAGATGAAGGGCAGGATGAAAATCCTGCCTTTTTTTATGCGATTGAAAAAGAGGTCCAGCATGTCCGAAACCTTGCAACTCGAACAATTAACAGGGTCTTTACAGCAGCTTTTGGGTGAATCGCTCTTTGCAATTTATTTGTATGGATCAGCCGTTGATGGCGGGCTAGGTCCAGAAAGTGATCTGGATGTTTTGGTTGTGGTGAGTCAAGCACTGACACTCCAGCAACGACAGCAACTGGCAGAAACCTTATTAAAAATTTCGTATCCAATTGGGGCTACACAGCGTGCACTTGAAGTCACCATTGTACTGAAAGCACAAATTCTTTCGGGAAGTTACCCACTCAGCTACGAACTGCAATTTGGGGAGTGGTTACGGGAGGAATTAAACCAAGGTGCCTTGCTTCGCGGCCATACAGACCCCGATCTGAGTATTTTGCTGAAGAAAGCACAACTACATCATCGTTGTTTGTTGGGGCCAAGTTTGACACAGTGGTCAACGGCAATTCCTGAACAGCAACTCTGGCAGGCAATGGCAGACACCTATCCCTCAATTGTGGCGCATTGGGATGAGGATGCTGATGAACGTAATCAGATTTTAGCCTTATGCCGTATTTATTTTAGCTTGATGACGAATGAGATTGTGCCTAAAGATCAAGCCGCACACTGGATAATGACTCAGTTACCGCCGCAGCATCAACCCGTTTTGCAGCGCATGATCCAAGAATATAAAGGTGAGATAGGCAAGCAAAACTGGCAACAACAGCATCAGGCTTTAGGTCCTGTTGTTGACTTCCTCAGTATGAATATAAAAGTGCTTTTAGAACAAAAAAGACATAAATAATAAACATTAAGGGACGGTACTTGAATTGTTGCATAGATGAGACCGAGTATTGCAAGAACAGACTATTCAAGTCGGCGTGATTAGACCTAACATTCGTCTATGATCAAACCCAGATAGGGAGTGCCTTTTGAATCAGATTGTTGAAATGCAGACATTCATTGCAGTGGTTGAGGCCGGTAGTATTACTCACGCTGCGAAACGTTTGGGCATTACTAAATCGGTGGTGAGTCAACGGATTCAGCAATTGGAACAGCGTTTATCTGCCGCACTGATTCATCGTGGTCGAAGCATGTTGCTCACCGAGGTTGGGCAGGAATTTTATCAGCAGTCCAGCAAGATTCTAGCTGAATTAAGTGACTTGGAAGAGTCGATCAGCGCTCGGCATGAGCATTTAAGTGGCAGTTTTCGTTTGTCGGTACCGCAGGCGTTTAATATTCAATATCTTGCGCCTTATTTAGCCGAATTTATGCAACTGTATCCTGAACTCAAGCTAGATATTGAGTCGAGTGATCATTTCGTCAATCTGAATAATGGTCATTATGATGCGGCGATTCGGATGGGGGAGTTACCCGATTCCAATCTAATCAGTCAAACCATAGCACCGAATCATCATTATATTTGTGCAAGTCCAGACTACTTACAAGTATATGGAAGACCAACACATCCCAATGAACTGTTGCGACACCGTGGTCTGTTGTATTTGTCCCGAGAACCACATGCTATGTGGCAACTGCCTGTCGATGGTAAGAAGGCATTTTTTCGCATTTCACCTTATCTACGTACAGATAGTGGTCATCAATTGTTGGAAGCTGCCAAGCTTGGCTTGGGGATTGCGATTTTACCAAGCTTTCTCGCCGCAGAAGCCATTTGCCAGCAGCAACTTAAAGTGATCTTGCCTGAGTTTTCGCCTTCGGGAGGCAATATTTCAGTGGTTTACCGTATGTCGAATCGAGCCTCTCCTAAAATTCAAGCTTTGGTCGATTTTCTATCCAGAAAAATAGGCCATCCTACGCCTTGGGATAGCCAGATTCAGCGCATTTTGCAGCAGTCATCATAAAATGCTGTTCGGAAAAATCGAATCATGGTTTTGCTTTTTGTGGTCTAGCGAACAAAAAACTTCATTTGGTAGGGTGTTTGCCTCACTTTAACCCCTGTTGAATCGGGTGATCTCAGGAGATCGCGTGTTCAATCCGTATTTATGTTACCGATGTATTGTCTTAATCAGTCGACCCCATGAATCCAAAGTTACTTGCAAGTGTGGTTTAGAAATAGCTTGGGTTGCAGTCTGGCAATTGCTTAGATCGTCAATCTTGATGATGAAATATGACAGTGAATAGGGTGGTAAATAGATATTTGATTGAGGACTCAACCGATCTTCGCTTATTTTCATTTTTAGGATGTGCAGATGAATAGACTAGCTAAAAACTGGATTAATGGTGAGTGGGTGGACTCTCATCAGCATATACAATCGATTAATCCAGCAACATATGAAGTGATTGGGCAATATGCCAATGCGACGGTAGAGCAGGCGCAGAGTGCTATCTTGGCCGCAAAGACCGCATTAAAAAAAACAGATTGGAAGCGTGACCGTCGTTTACGCGCAAAAGTACTCAATGAAATGGCAGATGCTTTTGAACGCTATGCGGATGAATTGATTGAGATCCTTGCTACTGAAAATGGAAAAATTAAAGCAGAAGCCAGCTTTGAAGTGACGATGGTTCCCGCCAAATTACGTTATAACGCAGCATTGACCTTAACTGAGTACGGCCGAGCATTGGAACCAAAGCCAGGTAGTTACTCGATGGTTTTGCGTGAACCGATGGGGGTATCTGGAATTATCGTACCGTGGAATTCTCCAGTAGTTTTAATGATTCGTTCACTGGCACCTGCATTAGCCGCGGGCACCACAACAGTCATTAAGATGCCGGGTCAAACCGCACAAACCAACGCCATCATTTCCCGAATTTTTTCTGAACTTCCTTCTTTACCACAAGGGGTGATCAATCTATTTAGTGAGTCGACTGGAGGTGGATCGCGTTTACTGGTGGAATCACCTGATGTCCCTGTGATTAGTTTTACCGGCAGCACAGCAACAGGCAAGGCCATTTCGGCAACAGGTGCACAGCATCTGAAACGATTTGGCTTAGAGTTGGGGGTAAAACCCCAATGATCGTGTTTAAAGATGCGGATCTTGATCTGGTATTACCTAAACTGGAAAAAGCCTTGACCATCTTCGCGGGCCAGTTCTGTATGACTGGTTCACGTTTGTTGGTGCAGCGTGAGTTGGCAGATGAACTAAAACAGAAACTGGCTCAGCGTTTGGAAGCGGTTAAAGTTGGCCCTGCTGCTGATCCAAGCAGTGATATGGGACCCTTGATCGATAAGGATAATGTGGCACGTGTTGATGCGGTGGTTGAAAAAGCGATTGCCGAAGGAGCCAAGGTTATTGTTCGTGGTGGGCCGATCACTGAGGGAGCGTTGGCGAAAGGCGCTTTCTATCGCCCAACTTTACTCGAAGTGAATGATAATGCGATGGAAATCATTCAGGAAGAAACGTTTGGACCAGTGCTGACCTTGCAAGTATTTGATACTGAAGCGGAAGCGATTGCACTCGCCAATGACAACCAATATGGTTTAGCGGCTTCAATCTGGAGTCGTGATGTGGATTTACCATTGCGTGTGGCGACAGAAATGGAAGCGGGTACGGTTTGGATCAATGATTGGGCCGTGGTGTATGACGAGTTTGAAGAAGGTGGGTTCAAAAATTCTGGACTCGGCCGAATGAATGGTATGGCGGCCATGGATGACTTTATTGAATATAAGCACATTACCATTTCAACAGGTGTTTCTAGAACGGACTAGATGTTTTGTCAGCCATGGAATGAGATATCAAATAGCGCATCAATTTCGATGCGCTATTTTATTTTAACCTTGCTCAGCATTAAGCCGAGAACAGTTTAAAGCAGATCTGCCTTAACCACTGATTACTTGGGTTCTGATGCATACGTGAATGCCAGTGTTGCTTGACGCTGAATTTAGGGAATTTATAAGGTGGGTCGAAGCTTTTCAGTCCGCCCTGTGTCATTAACACCTGCGCCAGATAATTTGGAATAGTGGCAATGACATCGGTATCACGGACAATCAGGCCGACCCCTAAATAGCTGGGTAAACGCACCAGAATATTTCGGCTGACGCCGTGTTTTTGCAGTTCATGCTCCACCACATAATGTCCCCCCGTTGCCAAGATATCGACATGTAATTCTTGAGCGAACTCCAAAGCTGACAGGCTGGTTCCGGTCAGTCTTGGATGCTGTTGACTGGCAATACAGGTGTAATGTTGCTGAAACAGGGTTTGTTGATAAAAACCAGCTTCCAACTGAGGGAGAAATCCAATGGCGAGATCAATATCTCCATTTGACATCATTGGTGCGGTTTGGCTGTCAATCGGTAAAATTTCCAGTCGAATTGAGGGGGCATGCTGACGCATGTAATTCATCAGACGTGGTAAAAACACCAAATGACTGATGTCGGTCATGCTGATACGGAATTGATAAGTCGAAGTCTGTGGATCAAAGTCAATATTGTAATTCTGGACCAACTTCAAGCGGTTTAAGATTTCCACTACCATCGGATAGATCTGTTGGGCGAGCTCGGTGGGCTGCATTTTATTCTCAATACGTACAAACAGCGGGTCTCCAAAATGGGCCCTGAGTTTATTTAGTGCAATACTCAAAGTGGGTTGACCGATACCCAACTGTTCTGCAGCTTTAGAAATACTTTTGTGTTGATAAATTTCAAAGAAAATTTTCAGCAGCCGTGTATCCAGATCAAACATTAACATCAATCACCGTATTGATTTTATCAATACAGCCTATTGTTTTTTGTGCATAGATTCAACACATCCTGATTGCTACATTGAGTCAATACCGAATATTGATGAAATTATCGTCATTAGTATTGTGCTCCATGGGCAGTAAAAGGAATGACATATGGAACAGCTAGGCACGCTCGAAGAGCTACCAGAGCGTTATCGTGAAGAACTGAATGCATCCAATCTGGTGCCATTGTGGCCCAATTTAAGAAGCTTTATTCCACCTCATAAACCAAGACCGCAAACGGTTGCCACTGCTTGGTATTTTCAGCAGATTAAGCCTCTGTTGCTTGAAGCTGGGGAGTTAACACCGATTGAAAAGGCCGAGCGTCGTGTGTTGGCACTCGCCAACCCTGGGCATGGTTTGGAGAATATGAAAGTCAGCCCAGCCATGTATCTCGGCATGCAATTACTGCTTCCGCAAGAGTGGGCGCCTGCACATCGACATGCACCGAATGCGGTGCGCCTCATTGTTGAAGGACAGGGGGCCTATACCACGGTCGAAGGGCAAAAATGTTTGATGGAACATGGTGACATGATCCTGACGCCATCTGGGTTGTGGCATGAGCATGGACATGATGGCGATCAACCTGTGATCTGGATGGATATCCTTGATTTACCATTGGTTTATTACATGGAAGCCTCTTTTGTTGAAGAGGGGCGTCGTCAGGAAGTCGAACGAATTAATCAGGGGGCTACCCTTCAGTATGCGGCGGGTATTGTGCCAACACCACATTTTAGTCGTGAAGATGCCCCTTATCCGATGATGCGTTATGCCTGGAAAGACACCAAAAAAGTACTGGATGCTTTGGCCGAAAAAGCTGGCTATCAGGACCCCTTACAAGTGGCCTATGTTAATCCTGAAACGGGTCAAGATTGTCAGAACATTCTGGGTTATTCAGCTTTACTCCTGCGTCCGAATGAAACGCTGTCTTTACCTTTGCGTTCCACTGCACAGGTCTTTCATGTGATTGAAGGAGCTCTGACCATCCAGATTGATCAACAGGACTTCCATTTAACCCAAGCGGATACCGCATGTGCACCGTGTTTTACTGCTATTGATTTAATCAATACATCTGCGCAGCCATGCTATGTTTTTGTTGCCGATGAGGCACCTTTGCAACGCAAATTAGGCCTGTATTCGATACGTGACCGCCATGCTGAAGGAGTGAGCCCATGAAACTGTATGGTTTTTTCCGTAGTGGCACATCGCACCGTACCCGCATTGTCCTAAATCTCAAAGGTTTGGATTATGAGGCGAGCTATGTATCGTTGGCGAAAAATGAGCATCATCAAGCGGCTTTTCAAAGGCTTAGTCCACAAGGTTTTGTTCCAGTGTTGGAAACGGAAGCAGGCAGGTTATTACAAAGCCCCGCCATAATCGAATGGTTAGAACAGCAATACCCTGAACCAGCTCTGTTGCCAGCAGATGCGTTGGGTAAAGAGAGGGTACGCGCCATTGCGGCCTTGATCGGATGTGATATTCATCCCTTAAACAATAAGCGGGTACTGGAATACTTACGCCAGCTTGGGCTGGATCAGAACCAGATCAATGCGTGGTGTGCTAAGTGGATTCAGGATGGTTTTTCAGCCTTAGAGCACCTATTGGCTGAAGATTCAACTCGGGAAAAGTTCTGCTATGGCAAGCAAGTCAGCATTGCCGATGCGTATTTGATTCCACAAGTGGTATCGGCACAACGCTTTCAGGTCGACCTGTCGGCGTATCCTCTAATTAATGAAATTTATCAGCATTGTATGACCCTAGACGCGTTCCAGAAAGCTGCCCCTGAACAGCAGGCCGATGCGTTTTAAGGCTCTGATTTAACCTATATCAACAAGGAATATGCCATGACTTTTATTTTCCAGCCAATGACACCCGCGGGCCTGTTTATTCATGGCTCAGATCAGCAATTTCCAGTACGCCGTGTCTATTGTGTCGGCCGTAACTACGCTGCCCACGCACGTGAAATGGGCTTTGACCCAGATCGTGAACCGCCTTTTTTCTTTTGTAAACCTAACGATCTTGAGTCGATCGTACCTGTCAATCAGGATGCAGTAGAAATTCCTTATCCAACTGAAACCTCAAACTATCACTATGAAATCGAGTTGGTGGTGGCAATAGGACGCGATGCTAAAAATGTTTCGGTTGAAGATGCCGCAAATTACATTTATGGCTATGCCGTTGGTTTGGACATGACTCGCCGTGACTTGCAAATGAGTATGCGTGAAAAAGGTCGTCCATGGGAAATTGGCAAAGCATTCGATTTTTCTGCGCCGATTGGACCTATTCATCCAATGACTGAAACTGGTGAAATCAATCAGGCCGAGATTCATTTGAGCGTGAATGGTGAAACGGTACAGCGTAGTGATATCACTCATTTGATTTGGTCCGTTGCTGAAACCATTGCCAATCTGTCGACCTTATTTGAATTGAAAGCAGGTGATTTGATCTTTACTGGTACGCCTGAAGGGGTCGGTGCTGTGGTTCGTGGTGATGTTATGCGTGCCGAGATCACAGGTTTAACAGGCATCACCGTGAATGTGAAATAACTCACTTGATCTGAGTGGTTTAAACAGGTGCTCAAACTGAACAATAAATAGAGTTGAGTACCTTTGCTAAGGATTGCACTGGCCAAGATATTGGCAAAAGGAGTCGTTATGTCTCAGAAAACCATAGACGTACAAAGTTTCATCGATGAAATACCACTGTCGGCTTTGCAAAAATTAATCATGTGGTTGTGCTTTTTGATTGTTGCAATTGATGGCTTCGATACTGCAGCAGTGGGCTTTATTGCTCCTGCATTGAAAGCCGAGTGGGGCTTACAACCCACTGATCTGGCACCCTTATTTGGCGCAGGCCTATTTGGCTTGATGGCAGGTGCTCTGATTTTTGGCCCTTTGTCCGATAAACTTGGGCGTAAGCCGATTCTGATTGGCTCTGTGATCATGTTTGGCTGTGCCAGCCTATTTGCCGCCTTTTCATCGGACTTGCAAACGCTGATTATTTGGCGTTTTCTCACTGGGCTGGGTTTAGGTGGTGCTTTACCGAATGCCATTACCTTAACGTCAGAATATGCACCGACGTCCCGCCGTTCCAATTTGGTCACCATGATGTTTTGTGGTTTTACCATTGGCTCTGCGCTGGGTGGGGTTCTGTCGGCACAACTGCTACCGCATATCGGTTGGAATGGCATTTTATTGATCGGGGGAATTGCACCTTTATGTACAGTGCCTTTGTTATATTATCTCTTGCCTGAATCGCTGCGTTTTCTGGTTTTGAAACAAAAAAGTGCTGAACACATTGAAAGCATCATTCGTCGTATGGCACCGCATATCACGCAGATTCCAAGCTTAGTCCCACCTGCCAATGAAGTGGCAAAATCTAGTCTCAAAGACCTATTTAGCAAGGGACTTGCTTTGGGTACTTTTTTGATTTGGTTTACATTTTTTATGAGTCTGCTGATCATTTATATGATCTCGAGCTGGATGCCGACCTTGCTCACCAATGCGGGTTTTAACTTATCCAATGCCTCTTGGCTCACCTCGATCTTTCAGATTGGTGGAACGATCGGTGCCATCGTCTTAGGTTTGCTGATGGATAAAATGGATGCAACTAAAATTCTAAGTGCAGCCTATGTCTTTGGTGGTTTGTTCCTGATCTGTCTAGGTCTCGGGATCGAACAGTCTAATACCGTATTGCTGATGTTCGCCATGTTTGGTGTGGGTGTGGGGATTAGTGGCTCACAAGTTGGCGCAAATGCCTTTTCATCCAGTTTTTATCCAACGCATTGCCGTGCAACTGGTGTGAGTTGGGCCAATGCGATTGGACGTGTAGGTTCGGTTGTCGGCTCTATCATGGGCGGCTGGTTGATGTCATTGCATCTTTCTAGTTTTGCCATTCTCAGCATTCTTGCCATTCCTGCTTTCTGTGCAGCCATTTCATTATTGCTGATTAAACGCCTTAAAAAAGAACAGCCTGTCGTTGTGTCAACGCTAGGCTGAAATTAAAGATATTCCGCATAAAAATAGATGGCTGTGCCAATGGATGGCACAGCACCCAGCGATGGATGATTCCTTCTATGAACCATTTAAATACACAAACTTTAACGCTTACCACACTGTTATTGATGTTTGGAAGTAGTTCGATGTTGTGGGCAGCAGATCCAACCCAAGCCATTCAAGATGAATGGAAATTTAACTTGAAGAACGCCTATCTATATCGGGATTATGACAATCCGAATGCCAAAAACTTTGGCAGTTGGTCACAAGGGTTATCCTTATTTTATACCTCGAATTTACATGACACCCCTTTAGTGATCGCAGACAAACCACTTCGGATTGGGGCGGATGCTTCGCTGCAATATGCCGTACGTTTAAGTGCAGATCGGCATGTCAGTGATATGGTGTTACCCTTTGACTCACAAACTCAATCCCAAGCTGCTGATTATTCAAAATATGGGGCAACCTTAAAACTGGCTTATGACAAAACCTTGCTGAGTATCGGGGAGTTATGGCTGGATTTACCCGTCACCACTTCAGATGCGAGTCGGCAGCTGATTACCTCGTACTGGGGAACGAATTTAAAGTCACAGATTTCGGATCAGCTTTATGCTGAAATTGGTCGGGTTGAAAAAGTATCTCCACGCAATGAGGAGGATTTTCATCGCTTTTCCTTTACTGCCAATGGCAAAACGGCCTATTCCGATGGCTTGAATTATCTTGACCTACGTTACCAACTGACACCCGCGCTGAAAGCTGAATATTACTTTGGTAATTTGGAAGATTTATATAACAAACACTATCTCGGTTTAGAGCATACGTGGAAACAGCCGACTTTTTCGCTTAACTCCAAGTTCAAATATTTCAACGCCAAAAATGATGGCAGTAATTTTGAAATTGATGCGCAAAATATTGGTGTATTGGAAATGCTGAAAGTAAACAATCAGAGCTTTGGCTTGGGCTATCAACAGATTGTTGGTGAATCGGCCTATCCTTTACCTGATGGTTTTTTGCCTGAGTTGTATTTTATTAACTGGAATGCCACAGGCTTCTTTAAGCAGAATGAAAAGTCCTATCATTTGATGTATGGCTATGATTTTAAAGATTATATACCTGGGCTAAATGCCATGGTGAAGTATGTTTATGGTCATGATTTTAAAGCAGCCAATGGTGAGAAAAATCATGAAACTGAATCCAATGTCTTGATCAATTATGCCTTTCAGCAGCCTTATTTAAAGGGTTTTGCTGTTCAATATTTGCGTGTTGATTACAAGGTCAAACATGGCAATGACTTTGGTGAAGACCGTCTGTTTGTGAACTATACGAAGCGGTTTTAATCGATATTAATGTTGTTAAAAAAGAGCGCCTAGGTGCTCTTTTATTTCTTTATTATGATATTTTGTTTTAAATATTAATTTCGAATAATGTTTATTCTGTAATAATTAAATTGATATTTACAATGTGAACATATTATCGAAAATAATAAAGAGGTGTAAAAATGAGTTTTTCCACAAAATTACAAGTTAGATATACTGATTTTGATGAAGTTGATCTTTCATTTCAAAAGAATAAAATTTTAGAAATATTAGCGAATGATGGAATTCATGAAGATGTCTATAGCGGCTTACTTAATGCCTTTAATCATGGTGAGGAAAGCATCAATATTGATCCTGTTTATTGTTTAGAGTTAGTAGAAAAGATATCAACTTTATTTTCTGGAAAAAATTTTGAATGTCGAGGGCTTGGGGATGAATATTTTTACACATGGATTCTTTGTGTTGAAAATGGTCAGATTATTTTTAAAAACCAACCATGGGAAAGCGAAAATCCTTTTGTTTAACACAACAAGCATTATTTAAAATAATATTTAAAGCAATTATTTTATTTTTTAAATCAGCAACCTAGATGCAAAGATTATATTTAAAATGATTCGGTTGTTTTGAAATCAAATTTTATGCTTGCTGCCAATAGAAAAGAGTGCATAAGCACTCTTTTTTATTACTTAACTTTCCAAAAACTCTTTTGAGAATAAATAACTCCATAAATATCAAACGATTAAAATTTAAGTTATATCTTAACTTGATAAAAGATATATTAAGATATATCTTAATAAGCATAAATTAAGCAAATATAGAGAAAAATAACAGATGAAACATCAATCCGGGCATCCCCATGATGAAGCCGAGGCGGCTTTATTACATCGAGAACATCACCGTTCAGGCCGTCGTGGTCGCTTATTTGAATCAGGTCGCATGAAACTGTTGGTGCTACATTTGATTCAGCAAAGCCCCAAACATGGCTATGAAATTATTAAAGAAATTAGTGATCTGGTAGGGGATGGCTATACCCCAAGTGCAGGAACGATTTATCCAACACTAACTGCGTTGGAAGAAATGAATTTGATTCGTGTGCTGGATGCCGAACGTAAGCAATATCAGATTACCGACTATGGCGATAGCTATTTAAAAGAGCAGCAAGACATGCTGTTGGCACTTCTACAAAAGCTGCGACTAAGACGTGAAATTCACAATAATGATCAGTTGATTGATATTCATCGCGCGATGGAAAATCTGAAAACCGCATTGCGTTTAAAGCTGAATATTGCAGATTTGCAACAAGAACAGATCCATCAAATTGCGGAAAAAATTGATCAGGCCGCCATCGCCATCGGACGTTTATAAGTTGGGAGCGAAACATGTTAGAGCTACAACAGAAAATCAAGCAGGCGGGTCTAAGGGTGACGCATCCGCGTATGGCGGTGTTGTCTGTGTTGGAACAACAGACAGATGATCTTACGGTAAA
The DNA here is from genome assembly GCF_000413855.1 of Acinetobacter gyllenbergii CIP 110306 = MTCC 11365. Taxonomy (GTDB): domain Bacteria; phylum Pseudomonadota; class Gammaproteobacteria; order Pseudomonadales; family Moraxellaceae; genus Acinetobacter; species Acinetobacter gyllenbergii. Next base: position 48,078 of record NZ_ATGG01000028.1, on the reverse strand, counting down.
GCAGATTTATCAACGGCTGAATCAACAGGAACAACAGCTGAGTTTGGCCACGGTGTATCGGGTGCTCAGTGATCTGGTGCAGGTTGGCTTAATTGCCAGTTACCAGTTTCATCGGACAGAGACCAAGTTTAATTTGCCATCAATCCCTAACAATCAAATGTTGCATATCCGTTGCGCCGATTTAACCAAGGCTAAACAGACCGCATTTTTACAGTCGTTGGCTGTAGTATTTCATCAATTTCAAGTCGACCTGATGCAGGTTGAAATTAAAGAGAGTGCTTAAAAGCCTCTTGGAGCAGAATCATGAAACAACATCAATATCATGTCACGGTACAGCATCTAAAGGATGCGAAAGGGCAGGTTTCAACTTATAGCGAGCGTTTAGAGTTTTATACGGGCAACCATGACGATATTTTCGAGATTGTTGAACGGTTGAAGAAGGCCGATTTTTTTGATGATCAAACCACCAAGTCATTTGCAGTAGGTTTAAAGCTGTTTAGTGAAGTGATGTTGGAAAATAAAGATCATCCTTTATTTGAGGAGTTTCTTCCGCAATTTGGTCAATTTATGAAAAATTTAAAGCAACAGGTAAAGAAATAGTGAAAAATTTCAATGAAATGGAGTTGGCAGCTAAAAAGTGGTCTATGAAAAAACTACCTGCAAAATATGCAGCGTGGATCTTACCGCTGATTTTATCTTTTTTTATGAGTGGGACTTTATCACTGGTTAATCTATGGATGAGAACAGGCTTTATTTCAGGATTTACCATGATCTGGTTGGAAACATGGATGTTTTCTTGGTTGATTGCTTATCCATTGGTCTTGATGCTATTGCCTGTGGTACGGCGTTTAACAGGCTTGATTGTGGATATGCAAGCTCAACCCTAGGCTTGATAGCATCATATTTTATCGGAGGATAATGCTTCTAAGTTGTGTTGTATCAAGATTGTCTCATGAATAACACTCTGTGTATTACTAAAAGACTATATTGCTGAATGATTGTATTGTTAAGATCAAACTATCAACTCATTGCAATAGCATAGGTAAAAGAGAGCAATATCATGAGCAATAATAACGAATACGATATTTCTGATTCAAAAGACTGCGAAACGTATATCAATCAATTTATTCAAGAATTTACCATTCGTTCTGCTGAAATTGGCAAGGGAACTGTGATTAAACGTGCCTTGCCAAGTCGACAAAAACGCTTGGTCGGGGCATGGTGTTTTCTAGATCATGCTGGGCCAGTGAGTTTTCCAGCGGGCGATGGTTTAGATGTGGGGCCGCATCCGCATATTGGTTTGCAGACTTTCACATGGATGATTGAAGGCACCATGATGCATACCGATAGTCTAGGTTCAAAACAATTAATCCGTCCGAAGCAGGTCAATTTGATGACGGCAGGTCGTGGGATTTCACACACGGAAGTTGCACCAGATACTGAAACTAAAATGCACGCTGCCCAGCTCTGGATTGCCCTACCAGATGACAAACTGAATATAGAGCCTAAGTTTGAGCACTATCCAGAATTGCCTGTGGTGACGAAAGATCAGGTTGAGTTTAACGTACTGGTCGGTGACTTTCTCGATACAACCTCTCCTGTGCAAGTGCATACGCCTTTGGTTGGCGTCGATCTCACTGCACAAGCTGATACCAAGACCCGTATTCCACTCAATCCAAAGTTTGAATATGCCTTTATGGCACTTGAAGGGACGGCCCGCGTTAATGGGCATGAACTGACTGCCGATAATATGGTGGTTTTAGAAACGGGTTTAACTGAAATTGAAGTAGAACTCACCCAAGGTCATCGTTTACTGCTGATTGGTGGTGAACCGTTTGAATCACCGATTTTACTGTGGTGGAATTTCGTAGGACGGACGATGGATGGTTTAAAGCAAGCCCGTGAGGATTGGATTAATCATGATGCTCGTTTTGGAGAAATTCCTGATTACCAAGGTAAGCGTCTAGAAGCACCTGTATTACCTGATCAAATGAGGGCGTCAAAATGAGTATTATTGCCAGTGCAACCATCCAGACTTTACCAGAACCTTGGAAGGGGGAGGTGAAGAGTGGTACACATCAATTTCTTACCGATAAGCCAGAACAGTTCGGTGGACATGATACAGGTCCAGCACCTTATGATTTCCTGACTACAAGCTTGGCCGCCTGCACCATGATTACCTTGCGGATGTACGCGCAACATAAGGAAATGGATTTGGGTGTGTTTTCAGTTGAAGTGGACTTCCATACCAATCGTGAACAACAGGAACGAATCGAACGCCGTGTAATATTTGAACAACCTGTTTCACAAGATTTAAAAGAAAAGCTTCTCAATGTCTGTAGCAAAACCCCTGTTACTAAAACTTTGTTACGTAGTTTAGACATTCAGACCACGATTCTTTAAGACTAAAGTGCTATTGTGCTTGGGCAAAACATAATTCTAAGCGTAACTATGCGAGGGACTAAAACCATAGTTACGCAGCTAAAAAGCAGGCACAAAAATGATTACCTTACATTACCTACAATGTTCACGTTCGTTCCGTATCTTGTGGGCATTAGAAGAACTTGGTGTGGATTGCCAAGTTGAGTATTATCAAAGGTTAGCCAATTTCTCAGCACCAGACAGCCTCAAACAGATCCACCCACTCGGTAAAGCACCGATTTTAGTGGATGATGAAGATGTGATTGTTGAATCTGCTGTGATTCTCGATTACTTGCAACAACAGTATGATCTTCAACATCAATTTAAACCGCAACAACCGGCTGAGCAGCGTCAATATTCATATTGGATGCACTATGCAGAAGGCTCATTGATGCCTTTATTGGTCATGACCTTGGTGATGAACAATGTCAGCAAACATGTTCCGTGGGTCATTCGCCCGATTGCTGAAAAAATTAGTGATGGCGTCAAAGCTGGCTTCGTACGTCCACGAGTGAAAGAACATATTTTGTACCTTGAAGATTATCTGGCAAAACATGATTATTTTGCAGGTGATTTTTCATTTGCCGATATTCAAATGGCTTTTCCACTCATCGCCATACAAAACCGTTTACACGGTAAATATCCAAACATTCAAGCCTTTGTGCAACGGGTCCAACAACGCCCAGCCTTTCAACGTGCTGAGCAAAGAAGCTTGCATTCGCAATGTGCATAAATTTTTGAGTATAAAAAAGGGAACAAATTGTTCCCTTTTTTATACTGAATTGGTTTAGCGTTTAATCACAATCGAATCAATACCACTATGTTGCAGAGTTTGTTGCGCTGCCAATGCTGAATCTTGACTGTCATAAGGGCCAGAGAACACACGGTACCATGTCTGACCATTTTCAACACTTTTCACCACATCTGCAGATAAACCATTCAGGATGATCTCTGCACGACGTGCGTCGGCACTGTCAGGGTCAGGGTAGCTACGTACTTGTAAAATATAAGTTGCATGTGCAGGTGCAGCAGCTTGTTCACTTGGTGTGATGCCGCTTGGATCTTCTGTTGTAGTGGTCTCAGGTTTTGGTGACTCAATAATCACAACATTGCCCTGAGGTTTGGCCTCAGGCACAGCTTGTTCTGGAATTGGAGTTACTTGTTGCTGAGGCAGTAAATCATAAAAACGGTAGTCTTTATTGGTATTTTCTTCTTGGTAATGTTCTGAGGTTACCTGATTTTTTGCAGGAACTGGCTGCCAAGGTTGCCAAAGCATTAACATTACCGCAGCACATAGGATCGCGAGAATTGCGACAAGCATTCCTAACCACTTTGGAATGAGCGGTTTTTTTGGCTTGTTTGGTCGTTCAGATACACCACGTTGCGTTTTTCCAAACACCGGAAAATTCCTCTTGATCCTATTAGGTTATTTGTAACTTGAATCTGCTTAAAAACAAAGCATTATGTTTAAAAATAATGCTTTGTTTACCATATTGTTTAACAATGATGGCTTAAGTTTACATGTATTTAAAGCGTTGCTTTGCTGATTACCGCTTACCTCAGGCATCGCCTTCGGTCTTGCGACGATGTGCAAAGCGTTGCTTTGCTGTTTTACAGCCCACCTCAAGCATAGCTTTCGGTCTTGCAGCCATGTGTGAAGCTTCGCTTCACTTTATTACATGGCTTCAGGAGCGGATACACCGAGTAATTCTAAGCCATTACGCAAAACTTGCTGTACGTTGATTGAAAGCAATAAACGCGATTGTGACAATGGGATATTTGTTTCATCTAGAATTCGAACATTATCCAAGTTATACCAACCATGGAACAGCGCAGCTAATTCTTTCAGATAGTTACCAATCTGGTGTGGTTCATACACATTTGCTGCACGAACTAAAACATCTGGATAAGCTGCGAGCTTAGCTAATATTTCAAATTCCGCCTCTAAAGTGAGTAATTTTGCATCGTAATTTTGGAGGGCAGTGCGATCAAATGGAATATTCTTTTCTGGTGCACGAATATCTACCATACGGTTAACACGCGCATGGGCATATTGAATGTAATACACCGCATTGTCTTTGCTTTGTGAAACAGCAAGATCGAGGTCAAAGTCAATGTGTTGTTCAGACTTACGCATCACATAGTAGAAACGCGCGGCATCATTACCGACTTCTTTACGTAGATCACGTAAAGTCACGAATTGACCTGAACGCGATGACATTTGTACCATCTCGCCACCACGCCACAAGCTCACGAACTGAACCAAAAGTACGGTCAGTTTCTTCGAGTCGTAGCCCATGGCATCAATGGCTGCTTTAACACGTGAGATATAACCGTGGTGGTCAGAACCCCAAATATCAATCAGGTCAGTATAGCCGCGTTGTAGTTTATTCAAGTGATAGGCGATGTCAGAAGCAAAGTAAGTGGTTTGACCATTACGACGTTTCACCACACGGTCTTTTTCATCGCCAAATTCAGTTGATTTAAACCAGATATTACCGTCCTTTTCATAGAGGTAACCACGTTGGTCTAATGTCTCAAGCGCTTCGTCAATTTTGTCAGTTAAAGAGTCTTCACTGAACCATTTGTCAAAGGTCACACCAAAGTCAGCCAAGTCATCTTTGATGTCATCTAAGATGGCATGTAACGCTGCTTGATGGAAAACACGGTAGTCTGCACCCAAGTGTTGTTGTGAGTTTGCGATCAAACCATCAATGTGTTTTTCTTTGTCGCCAGAAAGGACAACTTTGTTACCCTCTGCATCGAGTTCTTCAGCGTACTGAACATCTTCGGGTACATCTTTATAAATGTCAGCAACCGCACGAACATGTGCATTGCCATCTTTATCAATAATTTCTTGAGCGATTTCTTTAACGTAGTCGCCTTGGTAGGCATTTTTAGGGAAAACTAAAGTTTGCCCCGTCAATTCTAAATAACGTAGATAGGTTGAAGTCGCCAAAATGTCCATTTGACGGCCTGCGTCATTGACATAGTATTCACGATCAACTGTTGCACCTGTTGCTTCTAATAGATTTGCAACCGTCATGCCATAGGCTGCGCCACGACCATGTCCGACATGCAGACTAGAGGTCGGGTTTGCAGAGACAAACTCGACTTGGATTTTTTTAGCTGCATTGGCTTGGCTGCGGCCATAGTCATTTTTTTGTGCTTGGATTTGATCAAGCACGGCATAGCGTTGGTCTGCATTTAAAAAGAAGTTGATAAAACCCGGACCTGCAATTTCTGCTTTGGTAATATCAGCCACTTCTGGGAGGGCTGCCAAGATTTTTTCAGCAAGATCGCGTGGTTTCATGCCAGCTGCTTTTGAGCCGATCATGGCAATATTTGAAGCAAAGTCTCCGTGACTTCGGTCTTTGGTACGGGTTAAATGGCTCGTGTTGGTCCAATCGGAAGGAAGTACACCTTGCTGTTGCAGGGTTTGTACCGCATGATCGAGAGCTGCTTGTATTGCCGTATTCATAGTTACCGAAAATAAATGTCGCGGAAAAACGAACAATATAGCAAACTTTATCGGCTTAGGGGGAGTGGGAATGATCTGGAATTAACATATTCCTATAAAACTTTTTAAGCTCATGTTTTTAAGTTGTGTGTTGAAGACGCTATACCCTTGATAGATATAGCATCTTGGTATTTTAGTCTTCTAAAATTTGTTCCAATAGTTCATCACTTGGCGCAAAATAATAAGCACCATCAATGGCAGTGGTGAAATGCAATAAGCGGTCATGAATACCATCACCTGTGGTGCCAAACATGCGTTTTAGCATTTCATCAATAATACTGAGCTGGTTGGTATAAGCGACGAAAAATAAACCTTGCTCACCTTTACCATCGCCATAAGGCAGGCTGTGACGCAAGATTTCCATTTCTTCACCTTCATCATCTTCCACGACAGTACGTGCCACATGCGAGTTTTGTGGTTTGATGTCATCATCCAGTTCAATTGACTCGAGTTTGGTACGACCAAAGACATGCTCTTGTGCATCAACTTTGAGTTGTTGCCATTTTGCTAGGTCATGGATATAGCGTTGCGCAAAGATAAAGCTACCATCAGCAAACGCCTCTGCCTCCTCAGGAAGTAGTGCTGCTTCAGCACGGTCATCAGGGAATTGCGGATTTTCAGTGCCGTCAATGAAGCCAGTCATGTCACGGCCATCAAAGAAACGGAAACATGCACGTTCGTCCAAGACCTCTACTTTATCTTGGATACCATTAAAGAAGGCTTGGCTCATGGCAAAGCAGATATCAGCACGGGCACTGGCAATATGAATAAATACATCAGCGGGTACCACAGGCATTTGAAACGCACCCTGTTGCGGGTCGAGTTGCTTAAAGCCCTCAGGGGTTTGAGCATAAAGTTGTGTCCACAGTTCAGGACCAAACGCGATGGCTGTTTTAATCTGGTCATTCGGGTGTTGTGTGATTAAACGGTCACGGGTCGAAAGTAGCGCTTCAATTTGTTGTTTTAATTCAGCAATGCTTAAATCTTTTAAACGTAAAACAATAAAGCGGGCATGGTCGGAAGGTAATGGAAGAATGACAGATTGCGCAGTCATTAAAATCTCCTTAGTTATTTTTAAGGGGCAAAAAGGATAATTGTGCCTGATGTTATGAGGACTGAGTAGCTTATTTGTTAAATTTTCTTGCCTAAAATATCATCGCGAGGCGTTGATAAAACGGTATAATTCATCTTTTATTGTTCAACTCTTTTGCTATGGCTGTGCAGGTTTGGTTTGCTTTTATGTTGGCGTGCTGGGTGATTAGTGTTTCACCAGGTGCTGGCGCAATTGCCTCAATGTCGAGTGGGTTAAACTATGGATTTCGACATGGCTATTGGAATGTCATAGGTCTGCAAGTCGCGTTGATCATTCAAATCATGATTGTTGCAGCAGGTGTCGGCGTCTTGTTCGCGACCACACCTTGGGCCTTTCAGGTGGTGAAATGGTTTGGGGTGATCTATTTACTATACTTGGCTTATACGCAGTGGAAAGCACCCATTCAGAACATCGAGATTCAACAGGAGCAGAATGATAAATCTGCCTTGGCTTTGGTATTTAAAGGCTTTGTGGTGAATATGAGCAACCCCAAAGCAATCGTGTTTTTATTGGCTGTTTTGCCACAGTTTTTGGACTTGAATCGACCGCAATGGCTGCAATACTGCATCATGGCGACGACAATGGTGACGATCGACCTGATTGTCATGGCGGGTTATACCGGACTAGCATCGAAAGTATTGAGACTGCTTCGTTCACCGACACAGCAAAAATACTTAAATCGTGGTTTTGCGGTGATGTTCAGTTGCGCAGCCTTATTATTGAGTGCCATTCAGCAATAGGCCTAAACCTCGTTAGGCAGATTGTGACTGGCTTTTGAGTTTCTGTACGATAAAAATGGCAGCAAAACACAGTGCCATGCACAACACAATGCTCAGGCCTGTTGAAATATTTAAGGCAGCACTTGACCATAGGCCAACTGTGACGCCAAGCTGTGCCAGAATAAAAGCCCAGACCACCATCTGTTTGGGAGAGTGCGCCAGTAAGCGTGCGCTAAGTGCTGGAATCACCAACAGTGCACCCATCAATAATGAACCCACCGCACGTAAAGCCAGTACCGTAAACAATGCCAATAACAACATAAAGATCAGGCGTTGCCAATTGGCACTGACGCCTTCACTCATAGCAATATCAGGATCAATCGCAATTTGAATTTGTGCTGACCAAGAGCGATACAGTACGATCAATGCGGCGATGATGACCACGGCAAACATCGGTAAATCAGACCATTCAATACTGAGCAAATCACCAAATAAATAGCTGAGCAATTCAGGGCGTAGACTTGGCACTTGTTGAATCAAAAGTAAGCCTGAGCAGAGTAGGGTCGCAGAGCTTAAAGCGAGCAAGGCATCATTGGGAAGGCGAGAGTCATGCAGCACCCACAGCAATGCAACCAGTAACAGCGCCAGACAGGCAACACCCAACCAGAAAGGTAAATTTAAAATACCTGCAACTGCGACCCCCAGTAGGGTGCCGTGAGCCATGGTATCGGCAAAAAAAGACATTCTGCGCCACAGCATTAGGCAACCGAGTGGAGCGGTCAGAAAAACCAGCAATGACCCCATGATCCAAGCAGGTAGGAGGAGTTGTAACCATTCCATCATGGCTTAGACCTTTGGCTCTGGGTGAATGTGTGGACGTGGATCGTGAGAACAAGGTTCGGCATGATCACTATGCCCACAGTGATTATGGTGATGCTGATAGAACATTCGTTGTGTGCCAAAAATGGCTTGATATTCTGGATGCTGTTGAATATTTTCAGGCAAACCACTGCAACAGATGTGTTTATTGAGGCAGACCACACGATGCGTACCTTGCATGACCCATTGCAAATCATGCGACACCATCAGGACGGCACAACCATAGCGTTCGGGTAAGCTGCGTACATATTCATACAGTTCAGCTTCGGACTGGATGTCCAGACCTTGCATCGGTTCATCCAAGACTAAGATATCAGGCTGCCGCAGTAAGGCTCGAGCCAGTAAAACGCGTTGCCGTTCACCGCCTGATAGCTGCTGTACTTTGGATGCTTGTAATTTTTGGATGCCGGTGTCGCGGACAATCTCTGCACGTAAATCAGCGCTGCAGATTTCAAGATCAAGTAAATCTTGTACCCGTAAAGGCAGGCTAGCAGACGGATTAAACTTCTGCGGCACATAAGCCAGTTTTAATTTTTTTGAAAAGTGCACCTTGCCTTTATTGGGTGACATGATGCCAAGGAGTACTTTGATTAAGGTTGATTTACCTGCGCCATTGGGACCAATCAGCGTCACAATCTCTTTTGACTGCAAAGCAAAATCGACATTTCTCAAAATATCCCGTTCGTCACGTCGAACCGAGACTTTCTCCAACTGTATAAGCGGAGTGTTTACTGGAGTGTGCTGCACTGATGACATTTTCCAGAAATTTCAATAATGCTGTGTTGCGCTAAAAACTGGTCTGAGGCGGCAAGTTGGTCGAGTTGTTGAATCAACCCTTGCGCAGAAGCCTCTTTGACAGAATGGCATTCGGTACAAATCAGGAAAGCAGCTTGGTGTCCTTCACGTGGATGGCAACAAGGTATATAGGCATTGATTGAGGTCAGTCTGTGAATGAGGCCTTTTTCTAATAAAAAGTCTAAACTGCGATACACTGTCGGTGGGGCAGCAGGGCGGTCTGCTTGGCCTTTAATTTTTGCCAATAAGTCATAAGCACCCATTGGGCCAGAGGCATTCAAAATGAGTTCAAGCACTTCTTTACGCAAAGGGGTCAGGCGAGCGCCAGTCGCAGTGCATAACAATTCTGCTTCAGCAAGTCGCGCTTTAATATCGTGATGACCATGAACACCATGTAATGCATTGTCATGTTCATGTGAACAAGAACTCATAGATTGACCTCATTGTTTTTGTAGAACCTATTGATCTGTTACAGCGCCATAAAAGGCTGATGGCCTTACAATAGATTCAATATCATAACACGCAATTTAGGATAACTATCTATATATAGTTAAAGCCAAGTCTGTTCAGGTGATGAATCTCGAAAATAGACATAGGCATTTTTTAACTTTTGTTATATTATAACATGCTTCGCTAAATTGAGTAATGCTGTGATGTCTCGCCTAATTGTTTTGGTCTTGTTTTCGATGTTAAGCACATGGGGCTGGACACAAAGCTTGGTGGTTTCAACACACCCAATTTATTTGATTGCTAAACAAGTGACAGACGGAGTAGAAGAGCCGATCCTGTTATTGAAAGATCAAAGTGGCCATGATGTGCAACTCACACCCGCCCATCGTAAAGCGATTCAAGATGCTTCCTTGGTGATTTGGCTGGGTAAAGCCCATGAAGCGCCACTGGAAAAAATGCTGAACCAAAACCGTAAAGCAATTGCTTTATTAGACTCAGGCATTTTAACCGCTTTGCCGTTACGTAATTTACGTGGTGTATCTATGGCCAATACCGTAGATAGTCATGTGTGGTTAGATCCGAATAATGCGGTTCGGATCGCTTTCTTTATTGCAACTTTACGTTCTCAGCAATACCCAGAAAATAAAGCCAAATACATGGCCAATGCCAAAGAATTCTCTCAGCAGATGCTGCAAGCTTCACAACAATATGAAAGCTTGAATAAAGCCAAAAACTATTGGTCTTATCATGATGCCTATCAGTATCTAGAACGTGCTTTGAACTTAAAATTTGCGGGTGCATTGACCGATGATCCACATATTGCCCCAACGGCAGCTCAAATTAAGTACTTAAGAGACAATCGTCCGCAAAATAAAATGTGTCTATTGGCCGAAACGACAGCAAGTGCCAGTCAGTACCAAAAAATGAACCCAGTAGTTTTCCAGTCAGTCGATGAAAGCATGCGCGGTGAAGACAATTTTGTAACAGCGTGGCAAAAATTGGCTTCAAAAACCGATAAATGCGTAATAAGTGCACAAAATTGATCAAAAAAATAAAAATCAATTGACTCTATCGTCAAAAAATATGGTAACGAAAAAAGCAGACTTAAGTCGAGAAAAGATTGCATGTTCAGGGGTGTAACTCTATAATGCCTGCGATTCGAAACGATCATGATTAAAACTTGTCAAGCAGTTCTGCTGTAAGTGGGTAAAAAATGAGCCAAACTAGTCGCATGATTGACCGACGATTAGCAAAAGCTTTGGTCTTCTTACAAGCGTGTATGATTCCTGTTGCCGCTTTACTGGCATGGGCAATCAAAGATACAACTGCTGCTTTGAGTGCTGCGCTTGGGGCTTTGGTATGTTGGTTGGCACATTGTTATTTTGCTTGGCAGTCGTTTAGAACGGCAGGCGCAAGAGCATCAAAACAAGTCATGCTGAATATGTACCGAGGAATGCTCGGTAAGTTTGCGATTGTGATTGTGGGTTTTATATTAATTTTGAGCAATGTTAAACCGCTGTCACCGGTTGCATTGTTTTGTGGATTTATTCTCGTACAAGCGATGTCGTGGGTCGCGCCATTTTGGGTGGCACGTCTACAAAAACGAGGGTAAGGCACATTTTGAGATTTTTGGAAGTAGAAGCGGGATCTTTGCCATCCGCTTGATTCGTTTCTACTTCTTTTTAATGATTGACATTGACCAGGTGTGATTTATGGCTGCTGAAGAACATGCCCTGACTTCGACCGAGTATATCAAGCATCACTTGACCAATATGACCTATGGCAAAATGCCTGACGGTACATGGAAATTGGCTGAGACTGCTGAAGAAGCTCATTCGATGGGGTTCACTGCAATTCACTTGGATTCAATGGGTTGGTCTATCGGACTTGGTGTGATTTTCTGTTTGTTGTTTTGGACAGTTGCGAGAGCTGCGAATGCAGGTGTTCCAACTAAATTCCAATCAGCAATTGAAATGATTATCGAGTTTGTTGACTCAAGTGTTCGTGATACTTTCCACGGCAAATCACGCTTAATTGCACCCTTGGCATTAACCATTTTCGTGTGGATTTTCCTCATGAACGCAATGGACTTAATCCCAGTTGACTGGATTCCGTATACAGCTCAATTGATTGGTGCAAACGTATTTGGCATGGACCCTCACCACGTTTACTTCAAGGTTGTTCCTTCTACTGACCCGAACATTACCCTTGGTATGTCGTTGTCTGTATTTGTTTTAATCTTGTTCTATAGTATTCGTGAGAAAGGGATCGGCGGTTTCGTCGGTGAATTGGCACTTAACCCATTCAACCCAAGTAACCCAGTTGCAAAAGCGTTATTGATTCCAGTGAACTTAATTTTGGAATTAGTAACTTTCCTTGCTCGTCCAGTTTCGTTAGCTCTACGACTGTTCGGTAACATGTATGCGGGTGAGTTGATCTTCATCTTGATCGCATTATTGCCGTTCTGGATCCAGTGGGCGTTATCTGTGCCTTGGGCTATCTTCCACATTCTCGTAATCACGCTGCAAGCATTTATCTTTATGATGCTGACCATCGTTTACTTGAGCATGGCAAGCGAAAAGCATTAATGGTATTGCCTGATTGTCACCTGACAGTTGGGCTTAAATTTTAGTTTAATTTGGTAATAACCTAACCTCTGAGGAATTTTTCATGGAACTCACTTTAGGTCTAGTTGCAATTGCATCTGCTATCTTGATCGCTTTCGGTGCTTTAGGTACTGCGATTGGTTTCGGTCTTTTAGGCGGTCGCTTCTTAGAAGCTGTTGCTCGTCAACCAGAATTGGCTCCACAACTTCAAACTCGTATGTTCTTAATCGCGGGTCTTCTTGATGCTGTGCCTATGATCGGTGTTGGTATTGGCTTGTTCTTCATCTTCGCTAATCCATTTGTAGGTTAATAGCTTAATTCCTAAATCCACATATTGAGGAATAGCGAAATGAATATCAACCTCACATTGATTGGCCAAGCAATTGCATTTGCGATCTTTGTCGCATTCTGCATGAAGTTTGTATGGCCTCCACTAATCAATGCGATTAGTGAGCGTCAGCGTAAAATCGCTGATGGCTTAAATGCTGCTGAAAAAGCAAAAGCTGACCTTGCTGATGCGCAAGCACAAGTTAAGGCAGAATTAGACGCAGCAAAAGCACAAGCGGCTCAATTGATCGAACAAGCGAACCGTCGTGCAGCACAATTGATCGAAGAAGCGCGTACCCAAGCATCTGCTGAAGGTGAGCGTATTCGTCAACAGGCGAAAGAAACTGTTGATCAAGACATCAATTCTGCTCGCGAAGAATTACGTCAACAAGTTGCTGCTTTGGCAGTTGCTGGCGCAGAAAAAATTCTGAACCAACAAGTTGACGCAGAAGCTCATAATGCCATGCTGAATCAGCTGGCTGCTAAACTTTAAGCGAGGCGAATATGGCTGAACTCTTGACGTTAGCACGCCCGTACGCCAAAGCAGCATTTGCTTATGCATCTGAGCAGAATGCAACTGACGCTTGGTCAAATGCGTTACAACTGCTCGGTGCTGCGGTGCAAGACGAAGCATTTTCCGCTTATTTAAATCGCCCTGAGCTGACTCCTGCGGAACAAGTAGGTCTTTTTGCCAAGGTTTTAGGTGAAGATCAGTCTCAATCAGTGTCAAATTTCTTGACCTTGCTTGCAGACAACGATCGTTTGGTTTTATTGCCTGAAATCGCAGCAGAATATGAATTACTTAAATCGCAGAACAACAACACATTGGAAGTAGAGATTGAATCTGCTTTCCCAATGGATGCGACACAAGAGCATATTTTAGCTCACGCGCTTGAAAAACGTTTTAACAGAACAGTTCATGTCTCTGTTAACGTTAATCCAGCGTTGATCGCAGGTGTTGTGATTCGTGCAGGCGACCAAGTGATAGATGACTCTGCGCTTAACAAGCTTGAAAAAATGCGGACTCGTCTTCTTGCCTAACAGCAATAAGACTGAACTTAAAAAAGATTGAGGAATAGCGCAATGCAACAACTGAATCCATCCGAGATCAGTGCGCTCATTAAACAGCGTATCGGCGATCTGGACACCAGCGCGACCGCGAAGAATGAAGGTACCATCGTCATGGTATCTGACGGTATCGTGCGTATTCACGGTCTTGCAGATGCAATGTACGGTGAAATGATCGAATTCGACGGCGGCTTATTTGGTATGGCACTGAACCTAGAACAGGATTCAGTGGGTGCCGTTGTTTTAGGTAACTACCTAAGCCTGCAAGAAGGTCAAAAAGCTCGTTGTACAGGTCGTGTATTAGAAGTTCCGGTTGGTCCTGAACTTCTTGGCCGTGTCGTAGACGCTTTGGGTAATCCAATTGATGGTAAAGGCCCGATTGATGCAAAACTAACTGATGCTGTTGAAAAAGTAGCACCAGGTGTAATTTGGCGTCAGTCTGTCGACGAACCTGTTCAAACTGGTTATAAATCAGTTGATACCATGATCCCTGTAGGTCGTGGTCAGCGTGAGTTGATTATTGGTGACCGTCAAACTGGTAAAACAGCAATGGCGATCGATGCGATCATCGCTCAGAAAAACTCTGGCATTAAATGTGTATACGTTGCGATTGGTCAAAAACAATCAACAATTGCAAACGTAGTACGTAAGCTAGAAGAAACTGGCGCTATGGCGTATACAACTGTTGTCGCAGCTGCGGCCGCTGATCCTGCAGCAATGCAGTATTTAGCTCCGTACTCTGGCTGTACAATGGGTGAATACTTCCGTGATCGTGGTGAAGATGCGTTAATCATTTATGATGATTTGTCTAAGCAAGCTGTTGCTTACCGTCAAATTTCATTATTGTTACGTCGTCCACCAGGTCGTGAAGCGTATCCAGGTGACGTATTCTATCTTCACTCGCGTCTTCTTGAACGTGCTTCGCGCGTTTCAGCTGATTATGTTGAGAAATTCACGAACGGTGCAGTAACAGGTCAAACTGGTTCTTTAACTGCATTACCGATCATTGAAACTCAAGCTGGTGACGTATCTGCATTCGTACCAACCAACGTAATTTCGATTACTGACGGTCAGATCTTCTTAGAAACATCATTATTCAACGCAGGTATTCGTCCTGCTGTGAACGCGGGTATCTCGGTATCACGTGTTGGTGGTTCAGCTCAAACTAAGATCATCAAAAAATTGTCTGGTGGTATCCGTACTGCTCTAGCACAATACCGTGAATTGGCTGCGTTTGCTCAGTTTGCTTCTGACCTTGATGAAGCAACACGTAAGCAACTTGAGCATGGTCAACGTGTAACTGAGTTAATGAAGCAAAAACAATATGCTCCATACTCAATTGCTGACCAAGCTGTTTCTGTATATGCATCTAACGAAGGCTACATGGCTGACGTAGAAGTGAAGAAAATCGTAGACTTTGATGCTGCGTTAATCTCTTACTTCCGTTCTGAACATGCTGCGTTAATGCAACAGATCGATGAAACTGGTGATTACAACAAAGACATCGAAGCAGCGTTCAAAGCAGGTATTGAGAGCTTCAAAGCGACTCAAACTTACTAAGTTTATCTTTAGTTAAGTTTGGTTCACGGATCAACCTTCGGAAGCTCGAAAGAGCTTTCGAATACTAGGTTAAGCGTATGGCAAATTTAAAAGAAATTCGCGCCAAAGTAGCTAGTATCAAGAGCACGCAAAAGATTACTCGCGCGATGCAAATGGTAGCTGCTTCGAAAATGCGTCGTGCGCAAGAGCGCATGGCTCAGGGCCGTCCGTATGCCGATAATATGCGCCGTGTAATTGCTCACTTGGTCCAAGCAAACCCTGAATATAAACACCGTTATATGGTTGAACGCCCAGTTAAGCGCGTTGGCTATATCGTAGTGTCTTCAGATCGTGGTTTGGCAGGTGGCTTGAACATTAACTTGTTCAAGAAAGTTGTGCAGCATGTCAAAGCACAACAACAGCAGTCAATTGAAGTTGAATTTGCTTTGATTGGTCAAAAAGCGGTTTCGTTTTTTAAGAATTACGGCGGTAAAGTGCTTGGTGCAACGACCCAACTTGGCGATGCGCCGAGTTTGGAACAGTTAACAGGCTCAGTGCAAGTTATGCTTGATGCATTTGATAAGGGCGAATTAGATCGTATCTACCTCGTATCAAATGGCTTCGTCAATGCAATGACTCAGCAGCCTAAAGTTGAACAACTTGTTCCTTTAGCACCGGCAGAAGAAGGCGATGACCTCAACCGTACTTATGGTTGGGACTATCTCTACGAACCAGAAGCAGAAGAATTGTTAAATGGTTTGTTGGTTCGCTACATCGAGTCTATGGTTTATCAAGGTGTGATTGAAAACGTTGCATGTGAGCAGTCTGCTCGTATGGTCGCGATGAAAGCAGCGACAGACAACGCAGGACAATTGATTAAAGACCTACAGCTCATTTACAACAAGCTGCGTCAAGCCGCGATTACTCAGGAAATTTCCGAGATCGTTGGCGGTGCCGCTGCCGTTTAACATTATTAAGTTTGAATTGAGGAGACAGCAATGAGTAGCGGTCGTATCATTCAGATCATCGGCGCGGTTATCGACGTCGAGTTTGAGCGCAATAGCGTTCCTAAGATCTATGACGCTCTCCAAGTTGACGGTACTGAAACTACATTAGAAGTTCAGCAACAGCTTGGCGATGGTGTTGTTCGTACCATCGCAATGGGTTCTACAGAAGGTCTTAAACGTGGCCTAAATGTAACCAGCACAAATGCACCGATTTCTGTTCCAGTAGGTCCAGCGACACTTGGTCGTATCATGGACGTATTGGGTCGCCCAATTGATGAAGCAGGTCCTGTAGCGACTGAAGAGCGTTTGCCGATTCACCGTCAAGCACCTTCTTATGCTGAACAAGCAGCTTCGACTGACCTTTTAGAAACTGGTATTAAAGTCATCGACTTACTTTGCCCGTTCGCGAAAGGTGGTAAGGTTGGTCTGTTCGGTGGTGCCGGTGTTGGTAAAACCGTTAACATGATGGAGTTGATCAACAACATCGCGAAAGCTCACTCAGGTTTATCTGTGTTTGCTGGTGTTGGTGAGCGTACTCGTGAAGGTAACGACTTCTATCACGAAATGAAAGATTCTAACGTTCTTGACAAAGTAGCAATGGTCTACGGTCAGATGAACGAGCCACCAGGTAACCGTTTACGCGTAGCGTTAACTGGTTTGACTATGGCTGAATACTTCCGTGATCAAAAAGACGAAAATGGTAAAGGTCGTGACGTATTATTATTCGTCGACAACATCTACCGTTATACACTTGCGGGTACTGAAGTATCAGCATTGTTAGGTCGTATGCCATCTGCAGTAGGTTACCAACCGACACTTGCAGAGGAAATGGGTGTTCTTCAAGAGCGTATTACGTCGACTAAATCTGGTTCGATCACATCGATCCAAGCAGTATACGTACCTGCCGATGACTTAACAGATCCATCGCCTGCAACAACGTTTGCTCACTTAGATGCTACCGTTGTATTGAGCCGTGACATCGCATCTTCTGGTATTTATCCAGCGATCGATCCACTTGACTCAACTTCACGTCAGTTAGATCCATTGGTTGTTGGTGCTGAGCATTATGAAATTGCACGTTCTGTACAGAACGTATTGCAACGTTATAAAGAGCTTAAAGACATCATCGCAATCTTGGGTATGGACGAGTTAGCAGAAGAAGATAAATTGGTTGTTTACCGTGCGCGTAAAATCCAACGTTTCTTCTCTCAACCGTTCCACGTCGCTGAAGTATTTACTGGTGCGCCTGGTAAATTAGTACCACTTAAAGAAACGATTCGTGGCTTTAAAGGTCTATTAGCTGGTGAATACGACCACATCCCAGAACAAGCGTTCTATATGGTTGGTGGTATTGACGAAGTGATTGCTAAAGCCGAGAAACTTTAATTAGCAACTCTAATTTAAGGAGATTCTCATGGCGACTATGCAATGTGACGTTGTAAGTGTGAAAGAGTCGATTTACTCTGGACAAGTTACGATGTTAATCGCAAAAGGTGCGGGCGGTGAGCTTGGTATTTTACCAGGACATGCGCCACTCGTAACTTTACTCCAACCGGGCCCGATTCGCGTTCAGTTGGAAAATGGTACAGAAGAAATCGTGTATGTATCTGGCGGTGTGTTAGAAGTTCAGCCTCATGTTGTGACCGTGCTTGCAGATACTGCAATCCGCGCTGACAACTTAGATGAAGTAGCAATTATGGAAGCTCGTAAACAAGCTGAACAATTGCTCGCAAATCAAAAGAGTGATCTGGATTCTGCTGCTGCGCTTGCTTCGCTTGCAGAAACTGCAGCTCAGCTTGAAACGATTCGTAAAATCAAAAACCGCGCACTTTAATTATTGCTGGTTTGAGATTGAAAAAAGCCACCGTCAGGTGGCTTTTTTTTATTTTAATGTCTTGAATAATTATAATTTTTCTATAAATTACAAAGCTTAATTTAGAATTATTAGTCCAAAGAGAAAATCATCATGAAAATGATAAAAAGTCTTCCGTTTTTGATCGCTGTGGCTTTTGTGGGGTGTGCATCGGTACCAACAGCAAATAATCAACTGAATGAACAAGCTAAGAAGCTTGAAGCCCCTTCGCAAGGCAATGCTGCAATTTATGTCTATCGTTCAAACAGTGCGTTTGGTGCCGCATTGAAAAAAGATGTATGGATTGACGGTGAGTGTCTGGGTGAAACGGCACGTGGTACCTTTTTCTTCAAAGAGGTCTCAGGTAATCAAGAACATACAGTTTCAACTGAATCAGAGTTCTCGCCTAACCATTTAGTGCTTAAAACAGAACCTGGTAAAAATTATTTTGTTCAACAATCGATTAAAATGGGCGCATTTGTTGGCGGTGCAAATGTGAAACTAGTTGATGATGAAACTGGGAAAAAAGCAATTCGTGAGTATCAGTTAGCCCAATCAGGTAAATGCAGTAAACCCACCATCGCACTCGATAAGAAATAAAGAGAAAGCCACCGTCAGGTGGCTTTTTTATACATTCAAATCAGGAGCTATATTTTATAGATAATTATCATTTTAATATTAATTCTTGTTATCATTTGTAAACTTGAAAAATGAGAACTTTAACGTGCAATCTAAAATCTTACTTCTAGCGCCTTTATTTATCATGTCTGTTGGCTGTACTGTAACTAAAACGCCTGAGGGGAAATCTATTGGTATGTTGCCAATAAAATCAGCGCCTAAGCATGAGCGTTATTTGAATATAGACAGTAGTGCGAGTAAAGCTGACAAAATCCAGATGTATCGTGATCAGTTAATTGAAAAGTTTCCGAATCAAGACTTTACATTTATCCGTACTTTTCCATACCGTGCTTATCAATCCTATGACTCTTTTACCCCTCGCCCTTATATGATCAATACAATTGATGGTCATCAGGTCAAAGTACCTGAATTTATAATGTTTAGATCAAAAAATGTATTGTTAACAGAGTTAGCTCAACAGGATTTAAAGGTACCTGTTGGCGTGCATGATTTAGTGATTATAAATGGATTCAAAAGTACAAGTTATTATACCGAAATAAAAAATGTGAATTTTGAGAAAAATAAAAATTATGTCATGGGTGCGGATTATAGTAAGGAAACTGGTTCTCGGCTTTATATTGCAGAATATGAGATAGATCAAAGATTTAAAACGAATGAGCCAGAATCTATTGTGATTAAGAAAAAAATTGTTGAAGGTATTGAACAAGGAAATTTGAAGTATGTCAAAATTTACTAAATCCGTATTTAAATTTAGTTTATTGTTTTCGATCTTGCTGTCTAGTGGCTGTGTGCGAATGATGCTGCCGACCTCTGAATCACAGCTTATTCAGCAATCTGTGGGGGGGGGATATAGCACTGAACTCAACATGGATTATATTCAAGTATATGCAAATTTAAAACGAGCTTATGATAAATGTGTCGCCTATAAAAGCCCTGTACCTAATGATATGAGTTATATTGCGGTAGACGGTCAACTTGAGCGTGATAAGCATCAAGCTACAATTGAAGCAAAAGCAAACTATGGAACCTATGTTTCTAAAGTGAATTTGAAAGAGATACCAGAGGGAAAAACTTTGTTAACCTTATATCTTTCAAAAAGTAAGCTTTTGACTGGAAATAAAAATGCTGAGTTGTCGCAGAAGAGATTTGAACAAGAACAGTTAAGAGCCTTAGGAAATGATCCTAAGTGTAATTAGAAAGATGCGATAAAAAAAAGACTGAGTAATAAACGAATCGTTTAGCTCAGTCTTTTGGTTTTTTATCTCTAAGCGTTTGAATCAGCTTTATCTCCCAATACCAAGGTCGCAAGCTTCACCATATCCATTTGAATCGTATTGAACTGTTTTTCAATCTTGGCAAAATCAATTTTTGATAAATCCGTTTGACCATGTAATAAGGGCATATTTAATAGCTGTTGATTAGCAGCCAATAAGCTTTGGCGGATCTGATCGACTTCATTACTTTTTAAATTCAGTGATAATAAGGCATCGTGCAGCTTATGCAATTCTTGATTCAACTCACCCGTAGTACTTTGTAGCTGTTGCACATTTTTATCTTGGATGGCCTGCTCCAAATTACTTTGCGATTGCTTGAGCAAGGTGACATAGTCACCAGTTTCAATCTGCAATTTGGCAATATCACGGGCGATATTGAACATATTGCCACGGCTTAGGTTCTGCGTATCTTGAGCTGCTTCGGCTTCTACTTGCTCATCCTCCGCCTGGGTCAGGTTCTGTTCAATCTCAGCTGTTGATTCAGCCCCTTCATTGCCCTGAGGCGTTTGATCACAACCAGCTAGTATGAAAGCTGTAGCAAGTGTGGATGCGAAAAGAATGGCTTTGATAGAGAATTTTTCCATCATGGCTGAACGACACCAGATTACAAGAAGAGGGTCACTATAATGAGAAACTGTGGAGAAAAAACAGATTTTTGCAAATTAGCAACAGTTTGAAGGGCATAGGGGAGTTGAACGCGGATTCTACATTTTGCATAGAAAAGAGCAGATCAACTGCTCTTTTCTACTTGTTTCTCAAATTTATTTTGCTAATTCAGCTTCAATTGCACTGACAATACGTTCATCATCGGCAGTGATATCTGGTGCAAAGCGAGCAACAATTTCACCCTGCTTATTTACCAAGAATTTTTCAAAATTCCATAACACTTCAGGTGGGTTATTTGGGGTTAAACCATAATCGACCAAGTCTTTCCACCATGGGCCTTCACCTTGACGTTCTGGAATAGCCTGTGTCAGGGTTTGATACAAGGCATGTTTGTCATCACCCGCAACTGAGATTTTTGCGAAAAGCGGGAAGTGCACATCATAATTCAATGAACAAAACTGTTGAATTTCATCATTGGTTCCAGGCTCTTGTTCTAAGAAGTTATTCGCGGGGAAGCCCAGAATTTCTAGGCCTTGCTCTTTTTTGGCCTGATACAATTTTTCTAAACCTTCGTACTGTGGTGTAAGGCCACACTTTGATGCCACGTTAACGATCAACAGAACTTTGCCTTGATATTGATCGAGATCAATCTCTTGGCCTTGGATGTCCTTAACGGGAATGTGATAAACCGACTGGCTCATGGGATACGTCCTAATTTGTTGTTGTGACAAAACCTATTTGTTTTAACTGCTATTGCTGCTGAGTGCAATGCTCTTAAGATGATTGCATACAAATAATGTGTAAAACCAAGCCTTTGTTTTAAAGTGCTGCATTTTTGAGTTGAATGGGAGTCTGCCCTGTATAGCGTTTAAAAAACTCAATAAAACTGGAACTGTGCTGATAACCCAGGGCAAAAGCGAGTTGTTTGATGGTCATGCCTTGGCGGATCTGATTGATCGCAAAAATAATTTTGGCACGATTACGCCACTCTGACAGGGACAGTTGCAGTTCTTGTTGGCTGAGGCGTAATAGATGTCGCTCACTGACTGCAAAGTGTTGTAGTACTTGTTGCAGACTGCTATTAAACAGATCGGGATCGGCAAGTTGTTGCAGAATCGGCGCTAAAATTGGATGACTGCTTTGAGGTAAATAATGTGAATAGGCAGGTGCCTGCTTGAGTTGATCGAATAAAACTTGAAGCAGATGTTCAAGATATTCAGGCGCAGCAAGCTGTTTTTGCTGCTCTAAGATTTGCAGCACTAAGGCCCGAAAAAACGGTTCAATACTGAAACAGCGACAACTATCCCCTAAAAAATCACCAAATTTTGGATGTAGACGAATACAGATATAGTGAATTTCGTGTTCAACCGGCAGTGATTGATGTTCGGTTCGTGGCGGTAACCACAATCCATAACTGGGCGGTGATAAGTAGTATTTACCTTCAATATCAAATTCTAAAGTTCCATTTAGACTGAAATTGAAATCGCCCCAAAGTGAAGAATGAGGTGTGACAATATCATCCTTTTGATACAGAAATTCATGGACTTCTATACCGTGCAAGAATGGAAATTGTTCAGCAACATCATGCTTCATTTGAGGATCTCATGTTAATTCTCGAAAGTTACTTTCGGGTTATTCAAGCCTTTGGCCAAAGTAAAGATACTAATCAATGCTAAGGCAACAAAACTGATTACACCATAAATTAAGATATTTTCATTGAAATGATCAACCACATAACCGCCCAGTAGCGAACCTGTGGCAATCATGACTTGGAACATACCCACAAACAGCGGCATGCCTTTTTCAACTGCGTGAGGTGCATGCACAAACATCCAAATATTGGCAGAAGTCGGGAAGGCACCAAAAGCGAAGCCCCATAAAGCAGTCAATACAATTGCCCCAAATTGGTGAGTCGCGAAAATTGGAAAGCCGAAGAATACGATCGTAAAGCAGACCCCAACAAAGGCGAGGGTATAGCGTACATTTAAATTGCCGCTATAGCCTGCAAATGCATTACCAAAAATACCTGCAATACCGTAGAGCAATAATAATGAACTGATCGTAGTACCATCAAAGCCGGCAATATTCTTAAAGAACGGTGCCAAATAACTATAGGCACAGAAGTGTGCAAGACCGATGAGCAGAACAATCAGCATCCCACTGCGTGCTTTGGGGGTACGGAGTAAGGCGGGTAGGTCACGTAAATGAATGGCTGACTCAGGTTTGAGTGCTGGTAGGAAAATCAGCTGTAGCACTAACACCACCAAGCCGATTGCTGCGGTAATCCCAAAGGCACTACGCCAGCCATAGAATTCACTAAGCCAAGTCCCGATTGGGACACCTAAAACGGTAGCAAAGGTTACCCCAGCCATCACAATGGCAGTTGCTTTCGCAATCGGCAAATGTGGGGGTGCAAGTTTGCCACTGAGCGCGATGGCAGTGGCCCAGAAGCCACCAATTGAAATACCAAGGACCAAACGGCTGAGCAGCAATACATTAAAGCTATCTGCAAAGGCCGTAATGGTGTTGGCAATCACCATAATCGCGGTTAATAGAATCAACACATAGCGACGATCCAGTTGTTTCACGGAAATCGGCAGTAAGGGTGCAGCAATCGCAGCCATCACCCCAGGTAAGGTAATGATTAATCCTGCTGTACCCACTGAAATGTTTAAGTCGGTTGCGACACTATTGAGAACACCCACAGGTAAGAATTCGCTGGTGACCAGTGCAAAGGCAGCAACAGCGACAGCTAAAATTGCATACCAGCTTCCTTGTGTGGTTTCAGTGGGTCGTGCGTCTGAAGAGGTGGATTGTTCCATGAGAATTTCCTTATTTGTCAGTTGGATGACAAAAGGGTGGAGAATAAGTTGGTTTTTATAACGATCACTATAAAATAAAATAATGGATAAACAGCGTGTCGTCAAATATTTTTATAATGATCATTATAAAAATATCTGTAAGGCTTATGAGAAATTTGCATAGCTGGGACAATTGATACTGGAACGGGACATTATCAATGCGGTCGCCTTAACTGATCGTTGTAGAGCGGCGACCATTGATTATTGCTCAAAGACGAGTTTCTTCTCGGCTTGTATCATTGTTTTTGATAATGGATTTTAGGATTGTTGAGACCGCGTGCCAGTGTAAAGATCAATACCAAAGAACAGAGCACTAACGGCAGCATGGCGAAAAATAAGACCGTACCATTAAAATAATCCACGATAATACCGCCAAACATACTGCCCAACGCAATCAGGATTAAGAAGGTTAATGTCACCATTGGCATGCCTTTTTCAACAGCTTCAGGGGCATGGGTGAACATCCAGATATTGACTGCGGTTGGGATAATGCCATAAGCGAAGCCCCATAAAGCTGTCAAGATGATGGCAGAACCAATATGTGCTCCAGATAGTGGTAAGCAGAGAAAGGCAAAGAAGAAGGTGATAGCACTGACTGCAAAGGTATAACGGATATTCTTCTGACCCAGATAGCCTGCAAAAATATTGCCAAAAATCCCAGCAATCCCATAGATCAGCAGTAAACGGCTAATCAGACCATCAGAGAAGTCCAATTGATGCTTAAAAAAGGCAGAAAAATAACTGTAGGCCGCAAAGTGTGCAAAACCCATAAAAATAAAGATGATCAGTCCTTTACGTGCAGCAGAATGTTGCAACAAGATTGGTAGCTCTTTCCAACGTAGAGAAGAAGCAGGTTTCAATTGAGGCAGATAGAGATACTGGAAGATAAACAGGAGTACCCCCATCAATGAAATCGCCGTGAAAGAAGTTTGCCAGCCATTATACTGAGCCAACCATGTACCCATCGGCACACCCAATACACTGGCCAAGGTCACTCCGAACGCGACCCAAGCAGTGGCCTTGGCAATGGGTAAATGAGGTGGGGCAAGACGACCGCTTAAAGCAACCGCAGTGGCCCAGAATCCACCAACCGCAACGCCTAAAATGATACGTCCGACTAAGAGCAGGATAAAGTTAGGCGCAAAGGCTGTAAGCAGATTGGCGACAATCATCAGCAGGGTAAGCATCAGTAATAAAGTACGCCGATCCAGTGTCTTCGCCGAAATAGGAATCAGCACTGCCGCAAACATGCCGACGATTGCGGTCAATGAAACGGTTAGACCTGCTGTTCCCACAGAAACTTGAAAATCCCGTGCGATGTCATTGAGTACTCCAATCGCAAGAAACTCACCTGTGACCAAGGCAAAAGCGCTGAAGGTAACAGAGAGCAATGCCAGCCAGTTCCCTTGGGAAGGGTTTGACGCCAGTGAGCTGATGTCTGTTGCTGATGGGTTTTCCATAAAAATTCCCTTTATTGTTAGTGAGATAACAATAAAATTGAAAAATATTAATTTTTTATAACGATCGATATAAAATAAAATAGTTGATTAATGTTGCTGCGTCAATTAATTTGATAGTGATCGTTATGAAAATATCTGTGACTGTTATGACAAATGCACCTGATCCTCTGCCAATACCGTGTGATGACAGCTTGAAAAAGAAGCGTGGTCGTCCGAAGTGTTTTGACGAGCAGCAGGCTTTGGAAAAAGCCATGTTGTTATTTTGGGAGCATGGTTATGAAGCTACGTCGATCAGTGATTTAACACAAGCGTTAGAGCTGACCGCGCCAAGCTTATATAGTAGCTTTGGTGATAAAGCTGGGCTGTTTTATAAATGCATCGATTATTATTTGGCGCATGAAGCTTGTCCGATTGTGCCTATTTTTTTAGAAGCCAAAACCGCCAAAGTTGCATTTGAGCTTTATTTATATGACAACGTCAAACGTTTAGCACAACCCAATAAACCAGCAGGGTGTATGTTGGTGGTTGCCACCATGAACTGCTCGGACAATGCACAGGCGGTGCAACACAACATTCTGGAAAAGCGTTTGCAGACCAAGCAAAAACTGTTTGAGTGTTTAGAGCAGGGCGTTGCCAACGGGGATTTGCCAGCAACAGCACCTTTACAGGAAATGACAGACTTCTATGCAACGGTTGTGCAAGGTTTGACTATTCAGGCACGAGATGGGGCAACGGTTGAACAATTGCATAAAGTGGTTGAACATGCGATGCGTGCTTGGGAGCTATTCTAAGCAGTGATGTCGTGACTGCGATATAAATGTCTGAAATACGATATTTCAATTATTTTAGACATCTTCCACAATACTCCCATTGCTGAGATATGGTGAGGAAATGATGGGTCAGTTGAGTAAATACCAGAAATGGGCTTTTGTCTTGCCCTTGATTGCCGTTTTGATTTGGTCGCTGAATATTGCCGTGACCCGCTATGTGGCGGACTATATTTCACCCGTCAGTATCAGTTTTTACCGCTGGTTGGTCGCCTTTGTGATTTTAACGCCGTTTATGTTACCGAAAGTATGGAAACAGCGCAGTTTAATTGTGCCATACCTTCCTAAATTAGCGGTGTTGAGTGCCTTTGGCATGGTGTTATATCAAGGTCTTTCTTATACCGCGGCGCACTATACCACGGCAACCAATATGGGTATTGTGAATGCTTTTGTCCCGATCTTTACCATTTTTATCTCTTATTTCATTTTAAAAGATGCACCGAATCGTTTTGCGATTTTTGGTAGCGTATTGTCCTTTGCTGGCTTGATCTATGTCATGAGCCAAGGTCATCTTTCGAGTCTATTTGCACAAGGTGGACACTGGGGCGATGCGGTGATGGTACTCGCTGTCGGGTTCTATGCCTTTTATGGCGTCTTTCTGAAAAAGTGGCAGCTACAATTGCCATTGCTGACCAGTCTCTACGTACAAATTGCGTTTGCTTTGTTGTATCACCTGCCATTTTTACTTTGGTTAGGCCTAGATAGTATCAATGCTGAAAATGCAGCCAGTGTTTTCTATGCAGGGATGTTCCCATCGCTGATTGCACCCTTATTATGGATGGTGGCGGTACAGGCGATTGGCCCAAACCGGACCAGTATTTTTATGAATTTAATGCCTGTATTTACCGCAATTATTGCAAGCCTATGGTTGTCGGAACATTGGACGATTTACCACACCATCGGTGGCGTGATGATTCTGATCGGTATCGTTATGGCACAGAAGAAAACAGTGAAAGCACCTGCACAATTGGCAGAACCTGCAGCATAAATGTGAAATAAAGCGGTGCGTTTGCTCAAAATAACAACAAACGCACCAAATTATTTTTTTAATGACTGTGCTTTCTATATGATTTGCAAATATATTTTTAAGATTTATTAAATTTATGATCAAAAAAAAGCTGAATAAAAATATAAATATAATTTTATTGAAAATGCAGAACTGACAAAATTGGTACGCTTTTCACACTTTTTGTTAGATAAATAATATATTTGTATAAATGAGACGATTCCCCCATAATAACCAACACAGCAAGATGATTCATTTGAGAATGAATAAGTTGCTTATCAAATTTGCGAACCCTCTGGATGTGATTATACACATCCTTTTTATGCTCAGTTATCCCTATATAACTGAGCTTTTTTTTGTCCGCTATTCACCTAATTAGGCGCGAACAACTTCACCTGTCAGTGCATTCAAAATGCGACTTGGTTCTCGACTTAGCCCTAAATCACCTTGTAGGTAATTTAAGTTATTACCAAAATAAGCCTGAGCATCTTCCAAGCGTTGCGCGGGTGCAAGACCTGCAGGGTTGGCACTGGTAGAGACAATAAAGCCGCCAAATTGCTGACATAGCGCCATGCACAATGGATGTGTTGTTACTCGAACCGCGACCAAAGGATGTTGGCCTTTGATCCATGTTGGAATACTTTGATCAGCAGGAAGTAGCCAGGTTGTGGCACGTTCTGTCTCAAGGCGATTCGACCACGTCGCAATCACTTGCTGACGGATTGTTGTGTCTAAGTCCTGCAATAAATGTTCCACTTGCTGTAAGTGGCCAGCCAATAAGATCACACCTTTTTCAATAGGCCGATGTTTCAGTTCCAGAATCTGCTGAAAGGCTTGCTCATTGAAGGGATCACAACCTAAACCCCAAACCGCTTCAGTTGGGTAAGCCAGAATCTGCCCTTGTTTTAGAAAGTGTGCTGCTTCGGAAATAGAAGATGTGATCATGGCGTGTGTAAAAAGAAAAGGGAGAGTAGGACTAGTTTAATGCATTGGGCGACAACGTAAATAGCGTCCTGCTTGTTGTAGGCATAAGCCCAGTAATTCCAATTCCATTAATTGAGCGGTTAACTCTGCAATCGTGATTGGATGGTGCTGAGCCAGTTGATCTAAATCTTGTCCAATCCAGTCCAAACTCTGATATAACGCAATTAAATGTGTAGGTAGGCTCGGTGGCGCTGTTGTGGTGTGTTCCGCTGTTTGTTGTTGAGTTTGCCATTGCGTTGGTAGTGCTAAATCTTCGATGACCTGTTCGGGATGATCGACCAGAATCGCGCCTTCTCGAATCAGTTGATGACAACCTTGATGATGTTCACTGTAAATATGCCCAGGAATCGCGAATACCATTTTACCTTGATTGGCTGCTTCATTGGCAGTGATGAGAGAACCACTTTTCAGTGCAGCCTCAACCACCAATACTCCTAGACTTAGGCCGCTGACAATTCGATTACGTCTTGGGAAGTGTTGTTGTAAGGGCATCGTGGTCGGCAGAAACTCAGTCACGATGGCTCCAGATTGGGTAATTTGTTGTGCCAGTTGTTTGTGCTGAGCAGGGTAGACGCTATCGAGACCTGTACCTGTCACTGCAATGGTACGTTGATGTGCCAATCCACCCTGATGTGCAGCTTGGTCAATCCCAAGTGCCAAACCACTGCTGATATAAAAGCCTTTTTCACTGAGATAATAGGCAAAATCATAAGCGACTTGGCGCCCATGTGGACTTGGTTTACGGCTGCCGACCATGGCAATCTGTGGCTGTAATAAGGCCTGTGCCTGACCTTGTCCAAATAAAATAGGAGGACGATCTGCATATGGCAAGAGCTGAGTGGGATAACCTAGATCTTCAGGCGTTAAAATAAAATCACTAGATTTACAAACCAGATCAAGCAATTGTTGGAATTGTTGTTGACCCTGAGGGCTTTGAAATTCGGCTAAACGTTTTAAGTGATTGGCGTGTAAGCCCAGTTGTGACCATTCTGAGAAACGATGCGGTTGTGTTGCTTGTTCACAGTCACCAAAGTGCTGCTGAATTTTGCTAAAACTCGACAGCGAATGCTGAACCAAGTACCACACCAACACGGTGTGATAGTGATGAGGTGATAATTGATTCAACATAGGCATTTACTTAATCATCTAAACGAGGTGGCTTAATATCCGAGCCAAGTTTGATCGGTAACTCGCTTTCAAGGATATAGGCATAGCTGATACGATCAAAACTCTTAAAGATCATAGCGCTGCCCAAATATTGTCCAGGTAACTTCACTTTCTCTTTGGTTTTAGGATCTCTGACCACTTCACCATCTTGATAGACACTGAACACCTGACCAATTTCCACACCATCTGTGGTACCACGATCAACAGTCACCACGCCATTTTTGGCTGCGGTACCAATTGAACCCATCACACGAATGATTTTGCCGCCGTCTTTTACCTGATTGGCATCAATTGGGTAAAATAAGGTCGGTAGCATGGCATCCTGTTCAGCCATCACCCGATCACCACGACGAACTTCACCATTGTAGCTTTCGGTTAATTCTATCGTGGTGATGTCGTTTTCATTGCGAATGGCAACACCTGAAGCCATTTGAGTCAGCTCAACCCCAAGGCTTTGTTTTTTACCATTTTGATCTAAGATGACGTATGGTTCACCTTCACGGAATACGCCATAACGTTGACCATTTTCAAGGCCTTGACCACGCACATAAACACTCTGACCTTTACCCGCAAGTACACGGTTGTCTGCTGTACCTAAAATATAAGGGGTGTTGGCAATTGCATCTGCTGGCAATACTGAAGTACGTTCTAACCATTGCTGAATGTGTGCCAAAGGAATCACAGGAACGCTATTATTCAAAGCCTCAACACGGACTTGTGGACGTAGATTTGAAGTGTTGCCTGTGTAGCGACGAATAATCCCGTCACAACCATCACCCTCATCTTTACCGATTAAGGGCTTACCGTTCAAGCTACATAACAATAAGCGATCGCCTGGGTAAATCCAGTGTGGATTTTTGACGTGTTTGTTGCTTGCCCAAATTTCTGGCCAGCGCCAAGGCTTGCTTAAAAATTTCCCTGAGATGTCCCAAAGCGTATCGCCTTTTTTCACCACATAGACATGTGGCGCACCGACTTTAACCGAAGGTGGACTCACATTTGGGCTTGCTGCATGGGCCATGTGCATGCCCATCCCCAATCCCGCACAAATTGCAGCGGCAATCAGTTGTTTTTTTAACCCCAAGGCATGAAATGAGTGTATGCCGTTTAAAACCTTTTTCATTATCATAATTCCTAAAAATTATGTGTGTAGTTGCGTTATAATAACGACTTTACACACAATTTTTTTGATCAAGTATTCCCTTTAGTTGGTTTTTTTGATCAATGGCATAAGTGAGGACGACTGTATGGCCTTATTACCTATTCTAAGTTTTCCTGATCCCCGCCTTCGTACCATCGCCAAACCAGTCGAAGAAGTCACTGATGATATTCGTCAGCTTGCAGCAGATATGTTTGAAACCATGTACGAGGCACCGGGTATAGGTTTAGCGGCAACTCAGGTTGATCATCATATTCAGCTTATTGTTATGGACATCTCTGAAGAGAAAAACCAACCGATGGTGTTCATTAACCCCAAAGTCATTCCACTGACTGAAGATACCCAGCCTTATGAAGAAGGCTGTCTCTCTGTGCCTCAAATATACGATAAAGTTGAGCGCCCGTCACGTGTAAAAATCGAGGCAATTAACCTTGAAGGTCAAGCATTTGAGTTAGAAGCTGACGAACTTCTCGCTGTTTGTATCCAACATGAAATGGATCACTTAAATGGCAAACTTTTTGTTGATTATTTATCGCCATTAAAGCGTCAACGTGCACGTGAAAAAGTGGAAAAAGTGGTTCGCCAACGCGATAAAGAGAAAGTTGCAGTCAAACGCTAAACTGCAACGATGATGATAGAGTAGATGTTGTCCTTGTTTCGTTGTGGCTTGTTGCTGGCTTTAACCGCGGTCTGTTTGCAGATTGCGGTTTTCTTGCAGCCACTACTTCCGAAGCAATATCAAATCGCGCCTGTCTGTGAAACCATCACTCAGGCGTTGCTATTACCTAAGTTACAAGCTTCGCATAGCCATTCGGCCCATGCATCTCAGCAGCATGCGCATCAACTTGAACACACGCAAGTGTCTATGCCACAACATGATCATCACGACCCTAACCACCAATGTCAGTACTGTACGGTCTATGCCAATCTGGTGTTGCCGCCTGAATTGGGGGTAAAAGAGGTTCTGGTACGTGTCCAAATCCGTTTAGTTGCCTATCAACACGCTTTTAAGCATGTTTATTTTGCGCTACAACGGTTGTTTCTATTGCCCCAAGGACGGGCTCCGCCACTCTTTGCATAAATTAAAACTTTATTTTTGTTAGGGTTTTTTTTGAACTCTGGCTCTGTTTTATCTATGTTTTAAGAGAGACCGATGATGGCTCAACCTAAATTTTTATTACAACCGCTAACGGTTGCGATCTTGGCTGCTTCAAATACCGCAATGGCGTGGGCGGAACCCGTTCAGCATGAGCAGGCACATGTTTCACTTGCACCGATTGTGGTCACGGCACAACAACCAAATGAAAGTAATGGTTTGGTGGTGAAAGCAGACCCGAAGAAACCGATACAACCTATCCCTGCGACAGATGGGGCGGATTATCTACAAAGTATTATGGGTTTTAACGCTATACAAAGTGGTGGCACCAATGGAGATGTGACCTTTCGTGGCATGTTTGGCTCCCGTATCAAGATTCTGACCGACGGTACGGAGAACCTTGGCGCATGTCCTTCGCGTATGGATGCACCGACCTCTTATATTTCTCCTGAAAGCTATGATCGAATTTCAGTGATTAAAGGGCCACAAACGGTTCAATATGCCAATACTGGCTCAGCAGCAACAGTGATTTTTGAACGTGAACCTGAAAAGCTCACCCAAGAAAAACCCTATCGTGGACAGGCGAGTGTATTGTGGGGTTCATTTGGGCGCTTGGACCAGAATGTTGAAACGGCGATTGGTGATGAGAAAAAATATATCCGTTTAAATGCCAATCGTTCTGAATCGAATAGTTATCAAGATGGTGATGGTAAAACCATTCCATCGTCATGGGAACGCTGGAATGCCGATGTAGCATTGGGTTGGACCCCAGATGAAAACACGTGGCTGGAATTGACCGGTGGTAAAGCAGATGGTGAGGCTGAATATGCTGGGCGTGGAATGGATGGTGCACAATTTGCCCGTGAAAGTTTAGGTTTACGGTTTGAAAAGAAAAATGTCACTGATGTAATCAAGAAAATTGAAGCTCAGGTGAACTATAGCTATAACGACCATATTATGGATAACTATAGTTTGCGTACACCGCCATTGGTTGAAATGAGCCATGATGGCATGACCATGTTGATGCCAAACCCGATGGCCATGCAAGTGACACGCCGTACTTTGAACTCACGTTTGGCGATGACGTCTGAATGGGATCAGTGGAGCTTAATCACTGGGGTCGATTCTCAGTTCAATAAACATGGTGGCAGTATGTCATCGCCGACCATGCCATCGATGAATGTGCCATTCCGTCAAGATATGCGTTTCCAGTCTTATGGGGCATTCGGTGAGTTGACTTATCAATTGAACCCACAGAATAAAATCGTGACAGGTGCTCGGGTAGACCAGGTCAAAGTTGAGGATGAGCGAGCGGACACTAAAGCTAAAGGTTTTAACACCCAGCTTGAAAAAACCTTACCAAGTGCTTTTGTTCGTTTGGAAAATCAAAATGCTGAACATGGTCTAAATAGTTATGTCGGTGTGGGCTATGTTGAACGTATGCCTGATTATTGGGAGTTGTTTAGCCCAGAGCATGGCAATGCAGGTTCGACGAATACCTTTAATGGTGTGCGGCCAGAGAAAACCTTACAGTTAGATCTTGGTTTTACTCAGCAGCAGGGCGCGTTTAATTCTTGGGTGTCGGCTTATGCTGGCTTGATTGACGATTATATTCTGATGAATTATCACGATCATAGCCATTTACATGCGGGTGAGCATGGCGGACATGGCGGTGGTGGAATTACCGCAGGTGCCAAGAATGTGGATGCCACCATTGCGGGTGCTGAGGCTGGAATCGGCTATCAGTTTACCGATCGCATTCAAGCAGATGTGAGTGCCATGTATGCGTGGGGTAAAAATACCACGGACAATACGCCATTACCACAAATTGCACCTTTAGAAGGACGCGTGAATCTACGGTATGTTGCCGATAAATATACATTGGGTATGTTATGGCGTGTGGTGGATCAGCAAAATCGTGTCAGCTTGCATCAAGGGAATATCGTGGGCTATGACTTGAAACCAAGTGCTGGTTTCTCAACGGTTTCATTGAATGGTAGTTATAGTCTCAATAAAGATATCGATCTTTCAGTGGGGGTGGATAACGTCTTGGATAAGACCTATACCGAACACCTCAATAAAGCAGGCAGTTCTGGTTTTGGTTTTGCCAGTGAAGAGCAATTCAATAATACGGGTCGAAATTACTGGATGCGTATGAGCATGAAGTTCTAAGCTGAGTTAGAATCAGTCAGCCCAATCAAACACGTTGGGCTGACTGAATCGAGGTGAAGAAAAAGATGCATCATATTGTGGATGACAAAATAACAATTATTCAAGAATTACAACAACAGGGCTATGCTCGTATTCTAGTTGAAGTGTGGACTGATGAAGTTCGAGACAGTATTGATCAGATGTTGCGACAAGCAGGATTCGCGCACTACCATGTACATAAAATTAAGAATGAGCAGAATAGTTACGTACTTGTTCTAAGCAATTTAACTCATGACCTCCCTTATTCTTTGGAAAAGGACTACCCAGCCAGATCTTCATTTTTACGGATTTTACCGTTAATTTTGGCTGCAAGTTTGATTGCATTTACCGTACTGTTAAGCAGTTATTCCAAAGATCTAATGTCCTTTGTTGTGGTTATTGTGATTCCGGCAATACTCGGCTCATTGTTCGAATATTTTATGATTCGAAAGCAGCCCAATCCCATTTTTCTCTCCAAGCTGTTCAAGATTCAGCCGCTTGTTTTTGTAATCGTGATTATGTTCTGTGTGATCGTGTTAAGAGAAGGCATTATCTGTTTGATCATGCTCTTACCGATTTTACTGATCGGTTTACTGCTGGGTGCAGGTTTGATGCGATTGATCTGTCATTATCTATGGAAGCCCAGCGCCAAAATCTATTCTTTTGCACTCCTGCCGCTGATTTTATGGTTGTTATTACCTGATTTTAGCCGTACTGAATATGGACAAACCCAACGTTCGGTCGTGATTCACGCCCCAGCACAGCAAGTATTTCAGGCCATTAACCAGATTGGCAAGATTCAACCAGAGGAGGTCAAAGACAGCTTTATTTTTAGCATGGGCTTTCCCAAGCCTATTTTTGGTATGACAGAGCAGCATGAGGGTGAGCTGATACGCACTATTCAGTGGGAACGTGGTATCAAGTTTGAAGAAAAGGTGACTGCATCGCATGCGCCATATTTATTGTCCTGGACATACCAGTTTGCTCCAGATTCTTTTCCAAAGGGGTCATTGGATGATCATCTGGAAATGGGCGGCAAGTATTTCGATTTGCTGAAAACAGATTATCAATTAGAACAAATCGATGTGCATACCACCAAGTTGATTCTAAGCATTGATTATCGTTTATCCACTGAATATAACTGGTATAGCCGTTTATGGGTCAATTATGTTTTAAATGAGTTTAGTGATGTGGTGATGCAGATTCATAAACAGCGTTTAGAAAAAGATCTGCCTTGAGCGAAAGTCAAAGAGAAGCCACAATCTTGGTTGTGGCTTCGGCTGATTAAGCCAAGCAATCTTGTTTTGGCATTAAGCTATCGCAATACAATGGGTTTAAAGCACATTGTAAATCATCAATCTGCTCTTGAGTCACATAGCCTTTGGCTTTGAGGTATTCAGCAACACGGTCATCACGCAAACTTAAAAAGGCGGCATCATATACGCCTAAATCAACAAATAAAGCCGCGGTTTCCAAGCTGTTAAAATGGTCTAAGAACACATCATTTTCATACATCAAGAAAATATGCGTCAAAGCGGCATTAGCATCAACTTTGAGGCGCTGTGCTAATTGCTCAGGACGCGTTTTGATAAACAATAAATCAGAAAGCTCATCAAACTGGGTTTTGTCCAACTGGTGTTCACCGCCTTTGACATGGCCTAACCAAGCTTTAAACACCAGTACCGCACCACCACGCAATAACATACTCCAGATTTGATGGCGGCTTTCATGGTCGAGATGAGCGGATTCATTTTCCAGAACCTCTAAAAACTTTTCTTCCTGTTGTGCCAGTTTTTCAAATAAACCCAAGCCTTGTGGATGATAAGCAGCGGGTGCAAACACATCAAAATTGAGTTCATCAAATACATTGAGTGCCAGTGGAACAGCGGCTTGATAAAGAGTATTCAGGGCACGTAACTGGGTATCTTCCAGTTTGCTATGTACAAAAATCGTTTGCCAATCCAATTCAGGTAGTAGGGCATTGGCACTGTATTGGCGATAAAGCTGTTGTGAGCTATGATCCGTTGTCGGGTTGTTGTGATTCATGATCAATGTCCTTTTTGACAATTTGTGATGAGAAACCCAACAAGCATGGCGCTAGGCTTCGATTCAATTGATCAATTTATGCGGGATCAAGAAAGCAAGTAGAATACGACTAAAGTCGTAGATGTGATTTTCACCCTGAAAATTTACATTAAAAACAACTGCTTAATTAATTGTAAGTAAGTGTACAAACGTTCACTAATGTAAGTGAACGTTTTTGCCATAGCCAATAACGATTTGAGCACTTTGGTCAATTTGTCATCAACAAAAGGGCTTGTTTTTGATCATTTTGGCCTATGTTGCAAAATATTTAGTCATTTATTGCATTGGCATGATTTTGAGTCCTGATAACCAAGCTCTTAAACCCGCAGGTTTCAAAGGCTT
Source organism: Acinetobacter gyllenbergii CIP 110306 = MTCC 11365 (assembly GCF_000413855.1). Taxonomy (GTDB): domain Bacteria; phylum Pseudomonadota; class Gammaproteobacteria; order Pseudomonadales; family Moraxellaceae; genus Acinetobacter; species Acinetobacter gyllenbergii. The sequence goes on along the minus strand of NZ_ATGG01000028.1, from coordinate 12,106 downwards.
TTTCAACAACACAATATTCTGCTGTTTTAAGTACTGTGGTAACTCTGGATCAGAATCTGCAGTAATCAGGGCGACTGGAATATGAGGCAGTCGATGTTGTTCAATGAAATCTAGACCGCGTTGATCATGATTTAAGTGCTGATCGATCAGCCAGACCTGAATGTCTTCTTGCTCAATTAGACGCAAGGCTTGCTCAGGTTCAGTCGCGGTGAAAATCTGATAGCCCCATTTACTCAATAAAGTGCGCATCCCTTGCAGAATGGTCTCATCATTGTCTAAGCACAATACTTTATAAGCCGTATGTTGCAGTGCTGTCACATGTGGGAGGGTCATTTGAATTTTGGGCGCTTCAGCAAGAGGGACTTCAATCATGAAGCAAGAGCCTTTGCCCAGTTCCGAATAGACATGCACAGGGAAATCCAACAGGCTGGTCATACGTTGTACGATGGCCAGTCCGAGGCCAAGGCCTTGTTCACCCCAAGGCGAAGTATGGCCACAGCGCTCAAACTCTTGGAATAATTTGAGGCGTTGCTGTTCATGAATGCCGGGACCTGTATCCCAAACCCCAATCCGGATATGGTTTGGACGTTGCGCAGAACGTAATACCCCAACCACCACACGACCCTGTGCGGTATAACGCAATGCATTGCTGACAAAGTTTTGGATAATACGTCGCATCCATTGTGGATCGGTATCGACCCAAAATTTGGTGTCGTGAACAGACAACTGAATATTGCGTTGCGCTGCAATGGATTTGAACTGTAACTCCAGATCATTTAAGAGGTCGTGCAATGCATAAGCTTGGCGCTTCGGCTGAATGCTACCACCTTCCAAACGGGCAATATCTAGGAGTGCTGAGAGCATACTTTCTGCGCCGTAAAGTGCTCGATCTAGTTGTTGCAAGGTTTGTTGATCTTCTGCTGAATGCACACTTTGCTCTAACGCGGTACTAAATAAACGAGCTGCATGCATCGGCTGTAATAGGTCATGACTAGCGGCTGCCAAGAATCGACTTTTCGATTGATTGGCTTTATCGGCTTGTTCCAGTGCCAGTTGTTGCTCGGTCAAGGCATTGGCAAGCTGTTGAGTTCGATCACTGACACGTTCTTCCAACACCGCTTCATTTTCACGGAAGGCCGTAATGTCAGCGAAAGTGGTCACGAAACCACCACCCTCAATTGGGTTACCACGCATCTGAATGACCAGACCATCTTTACGAATCCGCTCGAACTCATGGGCGCTACCGACTTTCATCCAGTGCAGTCGTTTACGCACATGCTCCTCAACAGGACCAGGACCGCATTCACCACGTTCCGCGTTATAGCGAATCAAATCAGAAATTGGACAGCCAACGTAGACTAAGTCTTTAGGATAATCAAATAACTTCAGGTATTGATTGTTCCATGCCACCAGACACATGTTTTTATCTACCACACTCACACCTTGGGTCATATGGTCGATCATGGTCATGAGCAAGTTTTGGTTGAAACGTTGCCATTGTGAGGCTTGGTCAAGAATATTGGCGACTTGGCCTAAAGCTAGACCATTGTTAATCATGGCGGTGGTTAATAAGGTACGGGCAGACGCTGCACCAATAATCCCAGCCAGATATTGTTCAGTGAAACGCCACCACATGCCATTGGCGACATGATTTTCATTTAAAACCACATGGTTTTGTTCACAAAACTGTTGGAAGGCTTGAAGGGTTGGCTTATCACCAGTGACCCGTTTAGCCAAGGCCAATAAGTCCCCAACCTTGAGACGTGCTGCATTCAGGTGTAGATCTGTTAGATCGGTATTGGATTGAGCCGATGGCAGGGGTTTACTTTCATAATAGAAAAAGCTTTCCGCCTGAATTTGTTCAGCCACACTTGGACGATACAGGCGCGACACCCAAATATACAGCACCACGTTGAGCCCCAGTGACCACAATACGCCGTGAGTGAGAGGTGCAAAGGATTCAAATCCAAGTAACGCTTCAGGACGTAGGCCATTAATATCGAAAGGCCCAAACAATAATAGATGTTGTGCAAACTCTTGATAATGATCTGGTAGGCTGCGCAATACTGTTGGGAACAGTAGCGTGTAGCTCCACATAGCAAAGCCCATAAGTAAGCCAACATAGACCCCTTGACGACTTGCACCACGCCAATACAGCCCCCCAATTAGGGCAGGGGAGAATTGGGCCACCGCACTAAAGGCCAATAAACCAAAAACCGAAAGCTGATTGATGTCATTAAAGAAATGAAAGAATAAAAAGCCCAGTAGCATCACACTGACGATACTGATGCGGCGGGTCAATTTAAGTACACGCGGCAGATGCTGATCATGGCGAGAAATGATTTTAAAGCGCCATAATGCAGGCATGATCAGGTCATTACTGAGCATGATTGATAGTGCCACCGAAGCCACCAACAGCATCCCAGTCGATGCTGAAAAACCGCCTAAAAAGGCCAATAAAGCCAGCCATTCTTGTTGATAGCTTAAAGGCAGGGCCAAGACCGCAATATCAGGAGTACCGAGGGATTCAGGTAAGGAATGCAAGGCCCAACTGGCAATCGGTATGATTGCAATCACAGTTAGGATCAGATAAGCCGCGAACCAGCGGCGTGCGCCACGAATATGCTTTTCATCGCGTAATTCGACCACCGCCACATGAAATTGACGCGGCAAGCAAATCATGGCTAAGCCTGCCAATAGGGTCTGCACCCAAAAGGTTTCAGGAACCCCCAATTGTTGCAGGTCATGGAAATGCTGATGGACGTCGCTACTGACCTGTTTGATATTCTCAGGCGATTGTAATAAGAAAAAAGCAGCGACACAGAGCAGTGCGAACAGTTTCACAAAGGATTCAAAGGCAACCGCCAGCATTAAACCGCCATGTTGTTCGGTATGGGCAATATGGCGGGTACCAAAAATCATGGCCAAAATCGCCAATACCGCAGTCAACACCAGCACGCTATTGGTGGTGGTATGAATATGTGCGTTTTGCTCAAGAATGACTGAGGCACTCAACGCAATGGCACGCAGTTGCAACGCCAGATAAGGCACAATCGCAATGACCGCAAGAATCGTGACCAGTGCAGCCAAGCTCCCGCTCTTGCCATAACGCGCCGCGACAAAATCGGCAATTGAGGAAATGGCATGATGTTGGCGAATGCGTCCTAAGCGCTTCCAGATGTCATAGCCAAACCAGATAAACAGCAACGGGCCTAAATAAATGGGCAGGAAAATGACGCCTTGACGCACTGCAGCACCCGTTGCGCCGTAAAAGGTCCACGAAGAGCAATAAACCCCTAAAGTCAGACTAAACAGCAGCATACGCCCACGAGTACTTAAACGGCTGGCGTGTTTTTCACCAAAAAAAGCACAGCCGAATAACAGCACGATATACAGGGCAAGGACGCTAAGAATAAGCCAACTGTTCATATTGCTCACGTGATCGAATTCCATTTTTTATCATACCCGAAGCGCAGGTAGGGCAAGGAGTAGAGATTTGCATTTAGAGACCAAAGTCTAAGTTACGAGTCAAGCATAATCTTGTTACTTTGGATAATGAAAAATCCCATGCAAAAAAGGGGTCCACGGTTGGACACAAAAATAAGGAGTTGATTATGGATGATTCACAGGTAGATCGAATTCTACATAATCCAAAGTTTCAAGAGATGGTCAGCAAAAAGCGCACATTAAGTTGGACATTAACAGCAATCATGTTGTTTATCTACGTCGGGTTCATGCTTTTGGTTGGCTATAACAAAGAATTTTTAGCAAGTTCATTTAGCGGTGGTGTAACAACATGGGGGATTCCCCTAGGTTTAGGCATTATCGTGTTGTCATTTTTATTATGTGGTGTGTATTCCTATATTGCCAATACCAAACTTGATCAACTGAATGAAGCAGCCCTCAAGGAAGTTGAGGCCATTGCACATGAAAAAGGGATGCACTGAGATGAAAGGGACATCATTCAAAGCGATACTGTTTACGCTGCTCAGTTTTTGTTGTTCAAGTGTGGCATTTGCCGGCCCTGATCTAGGTGCAGCGGAACAGCAAGCAACCAACTGGCACGCGATCATTATGTTTATGATCTTCGTGGGCTTTACCTTGTTCATTACCAAATGGGCAGCGAAACAAACCCAGTCAGCACAAGATTTTTATACCGCAGGTGGCGGAATCAGCGGTTTCCAAAATGGTTTGGCGATTGCCGGTGACTATATGTCAGCAGCATCGTTTCTCGGTATTTCGGCCTTAGTTTTTAGCTCGGGTTTTGATGGTTTACTTTACTCACTTGGTTTCATGGTGGGTTGGCCAATTGTACTTTTCCTTGTTGCAGAGCGCTTGCGTAACTTAGGAAAATATAACCTGTCAGACGTGGTCTCATTCCGTTTGGAAGAGAAACCAGTACGTACCTTGGCAGCATTCAGTTCATTGGTTGTGGTGGCATTCTATCTGATTGCACAGATGGTGGGTGCGGGTCAGTTGATCAAATTGCTGTTCGGTTTGAACTACAACATTGCGGTGGTCATCGTTGGTTTATTGATGATGGCTTATGTCATCTTCGGTGGCATGTTAGCGACCACTTGGGTACAAATCATTAAAGCAGTGATGTTACTCAGTGGTGCAACTTTCATGGCCTTTATGGTAATGAAAGCAGTAGGCTTTAGTTTTAGCAATATGTTTAACCAAGCCATTGGTGTGTATAGCCAAGCACATAGCATAAGCTGGGACGAAGCAGCCAAAATCATGGGGCCAGGCAAACTCGCGGCGAATCCAATCGATGCATTATCACTTGGTCTTGCCTTGATGTTTGGTACAGCAGGTTTACCGCATATCTTAATGCGTTTCTTTACCGTAAAAGATGCCAAAGAAGCACGTAAATCAGTTGTGGTGGCGACAGGTTTTATCGGTTACTTCTACTTATTAACATTTATTATTGGATTTGGTGCGATTCTATTTGTTGCCAACAACCCGCAGTTCTTGGATGCGGCGAAAGCAATGGCAACAGGTAAATTAGAATTAGTCGGTGGTAACAACATGGCTGCGGTTCACTTAAGTGATGCTGTTGGCGGTGATTTGTTCATGGGCTTTATCTCGGCAGTGGCGTTTGCAACAATCCTTGCTGTAGTGGCTGGTTTAACCCTCTCTGGCGCATCTGCAATCTCACATGACTTATATGCCAATGTGTTTAGAAAGGGTAAAACCACACCTGAGTCTGAATTGAAGATGTCAAAAATTGCAACCTTAGGTTTGGCAATCTTTGCCATGATCTTGGGGATCTTGTTCGAGAAGCAAAACGTTGCCTTCATGGTGGGTTTGGCATTCTCAGTCGCGTGTTGTGCAAACTTCCCAGTATTGGTGTTATCGATGTTCTGGAAAGGTTTAACTACACGTGGTGCAGTGATTGGCGGTGTGGTTGGTTTAGTCGGTGCAGTGAGCTTGATTATTCTGTCTAAAGCGGTTTGGGTGGATACTTTGGCGATTTCTGAAACTGCGCCAAACCCATTCAATGGTCCAGCACTGTTCGCAATGCCGTTATCATTCCTTTGCTGTTGGTTCTTCTCTGTAACTGATAAATCAGCACGTGCACAGAAAGAGCGTAAAGCATTTGATGCACAGTTCGTACGTTCAATGACCGGGATCGGTGCATCTGGCGCGTCAGATCACTAATGACCTCGAGCTCAAAGACAGCCCTTATCTTTTGATAGGGGCTTTCTTTATTTGAAATACATAAAAAATATGATTGAGGTACGTGGTGAGGCTAAAAATAAATTTTGAATTGGTTTTTATTATTTAGATGACATTATAATTTTGAAAAATTTAAAAATTGCGACCATTACTTTATTTGTCGTCAAATTGATATGAGATAGCTTTATGTATTTAATAAAGAATATTTTAATTTTCTTAACTCTTGTATTTTCAACCATGGCATGTAGCGAAAGTTCAAATCTTCCTAAAACTCAACTCGCACAGATAGATGCAATGTTAGATGAAGATTTTGTGAAAAAAGATATTCATGTTGCTTATGCAAAATATTTAGAAGAAGCCAAACAAGGAGATCCAAATGCTCAACTTAGCCTTGGGATGATCTATAAACGTGGTTCATATGGCCCTGAAAGAGATTTTACCAAAGCTGTAGAGTGGTTTCGACAGTCTGCCCAATCTGGCAATCCTTATGCTCAATACAATCTTGGTTTAGCTTACTTGTTTGGACAAGGGGTTGATGAAAATTTTGAAGAAGCATATGCATGGTTTATGAAAGCTGCGATGCAGGGGCATGCAAATTCACAATATGAACTTGCATCAATGTATCGTGCTGGTGAAGGTGTAGCCAAAAATGAGATCAAAGCCATGGAATGGATGACAAAGGCCGCTGATCAGGAAATGGCGATTGCAGCATATGCACTCGGAGAAATGTATGAAGATGGTTCTGCTGGAGCAGTGAATATTAAGTTGGCCAAAAAATGGTATAAAAAGGCTGCTGAATATGGCTTATCATGGGGTGCAGATAAGCTCGTGGAATTACAATAGCAGGCGAGAAATGCAAAGCTCCCGATGGAATATCATTGGCATTATAAAAAGTGCGTCATGATCTAGCTTTAAGCCTTTTCTCATTCTCATCGCCTAAAAGAAAAAGGGTTGAGGCATAATTCAGTGAGCTACAAGAAGCTCGTATATCAATAGTATGATCAATTGTTATTTATAAAGGTATTGGTGTCGTGAATAAACAGGGTTGATGAATCTGCTCCTTAACCGATATGTCAGTATAATGAAGCCCTCGTAGATCGAGGGCCTTTTTTTATGAGCTATTGATGCATGCTGGCCAGTTGCTGCCCTTGGTTGCGATATAAAGACAAGCCGATTCGTTGCAAATGACGTCCATTTTGTTCAAGGAAGTTGTTTAATTTTGGAATATGTTTGGCACCTGTATAGAGGGCTAAATTACGACCTATTAAATAATAAGCAAACCATGATGCCGATTGAGTGGGTAAACCTAATTTCTGCATTTTTTTGCGACCGATAAAAAACTGGGTAATTTCTAGATGCTGCTTATAGGCCAGTTTTTGTTGGAAAGAACGTAGATACTGGTATTTTCGCTCAAAGGGTTCTTTGGAAAGGCTAGACCCCAGAGAAATACTGCTTGCATCTGCTTGAGGGTGTGCGAAGTGCATCCAGTAAATGAGTTTCCAACCATCAGCCTCATGATCAACCAACCATTTTTCCTCTACACCCATTAACCAGCCCGCATATTTCCAGAAGTGTAAGAAGCTATCGACTTCTTGTTTGCTTGGAAAAATGCCTAAAGCCCGTATTCCAATCAAGACGACACCACTAAAAGCGATATTGGTCATCGCCTGATCATATTGATTGATCGGTATGCCCCAAGTGTCTGCATCCCATTTTTCTGATTTTTGTAATTGATGACGCACTAAGGCATGGATGAAGCGTACAAAAATGGTGGAGGTAAAGCCTTTGCTATAACGTTCAAACCCATTGGGCTCAGTGATATCCACCCACCATTTGGTGGTTTCGGCTAAACGTGTTCCCGCCTGTTTCTTTAATGCGCCTGTTAGGATTAAAGGTTGATTAAAACCAGGATACATATAACCCGTCATTAAGGATAGATCTCGTAGGATCAGTCCGTTATTGATGCCCAAGCGATAGGTGAATTTCAATGCAGCATCAATTTTGTTTTGCTCATACCAAGCAGGTTTTTTTTCAACGAATTGGAAGAAGGCAGTGAGTTCAGGAATTTCATGTGGCAGTTTATCGAGGCCTTGATATAGCGCCGTTTCAAAATATTTACGATGCAGCTTAGGATTTTGTAACACCCACAGCAGCAGCTGATCCATCGGTGCATCACCACTTTGCAGGGCAGTATTCAGTGCCTGATACTCTTGATAACTCGGCTGAACGTCCTGTTGGGTCATGTAGCTGAGAAGCTTGGTTTTGAGATTAGATTGACTCATGTCTTCAAACGCTGCCAAACGTTTAGGTTTAACGATGCTTTGCATTGCATAAAGCCTCTGATTGTTATTTAATCAAAGCTTAATACGAATAATTATTCGTATTCAATTCGCATTTCCATTGAGGCTGAGCATGAGAAAACGACCACAGCAGCAACGTGCCAAGATGATCGTCGAAAGTATTTTGGAAGGGGCGCAGAAATGTATCGCTGAATATGGCGTGTTGCAGGTGACGACACCTAAAATCTCTGAAAAATCAGGTGTGAGTGTTGGGTCGATTTATCAATATTTTGAAAATAAAGAACAGATCATCGCAGAATTATTACTGCGCAAAAGTGAAAATTTGGGGCAGGCAGTCAAGCAACTGGTGATGCGACAACAACAAACCTCTATTCAGGACATCATCACATTAAGCATTGCCTTTGGCTTTGAATCATTGAAGTCTGATCAGGGATTTTTTATCGAAATTCTAAAAAACTGGCATGCCTATAGTGATTCCGAAGCAGCACAGGTTTTGGAGCAGCATTTTTTAGAAATCGGTATGTATTTATTCGGGCGTTATTATCCGCATTGGGATTTTGAAACTTTAAAACATAAGTCTTTTGTGATTATTAATAGTACCTTATTTACCATGATGCGTTATGCCAGTAAAAATACTTTTCTAATTGAAGAACAGCGACTACAACAAGAACTGTCTAAAATGATTGTTTCTTTTTTAGATGCAGTATGATGCACTCAACATAATCAAAACATAACAAGATTCAGGACAATAACATGCAAAGTTTAAAACAATTTTGGAGCGGCTTTCGTTTACTGCCATCAGCATGGTTATTACTGGTTCAACTGGCATTATTGGTTTTATATATGTTGACCACAGGTGACAGTGAATTTCGGGCTTTGACTTGGTCATTGGGTGTCTTGGCCTTGTTGATTATTGCCAAGGTGATTCGACAGACACCTGTGTTTACTTTTTGGGGCTTGGTTTTTGTTAGTGGTGCCTTTCTATTTTCGATTATGATTTTTATTGGTTATGGCAATCAGACCATTCAAATCATCGCGCATAGTTTTGAAGCTTTGGCCTATTTCTATGCTGCCTATGGCTTATTGCGCTATATGTTTGCAGATCGCTATCTCACTAAAGATGAGTTATTTGCGGCAGGGGCGGTATTTACCCTCATCGCTTGGGGGTTTGCCTTTTTATATAGTATCTGTCAATTAATTTTGCCCAATAGTTTCCAAAATCCTAATCAACCTCAAGCCTTACAGCATTGGCTCGATCTATTATTTTTGAGTTTTAGTCTACAGTCTGCAACAGGATTGTCGGATTTGATCCCGATCAGTCCTGCGGCTAGAGTATTGGCGATGCTACAAATGTTTGGTGGGGTAATGTATCTGGCGGTAGTGGTCTCGCGTCTCATCGCGTTGCAATATATTGCACACGTGCCCAAGCACTTGAGTGATAAAGAATAACTTTGTTACAGCATTACAACTGCTTTATTTTTCACATTTTTTATAATTTATATCGAGTTTTGCAAAATTTAAGCTCGCTTTTGTTCACATTGTGAATGTCTTCTTTGGCCATTAGGGCCTGTCCATTATCATTAGAATAACGTGGGGGAATTATGCCTTCCAAGCCATCTTCGCAATTTGCGAATGTGAATCCAAACGTGTTTTTAAGCACGGTGATTATCATTGCGATTTTTATCGCAATCGTTGTAATCGCACCCAGTTCATTTGAATTTCTGACCCAACAATTGAAGCAGTGGATCACCGATTCCTTTAGCTGGTTTTATGTCTTGTCTGTTGCGGTGTTTTTGATTCTGCTGATTTATATTGCTTGTTCCGCCAGTGGTAAAATCAAATTAGGACCTGATCACAGTCAACCTGAATATAGTAATGGCTCCTGGTTTGCCATGCTGTTTACTGCAGGGATGGGCATCGGTTTGATGTTCTTTGGTGTCGCGGAACCCGTAATGCACTATGTCAGTCCACCAAGCGGTGATCCTGAAAGTGTAGATGCTGCACAACAAGCCTTAAGAATTACCTTTTTCCATTGGGGCTTACATGCATGGGCAATTTATGCCGTGGTCGGATTGGCCTTGGCCTATTTTGCTTATCGGCATAATTTACCGTTAAAAACCCGTTCAGCCTTATACCCCATTATTGGTAAGAAGATTTATGGTCCTTGGGGCGATAGTATTGATACCTTCGCCACCATTGGTACGGTTTTCGGGGTGGCGACCTCTTTAGGTTTTGGTGTGACGCAAATCAATTCAGGTTTGCATTATCTCTTTGGTATTGAACAAAGTAGCAATGTTCAGGTGATCCTGATTATTTTTGTCAGTGCTTTGGCATCCATGTCGGTATTTTTAGGTCTGGATAAAGGGGTAAAACGTCTCTCCGAACTGAATCTGATTTTGGCTTTGGTGCTGCTGGCCTTTGTGTTTATTGCAGGTCCAAGTATCTATTTGTTGCAAACCACCATTCAAAACATGGGTTCGTATATGTCGAACCTATTTGGTATGACCTTTAATCTCTATGCCTATCAACCGAATGGCTGGATTGGTGGTTGGACCATTATGTATTGGGCTTGGTGGATTTCATGGTCGCCATTTGTAGGTATGTTTATTGCCCGTGTATCGCGCGGCCGAACCATCCGTGAGTTTATTGTCGGTGTGTTATTGATCCCGACAGGTTTTACCATCATCTGGATGGGGTTCTTGGGTAATGCCGCGCTGTTTAACATTATGCAAGAACATAATGTTAGTCTCATTCACGCCGTACAAAGTGATTCATCAGTTGCGTTATTTGAGTTTTTGAATCATTTGCCATTTTCAGGGGTGATGAGTTTACTGGCGACGGTATTGGTGATGCTCTTTTTCGTCACCTCTGCGGATTCGGGTGCGCTGGTTACTGATTATCTCACCGCTAAAACCGAAAACTCTCCCACATGGCAACGTTTGTTTTGGACGGTGTTGATGGCAGCATTGGCCATTATCCTATTGTTGGTTGGTGGTCTATCGGCATTGCAATCTTCCATCATTATGAGTGCATTGCCTTTTACTTTTATTATGTTGTTGATGAGCTGGGGGCTATTAAAAGCCTTAAAGCTGGATGTCACCAAGATGAAAGCCATTCAGGAAGCGCGAATTACCCCACGTGCCATCAATAATCCACGTAGTTGGCAGCAACGTTTGGGTCTGATCATGCATTACCCGCATACAGAAACAGAAGTTCAGCACTACATTGAGACACAGGTGCGTAAAGCCTTTGAAAGTATTCAACGTGAATTTAAGCGCCGTCACTTGGAAGTGGAGATACGTGAAATTGAAAATGGTCTGCAACTGCATGTCGATCATCATCATGAAATTAACTTCACTTATAAAGTCATCTCACATGCCACTGTTCCACCAAGCTTCATGTTGGGACGAGCAGAGGAGGATGAGGCCAATTACTTCCAAGCAGAAGTCTTTTTAAGAGAGGGTGGACAAAACTATGATGTGATGGATTGGACGCAAGAAGATTTAATCCAAGACATTATTGATCAATATGAACGTCATCTATACTTCTTGAATATTGTGAGAGGCAGTACTTCTTAAGAGAAAGTACTTATTACAACACTGAAAACAACGGTTTTGAGCGATCAAAGCCGTTGTTTTTATTTTGGGTGGTGAAATTTTAAACATGAATCGAATGGGAGACAGATTTTTGCATGGAGTGAGGTGTTTAAAATAAAAGCTAAATATAAAAATAAAGCTGCTTTATTGCTGATAATAAAAACATATTTTCAATAAACTATTTAAATTTCATGTAGTTAGTTTGTTTAAATTCACTTTTAAGATAATTAATAAATTTTAAATTATATAAATCAGTTAATTAGATGCGTTAAAGTTTAAAAATAAAACAACCGAATAATTTAATTTTTAAAAGTGCTTGCAACGGGTCTGAAATACTGTAGAATGCACATCCATCGGCGGTGATGCAGATAAAAACTTGTTGAGAAACAAGGATTTGGCTAGAAAGGTTAGATTCTTGGGTTGATTGATAAGTTTGCTAAATATCTAAATTACCTGTTGACTTTTAAGAAATTGAGAGTAATATAGCCGACCTAGCTTGATGATGACGAATCATCGAGAAGATCATTA
>NZ_ATGG01000027.1 GCF_000413855.1 Acinetobacter gyllenbergii CIP 110306 = MTCC 11365 | reverse complement strand
TAGCCAAATCCTTGTTTCTCAACAAGTTTTTATCTGCATCACCGCCGATGGATGTGCATTCTACAGTATTTCACTCCCAACACAACCCCCTTTTTTATTATTTTTATTCGAATGAACATTTTTAAACCAAAATCACAATTTTTCTTATATTTTTCGACCGAATTTGTTTTAATAATAAGAGAACAACTAAACTATATGCTCATCTCTATGTTTCGCGTTCAATAGCGCAATCATTTTAATGGCTGTATTATTTCGCTCTCACAGCGATTAAGGACTTATATGCATTACTCAAATTTTATCTTGCTTGGGTTGTTAACTGCTGGAGCATGTTCATCAGTATTCGCACAAGAAACTCCCAGCGATTCAGCTAATGCTGTAGCAAGCCAAGTCACTGCAGAGCAAAAGACCTCAACAATTCAGGCCATCAAAGATTTAAAGCATTTAACTAAACATGACTTAAAAGTGAATGCGAATGCAGCACAGCCTGATTCGGTGAAAGACCCCTTACAACCATTAAACCGTCAAATCTATGCCTTTAATGATATTTTAGACCGCAACTTATTAAAGCCTGTTGCGATCCAATATGTTGCTAAAGTACCAGAACCAGTGCGTAGTCCATACCGTCAATTTCGCAAAAACCTAGGCGAACCTTGGAATGCAGTTAACCAGCTCATGCAAGGCCGCCCGACACGCGCAGCAAAAACCTTAGGTCGTTTTACCGTCAATACTCTAACAACTTTAGGTTTTGCCGATCCTGCCCGACGTTTAGGTTTAAATACAGAAGAAGAAAGCTTTGGCGTCACTCTAGGCTATTATGGTGTTCCATCAGGTCCATATGTGATGTTACCTTTCTTCGGTCCAAGTACATTCCGTGATGGTTTTGGCTTAGCCGCAGATAGTTTCGGTCGCCCGCAAAAATACCTATTAGATGATCAAGAAGGTATTTATTGGTCAACTAATCTATTACAAGCTGTTGATGCACGTTCGCAAATTCTTGATATTGAAGAAAGCTTAAAAGGCGACAAGTATTCAATGATCCGAGACTTTTATTTACAACGTAAAGCGTTCCAGATTGCTGAGAAACGCGGTGATTCAGATGACGTTTCTTTTGTTGGTGATTCAGATGATGTCGATGACAGTTCTTCTGATGAAAAATGATTAAATTAAAATAATGTTTTACAAACTTATGTATTGCCAGAGAATTTAAACTCTGGCAATACTATATCCAAGGTCATCTTTCATCTATGATGAATTTTAAATGATCATACAAAGGATTGGCTATTCATCTATGTATTTCATTCAACCCACGCGTTCCATACCTTGTTTAGATCAAGCTTTAACTGAATTACCCAGTTTGCAGATGATTCAAATTGATGATTTAGATTTGTATGATCAAACCATTATCGCGATTGCAGATGTCCAAGATTTTTTAAAATATCAATGGAAACTCCCTACAATTGTGCTTGCGTTTGAACATGAAGGCGCAGCGCTGGCACAAGCATGGGAATTAGGTGCTTTGGCAGGTTGGATGTGGGATAGTTTGCCTAAAAATCCAGTGCACTCCTTATTTAAAATAGATGCGCAATACAAACGTAATCAAGACAGTCGAGATTTACCATCTGCCGCTGAATTACAAAAACGCCTGTTACCCAACCCGATCGAATTACCCAATTATCAATTTGAATCCTTTTTTCAACCTTCTGCCTACTTATCAGGTGACTGGTATGATTATTGGCGTTTAAATGATGAAGAAGTTTTATTCTATCTTGCTGATGTATCGGGTCATGGCGTCACCAGCAGCCTCTTAACCTCATGGATGGCTGCATTTCATGGTCGTTCAAAAACTCCGAGCCAATTGATCCAGAAACTGAATGCCATGCTCGTGCAAGAAAATATTGAAAAGCACATTACCATGGTGGCAGGGATCTTAAACTTGGTCACACATGAAGTTCGTTGGTCAAGTGCGGGGCATTATCCTCCCCCCATTATTTTTGAACCTAATCAGCCCCCTCAAATATTGACCACCAGCAGCTTCCCACTCGGACTTACTGAAGAACTTGAAGTCGAAGAACATCATTGTCGATTAAGTCGTCACGCACGGTTTATTTTATGTTCTGATGGCGCTTTAGAACCATTTGATGGAGGTTTGAATGATCAGTTTAATCAATTGGTCGAACACTTGCAAAAAGACTCCTTCAAAGCACCTGATCATGTAGCAGATGACATTGCAATCTTAAGCTTGCGTCGAATGAATTAATTTTAAAATCAATAATTTAATTAAATCACATGCTGCAACCACTTGTGTCTACAATACCACTATGGGATAATTTTATATCCTTTCTCTGAAAATGGCATTTATATGTCAACAGGTCATGTTGAATATGCAAGTTTGAACGGAACGCATATTTTCAAGCTTATTGGCGAAGTGCGTGCTCACTCTTGTATAAGTCTAGACAAACTACTCAACAGAATTGAACAACAGCAAAATGTTGTTGGTGCAATCGTTGATTTAACTGAAACCACGTTTATTGACAGTACTGTTTTAGGCATACTGGCAAAATTGGGTTTAAAGCTTAAGCAAGCTCATCACATACAAGCAGTTATGCTATCGACAAATCCAGATATCACCACCTTGGCCAATAGTATGGGGCTCGGGCAGGTCTTTGTGATTTTAAATTACTGCGGTGATCCAAGTGTATGCACGCTAGAGCTTACAGAAGAGCAAGTCACACATAGTGCCATGCTCAATACCGTGCTCGACGCACACAAAACACTGATGCGCTTGAACGAAAACAACCAAAATATGTTTGAACCACTGGTTAAGCAATTGCAAAAAGAGCAAGATTGCTTAAATCTCGACGTACAAAAACAAAACGCTTGATCGTTAAACTCAGTATCGTGATCCCCCTATGACCTTACTTTCCGTTGCACAGATGAATTCTCAAAATGACATTGAAGCAAACTTCGATGTCATTGAGTCATTAATCCAGCAAAGTAAGGCTCAGGCAGCCGAGCTGATTGTTTTCCCAGAGAATTTTGTTTGTTTTGCAGCAGGGAAACAACGTGAAACTGCTGCACAATTCGAAAGTATCCAAGCACGCCTAGAACTATTGGCACATCGTTATCAAATCTGGATCATTGCAGGTACACTCCCATGCCCGTTCCGTCCAGATGGCTCGGTTATTCAAGATGGTCGTGTGCGTACGGTGAGTCTGTGTATTAGCCCTGAAGGGACTGAAGCACGCTATGACAAAATCCACTTGTTTGATGTACAAGTGGGTGATGCAGTCGGTGGTTATCAAGAATCTAAATTCTTCGAGCCAGGCGATCAAGTCGTGGTTGCCAAGACTCCTTTTGGTCATATAGGTCTCATGGTCTGCTACGACTTACGTTTTCCAGAATTGGCTTTAACTTTACGTCAGCAAGGGGCCAATATTTTAACCGCCCCCGCTGCTTTTACTTACACCACAGGCCAACTTCACTGGCAATTGCTTTTACAAGCACGTGCTATGGATAGTCAGTGCTATGTTTTAGGTGCAGCGCAACAAGGCTGGCATGGTGAACACCGTCAAACTTGGGGACATGCGGGTATTACTGATAGCCGTGGTCAACTTCTGCAAAGCATTGAGACTGAAGGACATGGCTTAATCACCAGCGACTTTGACCTTGAACAACAAAATCAGGTTCGTCTGGCAATGCCGTTGATGCAACATCGCAAAATTATCCATTATTAATCTTTCTTCTCTACATCCTCTACTTCAAATTGCATATTGTATAAAATACATTCAGCCAGAGGTAATCTGACTGAGATGATCAAATTTTCTAAATGTTTGATCTATAGAATCATGATTTAATACCAATTATTGATCATCGTAGAACAAGCTCAAACGATTTTGGCCTATGAATGATGTAACATCGTCAATTAATTCTTATTAAGTTTTATTCATGTTTAGATTGATTCTGATTTTCTTTTTTTTGGGGATAACCGCACCACTTCATGCTTCATCGCTTGATCTCGATGGGGATGAGTCCACGCAATCTTCACAGGTTTTATCTACACCACAAAATTTATCATTGAATGCTTTTGGACAATGGGTCATTGGCTGGGGAACTGGCGCTGAAGGTGCAAGACAAAGATTAAGTAATATTCGACGTGAAGATGTCGCAGTGATTAAACAAAAAGGGACGACCTTAGACATGATCAAAGCTTGGCAACAGCACTTCGAACTAGAAGCACAAAATAACCTCAGTAACCCAACTGCAATTTATAGAGCGCGACTGATGAAAAAAATTGCTGAGCTGTGGTAAGCACCCGTTGAAATACCGCTTAGAGTGCATAAGTTTTTACGGCTTATGCTTTTTTGATTTGAATTGATACCTAAACTACTTAGGTAATCGATCAGACCACGATATACTGATCCTATTCAATTACCATTTGAGGGCTGCATGGGCGAAGAACATCCACAACTGTTATTAGACAATCAGTTATGTTTTCTGGTTTATTCGACCAACCTTGCCTTGCACCAAGTTTATCGCCAATTACTCACACCACTTGGCTTAACCTACCCCCAATATCTAGTAATGCTGGTGTTATGGGAAAAGGATCAGTTGTCCGTTTCTGACATCGGTGAACGGCTATTTTTAGAATCATCGACACTTACACCATTACTCAAAAAACTTGAAACAGCAGGCTTGATTAGCCGTAAACGTTCTCTTAAAGATGAGCGGCAAGTGATCATTGGGCTTACAACACAAGGACAGGCCTTACAATTACAAGCGGTTGATATTCCAAATCAATTGGCTCAAGCAGCATCCTGTTCACCCACAACACTATTGGCATTAAAAGATCAGCTTTCAGAACTTCGCAGCAATTTAAACAAATAAGTTTAAAATTTACACAACAGCAACTTGTTTTTTCATTTATATCGTGTACGATTTAATTGCATTCAATATTATTCAGGAATAATAATCATGTCTTTAGAAAAAGTGGTGTATCGTGCGAAAGCAAAAGCAACGGGTGGTCGTGATGGACGAGCAACTTCTTCTGACGGTGTTTTAGATGTTCAGTTAGGCGTCCCTAAAGAAATGGGCGGCGCTGGTGGTGCGGTTACCAATCCAGAACAACTGTTTGCAGCAGGCTATTCAGCCTGTTTCTTAGGTGCCATGAAGTTTGTTGCGAATCGCGATAAATTTAAAATCACCAAAGATGCCTATGTTGAAGGTGAAGTCGGTATTGGTCCAATTCCAAATGGTTTTGGTATCGAAGCGACTTTAAATGTGTATTTAATTGGCATGGAACAGGCAGAAGCTGAGCAATTGGTTGCTGCTGCACACATTGTCTGCCCTTATTCAAATGCAACCCGCGGCAATATTGATGTGAACTTTAATATTGTGACGACCGAATAAACATTCAGCTTTCCCAATAAAAAAACAGCATGGATGATCCATGCTGTTTTTTTATACCTGAATTTATTTATTCTTCGGCAGCTTCATTGGTGACACGAAGCACTTCTTCTAAAGTGGTCTTCCCAGCTAATACTTTAAGTAAACCATCATCACGAATCGAAGCAGCATGACGACGTGCATGATTTTCCAATTCATACTCAGCCGCATTGCCATGAACCAAACGGCGCATCGATTCATCTACGGGCACAATTTCATAAATTGCGGTTCGCCCACTAAAGCCGACATGTGAACATTTTTCGCAACCATGCGGCTCTGGTAGCTGCATATATTCATCCACTTTAAGGTGCTGGAACACTTGGCGCTCAAAATCATCAGCCTTACGCCAAGTGACACAATGCGGACATAAAGTTCGCACCAAACGTTGTGCAATGACCCCAATCAAAGAACTCGCCAATAAGAAAGGCTCAATTCCCATATCTTTCAGACGCGTCACCGCACCAATCGCAGTATTGGTATGCAGTGTTGACAAAACCAAGTGACCGGTTAAAGAAGCTTGCACCGCAATTTCAGCTGTTTCCAGATCACGAATCTCACCCACCATCACCACATCAGGATCTTGACGTAACATCGCCTTAAGCGCACGTGCAAAGGTCATATCAACTTTGGTATTGACTTGGGTCTGACCAATACCTTCCAACTGATATTCAATCGGATCTTCAGCGGTCAAAATATTACGAGTATTGTCATTCAGATCGGATAATGCCGCATATAAGGTGGTGGTTTTCCCCGAACCTGTTGGGCCTGTCACCAAAATAATGCCATGTGGACGATGAACCAATTGAGTTAGGCGTTCATAATCGTTCTGCATTAAACCTAAATGGGTCATGTTTAGACGCCCTGCTTGCTTATCCAGCAAACGCATCACTACACGTTCACCATGCGAAGACGGTAAAGTCGAAACACGCACATCCACTTCACGCCCTGCAAGACGCAATGAGATACGACCATCTTGCGGAATCCGCTTTTCGGCAATATCCAGTTTCGCCATAACTTTGATACGTGACACCAACAACGGTGCTAATTCGCGTCGCGGCTGTACAATTTCACGCAATTGTCCATCGACACGCAAGCGTACCGAGAGTTTTTTCTCAAAGGCTTCGATATGAATATCCGAGGCGCCTACCCGAATCGCTTCTGACAACAAGGCATTGATTAGACGCACGATCGGTGCATCGTCCTCCTGATCCATCAAGTCTTCAGCTTCAGGCACTTGATCTGCCAAGCTTAATAAGTCTGGATGATCTTCTAAGCCTGCTGCAACTTGCTGCGACTCCCCAGTATCCCCTGCATAACTGGAACTCAATAAGGCATGAAACTCTTGATCAGTACAAAGTTGATCATGAGCTGATTTCCCCAAAATTCGACGAGCTTCCTGCAAAGCAATACGCGCGGTGTCCTTGCGTCGTACAATAAAAACTTGATCGCCTTCATAACGTAACAAAACGCCATGTCGTTTAGCGAAACTATAAGGAATTTGTATTTGTTTAAGTATTTGCATCACACAAATAATGATAAAAGAAAGCAGTGAGTGTACTCTAAGCAGATTACAGCGTGAAGTCTGTTTAGCATACTCACACAGGAATTTTGCATCTTGTCTCAAAATAATCAATATGAAGCGCCACATTCCAATACTTTGAAATGGTGGGGCGAACAACAATTTGAAATCCAGCAAACCAAAGCTTGGCAATTCGGTTCATTACTGTTTCGTCTGACACGCGGAATTAAAGAGTGGCGTTTGGAATATCATCGCCCACAATCTCAGCACGACTACGAGCAGCAATGGAAAATCCTGAACGATACTGAGTTTGCCATGCCGCCCCCAGCAAAAATTGAACGCTATATGTTTCATAAGACCAATAGTAGCTTTCATTTGATGCCTCGTTTGGCTGATCGTTCGGTGGTGATTCGACCAGTTGATCCAATTTATATTCCTGCGGGTCAACGCGGCACCTTATATATCAGTACGCCATTATGGATTGCAGGGATGGTGGATGGGCTCTCTGAACCTTTATTTGATATCCCTGTGATTCAACCCAAGGACACATGGTTTGGTAAAGATCCGCAGAATGGCGAGATTTGCTATGCTACTTCTGTCGATGGCCGTATTGATTTGAATCTACTTAAACCACGTGCTTTCCGAGCAGTGACACCGATTGAATTCCACAATACTAGTCATCACCAGTTACGCTTTGACCGGATGAATGTGCCCGTCCCTGCACTGCCTTTATTTTATAGTGAGAGTACAGGTCGCTTATGGACCTCACAAATCAAAGTCTATTACGAAGGTACCGATCATCCCGCACGTATCCGAATTGAAAACAAAACGCCAAGCCCTGCGGGTGAAGTGATTTATGTGCATCCACCCCGCGCCCCAGGGAGCACCTTATTTAATATGTTCGATTCATTCTTTTAAGGGGTTGCCATGCCAAATTCAAATATTCCCAAAGATGTTGCTGGCAGCCTAACAAGTGTGTTCACCAACATTAACTTTGAGCGACTTAGTGAAATCGTGGTCGCGATTATTTTATGTTTCATCGGCTTCCTGATTGCACGTTTGGTTTCAAATGCCTTTATCCGCACGGTAGGCAGTCGCTTTAATGCCCACCAACGCCTGTTATGGCGTCGAGGTATTTTTTACTTCATCTTCTTGCTGTTCATTATGACCAGCCTTAGAGAAGCAGGCTTTAAGCTCAGTGTATTTTTAGGTGCAGCTGGGATCTTAACGGTTGCCTTGGGTTTTGCCTCGCAAACCTCTGCCAGTAACTTGATCAGTGGCTTATTTTTAATTGGTGAAGGCTCTTTTGAAGTCGGTGATACCATTCAAATCACTTTAATTCGAGGTCAGACCATCGAAGGTGAAGTGATTTCAATTGATTTACTTTCGGTTAAATTGCTCACACTCGATAATGTCTATATTCGTTTACCGAATGAACAATTGATCCGAACCCCTGTGATGAACTTATCCAAATACCCGATACGGCGTATTCCAATCACCTTGGCGATTAACTTCCATGAAGACATTATTAAAGTGCGACATGTACTGTTAGAAGTGGCAGCCAAATACCCGCTGGTGATGGACGATCCCAAAGCCACCGTCACAGTGACGGCTTTTAGAGAATCCTCCATTGAGCTGTTATTTGCCGTATGGTGTCGTCAAGAAAACTCACTCAAAGTCCGCGATGAAATGCAGGAACGCATTCGTAATGGCTTTCTGGAAAATCAGATCGAAATTCCCGTACCGAAAATGGGTCTGATTGATCGACCCCTCCCTTTAGAGAATGATGAAGTCGATCAATATGCCAATCAAAAAGAACTTAAAAAAGAACAGAAAGAGAGTTAACTTTCTTTCTTGGTTTCACTTAATGCAGGTGGCAATGGCGCTAGATAAGCAATCACCAACATGACCGCACCAGAACCAATAAATGAAATCACACGGGTTAAGGTGCCGCTTTGCGATAAATCTAATAACAACAGTTTCGCTACCACAATGCCTAACAAAGCTGCACCGACAAACCAGATTTGTCGGATGTGGCGGCGACTGGAAAAGGTCATCAGGATAAAGGCCAAGATCACCCAGAGCAGTGTCAAACTAAGTTGCACATCACCATTCGACCAAATTGCTGCGCTCCAGAATGGTGTTCCCAAATAATGGTGCATGGCTCGCACCACCACGCTACTCAACACCAACAAGCCAATGAGAATCGTGGTGACTTTAAAGCCCCATTCCATCGAACGCTCTGTACTAAAGTCATGCTGATAAATCACCCAGATCAGACCTGCAAACACCAGTAAAGACAGTAAGTCAGTGAAGTTAAGTAAAGGTAAGTAATAATATTGCTCAGCTGAATGCAGATCTAGACTGACTAAGACAAGCCACAATAAACTAAGACACCAAACAGGAGATTGCTGTAACAGCTGAGTATTTTTAGTAGCAAATAAAAAGATTGCAAAAAATACTGGAATTATGGCAAAACCAATCAATGGCATAATTGGGAAAAAAGCCAAACCTATAATCGCTAAATTGAGCCAAAAAATCGTTGCCCAAATCCCAAATCTACGCTGATCGACATCAATAACAATAGAAGCCAAAATAATCGTTGCCACAGAAAACTTTGCTTGCTGTAAACCTGTTGGCCAATGTAATTGCTGATAAATATTTACGGCGAAACTTTCAACATAAGCCAACGCAACCAGTGCACCAACAAATAATAGCTGCAAAGCACCCCATTGGGTTCGTGCATAACGCTTTACTACAAGACTAAAAACTGCAAGTAATCCACTTGCAATCATTAGATAAGGGCTCAAACCATGCCCTTGCCAATGTCGAAATTCAACCCCTGCAATCGCGCCTGAATATAGGCCAAGTACCAGAAATACACCACTCAGCATGCGTGCACTGAAATACTTCTCGACTTCTTGGTAATGTAATAAGTAAAAGGCCGAAATAAATTGAGCAAGTGCAAAAATCGCGGTACTTAAAATTGGGAAATGATCATTTGACCAAACTTGGAACAGTAATGCCACTGAGCTTAATAACACCAATGCCACACCAACATAACGGCTTAAACGATATCGTTCAGTCACGCCCCAGACAATCAGTGCCGTTCCCTGAATTACCCAGCCTGTTGAAGTCCAATGTGCCCCTTTGGCCAGTGGGAAAATCAAGGCAACGAAGACCACAGCCAGAATAAAGAAACTTTTTGCCAAGATTGATAATTGTGGATGCTGGCGTTTAATCCAGATATTTAAACTGATATAGACAATCGCAAGTGCAACCGCACCCCAAGTGAGGGCTTGCGTCGAGTTATGCATTAAATAAGCATGTAGCGAAAAGCCCAATACAGGCACACTAAAAATCAGACCAACATCTAAAATCGGTTGTAAACGTTCAGGGGGCTGAGCTGTTTGTTGCTGCGTATTTTGAGCACGTAACATCAGTTGGCTATAACGAATACTGAGCCAAATAAATAACGCCATATGTAACCAGAGAATGATATCCAAAGTATCAAACTGCGTGGTCTTGGCATAAATCCCAATTGTTGCCCCACCAATAAACATAGTGGCAAAGAACGCAATCTGATGCAGGATTTTCCAAGGTTGAATAAAGTTCAACGCTGCCACGGCCAAGTTAATGACAAAATAATAGCCAAACAAGAAAATCACATCAGGATGATTTTGTGGAATCACCAAGGGCGCTAGATAGGCCATGGTTAAAGCCAACATCGCTAAATATAAGGCTTGTTGCTTTAAACTCAGATAGACTGTCGCCGATAATAAAATCACAAATAAAACACTGGCCGTAGCTAAGCTGGCAATGACAGCGAAGTGGTGTGAGAAAATCAAGGTTAAGAAGATCACCGCTAGCCCTACACCTTGTAGAGCGACTGCAAATAATTGATTTTTCTTTTGCAGCAAATAGCCAGCAGCAGTAGTGACGACACCTGCAACTGCTATAAAACTCAGTTTCACGCCGAGGCTGAGTTGCCAATGTTCACTGGCAAAACGTAACAACAACACCACGCCAACCATAAGGACTGCAACGGCAACTCGGAGAATTGGATTACCGTGTATCATCCAGTCCAGTGCAGGTTGCCACCAAGCTGGATGTTTTGGCTCAGAAGGATGGGCAGCAGAGCTACAGTTCTGAAGTATTGGACTTTGAACTGATTCAGGTTGAGCCTGCATCCAAGCAGATTGTTGTTCAAAGTGAGAAGTGTTTGAAGCTGTTGTTTCAACTAATTCAACAGATTCATCAGTACTTGGAGCCTGTTGTTGAGTTTGAGTTGAAATATCAAGGCGTGCTGATTGGGTTGCATATTGCTCTAAATGCAGCAATCGGGTTTGAAAAGTACTAATGGTTTGAACCAAACACAAAAGCAATACCAATAACGCCCCACCCGCAAGCCACATCCATGTATTGGCATAGGCAAATAGCGCGATGAGTGCCGCACTGTATATCACAATTTTTTGTAGACCAATGCCTGCTGTCTGCACAAAATCGCTCGGTGCGGTCTGTTCAAGCTGAGACAAACGTTGATGTATTTCTGACAGAACGTGCACAATAACAACGGTCAATCCAATGCCAGCAGCAACAATTGTGCCTTGCCACTTCAATGCAATTGCAGCCGCAAGCAACACGGTCAAGCCAATTAAAACAACAATGAGTCCCTGTTTGTCTTTTTTATACATAGACTTATATCAATTATGACAGCTTCATTGCGGCTATCTTACTTGATCACTAGATAGGCAGGTATTGTTACATACAAAATACTGCAAATTTTAAACCACACAAGCAGCCGCTCTGCGTCCAGTTCAGATAAGACAGCCACCACTTTTTCACGTAAAATACCGAGTAATTTATAATTAGGATTTGCGCAATGCCACCTTTTGTCTTGGTTGACGGGTCTTATTTTTTATTTCGTGCTTTTCACGCCTTACCTCCATTAACCACGTCGACTGGCTTACATACCAATGCCATTCGGGGTGCAATCTCAGCAATTCAAAAACTGATGCGTCGTACCCAACCGACACATATGGCTGTGATTTTTGATACACCAGAGCCGACCTTTCGTCATAAATTATCGCCAATCTATAAAGGTGATCGCCCAAGCATGCCTGAGGAATTGTCACAACAAATTCCTTATCTGCACGCCTTGATCAAAGCACAAGGGATTCCCTTGTATTTTCTTGCGGGTGCAGAAGCGGATGACATTATTGGGACTTTAACCAAACGTGCTTTGGCTGAAGGTCATCATGTCCTCATCTCGACAGGTGACAAGGACATGGCGCAGTTGGTCAATGAACATGTCAAACTCGAAGACAGTTTTAAAGAACGTGTTTTAGATGAAGCTGGCGTTTTTGAAAAATTTGGAGTCCATCCACATCAAATCATTGATTATCTGACCCTCATGGGCGATGCGTCTGACGGTATTATGGGTGTTCCTGGCGTTGGTGCAAAAACAGCGGCAAAGCTGTTGAATGAATACGGCACACTCAACAATATCATTGCCAATGCTGATCAGCTCAAAGGTAAACTCAGCCAGAATATTAAAGATAATGTAGACAATATCAAAGTTGACCATCAATTGGCCAGTATTGTCTGTGATCTCGATCTTGCTTTGGATTGGCATGACCTGAAACTATCCAACCCAAATGTAGATCAGTTACGTGATCTCTATACCGAATTAGAATTTCGTAACCAATTACAATCATTAGACCATCCAAATAATCCGAATAGTTCTGCTTATCAACAAACCTCTCAAAGTATTGCCAAAGCGGAACAAAAAGCGGAACCTGTGGTTACCGAAGATCATGCCAATCTGTCTAGCCAAGATGATCAACTCGGTGAAGCTACCTATCATACCGTCCTGAATCAACAAGATTGGGATGTTTTATTGCAACGTATGCAGCAGGCCGATCATTTTGCGATTGACACAGAAACCACCAATCTGGATTATCGTTTTGCTGAACTGGTCGGTTTCTCGGTGGCGTTTGATGCCAAAGATGCTTATTACGTTCCTGTTGCCCACGATTATGAAGGTGCACCTGAACAGCTCAATCGCGAACAGATTCTTGCTCAAATCAAACCGATTCTTGAGAATGAGCAAGTCCGGAAAATTGGTCATCATCTTAAATACGATGCACATATCTTTGCCAATCACGGTATTACCCTTCAAGGTTGGTATTTTGATACCATGCTGGCTTCATATGTATTGAATGCTGCGGCAACGCGACATGGTATGGATGACGTTGCTCGGCTTTATCTCAGCCATTTGACCACGACCTTTGAACAAATCGCAGGTAAAGGGGCCAAACAAAAAACCTTTAATCAGATTGAGCTTGAAGTCGCAGCGCATTATGCCGCTGAAGATGCACATGTCACTTATCGTTTGTATGAAGTACTCGCAGCAAAACTGAAAGCCCATCCAGAACTGGTCAATATTCTACATAATATTGAAATGCCTGTCGCACGTGTCCTTACGGGCATGGAAGAAGATGGCATTAAGTTAGATCACGCTTTCCTTGATCAACTCAGTGTTGAATTCTCTAAAACCATACAGAGCCTTGAAGCTCAAGCAGCCGAATTGGCAGGTGAAGCCTTTAATGTCGCTTCACCCAAACAGGTCGGCGAGGTGCTGTTTGAAAAGCTCGGACTCAAAGGGGGCAAGAAAACTGCGACTGGCCAATACAGCACCAGTGAAAGTATTTTAGAAAAAATCGAACATCCATTGGCGGAAGTGATTCTTGAACATCGCAGCTTGGCAAAACTGAAAAATACCTATACCGATCGTTTGATTGAACAATCGCATGATACAACGCATCGTGTACATACCAGCTACCATCAGGCCTTAACTGCAACTGGACGTTTGTCTTCCACTGATCCAAACTTACAAAACATTCCAATCCGCACCCCAATTGGTCGTCAAATTCGTAAAGCCTTCATTGCACCTGAGGGTCGTGTGCTATTGGCTGCCGATTATTCACAAATCGAACTACGTTTGATGGCACATTTCTCTCAAGATGATGCGTTAGTGCACGCCTTCCAGCAAGGTCAGGATGTACATCGTCGTACCGCTGCTGAAGTACTTGGAATTGCCATTGAAGATGTCACCAATGATCAACGCCGCCAAGCCAAAGCGGTGAACTTTGGTCTACTCTATGGCATGTCTGAATTCGGTCTCACCCGTCAGCTCGGCTTTAGCCGTGAAGAATCGCGTAGCTATATCGCACGTTACTTCCAGCGTTATCCGGGTGTATTGGATTATATGGAGCGCACGCGCCAAATTGCACGCGAACAAGGTTTTGTGGAAACCATTTTAGGTCGTCGTTTATATACACCCGACATTATGGCCAGCAATAAAATGATCAAACAAGCGGCTGAACGTGCGGCCATCAATGCGCCACTACAAGGCAGCGCGGCGGATATCATTAAGTTGGCCATGATCGCAGTCGATAAAATGCTACCTAAAGATCAAGCCAAGCTCTTGCTACAGGTGCACGATGAATTGGTATTCGAGGCTGATGCCGCAATCGCAGATGAACTTTCAAAACAAATTGCTGAAGTGATGCAATCTGTATTAGAGATTTCAGTGCCATTTGTGGTTGAAGTTGGACAAGGTCTAAACTGGGACGCTGCCCACTAAGCACTTACGACCGCTCAATAAAAGTTTCTTGCAGACAGGGGGCAAAACTCCCCCTGCGCTACAAGAACGCACATAATAAAGAATATTCGATCAATAAAGAATCCTTGATAAAAATTAATCTTTATAGGAGAAGGGAATGCACAATGTCCTTTAATCAAGTTCAATTTAATCGCCATCACTCAATTGATTCACTGCGTTTTATTTCAATCTGCTTGGTGTTACTGCACCACTTTAATATCCCCTATAAACTGTTTGACACCTCAATTAACTTCCAAATTTTGGGTGAAAATATCACCACACTATTCGCTCGAAATGGCAACTATGGGGTCACCATGTTCTTTGTGATTTCTGGCTACTTAATCACTTCACACACCATCAAGCGCTGGGGTGCACTCAATCAAATCAATACGCGGGATTTTTATATTTCAAGATTTGCTCGCATCATGCCGACCTTGATTTTGCTGATCTGTCTGGTGAACTTGTTAGGGGCATTTGAGCTGAAACCCTTTATGACCCAAGCCCCAAACGGCATTATGGTGGCGCAATCAACGGTCAACTTGGCAGCACTAACCTTTTGGATGAACATCCTGATTATTGAAAATGGTTGGGTCAACTATGCACTTGGGGTGCTCTGGTCGTTATCAGTTGAAGAAGTGTTTTATCTTCTTTTTCCGCTGACAGCACTGCTATTTAAGAAAAAAAACTACTTTCTATTTGCCTGTGTTGCCCTGATTATATTTGCACCGTATTTTAGATATTTACATTATGCTGAAGAAAGTGGTGCCTACCTCTATCATTACTTCTCTAGTTTTGACGGGATTGCTTTTGGCTGTATTGCGGCACTGATCGCACCGCAGCTGAAATTCCAAGCCAAAACTTGGTTAGCACTGAAATATATCGCCATTGCGACCATGTTCATCATTTACTTTTCAGCACCGATTAAACAAAACTGTGTTTGGGGCATTAGTCTATTTGCACTTGCAACCGCCACTCTGATTCTAGCAAACATTGCCAATGAACACGCCATCACGCAGACACAACGTTTCAAGTGGTTACAGGAGATTGGCAAAAATAGTTATGAAATTTATTTATTCCATCTGATTATTTTAGGTACTTTTAAGCTGTTTTATACGCCTGCATTGACTGAGGGCAACATTAAGCTGGTTTTATTGTTGATTTATTTTTTGCTTGCGATTGGGCTAGGTGCTTTCATTGCACGCTATTTCTCCAATCCGTTAAATCGAGCAATTCGACAGCGCTGGATCAAGAAATAAAAAAATGGGCCTTATGCCCATTTTTTTATTGAATCAGATTTGCTTAAAGACCAGTTAAAAGCACTTTAGCCGCTTCATTCATCAGAATCTCAGCCACGTACAAAGCCAAGAACGCCAAGATTGGAGACAGGTCAATCATCCCCATGTTCGGCAATAAGCGACGGAATGGTGCAAGCAATGGTTCAGCCAATTCTTGAATCACTTCGATATAAGGTGAACGTGTCTGAGTAAACATCACCACCCAACTCAGGATAATGGTGGCAAAAATCAAATAACGACAGAAACGAATCAAGTCCTGAATCATAGTCACAAAGGTGGTGATCACCAGATACACCGCACTATGCGGCATCTGTCCAGACAAATACATCAGACCGAACATTTTCAGCAGATAGAGCACCATCAACAACGCAACCGCCGCTAAATTGACACGGCCCTTACCCACTGTTGGGAAAATACGGCTAAAAACATCTACAATCTTGGTGGCTTTCACGGTTGAAAGCACCACAGGATTGTATGGACTCACTGCCGCCAATTGCATTAAAAAACGGAAAAAGACCAATAAAATTGCAACATTGATCAAAACACCAAAAATTAGCGCAGAACTTGCACCCATAATTGTCTTATCCTACTTAAACCGATTTAGTCTTGTCACTCAACTCTTGTGCTAGCTCTTGGCTACGCTTCTGAGCTGCTGCAAGCGCTGCTTGAATATTTTGTGAAATCTGCGCACGATCAAACACTTCTAAAGCTGCTTGGGTTGTACCATTTGGAGAGGTCACATTTTTACGTAATTCTGCGGGAGAATTCGAGCTGGTAATCGCCATTTGGGCTGCACCTAACGCGGTTTGCAGCGTTAATGCAGTCGCGACTTTCTCATCTAAGCCCAAGTTTTTACCTGCACGGATCATACTTTCCATTAAATAGAAGAAATATGCAGGGCCCGAACCAGAGACTGCTGTGACCGCATCAATTTGAGCTTCCGTTTCAACCCAAATGGTTAAACCAGTTGCCGCTAAAATTTGACTGGTTAACTCGCGATCTTGAGCATTCACAGCATCAGATGCATAAATACCATGCGCACCTGTTTGTACCAATGCAGGCGTGTTCGGCATGACACGAACAATACGTTGACTACCACCAATTAAATCAGAAATGGTCTGAATTTCAGCACCCGCAATGATTGAAATGACCAGTTTATCTGACAATAGCCCTTTTAATGGTTGTAATACCGTTGCCAATACCTGTGGTTTTACCGCCAATACAACAACATCCGCATTTTTAATCGCTTCCACATTGTCTGTTGTGGTTTGAATGCTTTTTTCTTCTAAGATGTGACGAATTTGTTCTACAGGATCAGAAACCGTAATGCGGGTTGTGGGTAAACCACGAGACAGCAGTCCACCAATCAAGGCTTGCGCCATGTTACCGCCGCCAATAAAACAAATATTTTGATTCAATGTTGTCGCCATGTCCTACTCATCATGTGAAAAAGACTGCTGAAAAAAGTCATTACAGTCAGAAATTAAACTTGGTTGCCAACCGCCCTGCTCTAAATAATCAGATTGCGCCAACCAAAAACCCTTTGGGCTAAAAACCCCAAGCATAACATTATCTACAACTAATATTTGAATTGTATGACGTAACCAAGGCAAAATCTGCGCCTCTTGAATGGCTTTTTTCAATGGCCAATGACCAACACGTCCATATAGGTGAATTTTTTCACCCCCCTGTCGCAAAATAAGCGTCAACTCTCGATCCAACAATTGAGCTGAAAGCCCCATCGCTTGAGATTCAATCTTAAATTTCCCTGCTGCAAGCGCAAATGATTGCCACATTTGATAACGCTGTGTCTGTACTGGCAAAACAGGGGATCGTTTTTCTGCATAGAACTCATCATAGCTTAAACGATATAACGTCTTCTGATAGCGAACGAAATAATGTTGATTGAAATGCACAGTTGCTTGCGCATCAGGTTTTGCCAGAATTACTTCGTGTTGTAAGCGTTGCACCATGTCGAAACTGGGACGATATTGATCATTTCCTTTCATCCAAGCAGACAACAACTGACGTTGTCGAGCAGCCGAAAGTTGTGCCAATTCGATCAAATCGAGCTGATGATCGGTGGCACATTGTTGCCAATCTACTTGCAACACCTGATCCAGTATTTCAGCTGCATCTTGCATCAAATAACTGCTGCGTGTGACAGCCGCCTGCATTTTAGGAAAACGTTGTTGCAACATCGGCCAGAGCTGTTCTCGACACCATGCCCGATCATAATGGGTATCGTGATTACTTGGATCCGTCACATAGTCAAAACCAAGCTGCACGGTCCATTGCTCAATCTGATCACGACTGAGTTCCAGAAACGGTCGCCAAATGGTTATCTCTTGACGAACATCAAGCTGCTGCATAGCCGCAAGTCCATTGACCCCAGCCCCCGAGAATAACCGTAATAACAATGTTTCAGCTTGATCTTGCTGATGATGGGCTAACACCAAAATCTCATTGGATTTTAAATGCTGCCGATATGCTTGATAACGGGCATCACGCGCCTGTTGTTCTAAGTTTCCTGCCTCGACCGAGACTTTTTGGAGAATACAAGGAATATTGAGTACATCAGCATGCTGTTGAACCAGCCGCCCCCATTCATCACTCCTGCTTTGCAGTTGATGATCGATATAAATCGCACGGGTTCGGCTTGGAAAAAGTTCAGACATCAGATACAGCAACAGCATGGAATCCATGCCGCCGCTACACCCAATCAGGAATTGAGCTTGTTCAGAAAAATGCTGAGTTTGTGCTAAGACGCGATGCCTAAATTGCTGCTGCCAAACTTCATTAAACGTTGATAACGTGCATCGCATCGTTCTTGTGCATCCATCGGTTGCAATTCTTCTAGGGCTTGTTTTAACACATCTTTCAAATCATGCATGACTTTTTCAGGTTGCGTATGTGCCCCCTCACCTTCATCCACAACATATTCGACAATACCTAAAGCCTTAAGTTTGTCTGCGGTTAAAGCCAGCGCCTCACTCGCCTGAGCCGCTTTATCTGCAGTCTTCCACAAAATAGATGCACAGCCTTCAGGTGAAATCACCGAGTAAATACTATGTGACAGCATAATCACACGGTCAGCAACACCAATACCCAAAGCACCACCCGAACCACCTTCACCTAAAATGGTCGCAATCACCGGCACTTTCAAGCTTGAAAGTTGTGCCAAACTGGTCGCAATGGCTTCTGCCTGGCCACGTTCTTCTGCACCTACGCCTGGGTATGCACCCATAGTATCGACAAAAGTAAACACAGGTAAATTAAAACGCTCTGCCATATCAAGCAAACGTTGTGATTTACGATAACCTTCTGGGTTACACATCCCAAAGTTATGCTGTAACTTTTCACGGGTGCTACGGCCACGATGCTGGCCTACAACCATCACCGGTTGTCCATCAAAACGTGCCAAACCACCAATCATGGCACCGTCATCACCAAATAAACGGTCGCCATGAAGGGCATCAAATTCAGTAAAGATTTCACTGACATAATCTAGAAATTGCGGACGTTCAGGATGTCGTGCAATTTGAACCGTAGCCCAAGCCTTGGACTGAGTCGCTTTATTTTTCATAAGTCGTAGATAATCCCTAACGAGGATGTATTGTTAATCAACAAATTTGTCTGACTGAATATTTAACTCAATGTCCCAATGTTTAAATTGCACTTGCTCATCATGCAAATCTGCAACCAATAAAGG
Organism: Acinetobacter gyllenbergii CIP 110306 = MTCC 11365; assembly: GCF_000413855.1. GTDB lineage: Bacteria > Pseudomonadota > Gammaproteobacteria > Pseudomonadales > Moraxellaceae > Acinetobacter > Acinetobacter gyllenbergii. The sequence goes on along the minus strand of NZ_ATGG01000027.1, from coordinate 99,830 downwards.
CCATTGTTTAGCATCACCAGAAACGCTGAGTTGCCATTGTTGATCATTTACAACACTTAGTTCAATGGCAGGAAGCATCTGATCACTACGACTATGGTTCAGCAAAACAGCAAGACGCAGTAATAGGCAAAGATAGAGTAAATGACTGCCTCCGACCTTTAAAACGTCATTTTTTGCATCTGCGCGTAACTTACGACGATGATGTGAAACCAAATGCGAAAGATGATTTTGATCAATTTGTGAGAAGCCCGGAATATCCGAATGTTGCAATAAATATGCGCCATGGCGATGGTAACCACCGTGGCTGATCGCCAAACCAATTTCATGCAAATAAGCTGCACGACGCAGTAAGTCACTGTCTTCAGTCGTTAAATTCAATGCATTTGCAACGCCGTCGAATAACTCTTGTGCTGTATTGACCACACGTTCAGCTTGTTTTGGATCAGCGTTATAACGCCCCATTAACGCTTGCACACTACGGTCACGAATATCTTCATGTTTAAAACGACCAAGCAAGTCATACATCACGCCTTCGCGTAATGCACCGTCAGAATATGCCAATTTATCGATATCTAAAACTTCAAAAATGGCATATAGAATCGCAAGACCGGCTGGCAAAACTGCTCGACGGTCTTCACGTAGACCATCAAAATCAATTTCAGAAATATGCTTAAATTTGAGCAAGCGCTCTTTTAATTTATATAAACCGTCACGGGTTAGGTTTTCTTGCTCATCACTTAAACCCAGATTCACTGCGATCTGACGACAGGCTTTAATTGTTCCACTCGAACCAACCACGGTATCCCAACCGACAGATTTATAAGTATTGGCAATGGCGGACATTTCTTTACGCGCTGCAACCACCGCTTTATCAAAGGCTTTACTGGTAATTTCACCATCTGGGAAATAGGTTTTACTATAGGCAACACAGCCCATTTGTAAGGATTCAGTATGTAGCGGTTCAAATTCCTCACCAATGATAAACTCGGTTGACCCCCCACCGATATCCACCACCAAGCGTCGACCGCCATTGGCCATGGTATGTGAAACACCGAGATAAATTAGACGTGCTTCTTCACGACCTGCAATAATTTCAATGGGTTTTGGTAAAATTTCGGCTGCTTTTTGGATAAATTCGTGACCATTCTTTGCTTGTCTTAACGCATTGGTTGCCACGATACGTAAACGATTCGGTTGCACTGAGCTCAAACGCCCAACAAAACGGGCTAAACATGCCAGTCCACGCTGCTGTGCAGCTTCAGTTAAATTCTTATTTTCATCAAGCCCAGCTGCTAACTGTACTTTTTCTGACATTGAAGCAACTTTCTTAACTTCACCGTGATCAACACGAGCGATTGCCAGATGGAAACTGTTCGATCCCATATCAATCGCAGCAAGTAATTCTTCATCAATCAGAAAATCAGACATTATTCATATAAACCCATGCTCAATTCACGCATTAGAGTAATTCACATGCTTACAATTTTAAAGTCATTTTAAGCAATAAAAGTCGCGTATTTTCGCTTTTCGTGCATAAATGATTGTAGAAGTCGATGATCAACATCGTGAGCATCCATTAGACTTTTCATTTTCAAACTTGAATAATCAGAACAAACCCTTACATTGAATAAAGTAGCAATGTAATATTCATCGTGATGATGATCAAATTCGCACTTTATTTCTTAAAATTGGAGCAACCTCATGTCTGCGACTATTGTTAATACAACTGATACAAACTTCCAAGCAGATGTTTTAGATGCTGAAACTCCTGTACTTGTTGATTTCTGGGCTGGCTGGTGTGCACCATGTAAAGCAATTGCACCTGTGCTTGAAGATTTATCCAATGAATATGCAGGTAAAGTAAAAATCGTTAAAGTTGACGTGACTGCATGTGAAGATACCGCTGTTAAATACAACATCCGTAATATTCCAGCATTATTGATGTTTAAAAATGGTGAAGTTGTTGCTCAACAAGTTGGCGCAGCACCACGTTCAAAGCTTGCCGCTTTCATTGACCAAAACATCTAATCCAATTGTTTAGAGTCAATAGAAGAAATACGCGATTCATTGAATCGCGTATTTCTTCGTAAAAATTGACAATTTGCTTGATTTCCTCTATATTTCTGGATCAAGAAGCTTTGAATGGAATCTACTTCATTGCGCTTCTTACAAGACACAAAACATAAGATCGCCGCTCGGCAATAAACAATTGTTTTCACATTTCTCTCTGAAACAATGAACCAGACTACTGAATCGTGGTTGTGTAAATACAATTACCTCAGCATGTATGTATGCGGTCGATTTTTATTCTTTCCCTAACGTAGTCCTCCACTTATTCCATTCTGTCTGACCACTTATGAACTTAACTGAACTCAAGAAAAAACCCATTGGCGAACTCATTAAAATTGCGGAGTTTATGGGCCTTGAAGGCATGGCACGTAACCGTAAACAAGATATTATTTTTGCCATTTTAAAACGCCATGCCATGAACGGCGAAGAAATCTTTGGTGATGGCGTTCTCGAAATTCTTTCTGATGGTTTTGGCTTCCTACGCTCTGCGGCTGGTTCATATTTAGCGGGACCAGATGACATCTATGTCAGCCCATCGCAAATTCGCCGTTTTAACTTACGTACCGGTGATACCATTACAGGTACGATTCGCCCACCAAAAGAAGGTGAACGTTATTTTGCTTTATTAAAAGTAAACCAAATTAACTACGATACACCTGAAAATTCACGTAATAAAATCTTATTTGAAAACCTCACACCTTTATTCCCGACTGAACAACTGGTCATGGAACTCGGTAATGGGACCACTGAAGATTTAACCTCTCGTGTTGTCGACTTAATTGCGCCAATCGGTAAAGGTCAACGTTCTATTATTGTTGCACCGCCAAAAGCGGGTAAAACAATGTTATTGCAAACCATTGCGCAGTCGATTGTTCGTAATAACCCTGAAGTATTCTTAATTGTGCTTTTAATTGACGAACGTCCTGAAGAAGTCACCGAAATGGAGCGTACTGTTCGTGGTGAAGTGATTGCATCTACATTTGATGAAGCACCTGCCCGTCACGTTCAAGTTGCTGAAATGGTCATTGAAAAAGCGAAACGTCTGGTTGAACACAAGAAGGATGTTGTGATTCTGCTTGACTCGATTACCCGTCTTGCACGCGCCTACAACACTGTCATCCCTTCATCAGGTAAGGTGTTAACAGGTGGTGTCGATGCACATGCTTTAGAACGTCCAAAACGTTTCTTTGGTGCTGCACGTAATATTGAAGAAGGTGGCTCACTCAGCATCATCTCAACAGCCTTGATTGAAACAGGCAGTAAGATGGATGATGTGATCTACGAAGAATTTAAAGGTACAGGTAACCAAGAGATTACCCTTGACCGTCGTATCGCAGAGAAACGCGTGTTCCCTGCTATGAACATCAAGAAATCAGGTACGCGCCGTGAAGAACGCCTCATGAGTGAAGAAAATCTACGTAAAGTTTGGATTTTACGTAAACTACTTCACCCAATGGACGAACTTGCAGCGATGGAATTCTTATTGGATCGGATGAAAGAAACCAAAACCAATGATGACTTCTTTGATCAAATGAAACGAAAAGCATCAACTTAAGCCTCAGTCAAAAAAGCTACCTTAATGGTAGCTTTTTTTATTTGGTTGACATGCTTACACAACATTTACATTTTTTAAAAAATTTCACTAAAAATACTATTTTATTGATTTATCTATATATTTACAAAATAACTCATTTTATTTCCGCAACTTACCGATTTAAATTTTATTATCCATAGTTATTTTCTATCAAAAAACAGCCAAATTCTGCCCATTTTTGTCGTTTTGTTGGACAGAACAGTAGTAATTCATGAATTGCTTTGATAGGATAGCTACAGACCAGTTAGGCTGCTCCCTGCGTTGTTACCTAAAGCGTTTAGGAATAATAAAAGCACAAACAGACTAACTCTAGGTTTTTTTTAATCTCACAATTTTATGAGAGTGATGCCATGTTATTCAAAAAATTCGCTGTTGCTGCTGCTATTGCTACTACTTTAGCTTTCGTTGGTTGTACTAAGAAAGAAGAAGCGCCAGCTACTGACGCTACTGCTGCTGCTTCTGAAGCTGTAGCTGCTGCTTCTGAAGCTACTACTGCTGCTGCTTCTGACGTTGTTGCTGCTGCTTCTGACGTTGCTGCTGCTGCTTCTGACGTTGCTGCTGCTGCTTCTGACGTTGCTGCTTCTGCTGCACAATAATCTAGTTTCTAGATTAGAAAAAAAAGAGAACCTTTCGGTTCTCTTTTTTTATGCCTATCGTTTACTCAAACCAAGAAGTTTAGGCATAAAAAAAGCAGATCAATCGATCTGCTCATTTCCAACACGCTGTCTAAATTTCTGACCCGCTCGGAACGTCACCACACGACGAGCAGAGATTGGAATCTCCTCACCCGTTTTTGGATTACGTCCTGGACGTTCACGTTTATCACGCAACTCAAAATTACCGAAGCCCGAAAGTTTGACTTGTTCACCCGCAATTAATGCTTGGCTGATTTCGTCAAAAAATAGCTCGACCATTTGTTTTGCTTCACGGCGATTTAAGCTAGTAAGCTCACTTAAATGGTCCGCCATATCTGCTTTTGTTAATGCTGTCATGAGGCCCTCAATGTCGCTTGGTAAGTGTCTTCCAACACTTGAATAATGTTATCCATACCAGATTTAATTTCAGCATCTTCAAGCGTACGAGTTGGATGTTGCCAGAGCACTGCAAAAGCTAAAGAGCGTTTGCCTTGTTCAACTCCTTGCCCCGTATACACATCGAACAACCATGCTGAGTCGAGTAACTCACCACCAGTTTGCTCAATTAACCGCTGAATATCTCTTACCTCAATATTATCAGAGATTAAAAGCGCAATATCACGTCTAACCGATGGAAAACGTGATAATTCTGTAAAATTAGATACATAAGATTGCAAAACTGCCTGCTGATCCAGTTCAGCCACCCAAGTTATACCCAAATCGAGTTCATTTTCCAAAGAAGGATGTAAGCGACCGAGATAACCAATCGACTGTCCATTCACTAAAATCTCAGCCGACTGACCTGGATGTAACCAAGCACGTTGCGTACAAACAAACTCAGCACCGATACGTCCCGCCGCCAAAATTTCTTCAACCTCACCTTTAAAATCAAAGAAATCCATTGCCTGCGGCTTCGCATGCCAAGACTCTGGCGTCCGCGAACCAACAGCGATTAATGCCAAGGTTGGAATCTGTTTTAGATCATGAATGCTTTGAGCATTCTGATAATCAAAACGTAAGCCTAACTCAAAGAAACGAACACGCTGCTGTTGACGGTTCAAATTGTACTGAACACAAGGAATCAAGCTTGATAACAAGGTGCTACGCATCGCCGCCAAATCACTTGAAATCGGATTGGCAAGCATGAGCGGCTGTACATTTGGATTCAATTGTTTTTCAAGTTTAGCATCGGCAAAGCTAAAACTAATTGCTTCTTGGTAGCCTAAAGTCACCGCAGTTTGACGTAATTGTGCAACTTCAAAACGATCTTGGTATTGCTCTAATTTCACATCAATTTTTGGCAAACTGATTTGGATATTGTCATAACCATGAATACGAGCAACTTCTTCAATCAGGTCTTGATAAATTGCCATATCATAGCGATGTGATGGTGGAACGATGCTCCACTCACCTTGTGCTTTGCTTTCCACCACACAGCCCAAACGTGTTAAGGCATCAGCAATAAAATCACCAGCAACTTGATAGCCCAACAGTTGGTCTACTTGTGCTTGTTTTAATGCAATCGCTTCACGCTTTGGCAATAAAGCAACTTGCTCAGCAACCGTAATTGGACCAAACTCACCACCAGCAAAGGCTTGAATCAGCTCTGAAGCACGATGCATGGCGATCATTGGCAATTCAAAGTCTACGCCACGTTCATAGCGCTGTGATGAGTCGGTATGTAAACCGAAACGACGAGCACGTCCTGCAATGGCTAAAGGTGCAAAGAATGCGCTTTCAAGAAAAATATCTTGAGTCTCATCAGTTACCGATGAATCCAACCCACCCATGATCCCTGCAATCGCCAATAGTTTTTGATCATCGGCGATCACCATCATGTCATCTTGCAATTCAACGTCTTGATCATTCAACAGCGTCAGTTTTTCTTGTGGCTGCGCTTGACGGACTTGAATCGAACCTTCGATTTTTGCCAAATCAAAGGCATGCATCGGTTGACCGAGTTCAAGTAACACATAGTTGGTAATATCCACCAAAATACTATGCGTACGAATACCTGAACGTGATAACGCTTGTTCCATCCATTCCGGTGTCGGCGCTTTCACATTGACATTTTTAACAATACGACCTAAATAACGAGGGGTACCTTCTGTACTGATGTTAACCGCTTTCTCATCAGCAATGCTTGCTGTAATAGCCTGAATCTTCGGCTCATTCACTTCAAGCTGGTTAATGACTGCAATTTCACGGGCAATACCACGAATACTAAAACAGTCACCACGGTTTGGCGTGATACTAATGTCAATCACATTGTCATCAAGTTTTAAATATTCACGAATATTCATTCCCACTGGCGCATCAGCAGGCAACTCTAACAAACCATCAATTTTGTCTTCTAAATCAATTTCAGAAGCACCACAGAGCATACCTTGTGACTCAACACCACGGAGTTTGCCTTTTTTAATTTTGAAATCACCAGGCAATACCGCACCAATCGTCGCAACAGGGGCTTTCATACCCACGCGAACATTGGGCGCACCGCATACGATCTGTAAGGGTTCACCAGAACCGATATTAATCGTAGTGACACGTAAACGATCTGCATCGGGATGTTGTTCAACGGTTAGAACCTCACCCACCACCACGCCTGTAAATGGTTTTGCTACAGGCGCTAACTCATCGACTTCTAAACCCAACATGGTCAATTGATCAGACAATGTATCGCTATCAATCGCTGGATTTACCCAGCTGCGTAACCAATTTTCACTAATTTTCATGTGTATAAACCTTCTTTAATCCTGAAAAACTGTTTAGGCAAACTGGCGTAAGAAACGCACATCATTTTGGTAGAACATACGCAAATCATTGATGCCATAACGCAACATTGCAAAACGCTCTACCCCTAGACCAAAGGCAAAGCCTTTGTATTTATCAGGATCAATTCCTGCAGCACGCAATACATTTGGATGCACCATGCCGCAGCCTAACACTTCTAACCAACGACCACGTTCATCCATGATATCCACTTCTGCGCTTGGCTCTGTGAATGGGAAGTAAGATGGACGGAAACGTACTTTTAAATCTTTTTCAAAGAATTCATTGAGTAAGTTAATCAATAAACCCTTTAACTCAGCAAAACTGGTATTTTCAGCAACGTACAGACCTTCGATCTGATGGAACATTGGCGAATGGGTTTGATCCGAGTCACAACGATAAACACGACCTGGACACACGATACGAATTGGCGGTTGACTGGTTTCCATGGTCCGAATTTGCACGCCTGAAGTATGTGTACGTAGCAAATGGGTTGCGTCAAAGTAGAAAGTGTCATGCATCGCACGGGCTGGGTGATGTCCAGGAATGTTTAAGGCTTCAAAGTTGTGATAGTCATCTTCAACTTCTGGACCGTGTGCGACTTGGAAACCAGCTTTAGTAAAGAATTGGCAAATACGCTCTTGTACTTGAGTAACAGGATGAATACTTCCCATGCGCTGACCGCGACCTGGTAAAGTAATATCAATAGTTTCACTTGCTAATTTTTTTGCAAGTTCAGCTTGTTGTAATGTCTGTTGACGCTCAGTCAAAGCTGTATTGATTGCTTCACGCACAGCGTGAATCGCAGCACCTTGTACTTTTCGCTCTTCAGGATCCATTTTTCCAAGTGCTTTCGACTGCTCTGCAAGCTGGCTTTTCTTCCCTGTAAATTGCACACGAACTTGATCGAGTGCGGCAAGGTCTTGAGCCGCTGCAATGGCAGCAAGCGCTTCAGTGGTCAGGGCTTCCAGTGACATAGTAACTCTCAAAGCAACAAAATATAGAAATATAATAAAACGCTATAGTTTATCAGCTTTTTACCTATTTTATGAAGCTAAACCGCTGTTTAAATAGCGTACTTTTTAAAGCTTAAATTTAAAGACAAATAACTAGATTTCCGCATCAATCCTTTAAATTTTCGTAAAAAAAGATCAATAATTGAATAAAATGTATAAGATACTAGGGTCTATTGACATTTCAACCATGCATTGCGTTATCGGCTAAAACGACATAAACAAGGCATGAAACGCAGACAATGGCAAATCCCTTGTCAAGTTTCATAACACAGTTTAGGGAGGTTTTAGCCATAACCTGAGCAAGATCAAAGTACTGCTTTGATCGCAGCGCAAGGACAGATGCGTTATCTTACGCAGCTACGGCGTTATGTCTTATTTATTTAGAATGGCTAAATTACATAAGACATGCCTTGTAGCATCAAAAAAATGTCCACTGTCGCAATGAGAGCTATAGCTCGTAAAGTGAAATATCAATAAACCCTAATTCGTCAATGAGAAAGAATAACGATGGCGCTTGATCAAATCTGGAAACAACAGCTTACACTTGTGACTTATGGCAATGAGTTTCTTGCAGGTGAACTCCATTTTAGCCACTGGATTGAACATCCGATTTTCAATCAAAATCGACTGCTTTTTAGGGACTTACTGTCTCAACACCTGTTGGCACAACATTTCCAGATTTGGCTTGAAGGCTTAAAAAAACAAGGGGTAAAAAAACTCAGCCTACATTTATCCAGCGTACTCAATGATGAACAGAATCCCAATGCCAATGTGGAATTGCTTCCCTTTGCGCATTTTATGGTGAGCCACCAAGGCAATAAAAAAACCGCGTGGATTTGTGGGCAAGAACTGGCTGAATGGGATAACAGTGATCAAGCCTTTGGTATACCGACATCTCAACAAACAACACTCCGCCAAGAAGTGTTTTGGCGTTACGAGTTGAATGATAAATTCGCGAAAAAAATTGATGCTGACTTACAGAAGGTGAATTGGAATCAGGTGGCTATTTTCTTGGAGAAAGAGTTGTTTGACAGCAAATATGCAGAACATTTCTCAGAACCAGAACAACAAGACCTTCCTTTCTATGGCTATGAGTTGGACTCAATCAGTCCACCAAACCAGCCACTCGCCTTGATTCCAACCGATTATCCTGCAGATTGTGCACATCGCCTGTTACATCGTACTCAAGCTTTGGCTGATTATTTACAACAACAAAGACTACATCCTTATACAATGACGGGTGAATTGCTCAGCCCTGAAGAACAAATCAATTTGCGAAACTTCTCCCAGAAGACCGATGATTTATTTGCCAAGCTGATTGTGAAAACAGCAAATCATTATCAAACGGCCCAGTTGACAGCTGAAGAACCTGAAATCATTGACCGAACGATGGAAATCCCGCATCAACTGGATAAAACCCAACAGCATAAGGTTGGTACATCAGGGGTCATTAAACTGATTATTTTGACTGTGATTATCTGTCTACTTGCTTATTATTTTGGTCTATAACAACAGACAGCATGCATAAAAAAACCTAGATCATGCCATCTAGGTTTTTATTTTATCGTTTTAGAAAGTCGGTCGAATTCTGATAATCACTTTATGCCCACCATCATGCTGATTGACAATGTGATGCACATTTTCAATTTCCCCTTCAACTTCAGCATCTGGGCCATAAAAAATTCGGATGGTTTCACCCTTTCTCGGCACAATACTCAGTTCTGTTTCAAATGCACCTTGTTGTAACCCTTCTACGCTCACTAACATATTTTGATCCTGATGCTGTTTTCTTTACTGTAAAAAGATTTCAGGCCAAAAGTCTAATCGAACATGTTTGGGTTATGTAATCATTAAATAAATCAATAAATTGTCTTACTCATCATAATCCAAATCATCTGCATCCATATTGATAAAATTAGGTTCAGGCGTTTGTTCAAATTGCACGGCGAGAATATCTACTTGTTGAAGTAAACAGGCTTTAGCGACACGATGCATCCCATCCATCACACGCCCTTGCGCACATAAAATAATTGGATAGCTCAGATCAGCATCTTGAATCAGTTGAACGTGCTCAATGATTTGTTGTGTTGTTGGAGATTGCTCTGAAAACCAATAGGCTTCGCTTAACTCTTGAATATCAGCCAGTAACACCTTCTTAGGCATCAAGTTTTGGTTAATTCAAGTAAATGATGAACATCCCAGATATATAGATCTTGTCCAATATTGCGAAAATGGTATTGTTTTCTCATCACTTTCCGATCACTCTATCTTCAATTCAAAATGATTATAATAGGAAGAAGAGTGTATCTCCATTTACCCAGAATTTACCGTCAAATCGCATTAGTCAGTTATGGAAATGAATTTTTAACTGGCGGCGTAGATTCCGAGCTTTTAGACCGCCATCCTTTACTCTTCACCCACTTTCCTATTTTACGAAATATTGAGCAAGGTAATTTACTGGCAGGCTCTGCTTCGCATTTTTTAACGTGTTTGAAATCACAAGGCCTAGAAAAAATCAGTTTACATTCGGCATCCGATCTCTCAAATTATTTGAGTGAATCAAAACTTTTTAATTTTACCCAAAGTGATGGTGACTTTTGCCTTGTCTGCCATTTTCCTCAACAACAGTTCAAAGCACTGGTCCATTGTGAAGAAAAATCACTTTGGCAAAGCTATGATAACGATGGATACCCATTATACTCAGACTACAACAACTACCATGACAGCGTTGAAAACTATGTGTTAATCGATCTTCCTGTCGCAGCCATTGCCAGTATTGCTGAAGATTTAAAACCTATTTCCTGGCAAAGCTTTTTCAATGAATATCAAGAACAAATCTATGATTTTGCAGTGGCTCGACGCTTTGGAAGTTACCCTGTTCCGTTGACTGATAATAATTGCTATGAAGGCGATATGTATCAAATAGAAGAACAGTTCCCAGTATTGCCCTATAATCTGAAAAAGAATTATGCCAGTATTTTAATGCTCAATGCTGCTCGCTTAAAAAGTCGCTTTGACAATGAATCTCATATCAAAAATGACAATGGCGATTACTGGCACATGTCTGAAACAGAAAAACTAGAATTTGAAAAAGCACGTAATACACTCGAAGAATTCCACGTACTTATCCTAAAATATACGGCCAACCAATATCAGAACTCAAATATCAGTCATCAGCATGAACAGCACACTGCCTTTAAATTTTCTCCAAAACCTTTAGATCCTATCGACTTTTCAACCACCCCTCCCGCATTAGCAGAGCATGAAACCACTTCATCCGTTGAACCCCAACCCCGTCTTCATTGGTCAGGAATCATAAAATTTCTATGGTCTATGCTATGGTGTTATTGTGCTTTATGGACCTTAGCTTATTTCGCAGTTGTTTGGGGCAATCTGTTTATACTGATTCTTGCTTTTATCTATGCCATATATAGAGTACTTAAAAAATTAGCCGATGAAAAAGACCACTAAAAAAGCGGTCTTTTTCATTTTGTGCCTATAGCAACTGAGCGCGCACTTGCATGAGTGCAAAACCAAGTAAGTTTAATCCCTGCCATTGGCTCGGGTCTTGGATATGCTGGTGATCTTGTGCCAACCCAATCCCCCAAATATTATCGACAGGCGATGCTTCAACCAAAATACGATCATGCGTGGCAAGTAAAAAATCTCTTAATTCTGGATAGTGTGAGAATTTAGCCAAGTTTGCTTGTACCACGATTTCAAAACGCTTGTCCTGCCACAGTTGTTCATCATAGTGCTGTACTTTCCGACCAAGCTGCTTTGCTTCATTCGGATGTGTGACCTTCAAAATCTGATTCAATATCTCTTCATCGTTAAAGAGTCGAGCTTTTTGCGCCATCATATAATGTTCTGCCGTGAGATATTCAACACCATCCTGTTCAAATGGCGATGGAAACCACTGGCTAAAACAACTTTTATCCACATGATTGTTTTGCTTTGGGGTATGTCCCCAGAAATATAAATATTTAAATTGACGCCCTTGTTGGATTTGTTGAATTAAATCATTTAAAAATTGTTCGTCTTGCATTATCTCTCTCTGATTATTATCTATTATTGAAAATCCAATTCATTAAAAATAAAAAAAGACCGCTAAAAAGCGGCCTTCTTTGAATCTCTAAGCTTATGCAGCTAATGCGCCTTTAGCTTTTTCAGCTAAAGCAGCAAATGCAATTGCATCATGCATAGCGATGTCAGCTAATACGCGACGGTCGATGATCACTTGAGCTTTTTTCAAGCCATCGATCATACGGCTGTATGACAAACCGTTTTGACGAGCACCAGCATTGATACGCGCAATCCATAAAGCACGGAATTGACGTTTCTTTTGACGGCGGTCACGGTAAGCGTATTGACCAGCTTTGATTACCGCTTGGAACGCTACGCGATAAACGCGTGAACGAGCACCATAGTAACCTTTAGCGCGAGCAAGAATTTTTTTGTGACGACGATGAGCCACTACACCACGTTTTACACGAGCCATTTATAATCTCCTTAGATGTATGGGCACATAGCACGAACTGATGCAACGTCACTTACGTGAACCATTACACAACCGCGCAATTGACGGATACGCTTAGCAGATTTTTTGGTCAAAATGTGGCGCTTGAATGCTTGTTTGCGCTTGAAACCGTTTGCAGTCGCTTTAAAGCGTTTAGCTGCACCACGGCGAGTTTTTAACTTAGCCATAGTAACCTCTTTTGGGCACCTGTTCGGCACGTTTGCACTATTGCAAATCAACCTGCAGGTAAGGAAGGCAGTATCATATAGTATCTCTACTCAAAACAAAAGCAAAATGCTCATTTTTTGACAGAAATAGCGCTGTTTTCAGCAAACGTTATTTCCCATAATTAATTCTCAAATTATGAGAAACATGCACAAAATCAGCGCATATAATAACAACAAATTCTTAAATCTCTATCTATATGAATATACAGAATGATGCTTTCGCCGCCTTGCGCTATCGGGATTTCTCTATCGTCACCCTCAATCAATTTTGCTTAACGCTGGCCATTTTGATTCAGGAAATTATTGTGGCGTATTCACTCTATCAAATCACGCGTGACCCTCTGACACTGGGTTTTATTGGTCTGGCAGAAGCAATTCCATTCATTACCCTATCCCTATGGGGGGGATATTTCGCGGATAAGCTGAATAAACAAAGCATTATGAAAGTCTGTTTATTCTTTTCCATTCCTTTGCCTTTGGTTCTTTGGGGTTTGTTCCATTTACATGGCTTAGAAAAAATTGGGATTAGCACGCTGTCTTGGGGCATCTATGCCGTCATATTCAGCTTAGGCACTATTCGCGGTTTTTACAATCCATCAGCAACCTCACTGAAGCCCTTTTTGATTCCACGCGAACTGTATGCCAATGGTGCCACTTGGACCACCATCGGCTGGCAAAGTGGTGTCATTATCGGGCCAATGTTGGGTGGTTTTATGTTGGCATTTCTTGGCCGAGAAAACAGTCTGTTTGCCGTAACCGCATTATTGGCAATCTGCTTTATTTTGATTAATTGCTTACAGAAACGCAGCTTTCCAAAAATGGAAACCGAGAATGTCTTGCAAAGTCTGACCGATGGCTTCCGCTTTATTTGGAAAACCAAAATTGTTTTATGGGCAATCTCACTGGACTTGGTATCGGTACTCTTTGGAGGCGTGATTGCACTGTTGCCGATTTTTGCTGAAGAAATCTTAAAAGTAGGTCCCGAAGGTCTTGGCTATTTACGTGCTGCCCCTTCAATTGGTGCCTTGATCACCATGATTGTCCTGACCAAGTTTCCGCCCATGCACCATGCGTGGCGTAATATGCTGTTGGCCGTCGCAGGCTTTGGTCTGTTTACCATTCTGTTCGCCTTCTCGAACCATATGTGGCTGTCGCTCTTTGCTTTAGCCATGACTGGTGCTTGTGACAGTGTTTCCGTGGTGGTTCGCCAAACCATCTTGCAAATTTTCCCACCTGAAAATATGCGAGGCCGTGTCGCAGCAGTGAATGGGATGTTCGTTTCTTCAAGTAATGAACTGGGGGCTTTTGAATCAGGTCTTGCAGCCAAATACCTCGGTACTATTACGGCAACCATTCTGGGTGGATGTATGACCCTTGCTGTAGTGAGTTATTGTTGGTTGAAAACCAATGACTTATTTACCGTTGATATTACCAAAGGAACGGAGCAATAAACTGAATGGGAAAGCTCATCTCACCTTTCCCATTTTTAAAAAATTCCTAAATAGAGTGCGTATAAAGTGAGATAACGTCCACCTTTAGCAATCGTGACAATCAACAAGAATCGCCAAAAGTTCTCTTTCATCAACCCAGCAATCAAGGTAATGGGGTCACCAATCACGGGCGTCCAACTCAGTAGCAGCGAATAAAAACCATATTTATGATAAATCTGTTGTGCTTGCAGCAACCGTTGCTCTGAAACAGGAAACCATGTCTTATCTTTAAAATGTTCAATTTTCAGTCCAAGCCACCAATTCACACAGGAACCCAAGACATTACCAATGGTCGCAACCAAAATTAGATAAAAAGGATTGGAAAGTCCTTGTACCAATAATGTCATTAATACCGCTTCAGACTGTAACGGCAATAAGGTCGCAGCACCAAAGGCTGAGAGAAATAATAAAAAATAGGACATCAAAACAGGATTCACTCAAACTAGGATCAGCACATCATCAAGAGCAGACCATATAACGTGAACACTATGGATTCAAGGCTAATTTTGCCCAAGCTGCTTTAAGCTGCTGTTGCGAAATATTCATTCGAAATACGGTTTTAATCACATGCTCAAACGCGTCAAAAGTGGATAACTCTTTTTTCTCCGATTGTCCTTTGCCATGAATTCGAAGTACACCATCTTTGAGTGTCGTACGTGCATCATTGTTGGCTCTAAACAACATTAAATGCTGGGTAAATAAGGATTCATGTGAGGTGGAAATATACCAATTGGCAACCAAGGCATCTGCGTCTGCAATCTGCTGTTCGGGATTCATCGCATAGACATTCACCCACTGATCATGAAGACAGACTTGCAGCATATATGTCATTTCCGTCAGCACTGTCGCATCCAGACCACTCTGTGCAGCCTCAACAAATCTAAATGGTTCTAGCGGTGTTTGCTGTGTTTCACCGATCAAATCAAGTGATAAAACCGTGGTTGGGGTCATTCCGCCAAACCCAGGATCATACAAAAATAAGTGCTGATCAATACGAACCACTGTGACCAAATGCGTCCGAACAGGCGTACTGATCGGCGTACTCTGATAATAGACCCGCCCCAGCACGTTATAGGCTTCATAGCCCAATTCAGTCAGTGCGATTCTGGTCAAGCTACTCTGTTCAAGGCAATAGCCTTCGCGTCCATCAAGCAATAATTTCTGAGCAAGTTGATTCGGTGCTAAAGAAACCTCCTCTCCAAGAAAAGAGGAAAAATTACCAAAAGGAATCGTTTGTACATGGAGGTTTAACAAAAGCTTTAAGTTTGCCAAAGTCGGTAAAAACTCACCTTCAAAACCAAGCTTGTCTAAATAAAGGGCTGATATTTGAGTTTGCATGATACGTTATCTTTTTGAACTTAAAGCATCGTAGCTTGAACACACACTGATCAGATGAAAAATTACACAATTATAAAACAGCCCTTCTTTCAACAATAAAGATATGGTTTTGCCAAGGATTAGTTTTTGCTTTTAGTTGCTCTCGATCGAATAGAAAAATGCATGACTGAAACAATGAATGGAAAAAGAAATGCGATCCAAAAAGCCAGATCAGACTTAAGCATTTTTTGATACCAGGTCAGCTGTATTTCACCCGCAGAGACTGCTGCCCAGTCAATAGACACAGTTAGGTCAAGATAAATGTATAACACTAAATATACACTTAAAAATCCAACAAACACCCCTGTACTGAAATATGAGTTTCCAGTTTCAAGCTGCAACCAAGCAAATAAAGATGAAAAAATTAAACTGAGACTTCCAATAAAGGCGAAAACAATAAACCCAAAAATATCAATTCCAAGCAAATACTGCATGAGGCTGCATGAAATTGCCGTTATCAACAACAATCCCATCGCAATCACCCAATGTTTGAAGTAGCAACGCCATCCTATCTTTTGATTCAGACTCATCCCACTTTGATCGATAAGGCTTTTTGTATCGCAGGACGAGCAGTAAGACGTTCAATGTAGTCTTTCACATATGGATAGTCTTCGAGTTGAATACCTTGCCATTCATAACGCAATGCCCAAGGCAAGATTGCCATATCGGCAATCGAGTATTCACCCGCCACAAACTTTTGCCCAATCAACTGCTTATTTAAAACAGTATAAAGTCGTTTGGTTTCATTGATATAACGCTCAATGGCATAAGGAATTCGTTCGGGTGCGAATTTATTGAAATGATGATTTTGTCCCAGCATTGGACCAAAACCGCCCATTTGCCACATCAACCATTGTTCCACCTCAACCCGCTCTTGTTCATCTGTTGGATAGAACAGGCCCGTTTTCCGACCTAAATATTGTAAGATTGCACCAGACTCAAACACTGAAATCGGCTCGCCTCGTGGGCCATTTTGATCAACAATTGCTGGAATTTTATTATTGGGAGAAATTCTTAGAAAATCTGGTTGAAACTGATCGTTTTCTAAAATATTGATGGGGAAAATCTGATAGTCGAGTCCCATTTCCTCTAAAGCAATTGTTATTTTATGCCCATTGGGTGTACCCCAATAATATAAGTCAATCATTTATATTGTCCTGTTCATCATTATCTTGACTGTTGTTGCGTTATAGCACATTTCGTCAATATCGATCAGCAAATAAGCACGAAAAGAAACAATAAAGCCGTGTTTTCAAAGATAATGTTATGAGATTCAAGCTTGGCTTTCTAAGAACTCCTTGGCCTTTTCACCGACAAATTTACGACCCGCATTACGACCATTGATCCACTCATCGACAGAGAATAAATCAAACATTCCGACTTTAAATAAGGTCGGCACAGCTAAAATCAATTCGTCTTCGACCGCACCGCGAACGCCTGCATTATAGAGATTGATATTATGCAGCATGGTGGCAACTGTTCCTGTTTGGACACGACTACCATCTTTGAGTTTAACTTGAGGCAGAACCTCACCGTCTTGTACTACTTTTTGATTAATTTCGGAGAGTTGTTCTGTACCTGTAATTGTTGACATATCCTGTTCCTATTTTTAAGTTTTGTCATGTTTCATTTACCCTATCATATTTTGATTCAGATGCTGGTTGATGACACTTATAAAATTTTTAATGAAATAATGCAGTATTGTAGACA
The DNA here is from genome assembly GCF_000413855.1 of Acinetobacter gyllenbergii CIP 110306 = MTCC 11365. GTDB lineage: Bacteria > Pseudomonadota > Gammaproteobacteria > Pseudomonadales > Moraxellaceae > Acinetobacter > Acinetobacter gyllenbergii. The sequence goes on along the minus strand of NZ_ATGG01000027.1, from coordinate 82,420 downwards.
TAAAAAAGCACCGCCTATTGCGGTGCTTTTTTTAAGAAAAAATTACTTTTTCTTTTTCGGACCAAGTAACATGCCCATCTGACGGCCTTCCATCTTCGGAGCTTGTTCAACAACACCAAACTCAGCAACGTCAGCTTCAATTTTTTGTAATTGAGCTAAACCAAGCTGTTGGTGTGCCATCTCACGACCACGGAAACGCAAAGTGATTTTCACCTTATTTCCTTCTTCAAGGAAACGTAAAATTGCACGCAATTTTACTTGGTAATCACCTACGTCCGTCGCTGGACGTAACTTGATTTCTTTCACTTGCACTTGATGCTGTTTTTTCTTCGCATCTTTTTGCTTCTGTTTCAAGTCAAATAAGTGCTTGTTGTAGTCCATGATCTTACAAACAGGAGGTTCTGCATTCGCCACAATCTCAACAAGGTCAAGATTAGCTTCTTCTGCAGCACGCAATGCTTCATTTAATGAAACAACACCTTTTTGTTCCCCATCTGCAGCGACGAGGCGTACTTCTTTCGCACGGATCTCATCGTTAATTGCAGGACGGTTACTTTTAGCACCTTGTTGTTGGTTACGGTCAGGCTGTTTAATCTTTATTACTCCACGATATACCGGCCACGTTCGGCAACGGCAGATTTCACTAAGTCAATAAATGCATCTACTGACATAGTACCTAAATTTTTTCCTGAGCGAGTACGCACATTAACTGTACCTTCTTCAACTTCTCGATCACCGAGAACCAGAAGGTAAGGAATACGCTCTAGGGTACGCTCACGAATCTTAAATCCGATCTTTTCATTTCTCAAGTCAGAAATGGCACGAAGACCATTTTCTTTGAGTTTTGCGACCACTTGTTCACTTGCTTCCGCTTGTGAATCGGTAATATTCATCACACAAGCTTGGATTGGTGCAAGCCAAGGTGGCATGAAACCCGCATAGTGTTCAATTAGTATACCAATAAAACGCTCGAAACTGCCAAGAATTGCACGATGCAACATGACTGGCTGATCACGATCATTGTCTTCAGTGACATAAGACGCGTCTAAACGGATTGGCAAGTTGAAGTCACATTGAATTGTACCGCACTGCCAGATACGGCCTAAGCAGTCTTTCAATGAGAATTCAATTTTCGGGCCATAGAATGCACCCTCACCTGGTTGTAAGTCCCAAGCCAAGCCAGCATCATCTAAAGCATCCGCCAAAGATTTTTCAGCCAAGTCCCAAAGTGCATCATCTCCAACACGTTTTTCTGGACGTGTAGACAATTTCATTTGTACTTCTTCAAAGCCAAAGTCTTTATAAACATCTAAAGTCAGTTTAATAAAGTCAGCCACTTCTTTACCAATCTGTTCTTTGGTACAGAAAATGTGCGCATCATCTTGAGTAAAGCCGCGAACACGCATAATGCCATGTAAAGAACCTGATGGCTCGTTACGGTGGCAAGAACCAAACTCCGCCAAGCGAATTGGTAAGTCACGGTAAGATTTCAAACCTTGGTTAAACACTTGCACGTGACATGGGCAGTTCATTGGCTTCACTGCATAGTTACGGCTTTCGGAATGCGTCGTAAACATGTTTTCAGCATAGTTTGCCGCATGCCCAGACTTTTCCCACAAAGTGAAATCAACAATCTGTGGTGTCTTGATTTCTTGGTAACCATTGTCTTGCTGAACTTTACGCATGTATTGTTCAAGCACTTGGTAAATGGTCCAGCCGTTCGGATGCCAGAACACCATACCTGGTGCTTCTTCTTGCATATGGAACAGGTCTAAAGCTTTACCAATTTTACGGTGGTCACGCTTTTCAGCTTCTTCAATGCGTTTGATATAAGCAGCTAACTGCTTTTTGTCCGCCCAAGCCGTACCATAAATACGCTGTAGCTGTTCATTCTTCGCATCACCACGCCAGTAAGCACCAGAGATTTTAGTGAGTTTGAATGATTTCAAGAATTTAGTGTTGGGTACGTGCGGACCACGGCACATATCCAAATAATCTTGATGGTAGTACAAGCCCATTTGTGTTTCGTTCGGCATGTCTGCAATCAAGCGTAATTTGTATTCTTCGCCACGTGCTGTGAATTCTGCAATCACTTCATCACGTGGAGTCATCTTTTTGATGACGTCATAATCTTGGTCGATGAGCTTTTTCATGCGCTCTTCGACTGCTGCCATATCATCCAAAGTAAATGGACGTGGCATCCAGATGTCATAGTAGAAACCTTCTTCGATCACTGGACCGATCACCATTTTCGCTTCTGGGAACAATTGCTTAACTGCATGTCCAACCAAGTGCGCACAAGAGTGACGAATGATTTCTAAGCCTTCTTCATCTTTAGGGGTAATAATCTGAACTGTTGCATCTTCTGTGATTAAATCACAAGCATCCACCAAACGATCATTGATACGGCCAGCAACTGTATTTTTTGCAAGACCCGGACCAATGCTCTGAGCAAGTTCCATCACGGAAATCGGATGATCAAACTGTTTCTGATCACCATTTGGTAAAGTAATGATTGGCATAATAAAATCCTTAAGGAGTGATGCCCTATACGAAGGAGCATATCACCGCGAGATTATGTATTGAGGCGCAGCCTCAAAAGATAAAAAACGGCGGATAAAAAAGTATCCAAGATTTTACACGGGTTTAGCTGTGGATGAAACCTCTGAACCAGAAAAACCCTAGATCAGTCGAGATTCATCTCCGACTAAAGCCTAAATGCTTTAGACTCAATGTCAGACTAGCTTAATAGTAATCAATGAAAAGAACAGAAAGGAAGCAATACACATGGTCAGTGCATATGATGAATTACCCAAAACCCCCGCCAATTTTGTGGCCTTGTCTCCGCTACGTTATTTAGAACGCGCAGCTTATATTTACCCACAGCAAGCGGCGATTATTCATGCTGATCGTCAGATTACTTGGCAACAGACGTATCAGCGTTGTCGTCAATTTGCACACCAATTAACAAATTTGGGCATCCAAAAAAACGATACTGTTTCAGTGCTCTTACCCAACATCCCCGCCATGATTGAAGCGCATTTTGCGGTACCAATGGCGGGTGCAGTACTGAATACCTTAAATACTCGCCTCGATGCCAAAACCATTGCTTTTATGCTCGAACATGCAGAAGCCAAAGTCCTGCTGGTTGATCCTGAGTTTCGCCAAGTTGCAGCAGAAGCACTCACGCTGGTACCACAAGACATCATCGTGATTGATGTCTTTGATACCGAATTTGAAGGCGAACAGATTGCGCTTGGACAATATGAGTATGAATCATGGTTAGCCCACGGTGATCCTGAGTTTGAATGGCTACTGCCGCAAGATGAATGGGATGCAATTAGCCTGAGTTATACCTCGGGTACGACAGGCAATCCTAAAGGTGTGGTCTACCATCACCGTGGTGCTTATTTGAATGCAGCCAGTAATATCCTAGCCTGCGGCATGAAGCCTCGTGCGGTGTACCTTTGGACCTTACCACTGTTTCATTGCAATGGTTGGTGCTTTGCTTGGTCAATTGCTGCCAGTGGCGGTACCAATATTTGTTTGCGTCGCGTCGATCCCGCATTAATTTTCAAATACATCGCAGTATATAAAGTGGATTATTTCTGTGGTGCGCCAATTGTGCTGTCCATGCTGATCAACGCACCAAGCGAACAGAGAGCGGCTTTTGAGCATGATGTTGAAGTCATGGTCGCAGGTGCCGCACCACCTGTGGCAATCATTGAGGGCATGCGCAATATCGGCATTAACGTCAATCATGTTTATGGCTTGACTGAAACCTATGGCCCTTCCGCACTATGTGCTTCTCAAGCAGGTTGGAGTGATTTATCCATTCAGGAACAAGCACAACTCCACTCTCGCCAAGGTGTACCTTATCCACTACAGGATAGTATGCGGGTACTTGATCCAGAAACGATGCAACCCGTCCCCAATGATGGACAGACCATGGGAGAAATTATGTTCCGTGGCAACATCGTGATGAAAGGCTATTTAAAGAACCCTCAAGCCACAGCAGAAGCCTTTAAAGGTGGATGGTTTCATACGGGTGATTTAGCCGTCAGTCATGCAGATGGCTATGCCAAGATTACCGATCGCTCCAAAGATATTATTATTTCGGGTGGCGAAAATATTTCATCCTTAGAGGTTGAAGATGTGCTATATCGCCATCCTGCGGTGCTCACAGCGGCCGTGGTCGCTAAACCTGACGCACGCTGGCAAGAAGTGCCCTGCGCCTTTATTGAACTGAAACAAGGCGCATCCGTCTCTGCCGAAGAAATCATTGCGCATTGTCAGAAAGAACTGGCTCGCTTTAAAGTTCCCAAAGATGTGGTGATTACTGAGATTCCCAAGACCTCAACAGGAAAGTTGCAGAAATTTATTTTAAGAGAATGGGCAAAGGAACGGGCAAGCAGCGAGTTTGGAAGCTAGTACTCGTATAAAAAAAGAAGTTTCCTCGGAAACTTCTTTTTTTAACGTTCTAATTACTGTTCAGATAACAATGCGACCTGTTGTACATAGTTCACAAATTTGCGTTTTGACGCCTCTAACTCTTCTTCACTGACTTGCTGTTTGATGTCACGGTGAATTCGCAATACATGCTGACGTAAGGTATGACGTTCCGACGCATTAAACACTTTGCTAAATTCATTAATGATTGGATCACCTTGATCAATCATACGATCCACCCAACGCATCAATTGCATTTGTTTTTTCGCGCCTTGTTGCGGCGTGAGATAAGACAAAATGGTGGTTTCATCTTCATTGCGCAACAACTTACCAACACGTTGAAACTGACGACGACGTGCTTCAAATGAACTGATTTTTTGCACTTCAAGCAATGCATCAATTAAACGTTCATCGACAGGAAGTTTTTGAATCTGCTTGGGGTTTAGTTGAGCCAATTGCTCGCCCAAAGCGGCCATGCGTTGTACGGCTTTCTTTTGCTCGGTTCGACTCGCACGCCCGTCTAATGACTCAAAATCTTCATCGGTATAACGTTGGGGACCACGTGCCACTATTACTCTGCCTCATAAAATTTTGCTGCGAACAGCGTTTGAATTTCTTCCAGTGCTTGCTCTTCATCAGCACCTTCGATGACCAATCTTAATGTGGTGCCCTTACCTGCACCCAACATCAACAATGACATAATATTTTTTGCATCAACCAACTTATCGCCCTTGCCAATTTGAATTGAAGAACGGAACTTGGTCGTCACTTCGATCAGTTTACCAGATGCACGCGCATGTAAGCCGAGTTTATTAATTACATCAATTGTTGTGTCTATCATGACCAGTGCTTCATTTCTCTATGTAAGATTTGGACAGCCCATTTTGCCTCAAGGGCGTGTTTGAGTCTATCCACGATATAAACTGAACGATGCTGCCCACCAGTACATCCCACCGAAATGGTCATGTAATGGCGATGCCCTTCTGCAAAAGCAGGTAACCACTTTTCGAGGAAAGTATAAATATCTTCAAACATCTCATTGGTTTGTTGACTGCCTTCCAAAAAGCGGCGTACAGGTTCATCTAAACCTGAAAAACGGCGTAATTCTAAATCCCAATGCGGATTTGGTAAATGCCGTACGTCAAATACATAATCTGCATCCAATGGAATTCCATGCTTATAACCAAAGGACTGTAAAATGACGATCAAATTATCGGATTGCCCAAGCTTGGACAATAAAATATGTTTTAAATCATGAACACTTTTATCGGTCGTATCAATATGCACTGTAGAACGAAATTGTATCGGAATTAAAAGCTGTTTCTCTTCCTGAATACATTGCAACAAACTATTAAAGCGACTTGCCAAAGGATGAGGACGGCGAGATGCACTAAAACGTGCAATTAAATCCTGATCCTGTGTGGTCAGATAAATAATGTCAACTGTACCATGTCGCTGTAATTGCTGAAAAACATGATCAAACTCTTGCATATCGGCGCGGGTACTTCGAATATCGACCCCGAGTGCGAGCTGCTCCAGATTATTCTCATGATCCAGTTTTGCCACAATTTCAGGCAATAACGCCAAAGGTAAGTTATCTATACAATAATAGCCTAAATCTTCAAGCACTTGTAATGCAGAGGACTTTCCTGAACCGGATTGACCTGTAACGATAAGAATACGCTTCATGGCGTTTTGCCCTTCATTTTTTTATGTTTTAAAGTCGATTTGTAGGTTGTCAATCAACCGTGTTGAACCAAGCTTGGCCGCAATAAATAGCACCAAGTTTTGATCAAACTGCTGAATAGGTTGCAAGTTGGTTTGTCGAGCTTCCACATAATCCACAACAAAACCCGCCTGTGTCAATTGAGCCGAGATATTTGCTAACACTTGTGACAAAGCTTGCCCTTCATGTAGTTGCTGTTCAGCTTGCTTAAGCAATTGGTAAATCGTCGGTGCAACAGTACGTTGCTGTTCAGTCAAATAACCATTACGCGAGCTTAAAGCAAGACCATCTTCAGCACGGACAATGGGCACACCAATCACTTCCAATGACATATTTAAGTCTTGCACCAACTGACGAATCACCGCCAATTGCTGATAGTCCTTTTGACCAAAGAAAGCAAAATCTGGTTGGACGATATTGAATAGTTTGGTCACCACAACCGCAACACCATCAAAATGACCGGGACGTGATTTTCCGCACAAGTCATCGGTAATTTGACCGACACTGATGTTGGTCAATCGTGGTTGCGTGCCATACATTTGCTCAACCGTCGGGGCGAAAATAATATCGCAACCGACATCTGCCAATAAACGGCTATCTTGCTCTAAAGTCCGCGGATAACTGTCAAAATCTTCGCCTGCACCAAATTGAATTGGGTTGACGAAAATACTGACCACGACCACATCACATAGTTTTTTAGCTTCACGCACTAAAGTCAAATGGCCTTCGTGCAAGTTCCCCATGGTCGGTACAAAACCAATCAATTTTTTTGAGCTACGCGCAGGTGCCAATGACGCAGTTAAGCCTTGTATTGTTGTTTCAGTTTTCATGAATTAAAGCTCAACTTGAAAAGTATGTTCCTTGGCTGGGAACGACTGATCTTGCACTGCGGCATGATACGATTTAAACGCATCAACAATTGCAGTTTCACCTGCTTGCTCTTTCATAAAGTTGCGAACAAAACGTGCCACGCGACCAAAGGTCAAACCAAGCATGTCCTGTACCACCAGCACTTGACCATCTGTTTCATTGCCCGCACCAATCCCAATCACTGGCGTATTCGGGAATAATTCAGCAATTTCTTTACCGAGCTGAGCTGGAACACATTCAAGCAATAATACCGCAGCACCTGCATCAACTACTGCTTGGCAATCCGCAATCAATTGATCTGCTGCTTCGCGTGTTCTTGCTTGTAGTTTATAACCACCAAACACATGTACAGATTGCGGGGTTAAGCCTAAATGTACACATACCGGAATCCCATTACGGGTTAACACGGTAACCAGTTCACTGAGCCAAGCCCCACCTTCGATTTTGACCATTTGTGCGCCGACTTGCATCACCGTCTTGGCATTTTTCAAGCCATCTTCAAGTGTGGCATAGCTCATGAATGGCAAATCAGTCATGATTAAGGCATGCGCATTACCACGGCGTACAGCAGCGGTATGGTAAGCCATATCTTCAACGGTGACAGGAAGTGTAGAGTCTCTGCCTTGAATCGCCATTCCTAGAGAGTCGCCGATTAAAATCGTATCAATTTCAGCCAATTCCATCGCTTTCGCCATACTTGCATCATAGCAAGTAAGACATGAGAACTTGCGTCCTTCGGCTTTAAACTTTCTTAAGTCACTTAGACTAATCATGATGATGTCCTCTACAGGCGTTTCCAGAACGAAACAGTCTTAAGCGGTTGCCCAAGACTGGTCTGCTATTACAGTCAAGTTTGCTTGCTGCACCAGTTCTAAATCTTTTAATGAATGACCATTTAATTGCAAATGAGCATCTAAATCCAATAAGGGAAGCAATACAAAATCACGTTGTAAAATACCAATATGCGGCACGGTTAAACGTTCATTTTGGATCTGCTCTTGACCATAGATCAGTAAATCCAGATCAAGGGTACGCTCTCCCCAACGTCGTAAACGGACACGCCCAGACTCTTGCTCAAATTGTTGCAATTGATCAAGTAAAGCAAGCGGTGCTAATGTAGTGTCCAGTTGAACAACGGCATTTAAATAGTGAGGTTGGTCTTGCGGCCCCATCGGTGGACTTTGATAAAGTCGTGATACCTGTACAGTTCCCAAGGTCGCGAGCTTCGCAACAGCCTCACTCAGAATCTGCTGCGAATCGCCTAAGTTACTGCCTAGACCGATATAACTGCGAATGGTCATTGGGTTGGCCCAAAAACAACTTGGCTAAGATCACGTTGAACGCGTTTACGCTTGAGAATCGGGTGGTCCGCATTGATTTGACCTGAAGCCGCAGTTGCTTTTTCAATAAAACGACTGCTTGATTCATCCGCTCTGACACGTTCTTTCTTGGCACGACGGCTTCTTGGTTCAGGTACATTGACCAAAGGCTCAATTTCAGCGGTCTTCGGCTCATCAACTTCAACAGCTTTACGACGCGTCTTACTACGTTGACGGTTGTATTGACGAATCGCGGCCTCTTTTTGATCGGTGGTCATTTCTTGGTAGGTTTCCCACCAAACGCCCATACCTTCAGTACTGCTATCACCTGACTTCTCACGCAACAGCAAAAAGTCAAAGCCTGCACGGAAACGTGCATGCCCAGCCAAAGCTTCAATTTGCTGTGGTTTTGGATTGAGCAAACGGGTTTGCATTTCCCAAACTTCACGAATAAAAGTTTCAGCAAAACGCGGAATGATGGTTCGCGTCGCTTGACGCTTCAACACATCCAAACCTGCTTGTGCACGCGCTTCTGCGGGCACAACCCCTTTGTTCAAATAGAAATCACAGCGTTCCAAGAACGGTTTCCATAACAATACTGCATAGAAAAATGCAGGATTGATGGTTTTACCAATTTGAATGCGTTGATCGGTATTCCGTGCTGCACGGTCGATAAAAGCGGTCAGGTTCGGTGGGATTTCAGCAAACAACTGTTTCCAAACACCAAACTCAATCAACATCGGTAATACACGGGTGAGATGTCCCATGGTGAATAGCTTTTGCGACTCATCATATAAACGATGTGGTGAAACATCACGCAACAGTTGCGTCATCTCAGGATCAAACACATCAAGAATCGATTGATCGATCTGGAAATTTAATTTTGCCGCAAATCGCAAAGCACGCAACATGCGCACAGGATCTTCTTCAAAGCGCTGTGCAGGCTCGCCCAAAAAGCGTAAGGTCCGCGTATTGATATCATCCACCGCATGGCAGAAATCAAGCACGATGCCTTTACGTGGCTGGTAATACAAGGTATTGATCGAAAAATCTCGACGAGCAAAGTCTTGCTCAATCGTTCCCCAGTTATTATCACGAAGAATCATCCCAGAGGCACTGGTGACTGCTTTTTTCGGTGGGGCACGGAAGGTCGCAACCTCAATCAGTTCGCGACCAGAATATACATGTGCTAACTCAAAACGTCGTCCGATAATTCGGCAACGTCGACCAAAAACCTCTTTCACTTGGGCTGGTGTAGCATTAGTAACCGCGTCAAAATCCTTTGGATTAAGACCTAACATCATGTCTCGAACACCACCACCCACAATATATGCTTCGTAGCCTGCTTTAGTCAGACTATCGATCACATCTAAAATTGAGGAAGGAAGTTGAGTTGTGGACAAACCACATTTTGACGCACGCAAAGTTTGCAAAAGACACTGTCTCCTACGTCAGGACGTAAATAACAATTTGTCGCTAATCATAGCTCTAACACACACAAAGGGCAATTTATTCTGTTGGAAGTTTCAACAGTTCAGTCTATCTAATCAATCCGTTTTTTACATTTTCAAGTTTACAACATGAGCTTGCTCTTATTTTTCTCAAGTAGTTTAGGCCCAATCCCTTTGATATTCATTAATTCATCAATGCTTTTAAAAGCACCATTTTTTTGCCGATACTCCATAATCGCCTGTGCCTTTTTTTCACCCACACCACTTAACATCTGTAATTGCTGTAAATTCGCTTGATTCAAGCTGATTTTATCGCCCTGAATATTTACAGATGATGACACTTGCTTTGAAGCGTGTTGCTGGCTTGGACGAGCCAAGTAATAGTTATTGTTCTGCTGTTGCGCCAATTGCTGATCACGTGCTTGCTGCTGCGCCTTCCACTGCTGATAAGATTGATCAAATTGCTGTGCGTGGAGGTGTGTAGCACCTCCCAAACAGAGAATAAAGCCTATAAAAAAATTAAGTTTGCTGCGGAGATGCGGCAACTTCATTGTCTTTCTCCTGAGATTTTAATTGTCGTTTGGCTTGCTCCCAAAGTTCATCCATTTCGGCCAAACTCATGTCTTGCAAGTCCTTCTGTTGTTGTTGAGCTTGTTGTTCTATAAACGCAAAACGGCTTCTAAATTTATGGATGGTTGCCAGTAGTGCGGTCTCACTGGACACCCCCAACTTTCGCCCCACATTAATTAAAGAAAATAAACAATCACCGAACTCTTCTTGAATATGATCAACATTTTGACTTTTTATCGCCTGTTGTAATTCTTCTAACTCTTCATCTAATTTGGCATAAGCATCATCCACACTTTCAAAATCAAAGCCTAATTGGGCTGCTTTGTGCTGAATTTCATGTGATTGCACCAATGCAGGCGCATGTTTAATCTCATCTAACCTTGATCCTATCTTACCTTGTTTTTCTTGTTGTTTGATTTGTTTCCACAAGTCACTCACTTGTTCAGACGTTAGATTTTGATATTTTTCGGCCTCAAAAACATGAGGATGGCGACGAATTAATTTTTCACTAATGGCTTCCACCACATCTTGAAAATTAAATAATCCTTTTTCATCAAACATTTGAGATTGAAAGACCACTTGCAATAATAAGTCGCCCAGTTCATTGCGGATTTCATCCACCTCACCCGAGCGAATTGCAGCCTCAACTTCATATGCCTCTTCAATGGCATATCGTGTCAAACTTTCTGGTGTTTGTTGTTGATCCCACGGGCATTTTTGTCTTAATTCCTGCATGATTGCCAATAATTTTTCCACGATCATCTCCAAACCCAAACAAGCAAATTGTTGCAGCACCAAGCTGCATATGCGTAATATACACGCACGCAAAAATTATCAATATAAAGCAAGGGAAAGTCATGCCATATAGTGTTTTTATTAGTGGCGCCGCACAAGGAATTGGCGCTGAAATTGCACGTCTTTTTCATCAAAAAGGCTTTAAAGTCGGAATTTATGACATCAATGAAGAACAAGCACAGGCTTTAGCTGCAGAACTTGGAGTACATGCCAAAGCAGGTTACCTCGATGTGAGTAATTACGACCAATGGCAAACTGCATTGCAAGAATTTAAAAGTTGGGCCGGTGAACTCAACATTTTGATTAATAATGCAGGAATTCTCTATTCTGGCGCATTTGAAAATACTTCGATCCAATCGCATCACAGCACCATTGATATTAATGTTAAGGGTGTTCTCAATGGCTGTCACACCGCCCTAGTACATCTACAACAAGCCAGCTTTGCCCGAGTCATTAACCTGTCCTCAGCATCCGCGATTTATGGTCAAGCTGATTTAGCATCTTACTCTGCCAGCAAATTTGCAGTTCGAGGCTTAACCGAAGCTTTGGATGTCGAATGGCAAAAATACAATATTCGTGTCTTAGACGTCATGCCGTTGTTTGTACAAACCAATATGGTCAAAGATATGGATGCAGGCAGTATTCAAAATATTGGCGTGGATCTCACTCCTGCCGATGTGGCAAAACAAGTGCTGCATTTGGCACAACAAAAAGACCATGCCTTGCTTCCAACCCACACCCCTGTTGGGATAAAAACCAAACTGATGTATCAGTTATCGAGCATGAGCCCGCAATTTTTAAATCGTCTCACCAATATCTTTTTAGCGAAACGTTAGACACAAAAAAGCTGCATCGAGATGCAGCTTTTTTATACTTATGCTCTAACTTCCTTGAACCAAACGTCTGGCACTGATAATCCCTGGTTGCTGCTCTAAACGAGCCAGCAAACGTGACAACTGCGCTAAACCTTTGACTTCAATCAATAACTTCATATTGGCAATACCATCTGCCTCAGAAATGGTATTGACCTGACGAATATTGATTTGGTCTGAGAAAATCACCTGTGTCAGATCTTTGAGTAAACCACGACGATCATAGGCTTCTACCACGATCTGCACACTCTGACCGCGGGTTGGCTGCATTTCCCAATCGGCTTCAACCGCACGCTCAGGTTCTTGCGTGGTCATACGTAAATAATCAGGACACGCAATCTTGTGAATGCTGACACCACGGTTCAAAGTGATATAGCCGCCAATCGACTCACCATGTACAGGCTGACAACATTGTGCAATATGCAACTCAACATTATCCAACCCATCAATCAAAATCCCATGCGCCGATAAGGTATGGCTAGCACGTGGATTTAACGCAGGTTTTAACACCAGTTCTGGCTCGTCCTGATCCAAGTGCATCTGACGATTTACTTGATTCATCAAGGCATGCAGACTGATATCACCACTGACCAATGCAACCAGAATGTCATCGCCTGCTTTCAGATTAAAATGCGATGAATAATCTTTCAGGTCGATACTTTTCGGGTGAATTGCTAAACGGGCCAACTCTTTATTGAGTAACTCACGCCCAACTTCAACATTCTTACTGCGATCTTGTTGTCTAAACCAATGACGAAGCTTGTCACGTGCACGCGCAGTCTTGATATAGCCCAGCGAGTTTACCAACCAGTCACGGTTCGGTTCTCGATCTTTCTTGGTTAAAATCTCAACCTGTTCACCTGTCTTTAAGGTGTAGGTTAAAGGCACATAACGTTGGTTTACACGTGCCGCATAACACTTATTGCCGACTTCGGTATGCACATGATACGCAAAGTCTAAAACGGTTGAACCCCGTGGTAATTCTTTGATATCCCCATCACGGCTAAACACATAGATCTTTTCAAAATTCTCAAAATCTTGAATTTGATCAATGCCATTCGATTCTTCATCTTCACCATGCGGTGTGGTTTCAGTACGCTCTTGATAGTGCTCAAGCACAGCACGTAATGAATGTAAGCGATCATTAAAGGAATGATCGGTATTCTTAGCACCTTCTTTATAGTTAAAGTGCGAGCACACCCCCAGTTCCGCTTCGTTATGCATCTCAAAGGTACGAATTTGCACTTCCAGAGATTTATTCTCAGCAATCACTGCGGTATGCAATGAACGATAACCATTGGCCTTCGGATTAGTCACATAGTCATCAAACTGGTTCGGAATATGACGCCATATCTGATGTACGATGCCCAAAGCGTGATAACAATCTGGGACACTTTTCACCAAAACACGTACAGCACGAATATCGTAAAGCTGATCGAAGCTCAGATTTTTACTTTTCATTTTTCGATAAATCGAATAAATGTGCTTCACACGCCCGGTGATTTCGGCCTGAATATCATAAGCCGCCAATTCAGTTTTCAATTTATCGATGACAAACTGAATATACTGTTCACGCTCCAAACGCTTCTCATTGAGCAAAGAGGCAATCTCTTTATAGCGTTCTGGGGCTAAATAACGAAAAGCAAGATCTTCCAATTCCCACTTGAGTTGGGCAATCCCTAAACGATGCGCCAGTGGTGAATAAATGGTGAGAATTTCACGCGCAACACGTTCCTGACGTTCTTTACTTGCGGTTGCCAATTCACGCAGCGCATAGGTTCGCTCTGCCAGTTTGATCAATACAACCCGCACATCTTCCGTCACCGAAATCAGCATTTTATAAATGCCGTTTAAGTGTTCACGCTGGTTATTATTAAAGTGATCTTCTAAACGTTTGTTCTTTTCAATCAACTCAGACAGTTTACCCATCGCAAGTGTGCCCTTCACCAGGCCCAAAACTTGCTCGCCAAACTGTTGTTGGATGTCCTCTAAGGTAATCAACCCCTCACGTACACTCCGATATAACACCGCCGCTGAAAGCGTGTCTTCATCGACATGTAAATGGGCCAAAATATCCGCCATACCAATCCCGGTACTAAAGGTATTGATACGATGATTTCCCGTCGCTTGTAACTCTTTTGCTAAGGTCAGCTCCGCAACTTGTTGAAGTTGCTTCAGCTCTGCCCCATCCAAAATACCACGCACTCGATCTAGCCAAGAGACTAGACTACTTTGCGCTTCAGCGGCATGTTCTACAGTCGCTTCCTCAGACAACTCTTGAAGTCGTCCAGGTAACTGCTCACGTACTGTGACCATACCTTTCTCCTCTGGATATGTAACTCATTTTTTAATCGTTTATCTCTTCGATTTTTTCAAGCCGCTCAACTTTTTCAAACAGGGCAATCGATTCAACATGTTCAGTATGCGTAAACATGTCCATGACTGCTGCTTTCTTCAGTTGATAGCCATATTGTGCCAGTACACCTGCATCCCTTGCCAGTGTTGATGGGTTACATGATACATAAACGATTCTTTTGGCTCCAAAATTAGGTACATATTGCATGACTTCAAATGCACCTGACCGTGGAGGATCAATTAATAATGCATCAAATCCTTGTTTCGCCCAAGAATGATGCGAAAAGTCTTTTGTTAAATCTTGTGAAAAGAACACCGCCTGAGACAAATGATTTGCTTGCGCATTCTCAGTTGCTCTGTTGACCATCTCATCACTTGCTTCAACACCGACCACTTGACCTACCTCACCCACACAACGTGCAATCGGGAGTGAAAAATTACCTAACCCACAGAATAGGTCCAGTACTCTTTCCCCTTTCTGTAACTGAAGCAATTCACATGCCAAGTGAATCATCTGTGCATTTACCCCACTATTGACTTGAGTAAAGTCTAAGGGTGAAAACGCGAATTTGACGGCAAAATCATCCAAACTGTAATGCAAACGCATTGCCGCTTGTGAATCATCCACGCGATGTAAGCTATCTGCCCCTTTTGGCTGCAAATATAACTGCCATCCTTTGAGTAACGTAAATTGACGTAATTGGTTGACATCCGACACATTTAATTCATCTAAGTGGCGAATTAATAATGCAACCTCGCTGTCGCCCATTGCCAATTCTATATGACCAATATGCGCTTTGCCTGTAAGACTTTCGAGTAGTTTTTTAAGTTCTGGTAAACATTCAGATAAAGTTTGATCCAGCACATTACACTGCTGAATTGCAGTTAAATGATTGCTGTGGTGCTCACGAAAGCCCATCACCAATCGATTTTGCTTGGCAATATAGCGCACCCCAATTCGAGCACGACGACGGTAATCTGCCTTGACCGAACGAATCGGATCGAGCCATTGTTCAGGTTGTAATCCCGCAAAATGTTCTAAATGCGATTTTAAAACGTTTTGTTTTAACACAATCTGTTCATCAGGATGAATATGCTGCAAGCTACAGCCACCACACACCCCAAAATGTGGACAAATCGGATCAACTCGCCCTTTCGCTGGCTCACTCTCCAGCTTAATCATATCCGCTTCTTCTAAGCGTGAAGTTTGATTGCTAATCTTGGCCTGCACCGTTTCACCAACAAGGGCATAACGGATAAAAACTTTCTTGCCGTGTTTTTCTTTAGGATGATCTGGATGCGTTCCATAATGCGCAATGCCTCGCCCCTCATGAGAAAATGCCTCGATCTGAAAGGTATAGCTTGGATATTGCGTTGGACGTTGTTTCGCTTTGTGTTTCAAAAGATGAACCTAATTTTTTGGCGCAAAAGTATCTGCGGTGAATACAGTATATTGCGATGTTTGCTGCCATACCTGTAAAAAATCTGTTTGTTGCGTTTGCGTTTGTAAATAATCAATGGTGGATTGAACTAAATACTGATGATCTTTTTGATTCAACTGGCCTTTGAGCAACAACCAGCGAAGATAGACCAACCACGTATTCAATACATCACCTTCGCAATAGCTGGTCAATTCTAACCATTGTTTGTTACGAACATATTCAGGCACATGATAGCCTGTTTCACCACGCTTACCTGGAAAACCAAGTAAACAGGCAATATCATCCAGTTTCTGGAAATTACGACCATTAAACATTGCCATCACATCCATCAAATCGACATGACGATGGTGATAACGGTTCTGATAGTTGTTAAAGCGTTTTTGCTGATCAATTTCACCTTGATCAAACAAGCTTGGTGCAGACAAGCCATGGTACATGGCACGAAACAGAATCACAGGCAAATCAAATTGCGAGCCATTCCAGCTGACCAGCGTCGGCTGCTTCTTGTCAAAGATCGATAAGAATTTTGCCAACATCTCAGCTTCGCTGTTCTGTTCCTGGCTAAATGAAAACAGACGATAACCTTTTTCATCAATCCATAAACCAGAAATACAGACGATTTCATGCAGCGGCAAACGTTGAAAGTCCATCCCCGACTCTTGGCGACGAATTTTGGTGAGCGCCTGCTCTACATCTGCTTCGGGTAAATCAAGATGATAAAGATGCGCACCTGCTTTTAAATCGGTCAGGGTCTCAATATCAAAAACTAAAATTGGAAAACGTAAATTCATCTTAAAATCTCTTTAGATCCCTCCCAACCTTCCTTTTATAAAGGGAGGAGTTCCCCCTCTTTTTTAAAGAGGGGGTTAGGGGGAGATTCTAATCTTGAACTGAGAATAATCCCGTCGATAAATAACGATCACCACGATCACAGATAATGCAGACAATCACCGCGTCTGGCTGTTCTTCTGCAATTTTAATCGACGCCCATACTGCACCACCAGAAGACGTTCCCGCACTGATACCTTCAGTACGCGCCAGCTTACGCATGGTTTTCTCCGCTTCAATCTGTGGAATATCAATGATGCGATCGACACGGCTGCGATCAAAGATAGTCGGCAAATATTCTTCTGGCCAACGGCGAATCCCCGCAATGCTTGAACCATCTGAAGGCTGTAAGCCCACAATTTGAATATCAGGATTTTGCTCTTTCAGATATTTAGAGACCCCCATGATGGTTCCCGTTGTCCCCATCGAGCTGACAAAATGGGTAATCTTTCCACCTGTCTGCTTCCAAATTTCAGGGCCTGTGGTGAGGTAATGTGCCTCGACATTATCAGGGTTACCAAATTGATTCAGCACAAAGCCTTTGCCTTCAGCCTGCATTTGTAAAGCAAGGTCACGTGCACCTTCCATGCCTTGCTGCTGAGTGACTTCAATCAGCTCTGCACCATAAGCCAACATTGCATCTTTACGCTCTTGGCTCATGTTGTTCGGCATGATCAGCTTCATTTTATAGCCGCGCATGGCTGCAACCATCGCCAACGCAATCCCAGTGTTGCCACTGGTCGCTTCGATCAAGGTATCCCCAGGTTGAATTTGTCCACGCTTTTCCGCTTGAACAATCATGTTATAGGCAGGGCGATCTTTCACCGATCCTGCTGGATTATTACCTTCTAATTTTGCTAATACCGTGGCTTGGGTATGACACGCTAAACGTTGCAAACGCACCAAAGGGGTTTTACCGACATAGTAATCCAGTAAAAATTCATCTGCTAAAAAATCAGTTTGCGTATTCGTCATGATCGACACCGATATTAAGGTGGCGACTATTGTATGAAAAAAACAGAAATACTGCACCATTTCACTCTGCTTTTTATTGGCAAGCAGATGTCTTCGCTTATCATAAAGCATGCTAAGATGTTGCGCAGAATGATAAATCTGACCGAACTATGTCAAATTTCAATAAGACCATATCGAAACGCTTACGCCTCAATCATGCCTATGGGCAATTGATTGCACTGATTTTAGTGCCGATTGCCATCTTGACAGGTGTTGGCATTCTTTGGGTTTTATCCGAAACGACCAGCTCTGCCAAATCACAACAACGCTCTGATGCTTCTGCAATTTTGGCACGTTACCATCAAACTGCGAATGATCTATTAAAACTGGTCCAAGAACAGCCCGATCAATATGATCGTGCTCAAAACATCATGCAGAAAATGTTTGATGAAAAAAACCTACAGCGTGCGGTACTAATTGACAGTCGCGGCCAAACTTATTTAAGTGTTGGCTACCAAAACAATCGCTTTTGGCCGAATTTCCCAGAAAACAGTAACTTCTTTGGCCCAATTTCGCATAATCACAACAGCATTTATGGTTCGAAACTCGACAGTGGCGACCCTAACGCTGTTTGGCTAATGATTGAATTAGACAATCAACCCCTCGAATTGGCTCGCTATAAAATTCTACTGTCCCTGGTTGTGACGGGACTGATCACCATACTGATTCTCTTGTTCTGTTTAAACGTGTTCTCTCGTCGCTGGCTCGCACCGTTGTATGAAATTCGCATGCAAATGCAACGCCTCAACGCCGACACCCTTGATCAGCATATTGTGGTGAACAGTACAGGTGAACTGCGTTTACTCCAGCGTGATATTGCCAATGTAGTGAAACGCCTACACTTTAGTTTCTTAGAATTAAAAGAACATACTGAACAAACCGAAGAAGACTTACGTCGAACACTGGACACCTTAGAAGTCCAGAACATTACCTACCGCCAAGCACGTGACCAAGCGATTTCATCGAATCAATCCAAGTCTGTGTTTTTGGCCAACATCAGCCATGAACTCAGAACACCACTCAACAGTATTGATGGCTTTATTCACTTATTACTGCGTCAGCAAAACCTGAGCAATGAGCAAAACCTCTACCTGCAAACCATCCGAAAATCATCAGCACATCTATTGGCACTGATTAATGACGTGTTGGATTTCTCTAAAATTGATGCAGGCAAACTTGAGCTCGAAACTGCACCCTTTGACCTTGAAGAAGCCATTTTTGATGTGATGGATATGCTCTCGCCATTGGCAGCGCAAAAGCATATCAATATGGCCTTCTACTATGCAGAAAATATTCCAAAGCATGTGGTCGGTGATGCGCTACGCTTTAAGCAGATCCTGACCAATCTGATTTCCAATGCGATCAAGTTCACCCCTGATGGGGAAATTATTGTCCGTGTGCGTATGGAAGATGATGAAATCGGACAATGCTTACTGCATTTTAGTGTACAAGACAGCGGTATTGGGTTGAGTGGTACAGATCGCAAAAAGTTATTTGAATCGTTCTCCCAGGGGGATGCGTCGGTAACACGTCAATTCGGTGGAACAGGACTTGGTCTTGCCATTTCCAAACAGTTGGTGCATTTGATGCATGGACAAATTGGCTTTGAGGACAACCAAGAACGCGCGCCAACTGAAAAAGGCTCAACCTTCTGGTTTACCGCTTCATTTAAAGTGGAAGAACAAGATGAGTTTGTTGAACATCCACGTTTCGACCATTTGCAAGTGGTGTCTTATCTCGCCCATCCTGCAACAGCCAGCGTACTGCGTTCATATTTAGAGAATTATCATGTCTCTCATATTGAGACCCAATCCATTCTGGATTTATTCAGTCGCTTAAATCATCTGAATCAACAAGAAAACACATGGTTGATTGTCGACCATAGTGGTGATACCGAAGCTTTACTCAAAGAAATTCGTCAACGTTATCATGGCAATTTGGCGGTTTATGGCTATCAGATGAGTCTTGAGCCCAACATGCTGAATGAGTATCGTGCACGTCCATTGTATCAACCGCTAAGTCGTCGTGAGTTGGTACAACTACTCGGCAATCAACCTGTTTTCGAGCAAGAGCCTGAAGACTTTAACGGTCAGGGGTTGCATGTCTTGGCGGTGGATGATCACCTACCAAACTTAATTGTGCTTGAAGCCTTGCTCGGTGAGTTGAATGTCACCACCACCAAAGCGTTGAGTGGACAAAAGGCCATCGACATTATCCAAGAACGGATCGAGCAAAAGTCTCCACCTTTTGACTTGGTGTTTATGGATATTCAAATGCCGGTCATGTCTGGGATTGATACTACGCGTGCCATTCGTTCGCTCGAATCCACACTGGATTCAGGCATGCAACTGCCGATCATTGCACTCACCGCACATGCATTGGCGGATGAAAAACAAAAGCTACTCAAAGTTGGTATGAATGACTATGTGACCAAGCCAATCCAGATGGAGCAAATCATTCAGATACTAACTCATTGGACCAAAAACAATTTCACGACTCAACCAGCAACAACCGAGCCGAAGCGCCCAACCGAATCAATTGATCCACAAATTCTGAACTGGCAACAAAGTGTACAGCTTGCAGCCAACAAAGAGGATTTGGCACAAGACTTATTGAATATGCTGGTCGATAGCTTTGATACTGAACTGGCTGAAATGCAGCAATTGATTGAGATGGAAGATTTCCCTCAACTGGAACATGTGCTACATCGTCTCTATGGTGCAACCCGCTATGTCGGCACGCCGAACTTGCAGCAAGTGTCCGGTGAGTTTGAGCAATTTGTCTCGACCCTACGCAAAGAACGTCGTAAGGCTGATGATGTGTTTATCCGTGAAACCAATCATCGTTTCAATGAGCTCAGCACGGCGATTGAACAGGTTCGACAGGCGGCTAATTTGATCTTGCATAGCTACGATAATTAACGTGACTGCCCTGTCATGTTTCAATGCAGGGACTCATGTTATGCTGCCAAATCAAACACAATAAGAGTAAGGCAGATGGCACTTTTACGCGTTGAAAAGAACAATGGAATCGCAACAGTTTCCCTAAACCGTCCAGATAAACGTAATGCAATGAGCTTTGCCTTACTCAAAGAACTGGTGGCAACTGCAAAAAAAATTGAAAAAGATCGTTCAATCCGTTGTGTCATTCTTACGGGTGAAGCACAGGTCTTTAGTGCAGGCATCGACCTTTCTGATTTAAACAATCCTAAAAATACCGCTTTTGCAGCATGGGAACTGATCAAACCTGGGCAAAGTCTATTTCAAAAAGCATTCTTGATTTGGCAGAACCTACCAATCCCTGTGATTGCAGCAATAGAAGGCTATTGCTTCGGTGCTGGGATGCAATTGGCTCTTGCTGCCGATATCCGCATCGCAACACCAAACACGCAAATGTCGATTATGGAAAGCCGTTGGGGCCTTGTACCTGACATGGGTCTCACCCGTTCACTCAAAGGTCTGATTGGGGTCGATTTGGCTAAAGAGCTGACACTCACTGCACGTATCTTTGATGCTGAATATGCCAAACAAATTGGTC
Organism: Acinetobacter gyllenbergii CIP 110306 = MTCC 11365; assembly: GCF_000413855.1. GTDB lineage: Bacteria > Pseudomonadota > Gammaproteobacteria > Pseudomonadales > Moraxellaceae > Acinetobacter > Acinetobacter gyllenbergii. Next base: position 61,192 of record NZ_ATGG01000027.1, on the reverse strand, counting down.
TAGTCACCCATTTAGACAATGATCCATTAGCGAAAGCAAACATCATTGCGGAAGAAATTTTACAACGCTCGCCAGATGCCATTATGGCAGCCAAACGTGTCCTAGATGCGATGGAACACCAACCGGAAAAAGCATTACGTTTAGAAAAACTTTGGCAACTCAAGCTACTCTTGGGTAAAAACAGCAGTCTGGCCCGCAAAAAGGACAAGAACCCTGAAGTTCAATTCTTACCACGTCAATACAAATAATCATAGACATTGAATATCAGATCATTTGAAATCTGATATTCAACTTCTTAAATAATTATCAACTTATGTTTCATTCTAAAATAATCAGCTTAATCATATTCTTTTCCTGTGCACAAACGGTTTATGCGACTCAATGGATTGAGGTTCCTGCCAAAGAGAATGCTTGTAATATTCATGTTTTTTATGATCAAACTTCCGCTCAAAAAAACATTCTGCTCGAAAAATATGATTTTAGTGAAATGAAAGCATGCGATGAAATTTATAAAGGTCAGGCTTACTTAACCTATAAAAGCAAGATGAATTGCATTACCCATGAATTCAGTCCAATAGAACAAACTTTTTATGCAAAGGATGGAAGTCATAAAAATTATCCTGAACGCTTCAATAGTTCTGTTCAACCGATCCCCAATAGTACGCCAGACCGCTTACTTACCGAAGCTTGCCGAATAAAAAAAGGAAATACATCTCCATGATCTTGAATCAAAAAACACCAATCGCTTTCTTGGGTATGGGTTTAATGGGTACACGGATGGCCAGCCGACTCTTACAAGCAGGTTATCCTGTGGCGGTCTGGAACCGTAGTCCGCTCGCATGTGAACCTTTGCAGCAGCAAGGTGCATTACACTTAAAGCTCGATGACATCGGCAGCTATCCTGTTATTTTGACCTGTTTAGCCGATGATCAAGCGGTGCAAAATGTTTTCACCCAAATTCAACCTTATTTGAAAGCTGAGCAGATCATCGTTGATTTCTCTAGCTTATCGGTGTCTGCAACACAGCAATTGGCTCAATCTGCTCAACAACAACAAGTCACGTGGATTGACTCACCCGTATCAGGCGGAACCATGGGAGCTGAACAAGGTACACTGGTGATTTTTGCAGGAGGTGATGCGAAGACGATCGAGCAACTCACCCCGATTTACAATGTACTTTCACAGCGTGTCACCCGTATGGGAACATCAGGTACCGGACAAGCGACTAAAATTTGTAATCAATTAATTGTTGCCGCCAATAGTACCCTGATTGCAGAAGCAGTCGCTCTTGCCGATCAAGCAGGCGTCGACACTGCCTTACTCGCACCTGCACTCGCTGGCGGTTTTGCAGACTCAAAACCCTTTCAAATCCTTGCGCCGCGTATGGCAACACATACTTTTGAACCCGTACAATGGAAGGTGCAAACTCTATCAAAAGATTTAAACAATGCCCTACTTCTGGCACAAAGTTTTAACTTAAAGATACCCGTAGCACAAAAAGCTCTATTACAGTTACAAGCTCACCAAGAAAATGGCTTTGCTGATAAGGATTTAGCGACTATCATCAAAATTACACAACAATAATTATTGATTCAGGGAGTCTGAAAATGAGCCATCTTGCAGTCAATTTATCCATGATCTTTACTGAAGTGCCTTTAATCGAGCGTTTCGCCTTAGCGCACGCTCACGGTTTTCAGCATGTAGAAATTCAATTCCCCTATGAACTCGATGTGATTGATATTCGAACTCAACTTGAGCAACACAATCTTTCCCTCGGCCTGATTAATGTCCCTGCAGGTGACTTGATGCAAGGCGGCAATGGACTTGCAGGTGTGCCAGGGCGAGAAATTGAATTCCACCAAGCACTTGAACTGGCTATACGCTATGCGACCGCACTGGATGTGCCACGTGTGAATATTCTAGCAGGAAAACAACCGCTGGATGCTGATCTGCTGCCTTGTCTCAACACGCTTGCAAGCAATCTAAAACTGGCGTGTCACATGCTGACTGAACAAGGTATTGAACCTGTGTTTGAAATGATTAATGGCACCGATATGCCACGCTTCTTGGTTCAGAACATTGCCCAAGCCCAAGAAATGCTGGAAGCCATCAATCATCCTGCCCTAAAAATGCAATATGACTGTTACCACATGGCAATGATGGGTGAAGATGTATTAGCGGGATTACAGGAAAATATCGATCAGATTGGGCACATCCAATTTGCCGACTGTCCAGACCGCCATGAACCTGATACTGGAAATATCCCCTACAAACAAATCTTTGACTGGTTACAGCAAAGTGACTACCAAGGTCTTATTGCAGCGGAATACAGACCAAAAATTCAGTCAGATCAATCTTTTGCATGGAAAAATAAGTATTTTTCCAATGATGTGAATACATAAACTGTTACTGCTAAAATTTGAACTTTTTAGAGAAAAACGGTATATTTGATGATGAGTAATTGTCAGGAAAATATACCCTCTATGAATTTAGAACCATCGCCCAGCGCTTCTAATTCTCACGACCTAAAAATCAAAACAGCGAACAAAGATGTACAAGCGTGCCTAAACGTTGTACATGAAGCTCTCACTGATGTAAAAGCCAAAGATATTCTTGAACTTGACGTAAGTACGATCAGTAATGTTGCCGATGCAATTGTGATTGCAAGCGGTACGTCGACTCGTCATGTTAAAGCCCTTGCAGACAATGTTGCTGATGAAGCACGTAAAGCAGGTTTCCGCCCAATCGGTGTCGAAGGTGAACGCGATGCTGAGTGGATCTTAATCGACCTCGGTTTTGTTGTGGTACATGTGATGTTACCAACCGCGCGTAAGTTCTACGACTTAGAAAGCTTATGGCGTGCACCCGAATCTGTAGCGTAAAGCTCCTCAAAAAAAGCGACCGAATAGGTCGCTTTTTTTATAGCGAATTCAAGTCAAAAATAGCTCTAAACAAGAACACCTAACAAGCCGATTTAGCCCTAAATTTCCGACCATTCGTTGTAAAATATAATCGCAGTGCTAGTATTAAATCCTCTCTTCAAGTACAGCTAGAATAAAATGAAAGATTCAGCCGCATGGATTGAAACACTCCATAAGATTACTGGATTGGCTCAATCAGGTTTGCACTATAGCAAAGATGTATACGATAAAGAGCGTTATGAGCAATTACTTGATCATGTCCGCACCCTGATTGAATTAAAAGAAATTGATACCACTCATTTTATCCCCGATGTACTGCAGGATATTGGCTATGCAACACCCAAAATCGATGTGCGTGCTGTTGTCTTTAAGGACAATAAACTGCTATTAGCCAAAGAGACACAGGATGGCTTATGGTCTATTCCTGGAGGTTGGGCGGATGTTGGCTATTCCGCTGCAGAAAATGCTGAAAAAGAAGTCCTTGAGGAAACAGGATTAGAGGTGAAGGCGGTTAAACTCCTCGCACTCACAGATCGTAGAAAACACCCTCACCCCGCCATGTTCTTGCACGTATATAAAGCCTTTTTTTGGTGTGAACTGATTGGTGGTGAACTCAAGCCAAGCATCGAAACCTCTGAGGTGGCTTTCTTTGGCAAGGATGAATTACCTCCAATTTCGACGGCGCGTGTTACAGAAGCACAAATCCACCAATTTTTTGAGTTATTACAAGGACTACCCGAGAACACTTATTTTGACTAAGCCCTAACTCAACAAGCTCATAAAAAACAAAAACTTAAAAAATGACACTTGTATCATCTAAAGATGAGCAAATACCAGTCATCTCCCATCTTTAAATTTGACATGACAAATTGTCAAAATTGCAGCACTATACAGATTCTTGCAATCCCACTAAGAAATAGCATAACTGGAGTACAGGAAGTGAAAATACTGATTACAGGTGCCAATACAGGCATTGGTTTTGCCACAGCAGAACAGTTGGTTAAACAAGGGCAACACGTCATTCTAGCCTGCCGAAATCCACAGAAAGCGCAACAAGCACAAAACAAATTACGTGCACTCGCTCAAGGTCAAGTTGACCTCATCTCCCTCGACCTCAGCAGCCTTGAACTCACCCGAAAAGCCGCAGATGAAATTGCAGATCGTTATGGCAATCTGGATGTGTTGATCAACAATGCAGGCTTATTTGCCAAAACAAAACAACTGACTGCGGATGGTTTTGAGCAACAGTTTGGCGTCAATTATTTGGGTCATTTTTTATTAACCCAAAAATTACTTCCTGTTTTAAAACAATCGCCTCAAGCACGTATTGTCCATTTGGCTTCGATTGCACATTGGGTCGGTTCAATAAAACCCAATAAATTCCGCGCAGAAGGCTTTTACAATCCGTTGTTTTATTATGGACAATCCAAGCTTGCCAATTTACTGCTCAGCAATGCATTGGCAGAACAACTCGCTGATAGCTCAATCACCAATAATGCCCTACACCCTGGGGGTGTCGCTTCGGATATTTATCGCGATCTGCCTAAGCCTGTCTATGCGGCAATGAAACTAGGTCTCGTCCCAACCTCTGTTCCTGCAAACCTGATTACCCAAATGGCAATTGGCGATGAATGGAAAAACCGCAATGGAGAATATGTCAGCGCCCATATGCCGGATTGGAAATCTTCACATGCCAAAAATCAGCAATTGGCACGTGATCTTTATCAACAATCTATGCAACTGGTCGAAAAGTTTCTTTAAAGAATAAGCCAAATAAAAAGCCACCCGAGGGTGGCTTTTACAATCCTGATTAGGGTCAGATTAGTGACCACCACCATTGATTGCTTTAGAGTTTTAATCATTAATTCTATATTTTTCAATTACAGCCTGTTCTAACTCACGAGTTACACTACCTGTAGTTCTATAAATATCTTCATGCTCCATAAAATGCAAATTCCAATATCCCAACTCTTTATCGTCTTTGTCGTACTCTTTATGGGATTCAGGAGGGGGTAGATCAAAATTAGCAATTCGATAAAAATACAAGTTTCCATTTCTGTCGAAATGATTGGTTCTACCGCCCTTTAGATCATATTCATCTACATCTCTAGCCATCAATACAAATTGATTATTGATTAAAATATAATGATCCACGGTGGAACCAACGCTATTCTTTACTTCTCGACCTGAATACTGCTCAGTATAAGCCACTAAGTTATATTTTTCTCCAGCGTAGAGAGAGGTGGTGATAACTCGATTTAAACGATTAATTATGCTTATTTCTTCATAGATAAAATTATTATCTTTATCTAAGCAGGTAATTTTGGAAGACACCCAAATAGATCGTTCCATACCAACATCTAAATCATTCAATATAATCTTTTTTATTGGATAATCTTCGTGTGCTTCTTGAACTGTGACTTCAATCATGATGCAAAGATATGCATGAGTGCATTATTATCAGTATTTTTAGTCTATAAGTTATTTTTATTTTTTCAAGCAATAAAAATCTTACCCCTATTAACCTAAATCAATTCAGAGTAATCGCATCACTTTATTCTTAGATAAATTCAACGTTACGACAACATAATATCTTTATAAAAAAGCCACCCGAGGGTGGCTTTTACAATCTTGATTGAGGTCAGTTTAGTGACCACCACCATTGATTGCTTTGGTCATATCTTCCACAACTTTCTTGGCATCACCGAAGATCATCATGGTTTTTTCATTGTAGAACAAGTCATTGTCTAAGCCAGCATAACCTGTTGCCATAGAACGTTTGATCACCATGATGGTACGTGCTTTATGCGCTTCAAGAATCGGCATACCATAAATCGGTGAGGTCGGATCATCTTTCGCCGCAGGGTTAACCACGTCGTTTGCACCAATCACCAGTACCACATCTGTTGCAGGGAAATCTGAGTTAATCTCATCCATTTCCAAGATGTCTTCATAGGCAACATCTGCTTCTGCTAACAATACGTTCATGTGACCAGGCATACGACCAGCAACTGGGTGAATTGCGAAGCGAACTTTTACGCCCTGCTCTTTCAAGATTTCACACAATTCTTTCACCGCATTCTGTGCACGACCTTGCGCCATACCATAACCTGGTACAATCACAACGCTGTCTGCATTTGACATCAGGAAGCCTGCGTCATCTGCTGAACCAGAACGATGGTTACGTTGAACTTGCTCACCCTTATCTGCCGATGCAACTGCTGCACCACCCATTGCACCACCAAACAAAACGTTGATGATTGAACGGTTCATCGCCTTACACATGATGTAAGAAAGAATCGCACCAGAAGAACCTACAAGCGAACCTGCAACGATCAACATATTGTTTTCAAGTGTGAAACCAATACCTGCCGCAGCCCAACCAGAGAATGAGTTCAAAAGTGATACCACAACTGGCATATCACCACCACCGACTGGTGCAATCCATACCCAGCCAAATGCAAGTGCAAGTGCTGTCATTGCCCAGAATGCAGTCATATTATTCGTTAAGAAGAACATGATGCCTGCTGCAAGCATTGCAATAAAGATAAGCGCTTGAACAGGTTTAACCCATGCACCAGAAATGGTTTTTGCCCATTTCTTCGCAGCTAATTTACCGTAAGCAAATACAGATGCAGTAAATGTGATCGCACCCACGAAGCAGCCAACAAACAATTCAAATAAATGAACCTTACTCATATGAGCATGTTGTACGCCAGCAGCAGTTAAAGCAGCTTCATTTTCAGCAAATAATGCCGTCAATTGGTTGTTATGCAAAATTGCAGCAATTGCAATTAATACCGCAGCCAAACCGACCAATGAGTGCATCAATGCAACTGTTTCAGGCATTTGCGTCATTGGAACTGTTCTCGCACGAGCGATACCAACAATACCACCTAATACCATTGCACCAACGATCATCCAAACCACAGGATGTTCTGCAACAAAGAACGTTGTTGCTACAGCAATCGCCATAGCGATCATACCGTAACGGTTACCTGCAATCGCAGTCTTAGGACCTGACAAACCACGTAAGGTTAAGATAAAAAGGACGGCACCGATCAGGTAGAACCATTCCGCATAGTCTCGAATAAATTCCATCGATTAGCCCTCTTTTTTCTTTTGCTTTGGCTTGAACATTTCAAGCATACGCGCAGTTACAGCAAAGCCACCAAAGATATTGATACTTGCCAAGAACACAGCAATCGCACCAAGGACACTGACTACGTTTACGCTTTGAAATGCAACATTTGCATCTAATCCAATCACTGGCATACCCACAGTTTGGATCATTGCCCCAACAACAATAATTGAAGACAACGCATTGGTTACTGCCATAAGTGGTGTATGTAACGCAGGTGTTACACCCCAAACCACGTAATAACCCACGAAGATGGCAAGGACGAAAATTGTAATCGTTTCAACCATGAGAACTCTCCCTTAACCGCGCTTGAGCAGTACTTGACCGCCATGTGTCACAAGTAACGCTTTTTGGATTTCTTCTTCTTGATTGATCGCAAAAGCTTTATCTTTGTCGAATAATGTCTCAAGGAAGTTAAAAACGTTACGTGCATACAATGCAGATGCTTCAGTTGCAACTGTGCCTGGAATATTTGGAATACCCAAAATCTTCACGCCATTTTCAGTTGTGACTGTTTCGCCTTCTTTAGAACCTTCAACGTTACCGCCCGTTTCAACTGCCATATCTAAAATGACAGAACCCGGTTTCATTTTGGCAACGGTTTCAGCTTTAATTAAACGTGGAGCATTACGACCTGGAATCAATGCAGTGGTGATTACGATGTCAGCATTTGATACCGCTTTATCTACAATCGCAGCTTGATCTTTAATGTATTGCTCACCCGGCTGCCAACCATAGCCGCTTTTCGCAGCTTCAGCAGCACGTTGTTTTTCTTCATCGGACATTGGCACATCAAGCCATTTACCGCCTAAAGACTCAACCTGCTCTTTAGCTGTTGGACGTAAGTCAGTTGCTTCAACCACTGCACCCAAACGTTTTGCAGTCGCAATCGCTTGAAGACCCGCAACACCAACACCCATAATCACAACACGCGCAGGTTTCACAGTACCTGCAGCCGTCATTAACATTGGGAACATACGTTGATATTCAGCCGCAGCTAACAATACAGACTTATAACCCGCCAAGTTTGCTTGAGAAGAAAGTACGTCCATGTTTTGTGCGCGTGATAGCGTACGTGGCAGTAATTCCAACGCAAAAGCAGACACTTGCTGAGTTGCAAACTGGTCTAATTCTGGATTGCGGTAAGGGTCAAACATTGCAATTACAGTCGTATTTGCCGCAAGCTTTTGAATTTCATCGCCTTTAGGGGCACGTACCTTCAAAATAATTTGGCTGCCTGTATAAGCATCGTCCGTAATGGTTGCGCCAACTTGTTCATAAGCACTGTCAATGTACGCAGCTTTAACACCAGCACCACGTTGAATGACAATACTATGACCTGCGTTAATCAACTTCTTAACTGTCTCTGGTGTTGCCGCTACGCGACTTTCACCGAGGATAGTTTCGGTTGGGATTCCGATCTGCATGAGCGTTCCTCAAGCTAGTTTTTCTTAAGTAAACATCGCAAATAGCAATGTTTCCCCCAGGAGTATTCTTTGTAGAAATTTGGATTCTAATGGAACTTTTTTAAATTTCCACCCAATATTTATTTAATAAATACCTATATTTTGAACTGATGATTCACATTTATATTTAGAGCTTGTATGATCCGCAGGTTTGCCTTTTGATCGAACAAGGCAGATCTTTCATCTCTTCTTCATATACAAATCTGACCGCTTACGCACTGAATCGGTTCATTTCTATACTGTGCCCTTCCTGATTTGGACGATCACAGCGGTATCTATTCAACATCTCTACTTCTCATCCTGATCATCAGGAGCGTTTAACCAAATCCATTTTCATCGACATTGGTTATTTCTTTGACGCTCTACCGATGTATTGGTTGAATCGGCATCATAATCATGCAGTTGTGGCGAGGGATTGGCTTCTCTTCACTTTATATTGGTCTTTTCGGCGAGTTTTTATCAAACAATTTATAACAAGCCGTCAAGAGAGCTTATAAAGGGAGGTTTCTCTTTATCAATAAATCTGAATTGAATGAAGTAAGTTGCTCAGAAAAATTTAAAAGAATGAAAAAAACTTAAATAGGCATTTTTTCAAGTGATATTTGTATGGTTTTGTCTAGCAAAAGCCGCTTTATTGCACAATATTGGTGCAAATATTAGACACCCACTCAATTCATCGCTTCAATTTAATTTTTAAAAAAACCAAATCCGCAGAAATCGCTCATTTATTCTGACTTCTGCTGGCTTTAAGTTCAAAATATTCTTGACCTCAAGTTAGATTGAGCTTTGATACTGAGGCATCTCCACCTTCAATGTGATCTGTCACGATGAAACCGACCTTTAAAATGATCAATCCCAGTGAACTTTATGATCCACGCAGTAATGGCTATAGTCATGTGAGCATTGTTCCACCCAATATGCGGATCATTCATATTGCAGGTCAGGGGGGTGAAAATAAAAATGGTGAGCTCTCTAAAGATTTTGACCAACAGGTACAACAAGTCTTCTATAATATTCAACACGCTTTAACTTCAGCCCAAGCACAGCTATCAGACATTGCCGTTTTACGGATACTGGTGGTTGATCATAATGCGGAGAAACTTCACATCTTGGCTCAAACCATACAACATTTATGGCCGCAGCATGCCTTTCCTGTCTGTACCCTTATTCCTGTATCACACTTGGCATTAACAGGGATGCAAATTGAAGTTGAAGCAACCGCCTATACCGCATAAACCAGTAATAGAGAAAATTATGTCTGCCCCTCAAGATATTAGTCAAAATAAAACCTTACTTTGGTTTATGGCTGCAGCATGTGGTTTATGTGCGGGTGCCAACTATTATAGTCAGCCTTTGATTCACTCGATTCAGCAGTATTTTGCAGTGACCGAAGGTCAAGCGGCGTTTACGGTAACTTTTGCGCAAGTCTCTTATGCCCTTGGCCTGCTGTTTATTGTCCCAATGGGCGATGTGGTAAACAAAACCAAATTCATTCCTTTGCTCATGGTATTTTGTGCTGTAGGTTTATTTATTAGTGCTTTCTCGGTCAACCTACCCATGCTTTGGCTCGGTACCGTCATGGCAGGACTATTCTCTGTGGCAGCGCAGGTATTAATTCCGCTTGCCACCATGACGGTGAAACCCGAAAAGACGGGGGAGGTCATTGGTTTCTTGATGAGCGGATTACTGGTGGGTATTTTACTTTCCACCAGTCTTGCAGGCTTGTTTTCTAATCTATTCCATTGGAAAGTCATTTATGTGGTCAGTGGCGTGCTCATGCTGGTCTTGGCCTATGCATTGAAAAGCCGCTTACCTTATGCCATGCGCATGAAAATGAATTATGGCCAAGTATTTGTCTCGATGGCGCAATTGCTCAAACAAGAGAAACGCTTAGTCTTACGCGCGCTTGCAGGTGGTTTTGCTTTCGCTGCGGTCAGTATTTTGTATTCAACAATTGCGCTACTGTTGACCTCAGCACACCAACTTCAGGATCTTTTAATTGGTATGGTGCCTTTGGTCGGGATCTTTGGTGCGCTATCTACACAATATATCGGTAAATATGCAGATCAGGGCTATACCAGCCAATTGACTTGGATAGGTTGTGGCTTATTTATTCTGAGTTGGATCTGCTTCTATTTTGGACAAACATTTTTATTCAGTTATATTCTCGGCTTTGCCTTGATTCAGTTGGCATTGGCCTTAGTGCATACCAGCAATCAGAGTGTGATTTTCCGTTTACGTCCTGATGCGAAGTCTCGTATCAATGCCATTTATATGACCGCCTACTTTACTGGTGGTGCTTGTGGTTCAGCTCTTGGTATTTTTGCTTGGAATCATGGTGGTTGGAGTATGACTTGTTTAGCGGGAATCAGTCTGGTCTTTGCTTGTATGTTGTTTAGTTGCTTCGACTATTTTTTGACGAAGAAAAACCAGATGTCTACCACTTAAAGATTCCCCCTCATTTCTACATATATATACTGTAGAAATGAGGACTATTTGCACTTCTGCTGAGATCAATAAGCATCAATATATTTTTAATTTCCTTATATACAATCCAAATCAACACTCACAAGTACCAAACATATTATAAATAAAATGCATTGGGGCACACTCGGGATAAACATCGATTTTTAATACTTTAAATATTTGTCCGTTCCCTAAAACTGTAAAAAAATTTCCACGCCGACTTAAAACAACGCCTTTAATTACATTGTGCTCCACTTGTTCAAAAAAACGATTGATATGGTTTTTATTTTTATAAAAATAAACCCGTTGCCCAGCCTTAACCATTTTGGGGTTCACTTTTTGATATAAACCACATTCTTTACAAACCCACTTTTCCATTATTGCATCTCGAAATTTTGACTATGAATTTCTAAACGGCGCTAATGTGCGACCCAAAGCAATAGACTCGATTTTTAGATCACGTCTACCCCACACCGCTTTGAGCAATATTATGTATAGGTCAAACAAAGGGATATATCATCAAGCGATATAAATGATGTAATGCAACAATGATTTCCATGTAGGGAAGTGACTACAAACGAAAATAATCATCAACAATTAGAATGATCATTTTTTTAATTTTAATCTGTCATCCATCCCCTACAAATAATTACTGCTTAGATTCAAAATAAAGACCCAAATCTGACAAGTTAATTATCTACTTCCGATAAAGAAAATACCCCTTTTCTACTACCATGCACTCCAAAATTAAAAGCCATAATCCATTCAGTGATTAACTCATTGGGTTATTATTTGGAAGTCTTATTATGCCCAGAATAGCACTCGCCCTTAGCTTAATCTTATATTTTTTGATGACGTCATTTATCTTTGCAAGCTCTACAGGGGATATTTATTTTTATGGTGCAATTATCGAGGAATCTCATTGTCAGGTGTCGCAAATAAATCACAAAATACAATTAGACTGTTCAAGAACAGACAAAACCGTGTCTGAGTCTCAGGTTTTATCTGATTCACAACTAAAATATTTAGACGAAGATAAAAATCTAGCAGTTATGTTCCTCACCTATCATTAACTACGTTCTCTATTGATTTCTCATAGATACACTGTGTGAATCAATTCAGCTGCATAGCTAAATCAACATTTAAATCAACCGTCAATCGTTTTTTCTTTGGCAAGAAAATCATCTATTGCATTGTTGAGCTGCATGATAAGCTCTAACACTGAGCTAGATCTTTGATAAAGCAATTCAAAATCTGAGGTATTTTCAGCATAACTTTCCAGTTCACGACAATGTTGCTCAACATCTGATGCACCTAAAACCTGTGCCGCGCCAGCCATACGATGGAAACATCGAGCTAAACCAGTATTATCTTGCTTCTCGAGGAGTAAACGAGCCTGTTGCATATCTTTGATATTTTCATTGCGTGTCATCAGCAACAACTGTTGCAACAACACAGTATTATCATTCACTAACTGACGTAAAACACTTAAATCAACCAGACTCGCTAATTGCTTCGGCGCTGGTTTATGTTGAACAACATGCCGAAATACTTTATTTAAAAGTGCTTCTAATTGAGAGAGCTGCAAGGGTTTAAACAGACAATCGTCCATCCCCGCTGCCAAATAACGTGCACGCTCTTCGGCTTGAGCATTTGCGGTGAGCCCAAAGATTGTCACGGGCCTGTTTGCCTCCTGACGCAACAAATGTGTCAAAGTCATTCCATCCATAACTGGCATATTGCAATCAGTAATCACTAAATCAAAATTATGTTTACGCCATAACTGTAAAGCTTGTTCTCCATTCTCAGCCTCCATCACAAAATGCCCTAAGCGTGTGAGCTGAGATTTGAGTAATAATCGATTAGCGGGATGGTCATCTACAGCAAGAATACTCAACGGTTGCATACGATCTGCGACCGCTGTAATACTCTCAACGGGTGCAGGTTGAAATTGGCGGTGTTCAACTGGAAGATGCACGGTAATATGCGTTCCTTTTCCTTGTTCGCTGTGTAGCGTGATGACGCCACCCATCATTTTGACCAGTTGCATGCATATTGCCAGCCCCAACCCTGTACCCACTTGCATTTTCCCAGCATCAGATTGTTTATAAGGCGTAAATATTTGTCCTTGATCTTCTTCTGCAATCCCGACACCCGTGTCGGAAACAACCAACTCCAAAATCATATGCTGATCTTTCTTACGTAAGCATTTCATCCCGATCTCAATCGAACCGTGCTCGGTAAATTTGATCGCATTGCTAATTAAATTAGAAAGCACTTGATGCAAACGCATCGGATCAATAAATATTTCATCTGGATGCCGAACATCAATATGACTAGATAGGGTTAGATTCTTTTGTCTTGCTAATCCTTCAAATACGCGAACGATAGGTTGTACTAATTCATCAAAATCAGTCCATTTAGGTGCTAATTCAAGTTCTCCTGACTCAATTTTAGCCATATCCAAAATTTCACCAATTAAATCCATAAGCGATTTGGCTGACTCATAGGCGACTTGTACGGCTTCCATATCATTTTTGCTAAACGTTTTATTGGTCACTGTCAGTTCAAGTAAACCAATAATGGCACTGATTGGCGTACGGATCTCATGGCTCATTGTCGCCAAAAATGTACTCTTAGCCCGACTTGCCTGTTCCGCCCTTTCTCGTGCAGACGACAGTTCGAGTAAAAGTGCCTCATGCTCAGTAATATCCTGCCAACTACAGATAAACCCAACAATTTCTCCATTTATCCCCATGTATGGAACTGCCTGATGGATGATTACACTCATCTCATCACCATTCTTAATGGTATAACGATGTCTTAATAACGGTGATCCATACGGATCATTAAGCATCTCTTTTAGGGTCGAATATACAATCGCAAGCGGGTGTAAAGATGAAGTCAGTGCCAATTTGTCTAAATGCTTCTGGTCGAATTTAAAAAAATCCTCCCAAGCCTGATTGCGACTTAGAATATTTCCTTCTCGATCAACCACATAAACTGGAACCAGCATACTATTAAATAATGTTTCTCTAAACTCGACCTGTTCCTTTAACTTCAATTGTGCTTTTTTTCGGGTACTCATTTTTTGTCGTAAGTAGTAATTCCAACTTAACGAAATTAGAACTAAAGCAACAAAGATCCCTGCCAGCCAATAAAACTCCCGACGATATACGGTCCATGTATTCAATTTAACTGTAGGTGCTCCTTGCCACTTGTATGCGATCAACGAAATATCTCGAGGAGAGATATCCGCTAAAGCCTTATTGAGAATACTATAAAGTTCAGGCTCATCCCGTTGTACAGCAAAGGATATATGTGAAAGGTTATCCCCTATTCGAGTGGCAATCTTAAGTTCATGACGGAAATAACGATCAATCATATAATTGGCACCAATCAGATTATGTACAGCGCCATCTACTTTTTTTTCTTTAACCCACTGCATTGCCAAGCTGGCATTCTCAGCTTTTACCAATTTGATCTGCGGATATTCTGTTTTTATCCAATCCCACAAAGCATTACCTGACGTAATTGCCAAACTCTTCACCTCCGATAATCCCTTCGGTGCTGTCGTGCTATTTTGGACAATCAAGACAAAAGGAGGCTGAATGTAAGGACGAGTAAAGATGAGATGCTGATCTCGCTCATCACTGTAACTCATCGCAGCAATCAGATCGCCTTCATTTTGGCTCACCTTCTGAAACATCTCTGCAACGTTATCAGCTTCAACCGCCTTAAAATGTAAGCCTGTGCGTAAGTGAATTAAACGTAGGACATCGGCACTAATTCCATAAAACTGTCCATTTGCATCAAGCATTGTAAATGGTGCATAGAGTGGATTTACAACCACTCGTACTTCACGATGCTGATCTAACCAACGCTGCTCTCGCTCAGTTAATGCCAAGCGTGATTGGAATTGCCATAAATCAGATCCAGAGCTCCATTGGTGTGAAATCGCTTTGCGCTGTGCTGTCGGAATAGCCGCCAAAACCGTATTGACTGTATGCGGTAAAACCGTCTCATCGGTTCGAAATAAAAAATGTGGGCCCGTTTCTTCTGTTGACAAGATTTTAGCGACTGATAACAAATTATCGTAATTGCGCTCAATCAGGTAACTCACCGTAGCAAAGCTACCAATGAAATAATCATTATTCCCAAAAGCCACTGAAGATAATGCATTTGCAGGTGAAGCATAGCGTACCGTCTTCGCCTGAGGATAATATTTTGCCACCCATTCATCAGACAAAGAATCATTCAGCAAAGCAATTCTTATATTCTGAGGTTTTTTTAAATCCGCTGTTAAAACTTCTTCTCGACCAACCAATGCAATAGCGTCAGGTGTAAAAGGAATACTCGCCTTAAAATCAGTTTCATCCGTTATATCATTGGCATAGTCAATCAACATATCGACCTGCCCCTGATCCAATCCTTCAATTGCAGCCGCCCGATCAGGATAACGTAGAACCTGAACGCGTAACCCCAAGGAGTGGGCAATCAGCAACGTATAATCAGCAGCAATTCCTTCAAAAATATCAGGTTCTAATAACAAGGCAAAAGGTGGATGTTTAGGGGCATAGACCGCTACTTTTATTTCTTGTTTTTTTCCTAACCAACGCCAGTCCTTATCACTTAATTCAAATTCAAGCTGGATGGGTGCTTCTCGGCTGAAAACTTTCATCAGCTTTGGGGACTCTGCCCGCACAGTACTGCAAAAAAGGCAGAAAACGACAAAACCAAGTATCCACAGTTTTGGCATATAATTCCTTAGTCCAAATGATTGCGTTGGGCAAAGTCATACAATTCCATCATATTTTTCAACTCAAGCTTTTGCATCATACGACTCTTATAAGTACTCACCGTTTTATCACTAATATGCATGAGCACGCCGATATCAATCACCTTTTCACCTTTGGCTAAATATAGTAGTACTTGTAATTCTTTGGTTGAAAGTTCAGCAATTTTATTCTTTTCAATTTCAGTATCATTTAATGTCGCATCGACAGCGTGAAAACGTGCAAGCGACCGCGGAAAATAGCCATAGCCTCCTCGTAAGGCACGAATCGCATCATGCAGCTCAATAATTTGATTTTTTTTACTAATGAAACCATCGGCACCTGCACTCGCACAGCGTTTGATATAATGATCATCATCCTTGCCACTGAGCATCAACATACCGCCTTGATAACCGTTTTTACGCAAACGCTGAACAACCTCAATACCATTCAAAGAGGGCATATCAATATCGATTACCACCAAATCAGGTCTAAGCTGCTTAATTAAAGAAACGGCATCTAAACCATCACCCGTCTCGGCAACGACGGTCATGCCTTCTTTTTCTAAAAGCATTCGAACCGCGAAACGTGCAACGGGATGATCATCTACAATCAATACATTTTGCATATCGTTCCTTAATATTTATATGATAAATCTTGTCAAAGTATAAATTTATGTAAAAAAAACCAATGAATTACGATACTAATTTTACAGCACCGCTAGATTCTTATTGTATTTCTTTTACTACATCGGTATCCGTTGAAAATCAAATCACAACTCGCTCTCACATAACCCCACAGGGCAAACTCTCCGACAAGCTCCCTTTAAAAAGAGATATAAATCAAATATTTTTAAATATGTATTTGAGATTAAAAATATAGAGGTTAGATCATTTTTATATATAAAACTTTGAATCGTTGACATTAGGTTGCTGAAAACTTACTTCATTTTTAGATTTTTCATTTAATTATAGTAATTTTAGTCAACAAAAATTTTGACTTTTATCAAGCATATTCTCAGAAAACCAACCCAAAGACTAATCAGAAATGGTGGGCTTAGAAGCTCCACTTTAGCCGTTGTATCATAAACATGGAAAGCGTGATGAATATGACCAACAACAATGCACCTGAATAACTTAATACCCCCAATACAGCAAAAATGCTCGATATTGCCGTTATGATGGAGAGCACTGAGCATAAATTCAATGTACTCATTCAACAATCCTTACACAAAATAGAAAATATAAAAGAGTCCATGCTACCGTACTTGCATCTCCTTCAAGAGATGACCGATCTAAAGCATTCAGACTCTAGAAGTATGGTTGAATACAGTATTGATTAATGCCAAGAATGTTAGATTTTTTTGTCAGGTTAAAATTTTAACGCTGTAAGTAAAGCCCTACAGCCCTATGAAGCAGAAACCTAAGCTGCACTTCATTTCTTTCTATCTATATGCGATTGCATATATTCGACATCATTAAGTTCAAATTCACGTCATGATAAAAAGACCAACTCTTAGAACTGATGGCTAAAGAGCACAATGAAACCCAGCCAAAATATAAACTCTTTTAAAATCTATGCGATAAGTATCAGCATTGGTGAATTGATCACAAAACTCGTATAATGCTGCCCTTTCTTTGCTTGTCCACATCCGAGATCTGTTTATGCAATCACTTGAATCATTAAAGCCACGTATTTCCGTCGCGCCGATGATGGATTGGACATATTAAAAAAATAAAACGATACTAATCAAAAAGATAAATCAAAAAACAGAAACCGTGGTGTATATTTGGAGTAATTTTTTATTTTATGTATCCAAACATAACCACTACTGCATACCCGTTGCTGATACTACCTATATCATGCCTCTCCTATCGAAAGATTTAAAAGTTAAGCTTTGAGCCAGATGTTGCTTCCATTCAATTGAGCCTACTCTGTCACTTTCTCAGCCTGATGAACAGGTAGTTTCAGCGTACCAAGCAAGGTGATAAAAACTAAAGCAGTTAAAATTATTAATAAGATATTGATTCCCCACTTTTCAAGAATAAACGCAGAGATGAGAGGTCCGAAAGCCAAAGCAATCATGATAGGCCGCCCCAATAAACCCATTCTAATTGCATACCCCTCCTGCCCAAATAGTGCTAGAGGTAATGTGCCTCGAATAATTGTAAGAATACCATTCCCTGCGCCGTATAAAGCTGCACCAAGCAAAGCTAAGACATATCCATCCACGAACAAAAAAAAGAGACCAAAGAAGCTAATCAATACACCCAAACGACTCGACCAACTAGGATGTAAGTTTCTAAACAAAGAAAACTCCAGCAATCTCGCTATGATCTGCGCGGGACCAATCATCATCCCAATCGCAAGGGCTGTTGATACACTAAAGCCAATTGTTTTTAGCATCGATAATAGATGGACTGAAATTGTCGCCACTACAAAAGATTGTACCGTCAAAATAGCGACCACCAACATAAATAGTCGATTATCTTCTTTGTGTACCGTGGTTTGGTTATTGAGCTCTTTACCATGAGTTTCCGTGCCTTGCTCTTCTCTAGGAAGTAAAAAGTAATGCAACGGTAGACCTAGAAGTAGATGAAACAATGCCAGAATAAAACAACTGATTCTCCAACCGTATAAGCCTTCTAAAAATACAATTAGCGCCCAACCGATGGTACTGGCTAAACCGCCTAATAATGTCACACCAACAATCGCCGTTTTTGCATCTTTACCAAGTAATCGACCCAATGTTGAAAATGCGGCATCATACAGGCCAAATGCCATACCAATACCGAGCATTGTCCACGCAAAATAATAAATAAGTAGATGAGTAGAAAGCCCTAAACATATCAGCCCGACAGCAAAGAATATTGAACCAATAGACAGTGCTTTTCTTCCACCAAATTGCTCGATAAACCGCCCAACTTTTGGAGAACAAATACCTGTAACTATAAATCCCCAAGACAACCCAGCAATCACTAAAGTTAGAGACCATCCTGTGTCTTTGGCAATAAGATTAGCTAGTACTGCGGGTAAATAAAAAGTGGAACTCCACGCAAGAATCTGCGTGAAGCCCATGACAGCAATGAGTTTGTATTTTTTTGAATGAAGTAGCATCACAATAAAGAAATATCCATAAAGTATTGAGGGGCAATGCAAACCTTTCTATACACTGCCTTAAAATGCATAGCTCTTAAACATTAGCCAAATAAGCATCTATTTCATCTACCGTTGCTCTTGCTGTTCTAGAAACCCCAATTAATGTTGCAGATGCCATGCCTGTCCATTCCCCATAGCCAACCAACCAAAGGTTATTTACTTTTATTGAGCGTCCATCATTCACAGCAACTGTCTGATCAGGTTCTACTACATCAAGACTTCTTAAGTGATTCAATGAAGCTTTAAACCCTGTACACCAAATCACAGCATCTACAGCTTGTGTTGAACCATCAGCCCATATAACTGAATTCTCTTCAAATGCAGTAAAAGGTTCTCGGCTATGCAATACGCCACGTTCGCGTGCCTCTTTTACACTGTCAATCATGACAATATCACCTAGACCACCAACGGGCTGATCAATCACATGACCTTCCTGTTGGGCTTTTAAACGTTCAGTTGCCCGAAGAAATAAAACACGCCCATCAACATCATCAGATAAAAATTGAGGTGCTGTTACTGTGACCCAAGTGGTATCTGCAACTTTTGAGACTTCGGCAAGAATTTGTGCCCCTGAGTTACCACCACCAACTACGATCACTTTTTTATTAATAAAAGGCTCTGCATTTACATAGTGTGCTGAATGCGTTTGTAATCCTTCAAATCGTTCATGTCCTTCATAATGCGGAATATAAGGCTGACTCCATGTCCCAGTAGCACTGATCACCGCTTTTGCTCGCCAATATTGATCACCAGCATAAACATCTAAGTAACCAGCTTTTTGTTCGATATGATCGACATGAACTGGTCGAATAATCGTAAATTGATAGCGTTGCTCATATGCCGACAAGTAGTCAATCACTTCATTTCGCGTTGGGTAGGTTTGTTCAGTT
This sequence comes from Acinetobacter gyllenbergii CIP 110306 = MTCC 11365, assembly GCF_000413855.1. GTDB lineage: Bacteria > Pseudomonadota > Gammaproteobacteria > Pseudomonadales > Moraxellaceae > Acinetobacter > Acinetobacter gyllenbergii. The sequence goes on along the minus strand of NZ_ATGG01000027.1, from coordinate 41,374 downwards.
GTTGGCATCATCCAACCTGACAACGAGCTCCAAGTATTTGGAGAAAAAAGACGAAGCGATTCCCAAGCATGTGACCACGCACCGCCCGCCTGAGATTGATCATCTAAAATAATAAATGGAATTTTCTTACGTTTGAGGAAATAAGCTGTAGCAAGTGCTGCCTGACCACCACCAATAATGACTACATCGACTTCTGCTTGTAATTGAGTCAAAGCATCTCTCCTATTATTTATTGTCATAATCAAAATTGAACACCCAGCCTGCAACAGACTGGGCGTATTTCATACAATTTTCAAACATTTAAATGAGTCTTTCAATTACTCAATTGATCAAGATACTTTTCAGCATCCAAAGCAGCCATACAGCCTGAGCCTGCCGAGGTAATTGCTTGACGATAAATGCTATCAGCAACGTCACCCGCAGCAAATACACCTGCCACAGAGGTTGCTGTTGCATTTCCTGAAGTGCCACTTTGTACTTGAATGTAGCCATCACGTAGGTTAAGTTGACCGTCAAACATGCCTGTATTCGGTTTGTGACCAATAGCAACAAATAAGCCCTGAACTTCAACATCTTGTGTGCTTCCGTCCGAAGTTGACTTCAAGCGAACTGAAGTAACACCAGTGTTGTCACCTAAAACCTCATCAACTTGATTGTTCCAAAGAATACTAATTTTGCCTTCTTTTTCTTTGGCAATAAGATGATCTTGTAGAATTTTCTCTGAACGTAAACTGTCTCTACGATGAACTAAGGTGACATGTTCAGCAATATTAGAAAGATAAAGCGCTTCTTCAACTGCGGTGTTACCACCACCCACGACCATAACTTTTTGGTTCTTATAGAAAAAACCATCACAAGTTGCACAAGCACTGACACCTTGACCCATGAATTTAGCTTCTGATTCAAGCCCCAAGTATTGTGCTGTCGCACCTGTAGCAATAATCAGTGCATCACAAGTGAATTCTTCCATGTCGCCTTTAAGCACAAATGGACGGACACTTAAATCAACTTCATTGATGTGGTCATACACAATCTCTGTGCCAAAGCGTTCAGCATGGGCTTGCATTCGCTCCATAAGTACAGGACCAGTTAAACCTTCTGAGTCACCCGGCCAGTTATCTACCTCAGTGGTCGTTGTTAATTGACCACCAAGTTGTATACCCGCAATCAATGTGGGTTTTAAGTTTGCGCGTGCTGCATATACAGCAGCACTATAACCTGCAGGTCCTGAACCTAAGATCACTAATTTAGAATGTCTCTTTTGCATTTCTAATCACCTAAAGTTTATAAGCTACGTTGATTGACACGCTTAGATAATTCTTCTGCCGACTCTTTTCGCTCTGAATAACGATCTGTGAGGTACTGACTTTGTCCACGAGTGAGCAAGGTGAACTTATATAGTTCTTCCATTACATCGACAATTCGATCATAGAAGGATGAAGGTTTCATCCTTCCATCTTCTTCAAACTCTAAAAAAGCTTTTGGAATAGATGATTGGTTAGGAATGGTGATCATGCGCATCCAACGGCCTAAAATACGCATCTGGTTTAAGCTGTTGAAGGACTGCGAACCGCCACTAACCTGCATCAATGCCAAAGTTTTTCCTTGCGTTGCTCGAATTGCACCGCCTGCTAATGGTATCCAGTCAATTTGTGATTTAAAAATCGAACTCATTGAGCCATGACGTTCAGGTGAGCACCACACCATCCCTTCTGCCCAAGCGAGTAAATCATGTAACTCTTTCACCTTTGGATGCTCAGTGTCCGCATCTTCAGGTAAGGGTAAACCTTTCGGATGAAAAATTTTTACTTCAGCACCAAACTGCTCCAAGATACGCCCTGCTTCCATCACCGCCAATCGGCTGTATGAACGTTCGCGGTTAGAGCCATACAGCAGCAAAATACGTGGTGGATGATCCAGCTCTTTAGCTTGTACTTTTTCTAAAGTAGGTTGATCCAAAAGATTCATATCTACATTCGGGAGAGTCATAGAAATTACACCTCTTCTTTAAAAAACTTTTTTCTGAGCCATAAAGACACGCTAACTAAAGCAATCAATACTGGCACTTCAACCAACGGACCAATCACTGTGGTAAATGCCACAGGTGAAGCTAAACCAAAGGTTGCAATCGCTACAGCCAGCGCTAACTCAAAGTTATTTCCAGCAGCAGTAAACGAAATTGCTGTTGTTTTAGGGTAGTCATTCCCCATCCATTTGCTCATAAAGAAGCTAATGAAGAACATCACGATAAAGTAAATCGTCAATGGAATGGCAATACGCAAGACATCTAGTGGCAAGCTCACTACATCGTTCCCTTTGAGGCTAAACATCGCCACAATCGTGAATAATAAAGCCAACAAACTCAGTGGACTGATCTTAGGTAAAAAGACATTTTGATACCAATCCAGACCTTTAGCTTTCACTAGAGTGAATCGTGTAATAAAGCCAAGGAAAAATGGAATTCCCAAATACACTAATACCGCATGGGTAATCGTCCAGAAATCGACATTGATCACTTGCCCTGCAACACCAAAATATGGCGGTAAGAAAGTCAGAAATAACCAAGCATAGGTACTAAAAAACAAAATCTGGAAAATACTATTGAATGCCACCAATGCAGCTACATATTGGTTATCACCACAGGCTAAACCATTCCACACCAAAACCATCGCAATACAGCGAGCTAAACCGATCAAGATCAAGCCTGTCATGTACTCTGGATAGCTATGCAAAAAAATAATGGCTAATGCAAACATCAGTACTGGTGCAATCACCCAGTTCTGTACCAAAGACAAAGTTAAAGTTTTTTTATCTTTAAACACTTGTGGTAGCGCTGCATAATCCACTTTGGCTAACGGTGGATACATCATCAGAATCAAACCAATCGCTATTGGAATATTGACAGAATCAATACTCATTTTATCCAAAGCGACGGAGGCTTGCGGAAAGAACACACCTATCGCAATCCCCAGTGCCATTGCGATAAAAATCCATAGAGTGAGGTTACGATCTAGAAAGGATAATCTTTGTTGAGCCATGATGTTCTCATTCAATATGCGAAATTTGATTGATTGCTGCAATCAAATCTGGGCGAGACATATGAGTTGTATCTATTGCCAATAAAGCATCTAAGCGGCGGTTGATATGATCAACAGTAACTTGGAATGCTTTTAATTTTTCTTCTTTCGGCAAATCTAAATGTGAAGGATCAGCCAAGCCCCAATGGGCCTTGATCGCTCCACCCAAATATAGTGGACACGCTTCCTGAGCTGCTGAATCGCAAACAGTAATCACCACGTCAGGTTGATATTGTTCACAATCATCAATGGTTTTGCTCCACAAACCATCTGTTGAAAGACCAAGATTCTCTAAAGTTTCTATGGTCAATGGATGTACTTGCCCTGATGGCTTACTACCTGCACTGTAAGCTATCCACCCTTCAGGCGCGCGGCTGTTAAAAAGAACTTCTGACAGGATGCTACGGCAACTATTTCCAGTACACAAAAAAAGAAATTTCATACTCTGTTACTCACAATAACTATTTATTTGGATATTTTGGGAAGCTTTATTCGCTATGGTTTGACTGCTTACCAAAAGATTCAGAACGTCATGGCACCACATTGGTAATTGCGGATTAATGCTGTAATACACCCATTGGCTTTGTCTTCTGTCCTGTAAGAGACCAGAAGAACGCAATAACGCTAGATGCCTAGAAATCTTTGGCTGACTCAGTTGCAACTTTTCAGTCAAATCACAAACACATAATTCTTTATTCTCAGCGACTAAAGTCACGATATTGAGTCGAGTTTCATCTGATAAGCATTTAAAAAAATTAACTTGGTCCATTCTTAACTCCCATTCACTTATTTGGATATGCGGATAATCACATACAAAAAGTAAAAATTTTTAATTCACTCGTTGACCATTTTCATCAATCACTTTTTCACCATCCTCTTTCGTGAAGGCACCCTTCTGAGGCAATGGTAGAATATCTAAGACAACTTCAGAAGGACGGCTTAAGCGAGTGCCTAATTCAGTAACAACAAATGGTCGATTAATCAATATTGGATGATCAAGCATAAAACTAAGTAACTGCTCATCACTCAAATCACTACGATCAAGGTCTAAATCCCGATAAGGATCTACATTCTGGCGAATGGCCTCTCTTACTGTTAATTTTGCATCCTGAATCAATTTAACTAATTCGTCATGACTAGGTGGTGTAATGAGATATTCAATCACAGTTGGCTCAATCCCTGTATTACGGATCAAAGCCAAAGTGTTGCGAGATGTCCCACAAGCTGGGTTGTGATAAATCGTCACAGTTGATGAAGTTGTCATCGAATTGAGCTCTTTTGATAATTTATAATATCTTTATATTCGAATTACCATATATATGCAATACCATATATTTAATTTTTTAATAATGTCTTAGAAAATAAATAATCACCATCAAAAAAATTTTATCACTATCAATTGAATGGCAATCATACAACTAAATTAAAAGCCTCTTTAGAAGGAGGCTATTGATTTATGTCAATAGCCTCCTTCTAAATTAAAATCGACTTATGACTTGATAAGTTATAAAAGAGAATAGGTAAGCCAACGAAAATAGATAAACAGCCATTACGACTGGTTGTTTCCAACTCCCTGTTTCTCTTCGAATAGTTGCTAGTGTTGCTAAACAATGCGGGGCAAAGATAAACCAAACTAACAATGACATACCTGTCGCTAGCCCCCATCCATCTGGTCCAGATATTTGAGATAATAAGGTCTGGGTAACTGCATCTTCATCACCAGACATTGCATAAATCACTCCTAATGCAGCAATAATCACTTCACGAGCTGCCATTGCAGGAATCAAAGCAATACAAATTTCCCAAGTAAATCCAATCGGAGCAAATATTGGATGGATTAGATGCCCTAACTGTCCAGCAATACTATAATTGATTGGTGGCATTGTTGGATTATCAGGTGGTAATGGAAACGTTACCAAGAACCATAATAAAATAGAAAGTGCGACAATAATTCCACCAACTCTTTTCAAGAATATAGTCGCTCTATCATAAAGTCCCAAAGCTACATTTCGCACATCTGGAATACGGTATGTAGGTAATTCAAAAATGAAAATACTTTCAGTTTTATCTTTTCTTACTAATTTCAGAAATAAAGAAACCAATAAAGCAGATACAATCCCTGACATGTAAAGCCCGAACAGAACTAGACCTTGTAAACTGAGCCAACCATAAACCAACTTGTTTGGAATGAATGCAGCGATCAGCAAAGCATATACAGGTAATCGTGCAGAACACGTCATCAAAGGTGCAATCATAATCGTTGCTAAACGATCTCTCTCAGAGCTAATACTTCTAGTCGCCATGACTCCGGGAATTGCACAAGCAAAGCTTGAAAGTAGTGGAATAAATGAACGCCCACTTAAACCAGCTTTAGACATCAGCTTATCTAACAAAAAAGCAGCTCTAGGTAAGTATCCCGATTCTTCTAAAATTAAAATAAAGAAAAACAAGATCAGAATTTGAGGCATATATGCGAGCACACTACCAGCACCTGCAATTACACCATCAATGATCAAGCTTCTTAAAAGTGGATGAGTGATCAGTGGTCCTATTGCCCCACCAAACCATGCAATCGAATCCTCAACAAAGGAAATTAATGGTTGAGCCCAAATAAAGACAGCCTGAAACATTACAAACATGGTAAAGGTCAATATTAATAATCCAAAAACTGGATGTAAGAATATTTTGTCCAAGAAAGCCGTTCGTTTATCACCATTATCATTTTTCAAGATGACTTGTTTTGTAATATATTTGATTTGGTCAAAGTGACTCAGATCAGAATGATAAGGGGCAACAAACAAATTCTTTTGATCCAATTGTGTCAATAGCCCCTGAATGCCTTTTGTTTTTACAGCTACTGACTCAACAACAGGAATACCTAAAAGCTGAGATAGCTTCGTTGTGTCAATTGCAATCCCACGCTTTCCAACCTCATCCATCATGTTAAGAACAAGTAACATTGGTCGGTTTAAAGCCCTGACTTCAAGTACAAGACTTAAATGAAGATGAAGATTCGTAGCATCGACAACACATACAAAAATATCAGGTATGACTTCGCCTTTTAATTCACCAAAGCATACTGCTCTAGTTACCTCCTCATCTAAACTGCTAGGTTTTAAACTATAAGTCCCGGGCAAATCCAATACTCGAACGGTATCACCAGAAGGTAGTTTAAAAAATCCCTCTTTCCGTTCTACCGTTACCCCAGCATAATTTGCAACTTTTTGACGAGTCCCTGTGAGGGTGTTAAAAAGTGATGTTTTACCGCAATTAGGATTACCAACCAGTGCAATATTTTTAGTTTCCATTGGTAATCTCTACAAAAATTCGTTCTGCTTCATTTTTTCTTAAGGCGAAACGTGAGGTTTCGATTTGAACCAACACAGGATCACCACCAAAAAGCCCTTTCGCAAGCACTTGTAAGGATTCACCTACTCTAAAGCCCAGCAGTTCTAAACGCTCCAGAACAGGATCATTTTTATCTTGATACTGTTCACCCTTTTTAAGATCAATGATTTTTACAGTCTGGTCTTCCTTTACTTGAAATAAATTCATTGTCTGCACCCTATTTCAACGCCAAAATCTTTCGAGCGCCATTCAGTACAAACAGTGAAACAAGAATACCAATAATCAAATCTGGGTAAGCTGAACCAGTCCATGCGACAAGTACACCTGCTAAAATAACCCCCATATTTACTATTACGTCATTAGCTGAAAAGATCCAACTCGCTTTCATATGGGCTCCGCCATCTCTATGCCCAGAAATGAGATACAAGCACGTCACATTGGCAATAAGTGCTAAGAAGCCAATAATGATCATCAAATCTGACTCTGGCTCACTACCGAACATGAAACGTCTGATAACATCAACAATAACGATCAAAGCTAATAAAAGTTGAATCCATCCTGCAAAATGAGCTGCTTTTAATTGGTATTTTGCCGCTTTCCCTACCGCGTAAAGTGCTATACCGTAAACCGCCGCATCAGCAAACATATCAAGAGAGTCCGCAATGAGACCCGTCGATGCAGCAATAATTCCACTTATGAATTCAATAAAAAAAAGAATACCATTAATCGCTAGTAATAATTTTAGGACTTTCGCCTGCTTAGTCGGATCTGGTGTTTCAGGCAATTCCCCAGTGGCTTTTACTGTTTCCACGAGCTTTGCACCAAAACTGAGGGCTTCAAGTTTTGTGGTAATTTCATTAATCCCATTTGTATGGAAAACAACTAACTGTCTTTGTGCCAAATCAAATGATAAACCTTTAACTTCATGCAAGGGAGAAAGAGCCATTCTGACCATTTGCTCTTCTGCCGAACAATCCATCTTTGGAATTAGAAAAGTACTGGCTTCTTGTGCGTGCTCTTTATTTTCATATGCTTCAGTTTTATTTAATTTTGCTCCAAATCCAAGAGCTTCAAGTTTTGCAGTGATTTCATTATTTTCACCATTATGCAGAACTTTTAGGTTTCGGTTTGGCAAATCAAATACCAGCCTCTTAACATCTACTAATGAAGATAAAGTCATCCGAACCATTTGTTCCTCTGCGGAGCAATCCATTTTCGGGATGTTATAGTCACTGATGAAAGTCGCTGTATCTTCACTCCCCCGAATCGGTTCAGGTGAAGTTATCGAATCCGAACCACAACATGAATTCGACTGCGTAGAACACGGCTGGTTACTACCGCAAGTATCTTTTTCATCAGAGTTAGCTCCTTGCTGTAACTCATTACCACAACAAGAGCTTTTACTTACTTCAGTAACTGAATCTTTACCTTTACAAGAATCTGTTTCTGATTCATTTTGTTTTTGCTTGGTATCGTCACAAGAACTTTCTTTATTACAACCGCAACCACTCATTGATGTGCCTATAGTCATATCTTCACTTGTTGCATATTAAAATCCCTATAGCTACTATAGAGTCAAGCTAGTTTTGGTTGATTACCATGTTCTTAAAAATAGGTGAGTTATCTGAGAAGACCTCTTGTTCAGTATTAACAATTAGGTTCTATGAAAAAGAAGGTTTAATCCCACCACCTGAAAGAAATCAGGGCAACTATCGACTGTATTCAGAAAACTATATTGATAGACTAAAATTTATTGTCAATTGCCGAACATTGAACATGAATCTTAGTGAAATCAAAAAATTATTAACTTATAAAGATACGCCTGCCCAAAATTGTTCTGAAGTAAATGAACTTATTGATTCTCATATTAGAGATGTACAAGATAGTATTAGAAACCAACAGAAACTCATTGAGCAGTTGTTAGAAATTCGGAAAACCTGTGACGGTTTATGTACTGCTGATAAATGTGGCGTATTAAAAAATTTAGCTTGAGCTAGTTATAGCGAAGGGAACTTAAAAGTTCCCTTCGCTATTAATTTAGTGCTTTAACACTACGAGATAACTCTTGTTCCATTGTCGTTACACACGATAAAGCACCGCATTGGTGAGGCTCCTCTTTCTCATTTGAATGATAGAACTCCTCAACAATATCCAAGCCCTCTTCACCACCCACCTCAAAACTGGCATTGCCATAACCCTGTCGTGCCACATGATCCAAAGCCTCCTGATAAAACCCTGCTGCCTTACTCTGTTCATCGATCTGCTGAGCTGAGGTGATAGCATCATTTAAGTTCACTCCATCACGTAAAGTTAAGTCCACGTAATAGATTGGCGTACGATAACTCTGAGTTGTACTCTTACCTCTTAAAGTCAGTTGCAAAGGTAAGCATGAGAGTAAGTCACCTGATGCTGCATGGTAATAACGAAGCCGCGCTGCCAAAGTTCGAATACTATTAAAACCTGTGGTTCTAAAGATGAATGTACCGAACTCATCCGATTCATCTAAATTGACGTAGAGTCTGCCATAAGGCTTGCACAGCCCACCCTGTGCCAATGGGCATAGATCAGGTGATGGGCATGGGTGTTGCTCAATGCCATTTTGTCCGAGTCGCTGACAAGTTTCCCCATTACCTGAGCAGATTAAGCGTCCTGTTTGTCTGTCAAACAAACTGTATTCAGCCCGTAGATTCAATTCTGGATCGTTAAAGATCATCCTGACTGGAATGCTTCTAAGTTTTTGGTTTTGTGCCTTGGCACGTAGTTGTTCATCAAATGGATGTTTGACCCATCCATCCTTATTCTGGATTTGGCTAGTAATGGTAAATTGGTCATCTTTTTCAGGGAGACGTTTACCGTTCTTTTCAACAACTTTGCCAATGCTGATACGACCAAGTACAGGTGGTGTGATGGCTAAGCCTTTAATCATGATGATCTCCTCAATATAGATGTATAAATAAAATTTTGGGCATAAAAAATCCCATACCTGTGAGGTATGGGATTAATTGATTTGATATGTTTGCTGGAGGAAATAAATGATGGATTAAGATAGATCTGCCTTATCCACCATTCGCATAAATCTGAAATCTTCGTGTTCCTGATTTAGTTTGAGGGAATTGCTGTAAATATTCAGGGTGCTGTTTCAGCAAAGCTTTACTATCTAAAGTGATCGAGTCCTGTGACTTTTTCCAAGTAACTGAGCCACCTGTAAACACTGCCCGTTCCGCATCTTTCATCATCATTTGTAGTTGATGTTTAAGTTCATCAAAATACAGTTGGTGCTGTTCAACCTTGTGTCTCTCCTCAAGCAATTGGTTAAATAGGTAGTTGGCTTGTTCATTTTGGGTCAGGTCTTCCACCAATAAAGGAATCTGTTCTGGGTAAAGTTGCTGCAAGGCTTTGGCTGCTGAGTCGGATGCATCTACACTTGGAGGGATACCCGATTCCACACATTGCCAGAAATGCCGTTCAGCATTGATGATGTGCTGGATCACGGTTTCATTGCGAGTCACTTTATAGATTTTGGTTTCATGTCCACAGATCAAGGCACAGATATGAGCGGCTTGTTTACCTGTCACAGCCAATTGATGTTGTACTTGGCATAAGACATAAAGCGGTACACCATCCCGCCAAAGCTTAGAGCCGTACTCGCCTACAGTTTTGCATTCCAGAATTTGTACTTCATCACAGCCAACGACGGCATAATCCAGATTGGCGAGCATAAAGTGTTTATCGTCATCTGGATGCTGAAGTACTGCGTTGACTCGACGCACCTTATTGTTGGTGTGCATGCTGTAATATTCGGCAACAAGCGGTTCAAGTTGTTTGCCCCAGTACAAGGGTGCATAGCCTGCGCTTTCATCTTCGATGTTTTGTTGCATCCGTCCTGTTTTAATCATCCAAAGTTCTAGCATCGACATATAGGGATTTAGTCCACAAGCGGTTGCTGCATCACTACTACCAATACCCTGTTTTCTAACTTCCAGCCATTGCTGGTAATTCATCAGTTTGGTACTGGCGAGTCGTTTGGCTGTGGGTGGTTTGGATTTTCGTGGTGGCTTGTTTGCTGATATAAGTGATTGGCTGTTGGATGGGTTACGTTTAGTTCGGGTTCCCACTTCAACCTGTTGAGTCGGTTGGCTTAAATTAGGTAAATAGGGCAGTAGCGGTGGATTATTTAGGGTGTTTTGAATCTGGGTATTCGAGTTCATGATTATTCCTGCATATTATAAAAGTTAGGTAAAATTTGAATTGACGGCATAAAAAAGCTGCATCTTTGAATGCAGCTCAATAAAATTAAATTGGTGGGTATGTTCTGCTTAGGCTAAATCGTTTAAGCAACGAGTCTAAGGGCTTGTTCTAAAGCTCTCTGCTTGATGGCTGCACCTGCGCCAAACCAAGCTGAATCTAAACGATGATCTGCGCTCATAGCACGTCTTTCGTGATCGACGAACTCCGTCATAGAACAAAGCAATCCATAAGCAGTATCCTTAGCAGAACTGAGTTCAGCCCCTCGCCCATGTCCGTTAAACATGGTCATCACTTTAGACATAGCCCGTCCATTGGGTTCAGTTTTATTGTCTGCTTTGGATGGGCTTGTTTGAGTGGGCATGGCAACATTTCGATAAAATTGAATAATACTTTCATCCTGTTCAGCCATACTGAGGTTGGTATTGTTAAACACTGCATCAAAATAGGCTGCTGCTTCCTGCTGTGTCACTTTACGCTGACTGAGTTGCTTCATTTCATACATGTGTTCATCCCATGCACGTACTGAAATACCGAGTTGTTGTTTTACTTTCTCCGCATCAAACTTGGTGCTGTGTGGAACTTTGACCACACCAACATTGCCTTGTTGTCCCTTCAAGGCAATGGCTAAAGTGTTGTTACACACCACACGGATCGAGGTAAACTGTGCTGTAGTTGCTAGCGTGCCATCACAAGCAGTCGCCAATAAAATGTAGCCATTGCTGACATCTTTGCCCTTAAGTGCTGTAGTCTGTCCTGTTTTAGCCAATGCCCAGAATTTCTTTCCACCTTTGAGGATGCCTGCGGTTTCCAGTTCAAAGCCCGATTGTTCAGTCAGGTCTTTGTAGAAATGTAGGATTTCCATCGGCTGTACTTCCTGAAAGCGTTGGCTGACTACTGATAAAGGTGCATGGGTATCCGAGCGATACAAAACCCGTTGCTCTTCAAACGGTAAAATGATGCTTTGCCCACGTTCATTTTGTGCCATATAGCTGACATCGGAGGATTCAATCCGCCAATCCATACCAGCTTGTTGTGCCCACACTTCTAATGGTTGATTTTGGGTCAGTTGATTACCTAAACCATGCCAAGGTGTTTGCCCAACGAATGCCATTGTTTCGACTAAATGTGCCATAAACTTTTCCTTGAATAGATCAATCTTGAATTGTTTCAATTTCAGATTTTGTGCATAAAAAAAGGCCTGCTGGGGAAGCAGGCCAAAATGGGAAATCGATAAGATGCATGTGAATACATTCACTCACTTAGATGGTATATATCTGAAATTTATTTAAAATCTTTTGACTCATCATTTGGTTTTTCTGAATCAGTAAATTGACGTGATCTTTTGCAGGGATTATCATTCATTTGCTGGCCTACATTGCCAGTCGGTTTTAGCAGACCGCTTACCCAAAGCACACTAAAAAGTTTATCTTTTTGGTGGGCGACCCTGTGTGTCCTCCCTCTGCGGCGGAACGGGAGGGGGACACCTTCGGGTGTGCTGATCTTTTTGGGTATCAGTCTGCTAACCCCTTTTCGTTTCGCCACCATTATTTAGCAGTGATGCGGTGAAACTTCTTTATACCCAAAGGAGTCAACCATGACTAATCTCTATTCTTATCTCTGGGCATCAGCCCTATCCTTCGTTGATAAAATCCGAAACACTAAATTATTGAGCTATCAGGTTTTTAATATTAAAGCGCTCAATTTATAACAAGACGTTTGGTACATCACAATTTCAGCTTTCAGCCCTATCTATTGATTCAGGTCAGATTTGTGCTGCCATAAAAAAGAGATTCACTGTCTATGTGAATAAGAAGAAAAGCTGCTTTGTGTTGTGAGGTGGAGCATGTTTGAACACTGATGGTAAATAACAATCAAGATCAATTTACCTGTAGGTCCACACATCTCTCCAATACATAAAATAAGGACACGAAGATGAAAGGCAAGATTTTAGATTTCACGATTCAAACCAATATGGGCATTATTCTGGGTAATGACCAAAAACGTTATAACTTTGTAGGTAGTGAATGGAAAGAACAGCACGCACCTATTCGGGGTAATGAAGTCGACTTTGATGTAAATGCTGAAGGTCAAGCTACAGGTATCTACCTTGAATTCATGACTACACCTACAACCGCCACCCAAACTAAAGCATCTGCCCCCTCACCAACTACTTTCAATAGCAATCAAGAAAACTCAACAAAAGCAACTACCAACAAAGTTGAAAGTATCCTTACAGACTATCAACAAGCCATTTTGACCTGCTTTAAGAAGTTTGCAGATTTTAAAGGCCGTGCCAGACGGAGCGAGTTCTGGTACTTCGAGCTATTTTGTGTACTGATGAGTCTAGCCTTTAGCTTTATCAGTGAAGATGCGGCAACCATTGCCATGATAGTCACATTCATTCCAAATATTGCGGTTAGTGTCAGACGTTTACATGACATTGGGCGTTCAGGTTGGTGGATGTTAATTGCCCTTGTGCCAATTGTAGGAATCCTTTTACTGCTGTTCTGGGCTGCCCAAGAAGGTGAATTTACTGCAAATGCCTATGGTGAATCACCCAAAGCCTAATCAATAAAAATCATTCCACTGTATCTAAATAAGAATCTGTACATCTATGTCTGCATAGCCAATGAATGTATATGTTTTAGGAATCATCATGAATAAAAAAATCATCATTACCTTAATGGCAGCTTGTTTAATGCAAGCCTGCACTAAAAATGAATCTACAGAAAAAGCATCATCAAATAGCGCTCAAACAGAGGCTATTAGCGCCAAGACATCTGATTCACAACAGTTCATCGACCAAGGCAAAAATGACATTGCAACCTATGGTAAAGAGACCTTGCAATACCTTCTTGATCAAAAATACCCTGATCGCTATACAGCCTTTTCAGTCGATAATGTTAAATTCCTACGTCAGCAAACTGAAGAGCTTTTTCTTTATACATGGAACATCCGTTTTTTAGATAATCAATCGGATGATGTCTATGGTTGTGATAGCCAACAACTTTCATGGAGCAAGCAAGCCACTGACATTGAATCTACTTTAAATGATGAGTGCTTTAATATCATTGAGCGGGGTAATACTCCTGCAAATCAAAATGAAACCACTTCGACAATTCCTGCAACCTCTCCAGTTAAAATTGCCTTAGAACAGAATCCACACCACTCTTTTATAACAATGATCAAAGTTCAATCACTCGTTGATGACGTATCCATTTCAAATGTCATAGTTAATCGTGGCAACTGTCCTTTATTGCAAAAAATAAATAATCCGATACGGCTTGGTTTTGGACAAATGATGTCAGTGGATACAAGCAACTGTGGTAGAAATAAAATTATTGAAGTGGTTATATCTACAAATCAAGGAGACTGGAAGTTTGGATCATAAGTATTGGAACATTTGAAATACTTCGATGCATGAGTTTAAATATTGTTAGCATGATGCATGGTTTAGGGAGGCGTTGCCTCCCTATTTTATATACTCTCCCTTAATAAAAAGAGTGCCCACAATGCTGACATTGAAAGCAAGACTGCACAGTTTGAGTTGAAGCAGAACCAAATACTGAACCTAACAAACCACCGACCACGGCCCCTGCTATCCCTCCAATGAGAGGCGACACAGGTAATGTTTTTGATAATGCTGCACCCATCGTGGCAAATGATGCTGATGATGCCAAGCTTGGGGTACCAGCCTGTGAATTACTGTTTTGTACAATACGGATCACATGCTCTGAATGGCAATACGGACAATTGATTTGCATAAGATACCTCTGGAATAAGAAAGACTTAGTACGATGCTAAGCCAATAAAGAGAAGATGTTTCTCATCTAGATGGTACATATCTGTTTATGATTTCAATTAACGCTGTGACATGCCAAAGGTACGCATCCTCCTAGAGGTCTTCACTCTAAGGTATTGCTCTTTTTCAGGTTTTGCTAAATAAGAAATTGTTGAACGCATCTTACTGGCTTGATAAGGCACATTGCTATAAATCACTCCTATGCCAACAATGTCCTGTACTTCATATTGTTTTAAGTATCGAGGATCATGACAGTTAAAATAGCTTCCATCTCCTCCTGTAATATCTTCCCAGAGCTCACCTATGGCCTTAGCTATATTCCATGCACTTGTGCGCTTACGCTCATCAAAAACTAATGCCACATGGCAATGGTAGCCTTTTCTTTCCCCCTGCTCTAAAGCCCATACCATCAGCAATATGTCATCTCCGTAAATAGAACGATTGATTCGTTTTCTCAATTTTTCTAAATCATGATCAACCTGCTCGATATCAGGATTTACTGTATAGGCTAAATCCACCCGTACAACTAACAATGCAGAATACTCCCTCTGCAACTCACATAACCGATCCTCTAACTTATTGGTATTTAACCTTTCGTTATAACGATGCTGCCGCATTTCATTGAAGTGGTCAGCTCTAGCTTGATTGAAATACCTTTGCCAGTCTCTAAATGAAGTTTGCTTTAAACGATTGTAAAGAGATGATGATGTTTCATATTTCAGATCGTAGTCATGTAGCAGACTACAAAAGAGATCGATTAAGCATGTGTAGCTAAAGTCAGGGTTATAGACGTGATGGAAGTCTAAAAGAAGGTCTGTGAAGTTTTCATAGAATGATCGTGGTTGTCGTGTTGAATCCATACCTGATAGAACAAACCTTTCAATTTCTATCAATAGTGATGCTTCATTAATTTGATTTTGGTTAGGTTCTACTTTCATGCTCACTTACCTGTAGTTTAGGACTACATGAAGTGGCTGATGTGTAATTAATTACTTAAAGGCTTGAATATCATTATTGAATGAATAAGAGGTATATAAGGATATGCTTGTTAAGTACTATGTTAGTATTATTAACTAAGTCATTACACCTACTCTATAATGTGTTCCGTTAGTATGGTTTTACAGTTCTGATCGGTTTTTTAATATCAACAAGTGTGATAAACAGTTAGTCTGATACTCAGATTGGACTATTTGTTTAATGTCAAGTTATCCGATGCTATAATAGCTTATACTGGGTACATTCAATCTCATTTAAATTAAACAGGGTCAGTCGCAACTTGGTAAATTTGTCTTTCCCTCCTTGAATTTGATTTTGAGTGGCGTCCTAAAGCAAAGTTATAGGCACTGCCACCCATATCAACATTATTGGAAGCTTATAAGAAAATCGTCAGAAATCAACTGCAATCTACCCAGAAACGTGCCTAAAACTCCTTCTACATTTAGCTAAACTACGTGTAAAGCTTACTGCAAGGAGATCCACCATGTACCACAACTCTGCTTACAAAGAACTAAAATCGTTCCTTAAATTATCTACTGACGAGGATATGATCTGGGTTCTACATGTAATGAATAAAGATAATGAGGAGCATCATCATAACCTTCGTATTAATGATATGGACGACCAGTTAATCCGATCCACCATTGATATCTTGAACACATTAAAAAATACTGAGGAGATCAGACAACGGGTCTTAGACAATTATGTCAATATTAATGAGGGAGACATTTTTCATTTTATAGACAGTTTAAAAAGGTTCAGGGACGCTCTGAATATACGAGGGAGAGATCATTCAAACTACAAATCGAACAAGCGTTTATTATATTTCGCCCTTCACTCAATGTCCTTGGATAGAGAACTTTCATGGCATACCGTATCCACGATCCAAGATGATTATTTTAAGTTTCTCTACGTGCTGTTCATCTCACCTTCATATTCACGATCCAACCGGCTGCTTGAGGGTATAGAGGAACGCTTCAGTAAAATGCTCAGCAAGAAGCCATTGCACTTTAAAAACTTCGATACTGATAGTTTTTATCTATGGGCTAAAGGCTATATGGATCAAGACAAGGAAAACGCCAGAGTACACAATAGTAGAAACTATAAACCATTGAATCCAAAAGATTATGGCATTGCCATCAATGCTATCTTTGACAGTCTACTCGATAAAGATGCCAACATCTATAAAGCGATCAAAACTCAAATATCAAATGCTTGGCACCAAAAAACCTTTAGAGAAAAAAACAAGGGCCGAAAGCATCATTACCATCTGACTGATAAAGCTTTTCGTAGCTTAGAAATATTGGCGGAGAAGCGTGATATGACCAAAGAAAAAATGATTGAAGATCTAATCAATGAACGCTACACCAATGAGTGCATGGATCGTAACGGCAACCACCTTTATTCGCTACGCTAAGTGTCTCAGTGCATAAACTCCATGGATGGGACATCCCATCCATGATCTGCTTAAATGAGATCGCTCATCTTCAAAAATCTAGTATGAGTAATGATTTATCAACTGGGCTCAATACATTGTTCTTTTATAGTCTTCTCAAGCCTCAAAGCCTTCATTAATACATCGTCAAGAGAAGTAGTGTTGTAGGGCAATATGTTATCTAACGACTCAAAAGGATAACCGTGATTTAACCCATCCTCAAGCTGTTGCATCAAAGTTGATAGCTTAACAATTTCTTCTTCAATCTTCCTTAACTCAGATGCTGTTAATGTTTCATTCAACTGCTGTTGCTTCAACTTCAATATTCTGACCCTGCTTATCTCTCGTTTTAAATGGATCCATCCTTCATCAAATATTTGAAACTGGCGCATAACTTCATCAATGTTATGATTGACCGCCTGTGATACATTTTTATATTTACTGCCATCTTTTGTTTGTTCGATCAATAAGTTAAAGAATATACACTTTTTGGCTTTTACGATTTTCTGATACTCACCCTGACTACTTCGACCTTTAGCTATTCTTTGTTTTAACGATGGATTCTTAATCCCATAGACAAGCGTATCTAAACCAATATAGTTGTGAAGTATCTCTTTGTAAGTTTTAAGTTTTTCTTTATCATCAAGTTTGTGCAACTCCTTTCTCAATGTTGCAAGCTGATCCAGAATACCAGTCAGATCGCTTACTGAGTAGCCATATTCCTTTATAAAATCATATCGTGGGTCTTTATTACTCTCACCCATTGCCTGATAGATGTCGTTATATTCTTCCTCAGTAAAACGGAACTGTTCTTGAAAACACTGTGAACCAAGATCTTTCTTACCCGTCACAGTGACTTTAATATCGGTAGCTAGTTTCAGCAAGTCTTGAACTGTCCTTGGATTAGATTTTTCGTCCACAGCACATGTGACATGCAACCCAAGATGATCAAGGCCATTACTTAAATAGTCTTCTAGCCAAACAATTCTTAGATATTGGTTCAGCAACTCTGCTTCCAACTCATCAATCAAGTCATTTTTAAAAACTGTCATACCAACCTTTTTTCATTTTAAGTCAGTGATCATAAACACTTACGACGGCTGTTGATTTTACAATTTTTATAGATTTTCAAAAAATTATTTTTTACAGCTGTTGATTCCTTAACTATACCAACCCCCATGTGAATAATTAGAAACGTGATCACACACTCCAATGCAATATTAAACGCTCTAGTACTTAGGGCGCGAAAGGAAATAGAACATGGTTACCGATTTAAAAACCTTTGACTACTTATTTTTAAAGTACCGATCAATATACATAAAACTCGATGTTGTTGTTGAGGAATACTACCCGAACCTTTGCAAAGAAAAAATGATGATAAGAGCTCGTCTACAGAAGTTTCCATTTACCTGCTTCAGAATAGACGAAAGCCAAAAAGGTGCAATTTTTGTAAATATACATGAACTCGCTGAAGCTCTGGATGATATTTATTCTAAGAACTACGCAATCTTCAAAAACTCAACAAGCAAAGCCATTAAGTCAACAAGTTGAACATATGCAGGAAAACAAAATGCTAGAAGCTCGTTATCGTGTCAAGGATTTGGTGAACTATACTGAACGTCAAGCAAAGGACTATGTGGATCGTAGTGGACATAGACGCAGACTTTCATACAGGCCTGCTAGCAAAGGCTTGTTGAATATAGCAGAATCCACTTTTTGGAAAATGGTTCGTAGTGGAGATTTTCCTAAACCCACCTATTTAACATCGAGCATACCAACTTGGGCAGAAAGTCAAATCAGTATTTGGCTTAAGGCAAGAAGTAAAAAGGTGGAGGTTAATTTTAAATGAGCACATTCCAGATGAGTATGAACGAATACTTGTTTATAAAATATCGCTCCATAACAGTTGAGCTTATGATAATCGTCAAAGACTATTATCCACATTTAAGTAAAGCCGAAGCATTGAGAAAGGCAAATAACTGTGAGTTTCCTTTTTCAGTATTTAAACTGGATAAAAGTAAACGTGCCCCATTTCTAGTGCACGTTAAGGACCTAGCCAACTTTTTAGATAAACAATACTCTGAAGCCTCGAAAGATTTTGCTACGTTTCATCAATGAGGCGTAGCACCTCCTCAAACTGCATTACATTTCTTCTAGCCTTTACCGAAACATATCGTTGGAGGCTACTCCAAGAATCATGCAAACTTACTTTTTGAATTTCAGGAATCGTAAAGCTTTGTTCTGCAAGTCTAGTACATCCTTCATGTCTTAAATCATGAAAGCGCAGATCTTCAATCCCTAGCATTTTGCAAGCCTCTCTAAACTCTTTCCCCAAACTCTTGGCATTCAGAGGTAAGAGTAAATTTTCATTGTGACCTAATTTAAGCATTCTGCTACGAACCTCATGATCCATTAAATGGTCAATCATCGTTTTGCAGGGTTCTAAGACATCAAATGACTTGTGGTTTCCTTTTGAGCCATTAGGATTTTTCAAATCATGAACTTTCCAAGATGAATGATGCTGATCATAATCATCTAAGCTTAAACGGGTTAATTCCGCTTCACGTCTACAAGAAAAGATGGCAAACCAGATAACTAAATGCATCGGGTACTTCGTTCCATACCTATTAATTTTCCAACGCTCAACAAAATACTTTGTTAAAGCTATTAATTCCTCATTTGTTGGTAACCTATCTCTCTTGTTACTAGAAGAGATTTGACGAGTTTTTCTCAATTGTGCCGTAGCTTTATCAAAACTGTTTAAATCAATATCTATATCCCACATCACGGCGGCATGAGCCAAGACACCACGAATATGCAGCAGCTCATGTTGCTGTGTACTTGTTGCAATTGGATCTAAATCTAAGTGAGGAACCCCAGCTTTTCTTAATGCAACATGATCTGCCAAATGTACTGACTTTATTTTTGTGATAATATTGCGTGCTATCGGAAATTTCTTAATTAAGAGTAGAGAATAGCGTTTCGTCCTTCCGTACTCGCTCCCAACTTCTTCCAAATATTTATCAATGGCATCTGCCAAAGTTAGGTCTATAAGTTTTTCTTTGCCTAACAGAATGTCTGGATTTTCTTGAATCTCAACTTCTCTTTTCTTAAGCCAGTTTTCCGCCATTTTCTTTGAATGGAACGTTTTGCTTTCAGAATAGACAGGATATCCCTTTCGATTAATACGGATAGCGGCACGGTAACTCACACTACCATCTGCCCCTTTTCTAACTGTAACAGACCCCATAATTTACACCGTGAACTATTTTTTCCATTATGGTGTAAGATTTGGTGTAAATGCAAACAGCAAAACCTACATTCACAGGTGTTACCATGCGTTTACGCAGATTCAAATACTAGATTTAAGGGTATGATTTTAAATGACTATTAGCAAAAACCTTGAAACCATTAGTAATCCAAGAATCAGTGTGGCACCAATGATGGATTGGACCACCAAGGACTATCGTTTCTTTGCACGCCTGTTTAACCCAAATGTGGTGCTCTATACCGAAATGGTGACCACGGGTGCGATTATTTATGGCGGTGCCAATCGTCACCTAGACTTCAATCAACAAGAACAGCCAATTGTGCTGCAACTCGGTGGTTCTAATCCGCAAGAACTAGCAACTTGTACCAAAATGGCAGAAGACTGGGGTTATAACGAAGTCAATTTAAATGTCGGCTGCCCAAGTGATCGCGTACAGAATAATAAAATTGGCGCCTGCTTAATGGCGGAACCCAATCTGGTGGCTGAATGTATTCACAGTATGCAAAAAGCAGTGTCGATTCCAGTGACGGTAAAACATCGTATCGGAATTGATGACATGCATTCTTATGAAGAGATGCTGCATTTTGTCGATACAGTTGCTGCAACAGGCTGTACTCACTTTATTGTGCATGCACGTATTGCCATCTTGCAGGGCTTATCTCCAAAAGAGAACCGTGAAGTCCCACCCTTGCGTTATGACGATGTTTATCGCCTTAAACAAGAACGGCCACACCTCACCATTGAAATTAATGGTGGCATCAAGACCTTTGAAGAAACACAGCAACATTTACAGTATGTCGATGGCGTGATGATTGGTCGCGAAGCCTACCATAACCCGTATTTATTGGCGGAGATGGGTCAACTCTGGAATTTGGAAGCACCTGATCGTTTTGAGATCATGCAGCAAATGATGCCTTATATTCATCAACGTGTGGCCGAAGGTGCACCGCTTTCAATTATCACCCGTCATATTCTGGGCTTATTTCAAAACCTACCAGGTGCACGTAAATGGCGTCAGGCGCTGAGTGGTGGTAATGCCAAAACCATCACCGACATTGAGAATGCCATTCAGAATATTCAAGCTGCGATGCAACGCACTGAAGATTATTTAAAAGAGCATCAGAACTAATCTGATACGCTCAGCATAACGTTTTCATTGGGACATAGCGCAAACCGCTATGTTGCATTTGCGTTGAACTTGCTATAAATCCGAACTTCTCATCCCTTGAGCTTTACAACTCGCATTAACCGTTATGCTCAAGCATGGTTTCACAATTTTATCTTTCAGAAACAACCGAAGTTCGTTTAAGCTTTTTTAGCTAACTGAAACTCTTCATAAGAATCAAAAGGCATCTGTGTTTTTGTATCAATGATTTCAGTCAGTTCATCACCTAACATTATCATATTCCGTGTGGGAACACCTTGTAGCTGAATCTTTAACTGATCATTATCCAGAAACTTAAATTGTCCTGCATATATTTTAGCTGGGCGATTATCATTATTATTGGTTTGTTCCAATACAAAGGTTTGATCTGCATTAATTTTAAGATCAATTCCTGTACCCAAACAGCCATCACAACTGGTCACGCATGTCGCACATGGAACGACACCAGAATAATGCCCTACCCATGCCTTGAGCTCAGGATGATTGACTGATTGTTGCTTATTTGAGTGTACATCTGGTGTTTGTGCTTGTGCATTACTTTGATTTTTTGCCTCATTCGACTGTGAACATCCCAAACTGATACTGGCAAAAACAAAGGAAGTCAGCAATGTCTTTTTCATATCCGATTTCCCTCAAACTCAATATTTAAAATTCATTGCAGGTTCGATACTACGCGGCGCATCACTATACGTTCAAGAATGCGACCAAAGCAAGTGCTTCAATACACATGTTCGCCAAAGACGATATTTTTAGATTTAATGTAAAAAACACTACGGCTCAATGGTTCTGTTTTTTATTCAAAATGAGGTGATTTATATTGAAGTGTTCACAACCAAGCGTCGCAATATTGAACTGAATATTTTAAAAACGCTTGTATTCAAAGCAAAGTCTTTGATGTATGGCTGAATGAGTTGCACGATCTAATCGAAATCAGAAAACTTTTCTGGATGGATAATTTCAAGTCACCTTTTAAATATTTTTATAATAAACATAAGCTTGCAATAAAACCACCATTAAACCAAATCAGATCAACCACACTAAATTGCCTAATTTTCAATCAAAAATGAAATATAATCTTACAAATCATTTTATTGAAACTTATTAACCAACAAATTACTGATAATGAAAAAGATTCTTAACTGCTAATTTACCCTAAGTGATCAGTACAACAGATCAAATGTTATATTATTACGTTACATTTCAGTTTTTTTAAGATTTATCGCTTACTATGGGCGCCGTAATAAATTCTGGCACACGTTCAGTTGTTTTGAAAATGCGGTAGAGATGCACAATGATTTATGATGTACCTTCAGTTGATCACAGTATGATTCACCCACCCTCGCAACAGGTGGTTATTCCTTATCGAGAAATGCCGAAGCCTGCATCAGTACCAGCAATTGATGTTGATAAATTCTCTCAGAAATTGGCAAAGCGTGCCTCTTATCGTAGTTCATCACAATGCGCTAAATTTGTCAGAATCGCCCTACAGTCAGCAGGTGCCAATATTGTCCAGCATCCAGTGGCTGCGTCAGACTGGGGCCGCACTCTACAGCAGATTGGTTATCAAAAAATTACACCTGCGTTTAACAACCCGCAACCTGGTGATATTTACATTATCCACCGCACTAAAAAGCATCGCTATGGGCACATTGCTGGCTTTACGGGTTCACAATGGGTTTCTGATTTTAAGCAAACCAGTTATGACGTCTATAAAGACCCAAATGTCACCTATACCTATTACCGTTTAGCGCCGCAATATCCACAGGCTTAATCAATTGAAATCTGATTTAGGTTCGGATTTTATCCAGTTTCTTTAAGACTTCAGCCACCGCCACCATGGCAAAGCTTGAAGTCACCACCACCGCCGAACCATATCCCCCGCAGCGCAGACCCGCACTTGGACAAACATCCGCACTGGAAAATGGGTTATCAATCGAATACACACAAGTGATGCCAAATTTCTCTTTTGGCTTTTTGCAAATCCCCATCGAACGCAGTTGCGTGCGTAACTTTGCCAACATTGGATCTTGTTCGGTTTTGGACAAATCTGCCACCCGAATTTTCAGTGGGTCGAGTTTGCCACCCGCACCACCCGAAACAATCAACGGAATCTTGTTAAAGCGGCAATGCAGCATCAAGGCAAGTTTGGCTTTGACATCATCGATGCAATCCAAAACAATGCTTGGCACTGGATTTAAAATTTCTTTGACATTATCAGGCGTCAGATAGTCATCAATCACATTCACTTTCATGCGTGGATTGATCTGGCGACAACGCTCCGCCATCACTTCAATTTTTTCTTGTCCGAGTGTTGAGCTCATCGCAGGCAATTGACGGTTAATATTTGATGCTGCGACCACATCCATATCGACCAAAGTTAATTCACCAATCCCTGTACGTGCCAGTGCCTCAACCGCCCAACTGCCAACACCACCAATCCCAATCACCATGACATGACTGTGTTCATAATGCGAAAAGGCATTTTCTCCATAAATTTTGGCAACACCAGCAAAACGGCGTTCATATTCATCATTTACAGGAACATCGGTCATCACAGTCGTGGTCTATCTTTTTAATCAAAGCACTATTTTAGCGTGTTTCACTTGTTTTAGGTTAGCCCCGTGAAACTTTAGGGGATGATTGATCTCGACGAATTAAAATAACCAACAGGATAAAAACCATCAGGCTCATGCATAAAGCCAATAGGTTTGCATTGATCCATCCGAGGCTACTTAAAATCGGTGCAGGTAAAAATGCCCCTAAGGTCGCAAATAAGGCAATTCCTGTTTCATTGATGCCTTGGACACGATGTTTTTGCTGCTCGTTAAGACCGGCTAACAAGGTTGATGCACCTGAATAAGCAAAATTCCAGCCGACACCGAGCACGATCAAAGCAATATTAATATAGATCCCCACTTGTCCAAATATTGGAATCAGGGAAGATAGCATCAACAAAGCGAAACCGAGATAAATCGTGCTGTATGTGCCCCAGCGTTGAATCAGTTTAGAGACAAAGAAGGACGGGATAAACATCGCCAATACATGTAGCTGAATCGAGATCGAAGCATAATGAAATGAATGATGCTCCTTTAAATGCAAGGAGGACATAATCATCATCACATTCATAATATAGTAAGCAAAAGCACCGCTGATGACGGCAGAGATAATCAAAGTATTCGGCAATTTGGCACGCTGAATTGGTTCAATCAGCACTTGCTGTATCTGCTGACGTTGGAATTTTTTGTTCCATAGATACAAGATCGGAAAGAGGAACAACGCCAAAACACTAAAAATTAAATAGATCGCAGTGAAATCGGGTAATCCTTGCACCTGTTGAAATTGGATTGCCAACATCGGTGCAATCACCGCAGCAACCACACCACCCGAAATGACCATCGCGGTGGCTTTCGGAATTAAATCTGTCGCCAAACGATCAGAAGCAGCAAAGCGATAAAAATTCGCGGTGGAAATGAATAAACCCAGAGAAAAATGGCTCAGGCATAATAGATAAAACTGTTGCTGCTGTAGAGCCAGATAGCCCCAAATACCCGCCAAGAACAGGCAGACACAACCAAATTGGAAGACCACATGCCGACCAAACTTTTTCATTAAAAAAGAGAAAATAAAAGTGGTCAGCAGCATTGCCAAGAATTGCAAGCCATAAGGCACTGTGGCGAGTGCCTGAGTCGGCGCCAGTTTTAACCCCACAATTGCTGAAACTGTTACTGATAAGACGGCAGCAATTAAGTTAAAGGCCTGAGCCACCAACAGATAATAAACATAGCGGGGTAACTGATTCAAAGCCTTTATCCAATTTAATCGAGCCTGACTACCTTAACGCTGAATGCTTGAAATTCAAACAAAAAAAGATGAAAGACCAGCTTTCATCTTTGATTTAAATGGGTGTTCCGTTATGCGGCAATCAGATTGCGTAATACATAATGCAAAATACCGCCTGCTTTAAAGTATTCCACCTCATTCAAAGTATCGATACGGCATAACACTTTAAACTGCTCTTGACTGCCATCTTCTCGTACAACCTGAATATCCAGCGTCTGATGTGGCTGAATATCATCGGATAAGCCATAAATCGACAATACTTCACGACCAGTGAGGTTCAAGGATTGACGGGTTTGATCATCCACAAACTGCAAAGGCAATACCCCCATACCGACCAGATTCGAACGATGAATCCGTTCAAAACTCTCGGCAATGACGGCTTTGACGCCTAATAAATTAGTGCCTTTTGCTGCCCAGTCTCGTGATGAACCTGTTCCATACTCCTTACCTGCAATAATCAGCAACGGCGTTTGCTGTTGCTGGTAAAGCATGGATGCATCATAGATGGCCAGCTTTTCACCTGTTGGGATGAAAATGGTATTGCCGCCCTCTTCACCATCCAGCATTTCATTCTTAATCCGAATATTGGCAAACGTCCCACGCATCATCACTTCATGATTACCACGGCGAGAACCATAAGAGTTGAAGTCTTTTGGTTCGACCCCTTGCTGCTGTAAATAACGTCCTGCTGGGCTGTCTTTCTTGATATTCCCTGCTGGAGAGATATGATCAGTGGTAACTGAGTCACCCAATACCGCCAAGATTTGTGCCTGCTCAATATTAGTAATGGCTTTTGGAGGTTGATTAATTTCTTCAAAAAATGGCGGATGTCGAATATAGGTCGAGTTGTCTTGCCACGCATAAGTTTGGCTTTGTGGAATCTGAATCGCTTGCCAAGTTGCATCCCCATCAAACACCGCTGCATATTCCTTATGGAACATGTCGGTATTGACCTTCTGCAAGACTTGATCAATTTCAATCTGACTTGGCCAAATATCTTTCAAATAGACATCTTGACCATTTTGATCTTGTCCAATCGGCTGAGTGGTTAAATCAGTCCGAATATTTCCCGCCAAACCATAGGCCACAACAAGTGGTGGTGAGGCCAACCAATTGGTTTTCACTAAAGGATGAACACGCCCTTCAAAGTTACGGTTACCTGAAAGCACCGAAGCCACATTCAGATCATGACATTGAATTGCTTCTTCAATCGGTTCAGGCAAAGGTCCAGAGTTACCAATACAAGTCGTACAACCATAACCGACCAAGTTATAGCCCAACTCATCCAAGTACGGCGTTAAACCTGCCGCAGCCAGATAATCGGTCACGACTTTAGAACCCGGCGCCAATGAACTTTTCACCCACGGTTTACGCTGCAAACCTTTTTCAATGGCTTTTTTCGCCAGTAAACCCGCAGCTAACATCACACTTGGATTCGAGGTATTGGTACATGAAGTAATCGCGGAAATCACCACATCGCCATGATTCAATGGATAAGATTTACCTTCAATGGTGCAAGAAGGTTGTTCATGCGCTAAATTCGCTTTCTTGGCTTCAACAGCCGTACCGCCGCCGCCTTCATTCTCTAAACGTTCTTTGGCTTCTTTGGCGGGTTTGAGATTCAATTCCATCAATGCATTAAAGGTTTTCGGAACATCGCCCAACAAAACCCGATCTTGTGGACGCTTTGGTCCTGCCAGACTGGCTTGCACCGTACTCATATCCAAGCTGAGCGTATCAGTAAAAATTGGCTCATCACCCGTATGACGCCATAAGCCTTGTTCTTTACTATAAGCTTCGACCAAATCAATACGGTCTTGTTTGCGTCCCGTCAATGCTAAATAACCCAGCGTCACTTCATCAATCGGGAAAAATCCACAAGTCGCACCGTATTCTGGTGCCATATTGGCAATGGTGGCACGATCTGCCAAAGGTAAATCTGCCAAACCATCGCCATAGAACTCAACAAATTTTCCAACCACGCCTTTTTGACGCAACATCTGAGTAATGGTTAAGACCAAATCTGTTGCAGTAATGCCTTCCTTTAATTTTCCAGTCAGTTTAAAACCGATCACTTCTGGAATCAGCATTGATACAGGTTGCCCGAGCATTGCTGCCTCGGCCTCAATCCCTCCAACACCCCATCCCAATACACCAAGACCATTGATCATGGTGGTATGCGAATCTGTTCCAACTAAGGTATCTGGAAAGGCAAAAACCTGACCTTCATCATCACCTAACCAGACGGCTTGCGCTAAATATTCTAAATTGACTTGGTGGCAAATCCCTGTACCGGGTGGCACCACACTAAAATTATTAAAGGCAGATTGTCCCCAACGTAGGAATTGATAACGCTCACCATTGCGCTGCATTTCAATTTCAACGTTTTCAGCAAAGGCATTGTCATCGGCAAAATGATCGACCATTACTGAATGGTCAATCACCAAATCCACAGGAGATAAAGGGTTAATCAGGTTGGGATCACCACCTGCCTGTGCCATCGCAGCACGCATCGCCGCCAGATCGACCACTGCAGGAACACCGGTAAAATCCTGCATCAGTACTCGTGCAGGTCGATATTGAATTTCTTGATCTGAACGTTTGCTTTTTTGCCAATCGACCAGCGCTTGAATATGCTCCACTTTTACACTTTTTTGGTCTTCAAAACGGAGTAAATTTTCTAGCAAAACCTTTAAAGACTTCGGTAATCGTTCAATATTACCGAGGGTTTGAGCTGCTCGCGCCAAGCTAAAGATTTGATAGGATGTCGAACCGACGCTGAGTGTTTGTAATGCATTGAAACTATTGATTTTGCTATATCTGGCCATAAGGTCGCCCTCCCAGTATTGGCTGATGTGTTTATTATCAAATTGTTCTTTTAATGTACCTCTGTTTAGAAAAGCATGTGTTCCCTTTTAGTATCTTATTTTTAACGAGATTATTTGCTTATTCTCTTAAAATTTAAGTCGCAACGCAGCCAGTGAGTTTTGCCAAAGTTGTGCAGCCAGCTGTAATTCAGGCTGGTTAAGGGTCTGAGCCAAACTCTCCAGCACATAAGGTAGGTTGACTGGGGTATTACGGGTACGATGCTCAGTCGAAGTTTGGCAACACAAGGGCGTCATGTCTGGACAATCAGTTTCGATCACCAAGTTTTCACTGCCTATCGCTTGTACCACTTGATGCAGTTTTTTGGCATTTGGATTGGTAATTTGTCCTGTCACCCCAATTTTAAAGCCTAATTTCACCAAGGCCTTGGCCTCTTCCACCCCACCACTAAAGGCATGGGCAATGCCACCCAATTTAAATTTTTGTGCTTTTAAAATCGCAATACTTTCTGCATGTGCTTTACGGATATGTAATAACACTGGTTTTTGATATTGTGTTGCCAATACCAATTGTTCAATAAAATAATGCTGCTGTTTGGCAAACTGTTCGGGCTGTTTATGTTGTTTTAAAAAAGTATCTAAACCAATTTCACCCACCGCCACACAGTCATGCTGCTGTAACACGTGCTCAAGTCGCTGTAAATGTTCTGGCTGATGTTGTTCGATATAAAAAGGATGTAAACCAGGGGCCAGATAAGAGCGTGGCACATTTTCCCAATATTGTAATTGTTGATGGGTGTGGGTCAGTTCATCGAATCGTGATTCAACAAAACCGATTAACACTAAAGCATCGACCCCAACCTGTTTTGCTTGTTCAGCCAGATGTTGCCGATCAATATCAAAATCGGCAACATCAAAATGGGTATGGGTATCGAACAGTTGCATTAACTTTGACTTGGCGTACTTGCAGCAGGGGTTGATGCTGCTGCTGGCTTATCTATTTTAGGTAAATACTCAGGCTTTAACACGCCTTGTAATTCGCTAAATGGAATGACTAAACGTGGTAATCCGACCACATAAGGACCAATCTCATATTCACCATATTGCAAAATTAACCCTTGCTCGCCTAACAGGAAATTATCAGTGACTTGGAAAGGCCAAGCCTGTTCATATTCCTTTGGATCCGTTGCAAGTTTAGAATCAACAATCCAGGTTTTAAAGGCCTCATGTGCCAATTTGTCTAAAGTGGCTTTTTGTTTAGGCAACAATAAATCATGTAATTGAATCTGTTTTTGAGTGGTCAAATCAAAGTTGTAATAACGCTGTGAGGTCGAGCCATGCGCTCCCCCCAAATAACTGCTGCTATTTAATACAACGGTTGCCAATGTTCCTTTCGGTTGCAAAATTTTGGGCTTAATCATCAAGCTAATTTGATGGCTACTGCTGAGCGCTTTTAACTCTTCATCGATTTTCACAAAGGCATTGGCATAGGCTTGAGCCTGAGCATCCAAACTCGATTTATCCTCAGCAGTCTTAGGCGTTGAAGTCGCAGAAACATCCGCATCGACCACATCTAAAATCTTACCCAATTGCTCAAGAATTTGCTGATCCAGTAATTGATCAATAAACGGGAAATTACTTTGTAATCGTTCAACCGTAAAATCAGGACAGGTATTGCCTTTACACTCAGGCAAACTCACCTGTAACTTCACGGTTTCACCGCGTAAGATTGGCTCGGCGGGTTGCTGTACCACAGGTGGATCAGCGGGTTTATCCTGTGATTCTTTCGGCTCTGATTTCGGCTGGCAAGCGGCAAGCAGAATTGCACATGCAAGGACGCTAAATTTATAAAATGTTTTCATTTAAAACCTATCAGCATTGTTATTACACAAGATTTTTAAATGCTATCGAAGTTAAAGCAAAACCGCTACAGGCACATGCAATTTCTATACGAAACTTAGAATAGCGGCCTCTGGCTCAATTAAAACATTTGCTGATATATTTCAGCCTGTAGCATTTGTTTGCTTTGTTCCGTAGTCAAATAAATATCTAGTTGTGGTGCATCTTTGCTGATTTCATTGGCACGATAATGCACTCCAATGCCTTCCCCATCAAAGAACCAATCGGCCTGTCCCCAATACAATTTTTTCGGCACTTGCTTTTTGACTTCTGCCGATTGCTTGTCTACCCATGTTTGATAGTGGCTTTGGATAATCTGGTTTAAGGCATTTTGCTGATTTTTCTGAATCACATCCAAAACACTGACACTCTTTTGCAGCTTACGATCCGCCACAAAAAAGTAGAAGCGATCTTTCACCGCAATATCTTCTTGTTGTGTATCCACACCCACTTGCAACAATACATATTGATTTCGTTGCGAGGCAATACGTGTGGTTAGATGCAGTTCATAGGCTTTGTTTTTAGAATATTTATCTTGCCACTCATCTGACTTTTTCACGTAGGCATTAATCGCCTGTTGCAGGGTCAGGTTTTTATTCTGTTCAATTTGTTGCTGAATCACATTGGCCTGATTTTTTGCAATCCATGCATTCAGCCATTCATCTTGGGTTTTGACTGTCTGAATATCGAGATCAATACAGTTCTTCTTTTCACAGAATGGCAAGGCATAATCGGCCTTGGCTTCTTTCATATTTAAGTAAGGCAATACTTCAGCCTTTTCGACCGATGACGCAGCCTGTTCCTTGGTCTGCTCCTTAGTGCTTTCATTTTTATTCGGATGATCACATGCCGTTAAAGCCATTATGCCAATCATCATACTGATAGCTAAAAGTGGTTTTAAAGTGTTCATTGCATCATCCTTTATTTTTAGAGCATTCAATTAAAAACAGCTTCTAATTAGAAGCTGTTTTTGTGCAGTTTAGTGTTCTCGTGTGTTACGGAACTGAATATCTGGCCAACGTTCTTGCATTAACTGTAAGTTTACACGACTTGGTGCAAGATAAGTCAGATGACCACCGCCATCCACTGAAAGCTGGTCATGTGCTTTTTTCTTAAATTCATTCAGAATCTTGTCATCGTCACAATGCACCCAACGAACGGTATGTACACTGACTGGCTCGTAAATACAGTCAACCTTATATTCTTCTTTGAGGCGGTAAGCAACCACATCAAACTGTAGCACACCGACTGCACCGACAATCAGATCATTACTGATTTGTGGCATGAACACTTGGGTCGCACCTTCTTCAGATAACTCTTTCAGGCCTTTTTGCAGCTGCTTCGATTTCAAAGGATCTTTCAAGCGGACACGGCGGAACATTTCAGGTGCGAAGTGTGGAATCCCTGTGAAATGTAGATCTTCACCGCTGGTAAAGGTATCCCCAATCTGAATGGTCCCGTGGTTATGCAAACCAATGATATCACCCGGCCAAGCCTCTTCCAGATGTTCACGCTCGCCCGCAAGGAAGGTTAAGGCATCACTGATACGCACATCTTTACCGATACGCACATGATTCATTTTCAGACCTTTTTCATATTTACCTGAGCAAATACGCATAAAGGCAATACGGTCACGGTGTTTTGGGTCCATATTGGCTTGAATCTTGAAGACAAAGCCAGTGAAGCCTTCTTCATTGGCTTCAACAATACGTTCTTGCGTTGGATGTGCCTTCGGCTCTGGCGCCCAATTAATAAAGGTATCCAAGACATGATCTACTGCAAAGTTACCCAATGCAGTACCGAACAAGACTGGAGTTTGTTTACCTTGCAAGAATAACTCACGGTCAAGTGGCTCATTGGCCATTTGTACCAATTCAAGAGATTCCTCAAAGGATGACCATGCCAACTCACCGACTTTTTCACGAATGTCGGCATGATCATAACCATCACGCACTTCGATATCAGTAATAGTCGAACCAAAACCTGCTTTATAGACATATAGCTTATTTTCAAGCAGGTTGTAGACGCCAGCAAAATCACGTCCCATGCCCAAAGGCCAGGTAATCGGCACACAACGGATATTCAAGACATTTTCGATTTCGTCGAGCAACTCAAGAGGCTCACGAATTTCACGGTCCATTTTGTTGACGAATGAAATGATTGGTGTGTCGCGCATACGACACACTTCCATTAATTTAATGGTTCGTTCTTCGACACCTTTTGCACCATCGATCACCATCAAAGCTGAGTCAACGGCAGTCAAGGTCCGGTAGGTATCTTCCGAGAAGTCTTCATGTCCCGGCGTATCAAGTAAGTTAATGGTGTGCTTTTTATAAGGGAACTGCATCACCGACGTGGTAATCGAGATACCACGTTCTTTTTCCATTTCCATCCAGTCTGAGGTTGCTGAACGGTCAGACTTACGGCTTTTGACCATCCCCGCAACCTGAATCGCCTTCCCCCATAACAACAGTTTTTCTGTCATGGTGGTTTTACCCGCATCGGGGTGGGAAATGATCGCAAAAGTCCTGCGGCTCGCGACTTCTTTAGCTAATTGCTCTTTAAACATAGGGAAAATCTTCAATATGTACACAGTTATGTACACATTTATAAATATGTACTTGAACTGAAAAAGTGGTAATTCAAAATTGGCGCAATTGTAGCAGATTTAGAGAAGATATTGATTGATTGTTGATAGATCTTGAGTTATCCACATCACAGTTAAAATCCACCTTATTTATTAACCTTTTATGACAATCTCATCATCAAAAGCTCACTTTATATTCAGCAGAATTTTTTAACCATATACTCCCTTTGCCTAAAGATTGTTAAGGACATAAGAGTGAGTAAATCAGTACTTTTAGCTGAGCTAAATGCGATGATTGACCATTATTTTATAAGAAATGGCTCTCAACCGACTCAAATCCTACTTGGCTATAAAGCCTATACAGAGCTGATGCAAGATCAAAGTTTTGCAAATGAAATCAAAAACTCAGCCCTTGATCCCAATAAACGTAAGTATAAAAAACTAAAAATTAAAGTGACCAAAGACGATCATCAACTGGAACTCGAGTAACCCGATACCTAACGCTCTAAGCGGAGCATCTAATCAACCCTATCCTAAGCTAACATTCTCCAAGTTGCCCACTCTATTGATTTAGGTAATACTGAATAAAATGAGTAAGACCTCTCAATCCAATGAATCAAAAAAGCATATCCATTGTGCTCATTCCCGGCTTTATGTTAGATGAATCTCTTTGGGATGAACTTGTTCCACTGCTCCCGGAAACATGGAATATCAGGAGAGCCAATTTATTACAGGGCGAGACAATTGCTGAAATTGCTCAGAACATTGCAAAAGATGCGCCTAAGGAATTTATACTCGTCGGGTTTTCATTAGGCGGTTATATTGCCCGATCTTTAACTGAACAATTTCCAGAGAAAGTTTCTAGCTTAATTCTTATTGCCTCATCTTTACGACCCGACACAGAAGAACAAAAACAACAAAAGCTCACCGCGATTCGACTCAGCACCAAAGAAAAATTTCATGGTTTGAGTTCAATTTCTATCGCCAAAACCCTCCATCCAGCGGATGCACAAAATAAGCTGCTCATTAACCGCATTCAAAAAATGGGGATCAACCTTGGTTATGAGGCTTTCGTAAGGCAATCTCTATTAAATAGAAAATGTGGAGATATCAATAAAATAAGCTGCCCAACACTTATTATCTCTGCTGCCCAAGATCAACTCCGCTCAAAAGAAGAAGCACTGGAGCTTACTCATAAAATTCGTGATTCAAAATTAGCAGTAATCGAAAATTCTGGACATATGATCCCCCTTGAGCAGCCTGAACAATTGGCTCAGGTCATTTCAGCATGGATCAACCAATAAGTACGAATGACTCCAATCAGTTGAGATCTGAATTGCTAAACCAGTTTTTCCATGAACTGGTATAGCGGGTTTCAATTGAAATCGCTGGGATCAATTTGCTTCTTAAAACCTCGGTTTGATCTACGCTTTTTGCCAGTCTGGCTTTGACTGAATGGATACATTCACGATCCCCAAACTCACATTGGTCTAAGGTTGTGCCTCCACATGGACCATTGGCGAGACCTTTGGGGCAGGTTTCAGGGCAGATATAAAGCGTGTCATCCAGTCGGCAGTGACCACAGCTTTCGCAACCCACCAACTGTTGT
The DNA here is from genome assembly GCF_000413855.1 of Acinetobacter gyllenbergii CIP 110306 = MTCC 11365. GTDB lineage: Bacteria > Pseudomonadota > Gammaproteobacteria > Pseudomonadales > Moraxellaceae > Acinetobacter > Acinetobacter gyllenbergii. The sequence continues at coordinate 7,272 of NZ_ATGG01000027.1, read as the reverse complement.
TTGCTCCAATGTTCCATTTTCAATAAAAGATGCTGCGGTCGTGGTTTATTCCAGAAATTGGCTTTAAAAATAAAACGTCCAACGCCTAAGGCAGCCTGAGAAGCAAAAAAAATGTGGTGCATTAAATGCATTTTCTTATATTTAAGAATTTGCATCTGGGAAACAGGTTTTGAAAAAGTGGACAGCTCAGGTTTAAGCTCAAGCCCTGAATCCATTTTCCACAGGTCTTTCCAGGCTTTTTCACAAGCTTCTAAAGACCAGTTTTCAAATTGCTTTAAAAACTGTTCCAGTTTCTGTTGTTCTTGTGGCTTATGACAAGCCGATAAATGCACACCAACATAACCGAGATGTTTACAGATCAGGATCTGCAATGCACAACGCGCGTAGACATTTGCTTCCGCCTGAACAGGATCCACCGCATACTCACGCTCAAGAACATCCACAATATGTGGAGCAATCACCAGTCCAGCGATCTGATTTTTCACCATAAATTGCGCGCGTTTTAAAGTCAGTGGCATTACGCAAGCAATTAAAGGAAATTGTTTATAATTCTGAGAGATAAAGGATTGGCTATGCTGAAGACAATCTAGATCAAATCCAAAATCCTATTTATTTACCATTCTTGCAGGTGAATATATTTTGAAATTAATGCCGAAAGGCACTCATGATTTCAACAAATATATTCGACCCAATGAACTCAGATCTTTTGCAGAAACTGCGGGTTTAACCCAAACCCATACGATTGGCCTACACTACAATCCGATCACTGGATATTTTTGGCTAGCACCAGATATCTCAGTGAACTATATGACGAGTTGTATTAAAAAGGATTGATCCGTCATGCTTCTTTGGGGAAGATAGAGCAAGCTAAATTTACAACGAAGATCTTTGATAAAAACTCATTTGAATATTAATTTGAGATGAAACGAGTAAATTGCTGTTCGGTGACAACACTTCCCCATTGGGTCCCTTCCTCTTCATTTTTTAATGTAAAAGCAAAAGACTCATAAAGTTTACGTGCTGCATCCAACCCCTTAAATGTCCATAATTGGATTGCTGGAAATCGCTGTTCATCGCAGAAAGTAATCGCCTGCTCAAGCAATTTACGTCCAATCCCACTCCCTCGATAAGCCTCATCTAAAATAAACCAGCGTAGATGAGCTTCACCATTTTTCAGATCTTCTCCATCCACAGCCACTGAACCAACAATTTTACCATTTTGGAGTGCAACCCAAATCTGATTACAAGGTTTATCTAGACGGCTAGTAAATTCTGCAAGACCCTTTGCAACCTGACTTTCAAAAAACTGACCAAAGCCAGAATGCTTTGAATAAAAACTTGCATGCATTTCAGTAATACGACCGATAACACCAGAACGATAACCTGAAGCAATTTCAATGGAGTTATTCAGCTCTTCAATTTGCCCCTTACGGCAAATCTGCAAGGCTTGTGCATACGTTGTAAGCCCTTGTACAACGAGTTGTTGCTGGGAAGTACTCAAATGCTCCATGGCCATTTGCACTTGTTGCTGACCATACTGATGAATTTTATTGACCGTCTGCTTTCCTTTAGCGCTCAGAAAAAGTTGTTTTACTCGACTATCTTCTTCTCGCGTAGCTTCTCTAATTTCTCCAGCATCAATTAATTTGCTAATCATTCGACTTACACTTGATTTCTCTAAGCCCAATAGATGTACAAGTTGTCCAGCAGTAGCCCCCCCTTGTACATCTAACTCGAGCAAAGTATGCACAGCTGAAGGAGAATATTCTGTTGCAGCTAATGTCGCTTGCATAAATCCTAATTCACGAACCATTGTTCTAGAGGAGGCTCGAATTTTTTCAATCAATAATGCATCTACGCTCAAGGAAAACACCTGAAATATAGTTGTATAATACAACCATATTTCCCAAGGCTTAAATTGTCAATAAAACTCGTCTATAAAAAATCTCAAACCGCTAATGAAACTTCTGATTAGTTGAGAACATCATAGTCAGTCGCTATGGCTTTAGCTCATACAAAGATTACGTTAGGATGAGAAATATTGAAGGAACAATTCAATCTTTTCTCACTGCTAAAAGAGTAAAAATATGTCACAACAAGATTATGAAAATGGTTTAAAAGTCCGTACTGAAGTGATGGGAGAATCTTTTGTCAAACGTGCACAGGACAATACCGTCCCTTTTACGCAGCCTCTACAAGACTGGATCAACGAACATGCCTGGGGTTCAACATGGCAACGTGAAGGTGTATTACCGCGTAAATACCGTTCTCTGGTGACCATTGCCTTTTTAACAGCCCTAAAAAGCCCTACCGAACTTAAGGGGCATATTCGTGGTGCATTGAACAATGGTGCAACGGTTGAGGAGATCCAAGAAGTGTTATTGCATAGCCTGCCATATTGTGGCGCACCTGCAACACAGGAGGCTTTCCGAGCGGCACTTGAAGTCATCAATGAATATCAAGCTCAATAAACTGTGATTAAAATCAAGATAAAAAAGCCCTAATCAAATTAGGGCTTTTAGCACTTTTATTCATCAAAAATTAGAGCCATTCAGAAATTTTTTTATTCCGAATACAACGCTGGGCAACTAAAAATAATGATTTTTCACAATCTCGATAAATGCATTGCTCTCTTCAATGCTCATCTGTTGCGATTTGACGACACCAACATGTAAATGGACAGGAAAATCATTTAACTGAATGACTTCTAATCCTTCATGCTCTAACATAAATTTATCTAAGAACGACTTTGGATAAACACCCAGACCCTCACCTTTTAAGATACTTTGTAACTGGAGTTCTAATCCAAAAATCTCTTTATTGATATAAAAGCCTAACTTTCTTTCATATAAAAGCTTGGCTAGACTTTCTCTAAAACAACAGCTCTCAGGATGAAGTACCCAACCTCTCTTACTACATTTTTCAAGGCTACTATATTTATAAGCCTCACCCTTTCTGGCAACAACCACAAAGGGTAGCGTCCCGACTTCTAAAAAAGAAATATTGCTGCTAAAACTCAGATTTGATGGAATCATCAATGCGGCTAAGTCAATTTCCCCATCATTGACCTGTTGAATCAGGCTGCAACCCCATCCGCTATAAATATCAATCTCATAATGCGGATTAATTTTTTTTGATTCATTCGTCACAGCATCTAACAAATCGTCAATCAATGCCTGAGCGATACCAATCTTAATCTTTCTTTTCACTCCCTCATGACCTTCACTATGAACGTTTCTCAGTGACTCTAACTGCTTTAAAATAAAACAACTTTTAAAATAAACTTTTTTCCCTAATTGGGTTAATTGTAAAGGTCGCGTACTCCGGTTAAATAAAACCCCTTTCACAATCGCTTCCATATTAAAAATACGTTTTGTCACAGTTGACTGATTCACGCCTAATTTTTCAGAGGCGATGGTAATAGACTGATGATCAGCTACATATATAAAAGTTTTTAAATCCCTAATATCCAAAACTTTATACCTCAGATCGAATTACTTTAAATACTTTCTAAACTGGCAAGGTGAACATCCAGCCCAGCCTCTAAATGCGCGTGTAAAAGCACTGTGCTCCGTATAACCCAATGTATATGCAATATCAGACAAACTCACATCTTCATTTTTTAATAAAAACAAGGCTTTCTCGTGCCTTTTTTGTTTGACTAATAATTTAAACTCTTCGCCTTCATTTCTTATTCTTTTAGATAATACCCTCGGTGTTAAGCGCATTTTTTTGGCGACTTTAACCAGATATGGCTCTCCTTCCGATAAAGTATTACTAATTTGAATATTCACTTTATCAATAAAATCTATCTTATCCTCGCTTTTAAGTGGGCAAGATGCAAAGAATGCCTGCATACACAGTTCATCGAACTTCTTAGAAATCGTTATCGAGTCAAATAAGTCACTATTATATAAAGCATATTTATAGGATTCATCTAAGCTTGGTTCAAATATAAAGTGTGTATTCTCTACCATTAGACGATCTGTTAAACATTTAAATCCATCTATTAGATCTTGGCCGATAAAATCCTGATTTAATATTTCACAGCGATAAACTAAAACAATGCGAAAATGGTCCAAAGATAAACTATTGATTAAAGAAAAAAACTTATCTATATCTAAAAGAAAAAAAATGACTGCATGCTTTAGATCTTTATTTCCGACTTCAATAATATGCAGTCTGATATTTTTTTCACAATGTGAAAAAGTATGAAACATATGATCCATCTCATATTTCAATTCTTAAGAGCTTAACAAACCTTGGTCTTATTTTTTTGACACTTTATATCCTATAAATAATCATTTTAGGAAAATTAAACAAACAAGTCTTTCTTGCCCTGTTTGTTTAATTTAAATTCAAACTAGAATGTGCTGCTTCTTCATCGGTAATAAAATGACTCTGCTCATTGCTAAACGATTCCACTCTGACAAGCATCACCTTTCCAAGATAAGCGTTCTGCTCTATATTTCTGATCAAAATCAATACGTAACTGACAGCGTTTATAGTCTTGTGTATTTGGTACGCGAATATCTAATACATAGTTCCATGTTTTGACCTGCATCAATCCTTCATTGAAATGTGGATTTCCCAGAATGTGGCGGAGCTGATCTTTATTCATCCCCACACCTAAACGCGCAACATCATTTAACTCATAACGTTTAACCAATTTCAGGTAACTCTTATCCACTTCTGGAAAAGTAACGTCCTGTATCTGTTCAACCTCTTGCTTGCTATAGGCGTGGTTCGACCCAACAACGGCAAACAGTGTCGTGATGATGAAAACTGGTAGCTTCTTCATTTTTATTCTCTCTTTATCCTGCTGAAAAAAGGGAGAACCGAGATGGTTCCCCCTGAATTCAAATCAATCAAATACGCCGCTTAGACCGACACGGAAACTTGGATCACCCTGTGAAGCTGCTGCCACACCTGTTGTCAGCGACCAACGCCCATTATCTGCGGTTTTACGAAGTGTGAGGCCCACTGCATTTTCACCACCATGATAAGCAGCCCCAACCGCATAAGTATATTTACCTGAAATATACGGCGCGGTTTCCAATGCCATCGCTGCTGCAACCCCAGCATTGGCCATTTTTTTGACATCATCAATCCGTTGATTGGTATCGTAGAATGCCTGTTGCATTTGATCTCCAAGATTGGTGATTCGATCACCCAAGGCCTGATCTGCATTGTTTAAAGCATTAAGTGCATCTCCCACATTGTTATGTGTATTACCGCCGACCTCATAACTCGGTGCGGTCCAACCAGTACTTGGATCATAGCCTGCTCCGCCACCTAAGGCCTTGCCCACATTTTCATAAGATTGATGCAATTGGCTACCGTTAATTGCATCTTTTGAATCTGCTGCAATTGCACCGTCAGCCACAGCTGTAACTTTCTGATTTCCAGCATTCACCCCTCCTTTGGTGATGCTTGGTCCTCCCGTGATACGAACACCATCTGCTGCAATAGTTGTACCTCCAGCACCACCCACATTGACTTGATTTGCAGCAGCCACACTATCAACCTGAATGTCTTTGGCTAGACCCACCTCAAAGTCCTTACTGCCATCAGCTTTGGTGGTTGGCGTGACTAAAATATTGCCATCTTTATTGCTGACCGTTGATTTGGCTGCAGCAGCCGCACCTCGAACTGAGTTGATCGCATCATCAATGTTGTTTTCACCCGTACCGCCCACATTACTGGTGGTAATTGAACCGTCTGGATTCACGGTGGCATTACCACCAACCACGTTTTTCACGCTGTCAGCAACACCATGTAATTGGCCACCATTCACTGCATCTTTCGAGCCTGCCGCAACCGTACCATCGGCGACACCCGTAACTTTGTTATCACCTGCATCAATGCCTGCTTTCGTCACACTTGGACCGCCTGCGATACGTAGACCATCATCATTGAGCACCGTATCACCCGCAGTCACGCTATCGACTTTAACGTCCTTCGATAAGCCAACTTCATAATCCGTACTGCCATCTGCATTTTGACGGCTGGTCACTGTGACATTTTCATCGCCAGCTGCTTTACTTACCGTGGTTTTTGCTGCTTGAGCCGCTTTACCTACAGCACCAATTGCATCATTGATGTTATCTTGACCAGTTCCGCCAATGTTGCTTGTGCTAATGCTGCCATCAGGATTCACCGTGGTATTACCACCAATCGCTCCTGCAACACTATCCGCAACACCTTTTAACTGGCTGCCATTAATCGCATCTTGTGAATCAGTTGCAATACGTCCTGCTGCAACGCCACGAATCACGGTATTGCCAGCATCAATACCAGCAGCACTGATACTTGGCCCAATGTTATTGCCAGTTGCATCGACAAAACCAATCCCAGCTTGATTGATGACAGTGCCATTCCCAAGCTGATCTTTCAGGGAGATACCTTTGGCGGCATACTCGGCTTGATTGCCCTCAGCATCTTTAACTTGAGTACCTGTTGCATTTAGAACAGTTTCGTTGCCGTCCGCATCCGTTGCAGTGACACGATCAAATTTCACATCTTTTGCAGTGGCAACGTCATAGTTGGTACTGCCATCGGCATTGGTTGATTCAGTTACGACAATATTGTCACCTTCGGTCACTGTGGTTTTTGCTGTCACTGCATTTTTACGTACGGAGTCAATCGCATCATGGATGTTAGCTTCACCCGTATTCCCCACATTGCTGGTGGTCACTGAGCCATTTGGATTCAATATCGTTTCACCACCAATGGAGTTTCTAACACTGTCTGCAACACCATGCAGTTGACCACCATTGATTGCTTCACTTGAACCTGCGGCAACCGTTCCATCTGCAACACCACTGATTTTTCCTGTCGCGCCATCAATCGTGACATCACCGACTTGAACCGAATCAAATGCAACATTATCCGCAGTCGCCACTTCATAAATGGTCTGACCATCTGCACCTGTGCGGCTTTCAACCGTCATATTCTTGCCTGCTTCAACCTCAGTTTTGGCAACAGCAGCGGCACGATCCAATTGCCCTTTATTGACGGCATCACTTGAGGCTGTGCCATCTGCGACATTCGTGATTGGATTACCTGCAGCATCAATCCCTGTTTTGGTGATACTTGGGCCATTGCTGATGGTGATGCCATCGGTATTGATGAGGGTATCGCCTGCCATGACGCTATCCACTTTCAAGTCACGGTTTAAGCCGTATTGAATCGTGTTGCCATCTTTGCTGACAGTGAGGTTCTCTTCACCTTGCACCGTTCCGATATCAACCGTATCGCCTGCTTTGACTG
>NZ_ATGG01000026.1 GCF_000413855.1 Acinetobacter gyllenbergii CIP 110306 = MTCC 11365 | reverse complement strand
ACAACATCTTTAACCCAAAGTGAGAGGTTAAATGCAACTGAAAGAATGGAGATAGAAAAAAATATACTATAAATATTAATCCAATGGTCTATATTTTCCATAAATTAGTTTCCTAAAGCTGATCTTATAATATCAGCAGATATTCTACCTGAACTTGTCACTTTTTTAATGGCTTTTCCATTATGGAAAATTATTCGAATACCATGCCGATAATCTTGTTCTTTAATAGAGGTTGTACCATCAATGTTTGGATTTGCTTTGGATGCATGACCAATTACAACACTTTTTAATTTACCTGCATTATAGAGCTGCTTAGAAAACTCTGAGGCAAAGCAATTTTCGCCAGAACCTGTATTGCATCCATGTATCTCAACTTTGGACTCATTAGTAAAAGCTTTTAGGTTTAAATCCGAAATTGCATATTGATTTTTTATTTTATTTTCTTTCCTATCAAAGCCTTTGTAGATGGCTTGAAACTTTGAAATATATAGGTTTGAAGCAAGTTGATTTTTGACGGTATTTTCAACATTCTTCTCCAAAGATGAGCCAATGATAAAGTAGATACCATCGGGGTCTCCGTGACAGAAAATATCCAAAGATTGGATTGTATTGGTCAACTGGCTGGCTATTGCTGAAACTATTGTCTTTGCTCCATTACTTATTTGAAATTTTTTGACTGGTAGATCATTTTTATAATCGGAAGCTACATTCTTGGAAGCGAAATTAAAAGCTGAATTATCACTAGCTTTAACTGCGCCACCAATCATCATTAAACGAACAGGCAAATTCATTTTGACCTGCTCAACCTGAGCATTTTGTTTGGTTGTTGTGCGATATTCGTTTTTAGTAACCATGATCATCAGACTCTTCTATTCTTATGCTGATTCCTTCAGCTTGTTCTTTTTCATTTAATTTATGCGTATGGCCTGAAGCATCGGTTGTCCCTTGGATTTTTTCACCACTTGCAAGTTCAATGACATATTTCACATTGGCAAGTGGTTGTTGATCATCTTCATTGATAAGTTGAAATTGACCAGAGTAGCGTTGTGAGGATTCTGCTCGAAATGCTGATGGGCATGGTGCGCCGCCTGCATCGCCAATGACATAACTTTGTTTGGGTTGTAAAGAAGCGCCACAGGAAAATAAATCACCCACAAAGGCAACCGCGATACCATCAAAGATGACATGGTCATTACTTTTTAATAAGGTTGACCAGCATTTGCAACGTGGACAAAAAAAGCCATCCCCAGCCCTTAAAAATAATTGTCCATTGAAGGAACTCCTTTGTTGTGTTGCTTGTACAAAACCACCATGATTTGTCGTTGATCCATTAACTCCAAATGCTCTCATTTTTTGATTCCTGTTCTTTTTTTTAAATTTAATATAAAAAAAGAATTAAATTATTCTTAATAATAGTTGGGGTTCATGGCTTTGTTAATATTTTTTACTTTTTATATACAGAGGTGGCGCATTGATGGAATTACAGAATGTCTAGAAAAGAAGTTATGCCTTAACCAACAAGACACCATTTGACGTTTAAACAACAACAAGGGCTTGTCACAACGCCTGCATCCACATAGCATACAAAACATTGACGATAATAAATGATTTTGGATGACTCGCTGAAATGACCAGCCTTGCACATCATGCAACAGAAAACCGTTCCGTAGCCGAATTCACTGAGCAGGCTTACTTGAACTATGCCATGTACGTGATTATGGATCGTGCATTGCCCCATATCAGTGATGGCTTAAAACCTGTACAGCGCCGTATTGTCTATGCGATGAGCGAGCTGGGTTTAAAGTCGACCGGTAAACCGAAAAAGTCGGCACGTACCGTTGGTGACGTACTCGGTAAATACCATCCACATGGTGACTCAGCCTGTTATGAAGCGATGGTATTGATGGCACAGCCATTTAGCTATCGTTACCCATTGGTGGAAGGTCAGGGCAACTGGGGTTCACCTGATGACCCAAAATCATTTGCGGCCATGCGTTATACCGAAGCTAAACTTTCGGCTTATAGTGAGTTATTACTGAGCGAACTCGGACAGGGCACCAGCGAATGGCAGGATAACTTTGATGGTTCGATGAAAGAGCCCATCACCTTACCTGCACGTATTCCCAATATTTTATTGAACGGTACCACGGGGATTGCGGTGGGGATGGCAACCGATATCCCGCCACATAACTTGCGTGAAGTGGTGAAGGGTACGATTGCACTGATTCGCAATCCTGAAACCACTGATGAAAAATTAGCAGAATATATTCCTGCACCAGATTTACCGACCAAAGCCGAGATTATTACGCCGCCTGAAGAATTACTGAAAATTCAAACCACAGGTCGTGGTAGCTATCGTGTTCGAGCAGTGTATACGGTCGAGAAAAATGAAATCGTGATTAGCGAATTGCCCTATCAGGTTTCTGGTTCAAAAGTTGTGACTCAAATTGCCGATCAAATGATTGCCAAGAAGTTGCCACTGGTGGCAGATATTCGAGATGAATCTGATCATCGCAACCCAACCCGTTTGGTGATTGTACTGCGTTCTAACCGTGTCGATGCAGAAACGGTGATGAGTCACTTATTTGCAACCACGGATTTAGAATCCAGCTATCGCGTGAACCTGAACATGATTGGGGCGGATGGTCGTCCACAGGTGAAATCGATTCGCCGAATCTTGTTAGAGTGGATTGAGATTCGTAAGCAAACGGTAACGCGTCGTTTGCAATACCATTTAACCAAAATTGAAAAGCGTTTACATATCTTGGCAGGTCTTTTAATTGCCTACCTAGATATTGATACTGTGATTCGGATTATTCGTGAAGAAGACCAGCCAAAACCTGTATTGATGCAGCATTTTGGTATTGATGAAATTCAAGCTGAAGCCATTTTAGAACTCAAGCTTCGCCATTTAGCCAAACTTGAAGAAATGGAAATTCGCCGTGAGCAAGAAGAACTGGAAGCCAAAGCTGCCATTATTCGTGAGCAATTGGCAAATCCAGAATCATTGAAAAATTTGATTATCGGGGAATTAAAAGAAGATGCGAAAAAATTTGGTGATGATCGCCGTTCACCAATCGTGGTCCGTGCAGATGCGGTACAGATTAAAGAACAAGATTTAATGCCAGCCGAAGCGGTGACCGTGGTGTTGTCGGAAGCAGGTTGGGTCCGCGCAGCCAAAGGTGCGGAAGTGGATGCTGCTAATCTTAACTTCCGAGCTGGCGACCAGTATTTAAGTCATGCAGTCGGTAAAACCAATCAACGAGTGTACTTCTTGGATGAAACTGGGCGTAGTTATGCCTTGCCAATTAGCAGCTTACCGTCAGCGCGTGGTTTAGGTGAGCCGCTTAGTTCTAAACTGTCTCCAGCCAGTGGGGTTTCATTTATCCAAGTCTTTATTGATGACGATAATAATGAATTACTTGCGGTCAGTTCTAAAGGTTATGGCTTTAAAACCCAAGCTGCACAATTGGATACCAATGCCAAAGCCGGTAAGGCATTCTTGACGGTTGCAGATAAGGGAACAGCTTTACCACTGCTTCCGATCCAGCAAGCAAGCCATGTTGCGATCCTCAGTTCATCAGGGCGTTTACTGATTATTGATTTAGCAGAACTTCCTGTTCTGAATAAAGGTAAAGGTAACAAGTTGATACAACTTGATGAAAAAGAGCAAATTTTATCCATGACAACCCTGAGTTTAGATGAAATAATCCAAGTCGCTGCAGGACAACAGCATCTAAAACTGAAAGGGGACGATCTCCAAAAATATCTAGGAAAAAGAGCAACAAAGGGGCAACTTTTACCACGTGGATATCAAAAAGCAAATAGACTCTTCATTCAGAGATAAGGCTAGTATTCTGTGATACAAATACGTTATATATGGCAATGTATTCATATTGTTTGAATAGATTGACAGGGCAATTCAAAAAGTTAAAAAAAATGTTTTGTCATGGACGTAACGTTGTTACATTTTTAAGGATTACCACTCGGAGATAATGGCATTATGGAAAAGATTTGGTTTGCTGAATACCAAAAGACAGGAATTCCAGAAACAGTTGAACTGCCTGCTGAAAACACCTCACTTGTTGATATTTTTGAACGCAATTTCCAAAAATTTGGTTCACGCGATGCCTTTATCTTCATGGATAAAGTTTTAACATTTAATGAATTAGAAGTCGCTAGCCGTAAATTCGCTGCTTATTTACAAAGCTTAGGTTTAGCAAAAGGAACTCGTGTTGCGGTGATGATGCCGAACGTTTTCCAATATCCAGTGGTGGCTTTAGGTGTGTTCCGTGCAGGTTTAGTGCTTGTAAACGTAAACCCACTGTACACAGCGCGTGAGCTTGAGCATCAATTGAATGACTCGGGTGCTGAAGCGTTGGTGATCATTGAAAACTTTGCCAGCGTTTATCAAAGCATTATTGGTAAAACACCTGTGAAGCATGTTGTGGTGGCTTCTGTGGGTGATATGTTGGGTACCTTAAAAGGGACACTGGTCAACTTCGTTTTACGTAAAGTACGTAAGCAAATTCCTGCATGGAATATCCCAGGCCATACCAAATTTAATGCTGCATTAAATAAAGCCAATCCAAGCAATTATAAACGTCCAAGCTTAACCTTAAGCGATACTGCGGTCCTCCAATACACGGGTGGTACCACAGGTGTTTCTAAAGGTGCAGAACTGACGCATCGTAACCTTGTCGCGAACTTACTGCAGTGTGAAGCGATTTTCTCAAGTAAGTTTGGTGCTTCTGATAGTGCTAAAGGTGATCGCATTGTTTGTGCATTACCGCTGTATCACATCTTTGCATTCATGGTGTGTGCGCTTTACGGTATGTACAAAGGTCAAGCCAATATCTTGATCCCGAATCCTCGCGATTTACCAGCAGTGGTTGGCGAGTTACGTAAATATCAACCTTCATTCTTCCCAGCGGTAAACACCTTGTTTAATGCTTTGGTGAATAACGAAGAATTCAAACAGCTTGACCATAGCAATCTGAAGATGGCGATGGGCGGTGGTATGGCAGTATTGCCATCGACTGCAGCAGCATGGAAAAAGATCACAGGTACAACCATTATCGAAGGTTATGGTTTATCTGAGACTTCGCCTGTTGCAACAGCGAATCCACCTGCAACAACTGAATTCAGTGGCACGATTGGTATCCCATTGCCATTAACTGAAGTTGCGATTTTGGATGATGACGGTAACGAAGTTGCACTGGGTGAACAAGGTGAAATCTCGATCCGTGGCCCACAAGTGATGAAGGGTTATTGGAATCGTCCAGATGAAACTGCGAAAGTGATGACGGCTGACAATTACTTCCGTACGGGTGATATCGGTGTGATGGATTCACGTGGTTATGTGAAGATTGTTGACCGTAAGAAAGACATGATCTTGGTGTCTGGTTTTAACGTTTACCCAAGTGAAATTGAAGAAGTGATTGCGAAGCATCCAAAAGTATTGGAAGTGGCTGCAATTGGCGTTCCAGATGAAAAATCAGGTGAAGTGCCAAAATTATTCATTGTGAAAAAAGATCCATCTTTAACCACTGAAGAAATTATTGCTTATGCAAAACAAAACCTAACAGGCTACAAGTGCCCACGTTATGTTGAGTTTATGGAAGAATTACCGAAATCTAACGTAGGTAAAATCTTACGTAAAGATTTACGTAAACCCGCTTAAGAATCCCACCTAGCCTCCCTTTAAAAAAGGGAGGTACTTGAAAAGCGCCGCAATTGCGGCGCTTTTTTATTTGGATTTATTTAGTACTATTATTTGATTTCATTAACCAACGGTCGATATAAGGACGTCCGATTCCAACAATGCCGACAAATACCACCATAGTGGCCAATTGAAAGCGTAAACGGGTTGGGTCAATGCCATTAAAGCTAAAATAATTATCGGCAACAGCATATAGCACAATCACTGCGAGCCAGTGCCAGAGTGTTAAGCGATAAATACCAACAGCATAAAAGGCCACTGTTAGAATCACAAATGTCCCCAGAGTTGACTGCCAATTCAGATTGGCACAAATCACACTGAGTAAAAATGCCATGATTGGGAGCACGACTTTCAAGACACGATCAACCAAAAGCTGATGTTGTCGTTGCTGTGCCAAAACATCAAACATTTCTTTTTGATCTTGCTGTTGCATAGTTTGACCTTAAAACTGTATGAAAAAACACAACTTTTACACAAAAACGCGGTGTAAAAGAAACGCTTGTAGAACAAGCATAAATGAAAGTTCAATAAATTATAGATTATGATAGCATGATCAGAAGAACTTCAAATGATGGATCTCAGCATGCAAGGTATTAGCGGCATTATATTGATGATTATAGTCGCATGTTTGTTGCCGTATGTGTTTACCTTGATTGCGAAATCAAAAGGTGGTTTTCAAGCAAAAGATAATCAAAATCCGCGTGAGTTTTTAGCCAAAACCACGGGCTTGTCGGCACGTGCCAATGCAGTACAGCAAAACAGTTTTGAAAGCCTGCCTTTGTTTATCGCTGCAATCCTGATGGCTGAATATATGGTGGTACCAGAACGCTTTATTCTGACCCTCGGCTGGGCCTATATTGTATTTCGTGTGATTTATGGGATCTGTTATTTAGCCAATCTTGCGACATTACGTTCCATCATCTGGTTTTTCTCTCTGCTTTGTCCAATTTTACTGTTCGTGATTACCATCAAAATGACCTAATACTACTGGCTATAAAATTCTCCAGCTGTATATATATCTAGCATCATTTTCATTGTATTCACGTTATAATCTGTCCGATTTACATCTGACTTCACAATATTAAACGAGTGTTGATATGAGCTATAGCAATATTCCTGCGGGTAAAGACGCACCAAACGACATCTATGTCATCATTGAAATTCCTGCAAATGCAGCGCCAATCAAATATGAAATCGATAAAGATTCAGATGCGTTATTTGTAGACCGTTTCATGGGTACAGCAATGTTCTACCCAGCAAACTACGGTTATGTGCCAAATACATTGTCTGAAGATGGTGACCCATTAGACGTACTTGTTGTAACTCCACACCCTGTTGCTGCTGGTTCTGTGATTCGTTGCCGCCCAGTCGGTAAATTGAAAATGGAAGATGACGGTGGTATCGACGCGAAACTCATCGCGGTTCCACACGAAAAATTATCTCCACTGTATAAAGATGTTCAAGAATATACGGATCTTCCACCGTTATTGATTAGCCAAGTTGAGCATTTCTTTGCTCACTACAAAGATTTAGAGCCTGGTAAGTGGGTAAAAATCAGTGGTTGGGAAGGTGCTGACGTTGCGAAAGCAGAAGTACTTAAAGCAATCGAAGCGGCTAAAAAGTAACTTTGAAATGCTGAGCCAAGCTTGAAATTTTTAAAGCTTGGTCATAAAAAAAACTCCATTCATTCGAATGGAGTTTTTTTTTATTGCTTGATCAACTGTGAATTAGAATAATTTCACAGGAATATCAAGCCAGATACGCCATTCGTTGGTGTCACCAATGTAGGCATTTGTTTGATATTCATCGCTTGCACGGTAGTAAGAATGACGTAAACGTAAGCTTGCGTCTTTAGCAAAACCAGATTGAACGGTGTATTTCACTTGGTTAAAGAATTCACGTTCTTTGGCATTGTCAGTCAAGTTCTTAACTTTGATGTCCCAACCGTAAACATACGCAGTGGTCCAGCTTAAACCTGGAACGCCATAGCTACCAAAATCGACGTTATATTGAAGCTGTGCAGATTTTTCACTGTTACCAATGAAGTCAGACAGGTAAGAGTTTGGCAAATAGATACTTTGTGCACCATCAGCATTCTCACCATAGTCATAACCGGTATTGCCATTGTTTTGTTGGTAAGCCAACATCACACTGTGCGGACCTGTGTTATACGTTGTAGAAAGCGCCCAAATGGTATTTTTACGATTAGACAAATCATCAGTTGTACTTGAATACGTACTGCCTTTTTCATCCCACTTGGTATGGTATGCGCTTAAGTCATAAGTCAAACCACTGTTTTTGTCTAATGCTTGCTTATAGTTCACATTGATATAATGACGATCCAACTTATCTTTGCTGTCTAAGCCGAAATAAGCTGCATTTAAGTTGTCATCAAATTTGTATTTCGCACCCCAAACCACTGCACGGTCGAGACGACGACCATCAGTATTGATTTGATCTGAATATTGATCTTTGGTGAATTTACCCGCAGTTAATTCTAAACCATCAATCTCACGACTGGTAGCTAACACACCTTCAAAGTATTCAGGAACCAAACGTGTGGTATTGCTGGCTAAGACAGGGATGTCTAAAATTTGGGTACCATAAGTCACGGTTGTATTTGAAATACGTGCTTTTACAAAACCGCCACCACGTGCCCAATGATCATAGGTATCGCCAGTATTGTCTTTACCATTTAAGCGTTCACGTGGGATCATGCCGTTACCAGCATTATTGTTTGAGCCTAATTTAAAAGAGCCGTCACCAATAACACCCACACCAAAGCCAACTAAACCTTGAGTAAAACCAGTTTCCAGTTTCACCATTGCCGTTTGAGCATATGAACTTGTGTCTTCGACACCATTCTTTTTGTCACGATTTAAATAACCAGTACGGAATAAAATATCCCCTTTGGCATCTTCAACAAGTCCTTTTGCTTCGCTTTGTTCGCTTGCATATGTTGAGGTAATTAACGCGGCATTAATCAAAACCGCTAAAGTAAGTTTATTTGCCTTTGGCATAGCTCGCCTCATTAAAAAAAATAAATTTGGGATAAGACCGAAATTTTGACCAATTGTATAAGTTATGCGTAAAAAAGATAGATTTTTATTAAAATAATTTAATTATTATTAAATAAAATACTTATATAATTTTATGATTTGTTTCTCGTTTAAAAAGTCACCAAAATAAATTTAAACATATGTTTTTAATGATTAATTTGTTTTATTTTGGTTGTAAAGTGAGCTGTTTATTTTTTGATTTATTTTTATAAAAATATGTGATTTATTGCTGTATTTTTTCTTTTTATTGAATGAGTTATTTTTTCTTTGTTTAAAAAATAATCTTATCGGTTTGCAAAAAATGACATCCCGACGAATGACAAGTGACTGACCAATTCAATAGTTACAGCGCTTCAGGTTGATTTAAGTTTTTCGTTTATGCACCTTTATAGAACATTGCTGCTTTTTACGGCATAACGCCGATCTTTTAAGCATTTCGAGTGATTTTGTTTTTATAGATATGCCTCTTTTTTGTGCAAAAAAAGTACTTAAAATTTCTGTTGCCTTGAAATCGCTCAAAAAATAAAAAGATTTCCTGACAAAGCGCAATTCGGAGGCATTGATATTGTTGTATCGGCACTTTTATGGAACGGAATCGAGATTTGACGTACTTTTTCTAAAGTTGGCACAGCAATTGCTAATTACTTTGCGATGCAATTTAAAACATAAATCAGTCGAATATCCATCATGGGGGAGATCAATATGATGAAATTTGCATGTAAAGCGATCGCGTTGAGTATTTGTGCAGTGACTTCGACTTTTGCTATGGCGGAAGAAACTAATACATTATCTCAATACGGCCTTAGCTTTTCTGGAACTGCTGCGTTAACGACAGATTATCGTTATCGTGGTATTACACAAACTGAGGGTGATCCTGCAGTGCAAGGTGGTTTTGCATTGACACATTCATCTGGTTTATATGCGGGCGTATGGGCTTCAAATGTACATTTCAGTGCGGATAACCCAACTCATTTAGAGCTTGACCCTTATGTCGGTTATGCGACGGAACTTCCTTTTGCCAGTAAACCAACTTTAGATGTAGGTTTATGGTACTACGGTTATCCAAGTTCATCAGATTCTAACTGGTTAGAGCTCTATGCAAAATTAGGCTTTAAAAATGTCTTGGCATCTGGTGATAGTCTATTGGGGAGTTTGAACTATACCAATGATTTTGCTGGTTTGGATGAAAATGGTTGGTATGTCAATGCCACTTATAATATTCCGTTTGCAGATACAGGATTTGGTGGTGTTGCGAGTGTAGGTTATACCAAAGTGGATAACTACGACTTTAGCGATACAGATGGTGAAGATGACAACTATGTTGATTGGAAAGTTGGTGTGACTTATAGCGTCAAATCAGTATCGGGTTTAACCGCTGAGCTTGCTGCGGTCGGCACTAATATTGATGCAGATTTCCAACCGTATAAACGTGGTACAGAGACTGGCGCAGTATTTACCTTAACCAAAGCTTTCTAAGTTTCGGTCTATCAAAGCATCATAAAAGGCCAGTCACCATGCTGGCTTTTTTATTTTATACACTTGGTAACTGGCTCGTTTGGGTTCTGTACTTTATGACCGATTTAAAAGAGAGAGAATCCCATTCTTAAAATGAGAAAAACGAGCAGGATCAGAAAAAACCATCGGATAAATTGGCTACCATAACGCAATGCCAGAAAAACACCCGCGAAGGAACCCAGCACATTGCACAAGGCAACGATTAAACCGATTTGCCAGAGCACATGACCTGTGGGAATAAAAAATAAAAGTGCTGAACTAAAGGTGCCAATATTCACGATTTTGGCCGATGCCGAGGCATTGAGAAAATCAAAGCCGAAAACCTTTACAAACAGAAAAAGCAGGAAGCTACCGCTACCTGGCCCAAAAACACCATCATAGAATCCAATCAACCCGCCAAAAAAGATGCCCAGAGAGATTTCTTTATGCCCGCATTTCACATAGCTACTGCGCGCTCCTAAGTCTTTCTTTAAAAAAGTATAAATGGCCATCAGAATGAGTAAACAGAAAACCACATAGCTCATGAGCTGCTTTGGAACATGGGCCGTTGTCATTGCACCCGCAAATGCACATATAAATGCCGCAAGCATGGTGGGAATCAGCAGCTTCCAGACAAAATTAATTTTATGTACATATCTAAAAAATGAGGCGGTGGTTCCAGCCCAAACTGCTAATTTATTGGTGCCAAAAACGGTTGCGATATTGTGTTGAGGCAAGGCATGTAACAGCGCCGGAATTTGGACTAAACCGCCACCACCTACTGCGGCATCGATCAGACCCCCACAGAAGGCAAAGAGTCCTAAAATAAATAGGGCGGTTTGATCAATCATAAAAATCAGCCAATCTGTGGAAAAAATGATGTTGTTGTATGTACTTTATTCAGTGTTTTAAATCAGAATCTAACCGAATGATTAAAACATCGCTTGCTTAGTTTTGTTGTTTTTTTATGCAGATTGATAATAAAGGTTTGAATGCATGAAAGTTCTTTGCTCGGCTAAAACAGTGCTTTTTGTGCGCTATGTCGAGCATCAATAGCTCATTTTGGTTGCAAGATTTACAGTTCAAATGTCGTTATAAACTCAAAGTTTCACTTTGTGTTTTCTTATTCATTGATTTTATTGCTATTTATTTATTGTTTAAGCTTGGCACAGCATTTGCTAAATAGCTGGTGATGCAATTTAAAGCTTAGAAATCAATTGAGTATCTAAAATATAGGGGGAGACCAATATGATGAAATTTGCATGTAAGGCTGCGGTACTTGGAATGCTGACCACAGCATCAACATTAAGTTTGGCTGAGGAGAGCAAACTCCCTTTTCCAGGCACTGTGACGGGGAATGTCAATGTGGTATCAAGCTACAATTTACGTGGGATGACCAACTCACCAGAAAGTGATACACCCGCAGTTCAAGGTGGGCTGGATTATAGTCATGACAGTGGATTTTATTTGGGTTATTGGTTTTCAACTTTAACCGCCGCTTATGCAGACTTTAACACTTCACCCACTGATGTGAAGGAAGAGAAGAAATCTTTCGAAAACGATTTTTACGCGGGCTATAAAGGCAAAATTACTGAAGATCTCGGTTATCAAATTGGAGGAACGATTTATTACTATTATCCAGGTTGGGAATCGACAGGTTATGAAACCATCTTGGGTTTGAGCTATAAAGATTTTAGTATTACCGCACAGACTTTATTAAATAACGTCACCTTCGGAAATAAGGGCGATACCTATTTCTTGGCGACCTATGCGCCAAAACTGGCAGGGGGCTTTACTGCTAAAGCGCAAGTTGCAGCTTATTATTATGGCGACGACGATGAATATCTGGCTTACCAAGCCAAAGCTGGCGATGTGACCAAAACCGATTTTGCCTTCCGCCATGCAACGCTAGGTTTATCGCACCCATTGGGCAATACTGGCGCAACGTGGAGTCTGGATTATATTTTTGGCGGCTATACTCGTGATGAAACCAAACAAAAGAATAAAGTGGTGTTAGCTTTAGGTTATGCCTTCTAACTGGGCCTGAGCCATAAAAAAGCGACCTCAAGGTCGCTTTTTAGCTTTGCTGACTGCGATAGGACAAGGCTTCAGTGATATGACTGCTACTGATGAGTTCACTTTCAGCTAAATCTGCAATGGTTCGAGCCACTCTTAATACCCGATGATAGGCACGAGCAGAAAGGTTGAGCCGCTGTTGTGCCATTTCAATAATTTTGGTCGAGCTGTCATCTAATAAGGCATGCTGTTCCAATAATTGAGGAGAGAGCGCCTGATTTAAACAATCTTGTCTTTGGATCTGTTTTTCATATGCATGGATGACACGTTGTCGAACCGTGTCAGAGTTTTCGGTTGGGCTTCGATCCTGTAATTCTTGTGCCTGTAAGGGTGGCACATCAATGTGCAAATCAATACGGTCTAATAAAGGTCCTGAAATTCGGTTTTGATAACGTTGAATGCTGTCTGGCGAACATTGGCAACGGCTATCCTGATTAAAGGCATAACCACATGGGCAGGGATTCATCGCTGCAATAAATTGAAAATTTGCAGGAAAAGTCATCTGTCGTGCCGCACGTGAAATCACGATTTCTTTGGATTCCAGTGGTTGGCGCAGTACCTCAAGCACCTTGCGATCAAATTCGGGTAATTCATCCAAAAATAGCACCCCTAAATGCGCTAAGGTAATTTCGCCGGGTTTAGGCTGAGAACCACCGCCGACTAAAGCAATTGCGGAGGCAGTATGGTGCGGGGCTCGGAAGGGTCGTTGTCCAAAAGTATGTGATGCGTTGGCAACCGAGTAAATACTGGCGACTTCAAGATTCTCACGTGCATTGAGCGGAGGCAAAATAGAGGGCAGTCGTGAAGCTAACAGGGTCTTTCCAGTCCCCGGTGGCCCTTTAAATAATAAAGAGTGTCCGCCTGCGGCAGCAATTTCCAAAGCACGCCGCGGGCGGAGCTGTCCTTTTACATCGGCAAGATCAAATTGATAAGAGGAGGCGGCTGCGGTTGTTCTTTGTGGTGCAGCTTGAATCTGGGAATTGCCCGAAAAATGTGCACAAACCGCTTGTAGATGATCGGCAGCATAGACTTCAAATTCTGGCAACTGATTGGCTTCATCCAAATTTGCAGTTGGCAGTAATAAGCGATGTTGTGCCTGTTGGCAGGCCATCGCAATGGTTAAAGCCCCAGAGATGGGACGTAAGTGTCCATCCAGCGCCAGTTCACCTATAAATTCAAAACCTTCGGTGCAGTTTTCGGCTAATTGACCTGATGCAATCAGAATACCGAGTGCAATCGGTAAGTCGAGTCTGGAACCATCTTTAGGTAAATCCGCAGGCGCTAAATTAATGGTTAAGCGCTTGGTTGGAAACTGAAAACCGCTATTAATGATGGCTGAACGGACACGATCTTTACTTTCGCGGACTGCCGCTTCGGGTAAACCGACAATTGTGAGTGAAGGCAAACCTGAACTGATGTGGACTTCAACTTCGATTTGCGGGGCATGTAGCCCCAATAAGCCTCGTGTATAAATCTTGGCAAAAGACATCTTATTATTGTTCCATTGTGGTGCTTTATTTTTAATCATTTTTCGGTGCTGATTGCACCGAATTGGTGCTTATTTTTTGTTCTGAACGATTTCTTCTAAAATTTTCATCTGCTGTTGCAGCTCAGAGAGGCGCTGATTGGCTGTATTCAGTGCAGTTCTTTGACGGTCGAGTTCTTGTTTAGAGACAAGGTCTAGTTTTTCGATACTTTCATTCAATAAGGCACGTAAGTTTTTTTCTAAATCTTTTTTAGGTTGATCAACTTGCTGCAAAATTGCCTGTAAAAGAGTCTCAATCATAAAGTGCTCAATAGGTTATGTATATTTGCTGCCCAGTGTATCACTGCTGCAAGCAATCCTCTAGCACAGTTCGGGACAGAAGGATGAGTGACTCTCTGATTTCATTCAATATCGCGAAATGAAACTTATTTTCGATGCACTATCTACATCTTGCAGGCTAAATAGGTTATAAAGAAAGCTTGTGCTCAATATTTAAAAACCCCCAACCTTTAAATATTGGCATGAAAATTGAACATAAAACCTTACTGGTGAAAATAAGCCGAAGGAAAACAAACATGAAGCTTGTAACTGCAATTGTAAAACCATTCAAATTGGATGATGTGCGTGAAGCACTCTCTGAAATTGGTGTTCAAGGGATTACCGTAACCGAAGTCAAAGGTTTCGGACGTCAAAAAGGGCATACAGAACTGTATCGTGGTGCAGAGTATGTGGTTGATTTCTTACCGAAAGTGAAGATTGAGATTGCAATTAGTGATGAAATGGTTGATGCCGTCATTGAATCGATTACTCGTGTCGCAAGCACAGGCAAAATTGGTGATGGAAAAATCTTTGTCACGAATTTAGAGCAAGTGATCCGTATTCGTACGGGTGAAACTGGGCCAGATGCTGTCTAAATTGGCACAAACTTTGCTGAGTTAGAAATAAGAGATATAGCTCACAAAATAAGGTTGGGGGACACGAATGAAAAAAATGCTTATGGCGCTCAGTCTATCTGGCGCACTCTTAGGTGGTTCAGCGGTGGTTTGGGCAGAAGATGCTGCATCAACCCCGGCAACTGAACAAACTGTAGCTGTAGTTACAGATACAGGTGCTGCGACAACGGAAGTTGTTGCCGTTGAAGCACCTGCTGCTGAAGAGGCTGCTCCAGCCGCTACTGCGACAGTCGATACCGGCGATACAGCTTGGGTTCTTGTTTCAACAGCACTGGTTCTGTTGATGACTATTCCTGGTTTAGCGCTGTTTTATGGGGGTATGGTTCGTAAGAAAAACGTCCTCAGCACCATGATGTTCAGCCTTTCTGCGGCCATCTTGGTTAGTTTAATTTGGGTGATTGTCGGTTACTCATTGGCTTTCTCTGGTACAGGCGCTTATGTCGGCGACTTGAGCAAAGCGCTGCTGAATGGGGTTGCATTTGATGCCTTGAGCGGCACAATTCCTGAAAGTTTATTTGTTGTTTTCCAAATGACCTTTGCCATCATTACTGTTGCGATCATTAGTGGTTCGATTGCTGATCGTATGAAATATTCAGCGTTCATGGCATTTATCGCAGTTTGGGTGATCTTGGTGTATGCACCAATTACTCACTGGGTTTGGGCAGCTGATGGTTGGTTATTCAAAGCAGGTGCATTAGACTTTGCTGGCGGTACCGTTGTGCATATCAACGCAGGTGTTGCAGGTTTGGTTGCTGCTTATATGTTAGGTAAACGTACGGGTCTTGGCCGTGAATCGATGGCACCGCATAACCTGACTTTAACTGTGATCGGTGCGAGCTTGATTTGGGTGGGTTGGTTCGGCTTTAACGGTGGTAGTGCTTTAGGTGCGGGTGCACGTGCAAGTATGGCCATCTTAGTGACTCAAGTTGCTGCCGCTGCTGCTGCATTCTCTTGGTTGATTGTAGAACGTCTAATTCGTGGTAAGGCATCGGTACTTGGTGGTGCTTCAGGTGCAGTCGCTGGTTTGGTTGTAATCACACCTGCAGCTGGTTTCGTTGGTGTTGGCGGTGCCTTAATCATGGGCCTGATCGGTGGTGTGGTCTGTTTCTGGGGGATTACTGCACTGAAACGCCTGCTTAAAGCGGATGATGCCTTGGATGCATTTGGTTTACACGCAGTCGGTGGTATTGTTGGTGCGATTCTAACTGGAATCTTCTATAGCGATGAAATCATCAAAGCGGCAAATGTTGCACTTGCTCCAACATTTATGGGCCAATTGTGGGTACAAATTGAAGGTGTACTAGCAACAATCGCCTATAGCGCAATTGTGACCTTCATTATCCTGAAAGTGATTGATTTGGTAATTGGTATCCGTGTTAGCGCTGATGATGAGCGTATGGGTCTTGACCTAAGCCAACATGGCGAACGTATCGAATAATTGGCACAACATGCGATTTAGAAAACAGCCCCATCGGGCTGTTTTTTTATGGCTTTAGACGACTGGTTCTGCAATTGCAGAAACTTTGCTACACTTAAGCAAAGAGAGTAAATAATCACGCCACTATGCATTGTCCATTTTGTAACGCCGCTGATAGTAAAGTCATAGACTCGCGTTTGGCTGCCGAAGGCTGTCAGATTCGTCGTCGTCGTGAGTGTGTCATTTGTGGAGAGCGTTTTACCACCTTTGAAAGTTATGATGTGGTGATGCCACGAGTGATTAAATCTGACGGTAAAAATGAGCCGTTTGATGAGGCAAAATTGCGCCGTTCTCTGATGCATGCCTTGCAAAAACGCCCAGTTACGCAAGAACAAATTGAAACTGTACTCAGTGATATTCAATCGCAGATTCGCCGATTGGGCGAACGTGATGTCAAGTCCAGAACCATTGGTGAAATCGTGATGCAGGCTTTATTTGCCTTGGATCATGTTGCCTATGTTCGGTTTGCCTCGGTCTATCAAGATTTCCAAGACGTAGAAGCATTTCGTCACCAGATTGAACAAATGCAACAACGTGAAAACGAAGCTTAAATTAGAGAAACCATGTCTGAACTTACCCAAGATCACTTATCTGAACAACAGTACTGGATGCAACAGGCGATAGCCTTGGCTCGACGAGGGCAGTATTCGACCAAGCCGAATCCGAATGTCGGTTGTGTCCTCGTCAAAGATGGACAATTGATTGGCGAGGGCTACCACCCTAAAGCAGGCCAACCGCATGCCGAAGTCTTTGCTTTACGTCAAGCGGGAGACAATGCTCAGGGTGCAACTGCGTATGTAACCTTGGAACCATGTGCGCATTATGGTCGAACACCCCCTTGTGCCGAGGCGTTGGTCAAAGCTCAAGTGAAGAAAGTGGTGGTGGCTTGTTCAGATCCAAATCCTTTGGTGGCAGGTAAAGGCGTCCAGATTTTACAAACTGCAGGCATAGAGGTTGAAACGGGTGTTTGTGCTGAAACAGCAAAAACGCTCAACATGGGCTTTTTAAAAGCCATGTCAACGGGCCTGCCTTATGTGCGTTTAAAAATCGCTTCTAGCTTGGATGGTCGTACTGCGATGGCATCTGGGGAGTCAAAATGGATTACGGGTACACCCGCTCGCCAAGATGTACAGCACTGGCGCGCCATTTCAGGTGCAGTCATTACTGGGATTCAAACGGTTTTGGCTGATGATTGTGAATTGAACGTACGTGCCTTAGACGGGATTGAGCTGAGCACGGTGGTTCAACCCAAACGGATTGTGCTGGACCGCCAAGGACGACTTCCGCTGAGTGCCAAGATTTTACAAAATCCCGAAACTGTCATGGTGATGACACCATTTCGTCAAGAACTTGCAGATATAGGCGTGATACAATTGCGACCGCAAGCTTTAAATCAATTATTGCAGACCTTAACTCAACAGTACCAAATTTATGATGTATTGGTTGAGGCTGGTGCAACCTTATCGACCGCCTTTTTACAACAAGGTTTGGTTGATGAAATGATTAGTTATGTTGCACCTACTTTACTCGGCCAATCTGCCCGTGCGATGTTCAATGCTGAATTTAGCCAAATGGCAGAGCAACTGCGTTTCGAGTTGGTCGATGTAACCCAACTTGGGCAAGACATTCGCCTAAGATTGCTCCCTATCCAAGAGATGATATGAATCCAGAACCATCGGTTTATCACAAACGTCGTCATGCCGCACGTACGACTGATGAATATCTTTTTCATCAGTTAGTGCCTTATCTGGGCAATAAGCGTCGACTGCTTCATCTGATTTTAGAAGCACTTGAGATTACAGGCACACTGAACAGCAAAAAAAAGAATCCACCGATTTTCGCGGATTTCTTTGCTGGGAGTGGTGTTGTCTCGCGTTTGGCACGTCAGAATGGTTATCGTGTGATTGCCAATGACTGGGAACCGTATAGCCATGCACTCAACCACGCCATTTTGGCTTGTGTCGATGCACCTGCTTTTAAAGAATTGGGTGGCTATCAAAAAGCCATTGATTACCTGAACCGTTTGCCTGAAGTGAAAGGCTGGGTTACGCACAACCTATGTCCGCGTAATGATGATGTTTATGATCCTGCCCGTGACCGTTTATTCTTCAAACGCCGCAACGGCATGCGTATTGATGCAATCCGTCAGCAGATTGCAACATGGCAGGCACAGGGCGCAATCAATGATGTGGAAATGAGTGCCTTGTTGGCGCCACTGCTGTATTCGGCAAGCTTTGTCAGCAATACCAGTGGGGTCTTTAAAAGCTTCCATCAAGGCTGGGGGGGGCGTACCCAAACGGCGCTAGAACGAATTGAATCGCTCTTGTGGCTGACACCGAGTCGCTTCTGTGAAATAGGTGATCCTAAACGTCCTGCTGCTGAAATGTGGTGTGTGGATGCGCAGCATCTTGCTAATCAAATGAGTGGTTTTGAGGTCGATGTGGCCTATCTAGACCCGCCGTATAACCAACATGCGTATAGCAGTAATTATCATGTACTCAATGCACTGACCCTATGGGATCAGGTGGATTTACCTTCACCTGATACCAAAGGCTTTAAGAGCGGGATTGATCGGGCATGGCGCAAAGAACGTCCGAGTCCATATAACTCGTCAAAATATGCCAAAGAAGCCTATGAAAAGTTATTGGGAACTATTAATGCGCGCTATATTTTGACCAGTTATTCAACGGATGGAAATATTGAGCCGAAAGACTTGCTGACTGCCAACTTAAAGCGGGGCAAAGTGACTTTATTGACTCAAGATGTTCCGCGTTATCGGGTGAGTAAACAGCGTCAATCAGATCGTGCACGTGTACTTGAGTTTATCGTGATTACCGATACCCATGCCAAGTCTGGTCCGCCATTACGACAGTTGCTTGGGCAGTTATATCACTTTGCCGAATTGGGCGGTGTCGATACTACCGGCAACAGTACTCAACTGGCCCTCTGGTAGATTCAATCAAACGCCACTTTGCATCACAAAGTGGCGTTTTTGTATCCAGTTTTAGTGCTGTATCGGATAAATAGATGGTGGGAATCGGTTTTCGGGATAACTACTTGTTTTTATAATAAAAATACAGCAAATTTTGACACTTTTAGCTATGCTGTAGTATCTCATTTGCTTGATAAATTTTTGTGTGATAATTTTTAAATCATTATTTTTAACAATGTCTTACATTGTTTTTGTTGGAGGCTTTGACGGTCTTAATCCTCTTGTTTTAAGCTGATATTATTTTTATCAATCGTTCAAAAAATTACCAAAAAATATTGACCGGTTTTAAAAATAACTATAGTTTGCCGAGCTTAATTTAGGGTCTTGCCTATTTGCAGCGATGACCAAGAGAGGTTGTTATGAGTCGCTCGGAACCCACCTTATTGGGGCAATGTGTAGCTGAATTTTTTGCTACCGCAATTTTTTTATCATTTGGTATTGGTGTGGTGGCTGCACTTAAACTGGCAGGGGCGAGTTTAGGTTTGTGGGAAATCAGTATTGTCTGGGGTTTGGCTGTTGCCTTGGCGGTGTATTTATCGGCTGGGATCTCAGGCGCTCATCTCAACCCTGCGGTGACCATCGCATTGGCACTTTTTGCTGGTTTCGATAAGCGTAAAGTCCCATTCTATATTATTGCTCAAGTGGCTGGCGCAGCAACAGGTGCACTGCTGGTATACGGGTTATATAGCAATTTATTTGTGGATTATGAACAGACTCATCACATGGTACGTGGCAGTGTCGAAAGTCTGGAACTAGCAGGGATTTTCTCGACCTATCCACATCATTTACTCTCGATTGGGCAGGCTTTTATGGTGGAAATGTTTATCACCATGTTGCTACTCTGGTTGATTATGGCGATTGGTGATGACAGCAATGGCTTGCCCCGTGGCGCTTTGGCACCGATCTTGGTGGGCTTGTTAGTGGCCGTGATTGGTGCTTCTTTTGGCCCATTAACGGGCTTTGCCATGAACCCTGCACGTGATTTTGGTCCAAAGATTGTGGCTTATTTCTCGGGTTGGGGGCCTGTTGCATTTACAGGTGGTCGTGATATCCCGTATTTCATTGTTCCGATTATTGCACCGATCGTTGGCGCTTGCTTGGGCGTACTTGGCTATAAACTGTTCTTTAGCCATTTCTTGCTGAATCAAAAAGTCGAAGTCAAAGCGACGGCTGAAAAACAAGTGTCTGAAATGCAATAAAGACCAGATGAATCTTAAAAAGGGCGATCGGTAGATGGCCCTTTTTATTTGCCTGCGTTTGCACTGTAGATGCCTTGTTATCTCCAGTTCTTTGCTTTAAGGTATCTTCTTTACAGTGCGCTATACGGCATAAAGATAGGTTGAAACTCCCATGTTTACAGGCATTATTGAAAGTTTAGGTAAGGTTGAGAGCCTACAAAGTGTAGGTGGCGACGTTCGTTTGCGTATTCAAACTGATTTGGATATGTCTGATGTACATTTGGGTGATTCGATTGCCACCAATGGGATCTGCCTGACTGTGATTGAATGGGGCGAGAACTGGTATGCGGCTGATGTTTCGCGGGAGAGTTTAAACCGAACGACACTGGGTCAGTGGAAAGTCGGCCAAGCGGTCAATGTCGAAAAAGCGATGCTACCCACCACACGTTTTGGTGGACATATTGTCAGTGGCCATGTCGATGGCTTAGGTGAAATTAGCTTAGTGCGTCATGATGCCCGTTCACTCTACTTTGAAGTGACAGCTCCTGTTGAGTTAGCCAAATATTTAGCTGAAAAAGGCTCAGTCACGGTCGATGGAATTAGTCTGACCATTAACCATTTGCGTGGCAATATTTTAAGCTTGAATTTAATTCCGCATACTGCAGAACGTACCAATATCGGCACGTGGCAAGTCGGCAGCAAAGTCAATTTGGAAGTGGATGTACTGGCGCGTTATATCGAGCGTTTACTGTTAGGTGATAAGGCCGCAGAGCAAAAAACCGAATCCAATATCAGTATGGCTTTTTTAGCTGAAAATGGTTTTTTAAAATAAAACAGCAAGCGTAAAAAAGCCCAGTTAAAACTGGGCTTTTTTATTATTTCTCATCTGAAAATTCACTGTTTTTCAAGATATAGTCAATTTCATCTTGCGCAAGGGCGTGCAATTTGGCTCTAAACACGGTTACCGCTTGCTCAATTAAACCTTCAGCTTCGAGTTCCAATCGGACACGCACACTTTCCAGCTCCGATAGAATCTGCTGATCATCAATCACCACACTTTGACCTCGTGCATAATCCACACTTGGCTGTTCTGGATTGGTTTGATAACGTTCAGTCTGTTGAGCAATCTCCTGATCAATATGACCCCGTAGTGCCAGTAGATTTTCGGTCTGTTGTTGGAATTGACGGGCTTCATCGGCTTGCAGTTGCGCTGCATAGGCGGCTTCTGCTGCACGCTTCTCCTCTAATGCCTTTTCCAAAGCCAGTTGTTTACGAATCCGCGCTTGTTCAATCAGCTCTGCTTTGAGGTCTGCATAAGCTTGATCTATCCGTTGTTGAGAACGCTGCTGGGCATTCTCTTCATGTTGGGTCCATGTTTGAATTGGGGTTTGTGGTAACAGCAGATCGCAGATACGTGCTAAATCGTCCTGATAGGTCTGACGGACAGCCTCAGGTGCATTTAACCAACGTTTTTTAAAGTCCTGACCTACATTTAATGCCACAACACACTCCTCAAATGATGTTCTTGGTTGCTGATTTATAATTTAAAGGTTCGAGGTTCAATACCTAAACGACGATACATTTTAAATTTTTCCCGCCCGATTTGTTTCGCAGCTTCATTATTTTCAATAATCTCGATAATGTGGCGAAAATCTTGAGTCTGTTCAAGTGCATGATTGTTAAAATTAAACACGATCCAATCATTGGATGGGGGAAGTTCTGCCGAAATACAGACTGGACTCGTCGCTTGATCGATTCCATGTGGGATAAAACTGACTGGATCAAATTTCCAAAGCATCTCGTCCAGTTCAGTTTGCAAGTCTGAATCTGCACAATACCACCAGATATGAGGATGCTGATTCAGAATTTTCCGACATAAACGGCAAGCACTTTCGACTTGCCGTTCAGTACTGTTTTCAAATAAATAAAAGCTGATTTGCGCCATGTTTTAGTTTTTCGTTGCAACACGATTGGCTAAAAATTGCATTAATAAGGGCACTGGACGACCCGTTGCACCTTTGGCTGTACCAGATAACCACGCTGTTCCTGCAACATCAAGGTGTGCCCAACGATAATCACGGGTAAAACGTTCTAGGAAACATGCGGCTGTAATCGCACCACCGTATGGACCGCCAATATTGGCAATATCAGCAAAAGGCGAGTCGAGTAATTCTTGATACTCTTCCATTACAGGCATACGCCATACACGATCAAGTGACTGTTCGCCTGCGTGTTGCAATTCTTGCGCCAGTTCATCGTCGGGTGTGAATAAACCGCTCACCACTTTGCCTAAGGCAACCACGCAGGCCCCAGTTAAAGTTGCAATATCAATTACCAATGCAGGGTTAAAGCGTTTAATATAGGTCAGGGTGTCACACAGTACCAAACGACCTTCGGCATCGGTATTCAAAATCTCAATGGTTTGGCCGCTCATGCTGGTAACAATATCACCTGGGCGAGTGGCATGTCCTGAAGGCATATTTTCAGCTGCTGCAATCGCTCCCACCACATGAATTGGAAGACGAGCTTCACAAAGCGCTTGCATAGTGCCCAATACTGAGGCTGCACCACACATATCAAATTTCATTTCATCCATACCTAAGCCTGGTTTTAATGAAATACCGCCAGTATCAAAGGTCACGCCTTTACCAACAAGTACCACAGGAGCTTGCTCAATTTGGGCATTGTATTCCAGTGTGACAATACGACCTGGACGCTCTGAGCCCTTGCTGACGGCAAGGAAAGCATACATGCCCAAATCTGCCATTTGCTGTTCATCAAGAACGGTCACTTTTAATAAGTCTGGATATTGTGCAGCGAGGGCAAGTGCTTGATCAGCCAAATATTCAGGGAAACAGATATTGCCCGGACGGTTACCTAAATCACGGGCATAGTTTTGACCTGATTGTACGGCTTGTAGCAGATTTAATTGCGCCTCATCCAAGTTTGTTTGATTGGCAATCAGGTGAATGGTGTCCAGCGAAAATTCATTCTTTTTCGATTTAAACTCGTCATAGCCATAAGCCGCTTGGGTCAGACTGAGTACGAATAAGGAGTGTAAATCTGTCGGGAGTGCCGAAAGATCGACACTAATTTGTTTAAATTTATTTTGTGATGATTTGATAATGCTTTGTGCGAGTTTTGCTAATTTTGTCGCTTTCAACTCGGCACTTTTTCCAAGTCCGAGTAGTTGGGCATTGGCTTGAACGGCAATATTTGCAATCAGGGGTAAATTTTCGTTAAACCCAGCTTTGAATTGGGTTGCCTTGAGTATTTCTTCTAGATGATTGATTTGATAAGTATTTAAGTTCTGTTGTAATTGTTCTGAATCAACCAAAATCCACAAAGATTCGCTAGACGCCTGAGCGGGGAATGCGTTTTGAAGTGTAAATTTCATTGTTTGTATAGAACCTAGTGAGCGAAAAAGAAAGATAAGTCCATTAAACACTTTCGGATATGAGGTTGCAATCCGCAACAAGCGATAGGTTTTATATTTTTAACATTCGGGTAAACTAGCGTTACCTTCAATTGGTCTTTTTGGAAGTATTACTTTGATTATTCGGCGTTATCTCGTCAAACAAGTGGTTTCGACATCTCTCGTGGTCATTGGTTTATTGACCTTGATTATGATGGGTGGTCGTCTAATCAAGTATTTTGGCGTTGCAGCTCAAGGTCGCTTAGATGCTGGGATTTTGTTTAGCATCATCGGTTATCGCTTGCCTGAATTTTTAACCTTGATCCTTCCATTGGGTTTTTTTATTGCCTTGATGCTGGTGTTTGGCCGTCTCTATGTTGACCATGAAATGGCGGTGTTAAATGGCAGTGGTGTAAGTCGTAACCAATTGGCACGTCTGTTGTTACCGATGACGGTGATCTATTTGGTGGTTCAAACTGGTTTAATGGTGTGGATGGGGCCGTGGGGCTTACGTGAGTTTGAAAAGCTGACCAGCACGCAAGCAGTTCGTACTGGCTTTGATTTGGTTCGTCCGAAGGAGTTTATTTCTTCGGGGCCGTATACCATTTATGCGGGTTCGCTGTCCGAAGACCGAAAGAATTTAAAAGATATTTTCTTCTATCAAAAAGCGACTGAGGATGATAAACCTGATGTCATGATTCTGGCCAAAGAAGCCACCCGCGTTGAAGTTGCCAATGATACGGCCAATGTGGTGGACTTGGTACTTGGACGCCGTTACGAGATTTATCCGAATCAGCCGCGCTATACCCAAGCGGAATTTCAATCTTATCGATTGCGCTTGGAAAATGATAAAGATGTGAAATTTGAAAGTGATGATGTGGCGGCCTTGTCGATGTCCAAACTATGGCAGAAACGCGATGATTCCGTGGTTCGTAGTGAGTTGGGATGGCGGATCTTTGGTCCCTTTATTATTATTGTCGGTTTGATGCTTGCAGTCGCGCTGTCAGAGGTGAGTCCCCGTCAGGGGCGTTATTACCGCCTGATTCCTGCGATTTTTATCTTTGCCAGCTTAATTGTATTAATGATTGCCATTAAAACCCGAATCAGTAAAGACGAATTGGATCTTTGGGCTTATCCCGCCGTGTTGTTGGTCTATGCCATTGCTGCTGCAATTTTTGCACGTAAACAAAAATTGGCACCAAAAATTAAGAAAAGTATTCAGCGAGTGGGGTTGTGATGTTAGCACGTCGAATAGTCGCCAAACATGTGACAAAAACCACGGTTCTAGCCATGCTCGGAACAACGCTGGTGTTATCTTTCCTGCAAGTTCTATTTACCTATTTGGGTGAGTTGGGTTCACTCAAGCCAAACTATAATGCGTGGCAAGCGTTTCTTTTTGTGATGTGGGGCGCACCGCGTTATTTATATGAAATTTTACCTGTCGCTGCTTTGATTGGTTCAGTACTCGGATTGGGTGCATTGGCTTCAAATAGTGAGCTGATTGTCATGCGTTCGGTTGGCATCAGTCTGTGGCGGATTGTCGGTTGGGTGATGCGTTCAGCATTATTGCTGATTGTGTTGTCTTTTGTATTGAGTGAATGGGTGATTCCATATACCAATGAGCAAGCGCAAAGTATCAAAAAGCAACGCAGTGTCGCATCTTTAGGTGAAGTCAAAGGCTATTGGTCGCGTGAAGGGCAGCGCTTTATCTACATTGACTACGCCAATTCACAAGGGCAGTTACGCAATATCCAAACCATTGATTTTGATCAAGACTATCGCTTGCAGTCCTTTGTGACGGCTGAAAAAGGGCAATTCGTCAAAGATGGTGAGTGGCAACTCTCACAATCGCATCAAGTCGATTTACTGGCACAAGGCAATGCCATTAAGACCGATCATGCACAGCAATCGTTGGGCCTCGCCTTACAGCCAAAATATGTGCATATGGTGACGCTGGATCCTGAGGATCTATCACCGAGTCAATTGATTAGCTTTATGCGTTATATGGAAGAATATAGTCAGGTACCAAAGACTTATGAGTTAGCCTTCTGGCAAAAAGTCACAGCACCATTTTCTTTAATTACGTTGGTGTTGATTGCCTGTTCCTTTATTTTTGGTCCGCTCCGCCAACAGTCGATGGGCTTCCGTTTGGTCATCGCATTGTTTACAGGCTTAGGTTTCTTCTATCTGCAAGATTTCTTGGGCTATGCAAGCTTAGTGTATGCACCTTCACCTGCATGGTTTGTACTATTACCTGTGGTGCTGATCTTTATGATTGGTAGCTATTTGCTCTATCGAGCACGCTAATCTTGATGGAGCGGCTCTATGCTCAGGATTGATGAAAGCCATCAGCTAGGTCATAGAGAATTCGATTAAATTTCGGTAAAATAGACCGATCAAATGACAAACAGAGAGTCCATTATGACGGATGCAAACGTTGGCAAAATTCCTCACGTTCTGGTAATTATGGATGGAGTGGGGCATCGTGAAGCAGTTGAAGACAATGCTTTTTTAGCGGCAAAAACGCCAAACCTCACTGCGATGAAGGCCAAGCATCCAAATAGTTTAATCTCTGGTTCAGGCGAAGATGTGGGCCTACCTGATGGTCAAATGGGCAACTCTGAAGTGGGTCATATGAATCTTGGTGCGGGTCGCGTGCTGTATCAGGATTTTACCCGTATTACCAAAGATATCCGTACGGGTGCTTTTTTTGAGCATGAAGTGCTAGTCGATGCGGTGGAAAAAGCCAAAGCAGTAAACGGCGCTGTGCATGTGATGGGCTTATTGTCAGAAGGTGGCGTGCACTCGCATGAAGACCATATTGTGGCGATGTGTGAGCTAGCGCTAAAACGTGGTGCAACCGTGTATTTACATGCCTTCCTCGATGGTCGTGATACCCCACCACGCAGTGCTCAACCTTCTTTAGAAAAACTGGATGCCTTATTCGCACAATATCCAAATCAAGGTCGTATTGTGTCGATGATTGGGCGTTACTTTGCCATGGATCGTGACAATCGTTGGGATCGCGTTGAGCAAGCCTATCGCCTTATGACCGAAGGGGAAGCGCTACGTGTTGCGAACTCAGCCGTTGAAGGTTTAGAACTTGCCTATGCTGCAGGAGAAAATGATGAGTTTGTCAAAGCAACGCGTATTGGTGAAATTGCCAAAGTACAAGATGGCGACAGTATTGTCTTCATGAACTTCCGTGCCGATCGTGCTCGTGAAATTACCCGTGCCTTTGTTGAAAAAGATTTTACCGGATTCACGCGCAAAGTCGTTCCAAACTTATCTAAGTTTGTCATGTTGACCCGTTATCAAGCCAGTATTGATGCGCCTGTTGCCTATATGCCAGAAGGATTGAAAAACTCGATTGGTGAATATCTGTCAAGTTTGGGTAAGACCCAATTGCGTATTGCCGAAACTGAGAAGTATGCGCACGTGACTTTCTTCTTTAGTGGTGGTCGTGAAGATGAATATGAAGGCGAAAAACGTATTCTGATCCCATCGCCGAATGTTGCTACCTATGATTTAAAACCAGAAATGAGTGCCTATGAAGTCACGGATGAGTTGGTGAATGCCATCAATTCAGGTGAGTTTGACTTATTGGTGGTGAACTATGCCAATGGTGACATGGTCGGCCATACCGGTGTGTTTGATGCTGCGGTAAAAGCCGTTGAAACGGTCGATATTTGTCTGGGTCGTGTCTATGATGCGGTCATGGCAAACAAAGGTCATATGTTAATTACAGCGGATCATGGTAATGTAGAGCAAATGCAAGACTATGACAGCGGTCAGGTACATACCCAACATACCACTGAATTGGTGCCATTTATTTATGTTGGCCCAACACAAGCCACCATTGCTGACGGTGGGGTATTGGCAGATGTTGCACCAACACTCCTGCATTTAATGAACCTTCCGGTACCTGCTGACATGCAAGGCAAGAATCTAATTACTTTAAAATAAGGTGAAGCAATGACCCAACACAACAACATTTACCGAGCGATCTGTGCAAGTTTGTTGATGTGTTGGGGAGTGAATCTCTCTGCTGCGCCTGTGACGCATAATTCAGGATGGACTGAGGATGCACCAAGTCAGAGTGCAGAAGTCCCAATCGAATCGATTCAGCAATTTGTACAGATCTATGGCATTGTCAAAGATAACTATGTCGATAAAAAATCGGATGATGCGCTGTTTCAACAATCGATTAAAGGCTTGGTCAGTGGCTTAGACCGTTATTCCCGTTATTTATCGGCAGAAGAATATCGCCAGCTGATTCAATATACAGAAGGTGATTTAGCCTCTGTTGATTTCAATTTGAATTATGATGCGCATGCCAAGTCTTGGCAGATTCAAGATTTAAAGGCAGGTTCGGACTCAAGTAAGTTGGGCCTGCGCAATGGTCAGGTGATTCTCAAAGTTGATAATCAGGAACTGAAAAGTCTGAACCAAGATCAAGTGCAAGGCTTACTCTACGGTTCAATTGGCAGTACGGTACAGATCCAGCCAGAAAATAATAGCAGTACCGTGATTCTGGTTCGCAATAAAAAAGTCGAAACCGATATTGAACCTGTTCTGTTACATAATCAGGTGCTGGTGCTGAAAATACGTGTTTTTCAACAAGATACTGCCAATGAAATTAAACGTTTAATTGAAGAATATAGTTCTACTAAGCTAAAAGCGGTGGTGTTTGATCTGCGCAATAACCCAGGTGGCTTACTCTCGGCTTCGGTTGAAGCAGCTGATTTATTTTTAAATCAAGGCATTATTGTCACCACCAAAAGTCGTTCAGAAGGCGATCAACAATTTCAGGCACTGCCGTCGAATGAATTTCAAAATATGAAATTAGGGATTTTGATCAATCGACGTTCTGCTTCTGCAGCTGAGGTTTTTACCGCAGCAATGAAAGAGCACAAACGTGCTTGGGTGGTGGGCGAAACCAGTTATGGTAAAGGTGTGGTACAGAAGTTGTTCCCTTTACCGAGTGGTGCCGCACTACAAATGACAGTTTCGCATTACTACACCCCCAATGGCAATATGATTGAAGGTCAGGGGATTCAACCCAATCAAATTTCACCTTTAACGGCAGAGATGAAAGAAGACACTTACTTGGAGCATGTCACCGATCTGGTGTTAAAAAGTCGTTATTAAAAAATAAAGCCCCTCGATTGAGGGGCTTTATTTTTAAGCATTATTCATCGTCTTCGGTATCTAAACCAAATTTCTTCAAACGATAGCGCAAAGAGCGGAAGGTCATGCCTAATTTCTTCGCGGCTAAAGTTCGATTCCAATGGGTGAGATTCAGCGCATTTAGAAGAATCTCTTTTTCGATATTCTCTAAATAACGCTCTAAACCTTCAGGTGGAAGTTTCTTTGAACTCATGCTTGGACTTGCCGAGTGTTGTACGGGTTCGACTTCTTCTGATGCAGTATTTGAAAAAGAAGGCGTTGGATTTGCCAGAGAACTACGCAACGGAGCGGTCTGCAAATGTGCTAAATCGATATTGTTATCATCACTTAGGGTAATTGCCCGCTCAATAATATTGCGTAATTCCCGCACATTACCTGGGAAATATTGCTGCAATAAGAATTGCTCTGCACGTGAAGATAGGGACTTCGCCGGTAGATCCCATTCTTGGCTGATCTTTTGAATAAAGTGATTGGCTAATAACAAAATATCCTGACCACGCTCACGTAAAGGTGGTAGTACGATATCCATCACGTGAATGCGGAAGAACAAATCTTGACGGAATCGTCCCTGCTGGACCA
This sequence comes from Acinetobacter gyllenbergii CIP 110306 = MTCC 11365, assembly GCF_000413855.1. GTDB lineage: Bacteria > Pseudomonadota > Gammaproteobacteria > Pseudomonadales > Moraxellaceae > Acinetobacter > Acinetobacter gyllenbergii. The sequence continues at coordinate 39,033 of NZ_ATGG01000026.1, read as the reverse complement.
ATAGTTCCAAGTCTTGGTGACTGGCACTAATCACACGGAAATCTACATCAATTTCTTGATCTGAACCCACTGGACGAATTTTCTTTTCCTGTACTGCCCGTAGCAATTTGACCTGCATATTTAAAGGCAGTTCGGCAATTTCATCCAAAAACAAACTGCCACCGTGTGCAGACAGAATTAAGCCTTGCTTGTCCTGAGTTGCGCCGGTAAAGCTGCCTTTTTTGTGTCCGAACAACTCACTTTCCATCAATTCAGTTGGAATCGCACCACAGTTGATGGCAATAAATGGACCTTCGCTACGGTTACTCAAGCGATGTACCAGATTCGCAACGACTTCTTTACCTGTTCCTGATTCACCCGTAATAAAGACGGGAGCCTGGGAACGTGCAATTTTCTTTAACGCGATGCGGAGCTGTTGGATCGGTGCAGAACGTCCAATTAACAGCTTATTCTCCAAGGCTGTTTCGGCAGCCTCTTGTTCAGGCTGTGGACGGTTCAATGCTTTCTGAATCAATTGATCCAGATGCATCTGGTTGACAGGCTTACTGACAAAGTCAAATGCGCCTGCCTTTAAGGCTGCTATGGCAATATCCATATTGCCATAGGCGGTCAGTACCGCAATCGGTGTATTGGGATAGTTCTGTGTTACATGTTTAACCAGATCCAAACCATTACCATCTGGAAGATTTAAATCCGTTAAGCAAGCATCGTACTGGAACTCAGTAAAGAACTTTTTTGCCTGTTCGACCCGATAGGCGAGATGTGTCTTGATGCCCATACGCGCCAGCGTCATCTGCATTAAAAGACATAAATCTTCTTCGTCGTCTACCAATAAGACGAGTGGTTGTTTTGTTGCCATTTCCCCGAGAAACCTAATCTAATCAATGAATTTTTGAGCATTCAATCCTGAAGCATGCTCCTTGTTGTCGCTCTATATAGGTGAGCTTTGCATGATTTGCCTCACAAAAGGTATGAGACAGATACAATCCTAAACCAGTTCCTTTAATTTCGGTACTAAAAAATGGTTTGAACAGCTGAGAAATATCTCGTTTTGAGACACCCGTCCCAAAATCGATAACATCAATGCAGGTTCGTCCATCTTTGAGCTGTATATTCACTTCAATAAAGGGCGCATCGGTCGCATTATGTCGCAGTGCATTTCTAATTAAGTTAATCAGCACTTGGCGGAGTTGTTTTTCATCAAACAGGATATTGAGCTGTTCGGTCTGATTCAGCTGAATACGTTGTTTCGCATCGGAAAGGTCTTCATTCAGAAGGCTTTCAAAGAAAGGATTTAGTTCAATGATTTGTGGGTCTGTTGGCTTATTTCTTGCCATAGCTAAAGTATCTTCAACGATGCTGTCAATGCGTTTGGCTTGTTTGTTGATCATGCGTGACAACATATTCAATTGATGTGCATCGCTGTCTTTTATTAACTCATTGGCTTGTACAATCGCAGCTAAGGGGTTGCGAATTTCATGGGCAATGCTGGCTGAAAGCTGTCCCAACGCTGCGAGCTTCAGTTGCTGAACTTGTTGGGTTAGCTTCTGGGCATCTTTTAAAATCAATAAGACCAACGCTTGTTCTGGCACAATCAAATGTTTGACCCGAACATTGATCGTGTAAGGGCTTTGTTGAGATTCAAAACTGAATTCTTCGCCATCTTCAAGATTACTGAATTGAATCAGTTCAAATAGATCTGGCTGTAACTTAATCAGTGGCGTTTTTTCCAAAGAAACAGCCAAATGAATGCCTAACAAAGTATTGGCAGCTGGATTGGTTAAAACAATATGATTACTTTCATCCAGTACCAAATAGCCATCCTCAATTTGTTCGAGAATATAACGGTTAATATTTTGTAGTTGATGAATTTCAATGGATTGATGAAAGGTTAAGGTTTCTAAAATCTTAAAACGCTGCACCGCAATACGACCAATGGCATGTACCACGAAAAACAGAAAGGCCAGAAAAATGCTATTGCCAAGATGGGTTAAATTATTGGCATCAAAGAAGTCACCTAAAAAGCGTTGGTAAACCACCATGATGACTGCAAATAAAGTAATGATCAGCGAAAGATGTGCATTTAATAAAATTGCTGAGGAGAAAATAATAATGACATACAGTAAGCTGAGCTGCAGATTTGGGCCACCTGCTGCGAAGGTGATTAAACTGAGACAAATAACATCAATAATAAAGATAAAAATCAGCTGCTTGGAGATTTGTATTGGAACAAGCTGCAGCAAAGCAAGCTGGAAAATATTAAAGGTGATATAGCACACCAGTGTATAAAAATACAGAAAGGGGTAAATATAGTTACTTGAAAGTTGCTCAGCAGTCAGTAAATAAATTAATAGCAGACTAATCGAGATGATCAGTCGATAGCCGCTATACCACACCCCAAGCCGATAGACCGTCTGTGAAACAGACGACGCAATTTTCCCTAACATAGGCGCTTACTGTTATTTTAAGGTTTAATGAGTCCATAGCGAATCGCAAGATGGGTCAATTTGACATCACTATCAATTGCCAGCTTTTCAAAAATACGATAACGATAGGTGTTGACCGTCTTCACGCTAACAAACAATTTGTCTGCGATTTCTTGGGCGCTAATACAGTTGACCACCATCATGGCCACTTGCATCTCTCGCTCTGACAAGGCATCAAACGGCGATTGCTGCGTATCTGAAAGATACGAACTGGCCAGTTGCTCGGCAATATCTGCGCTAAAGTATTTTCCGCCTTGCATGACTTTGTTAATGGCACGAACCATTTCTGCAATCGGTGCACCTTTAGTAATATAACCTTTGGCGCCTGCTTTTAATAACAGTGATGGATAAGGTTCTTCAGCAAGGCCGCTCACTGCAATCACCTTAGTTTCAGGCACACTTTGTAATAAGCGGCGAGTGGTTTCTACGCCGCCAATGCCTGGCATATTCACATCTAATAACACCACTTGTGGGTGTTTTTGTCGGACCAAAGCAATCGCTTCTTCACCCGATTCAGCTTGTCCAATGACTTCTACATCGGGGTGGTCTTCCAACATACGACAAATCCCTGTGCGCACGAGTTCATGATCATCAACAACGAGAACAGTGATCAAGAAGACCTCCTTTTTTCAAAAAAACTGGTTTTTTGTTACATAAAGCAAAATTAGCTTGCAATGAAACGACAAAATTAGCAATCCTATTCTTCGTTTTTAGCGAATAGTTGTACACAATTGTGTCTATAAAAGCTTTACCTGATTTGTTCAAATGTAAGGCATAATGGTATTAAGCGCAAATGTGCAGCGTCCTGAGTTGAGTATTGTGTCGTGAAAAATTCTAAAAAATCTATCATGCATGTTTTAAGCATGTCTATCTTGTTGGCGTGGAGCTCAACAAGTTTTGCTGAACTGGTTGTGAATAACAATCCAGCTTCTTCGCGTGTGAGCGGTTCAGCTTCAATGAATTGGTCTGCAAGTGATGCAAGTCAGTTCATGGAAGATGATGATCCGCTAGAAATTAGTCCACAAGGTTCAACTTCTGTTACCACAACATTGCGTAATGGCAGTTCAGCACCAATTACATCTTCAACGGCGCCACAATCGTCGACACAGATTCGCGATACCTTCGGGTATAGCAGTCAGCCTTCAGTCAATGCACGTGCTGCTTTGGTGATGGATGCACAGACAGGCGAGGTGCTGTACAGTAAAAACAGTAATATGTCTGTCCCGATTGCTTCGATTACCAAATTGATGACTGCTGTAGTGACTGCTGATGCACGTTTAAACATGTCAGAAGAAATTACGCTGGAATCGATTGATTTCGCAGGTGCAGGCGGCAAGAACTCAAGTTCAACCTTACGTGCTGGCGATCGAATGAATCGTGCAGAAGCACTTTTGTTTGCTTTGATGAAATCTGAGAATCCTGCTGCCGCAGCTTTAGCGCGCACTTACCCAGGTGGCCGATCTGCCTTTATTGCTGCGATGAATGCAAAAGCGAGGCAATTGGGTATGACATCTACACGTTATGCTGAATCTACTGGTTTAGATCCGCATAATGTCTCATCAGCACGTGATTTGGGTATTCTGGTCAGTACAGCGTCGCAATATGGGTTGATTCGTCAATTTTCAACGACGCCAACCTATGATTTCAATTTAGGTTACCGTGTTCTTAAATCGAACAATACCAACGCACTGGTGCGTAATGGCGGCTGGAATATTAACTTGTCGAAAACAGGTTATATCAATGAAGCAGGCCGTTGTGTGGTGATGCATACGACTGTGAATTCACGCCCAGCGGTTGTCGTGCTATTAGGCGCACCAAGTTCGCAAGCACGTAATAGCGATGCCACCAATTTATTAAGCTGGTTAAGCACTTTGCCAAAACGCGTTTAATCATTCGAAATATAAAAATGCTCTTCTTTATGAAGAGTTTTTTTATATCTACAAAAAGAAAGTCTCTTTTCTTTAACACAATAAAAAACCAGTTGCAGGCAACTGGTTTTTTATTTCAGTATCTCTGCTTACATATTTGAAAGAATCGAATCTTTCACTTGATCCATAGTCGCATCAATTGACAACATTACGGCATCAGCACATTGTTTGATTGCAGTGTCAGGATCTTTTAAGCCATTGCCTGTAACCGTACATACAATCACAGAGCCTTCAGCAATTTTACCGGCTTTCAGGTCACGGATCGCACCACCAATAGATGCTGCTGAAGCAGGCTCAACAAACACACCTTCATACATTGAAAGCAAACGTTGCGCTTCTAAAATCTCAGCATCAGTCAGTTCATCGAACCAACCTTTAGAATCACGTACCACTGCTTTAGCATGGTTCCAACTTTGTGGATTACCGATACGAATCGCTGTTGCAACTGTTTCTGGGTTCTCTACTGGCGCACCACGTAAGAATGGCGCAGCACCAGATGCTTGATAACCCACCATAGTTGGTAGACCTTCAGGTTTAGGGCCTGTGAATTGATCTGTTGCAGCATCATAAATCACTTGCTCAAACTGATCTGCAGGTTGGTTGGCAACTGCTTCGGTATAACCCATCCAGTGTGCGGTGATGTTACCGGCATTACCGACAGGTAAGCAGTGATAATCAGGAGCACGACCCAATGCTTCTACGATTTCATAAGCAATGGTTTTTTGACCTTGCAAACGGTAAGGGTTGATTGAGTTTACAATCGTTACTGGTGCTTGATCTGCAACTTCTTTGACTAAACGCATACCATCATCGAAGTTACCGCGGATTTGCATGGTAATCGCACCATACATCATCGCTTGCGCCATTTTACCCATGGCAATTTTGCCTTCTGGGATCAAGACGAATGCTTTAATGCCTGCACGTGCTGCATAAGCCGCTGCGGCTGCCGAAGTATTCCCTGTAGAGGCACAGATAATTGCTTTAGAGCCTTCTTCAACAGCTTTGGTCACCGCCATGGTCATACCACGGTCTTTAAATGAACCTGTTGGGTTCAGACCTTCGTATTTCACATAGATTTCGACGTTTTTGCCAATAAGACGTGGAATGTTCTCAAGTTTAATCAGTGGAGTATTACCTTCACCTAAAGAAATTGCACGTGTAGTTGCAGACACAGGTAAACGGTCACGATAACGATCTACAAGACCAGTATAACGATTGGCATTCGACATGATGGTGTTCCAATATGAGGTAGAGCGGGGTGAGGGAAGTCATTTTCCCTCAACCTGATTAACTATCGAGCGATTCTAAACGAATTCTTACGATTTCGCCACGAATTGCAGGTAATGCTTGAATTTGCGCAAGCGCTTCATCCATTTTTGATTCAACGATCGGATCCGTTAAAATCACGATAGGAATCAAGTCTTTTAAGCGTGATTGCTGCATGATGGCATCAATACTAATGCCAGCACGGCTAAGAATCGTAGTGACATCAGCCAATACGCCAGTCTGGTCTTCAGCATTTAAGCGGATGTAATAACCTGTGGTCATTTCTTCACGGCTTAAGATTGGTACATTAGTCAACGCTTCAAAGGCAAGCTGAGGAATCGTTCCTGCGCCATCTTCGGTATACGAAATATCACGCACGATATCAATTACGTCAGCAACCACGGCAGAAGCGGTTGGGCCTGCACCTGCGCCAGCACCGTAATACAAAGTAGGACCAACGGCATTGGCCTGTACCAAGACTGCATTCTTCACGCCATTGACGTTAGCAATCAATTCTTCAGCAGGAATTAAAGTTGGATGTACACGTAATTCAATGCCTTTATCTGCGCGACGTGCGATACCTAAGTGCTTGATACGGAAACCAAGTTCTTCTGCATATTTCACATCTTGGGCGGTGATTTTGCTGATGCCTTCGGTATAGACCTTATTAAATTGCAATGGAATACCAAAAGCACATGAGGCCAAAATCGTCAACTTATGTGCAGCATCAATGCCTTCAACATCAAAAGTTGGATCAGCTTCAGCGTAACCAAGTTCTTGCGCTTCTTTTAAAACGTCTTCAAAGGCACGGCCTTTTTCACGCATTTCAGTCAGAATGAAGTTGCCTGTACCATTAATGATGCCTGCAAGCCATTCGATATGGTTCGCTGCGAGACCCTCACGGATCACTTTAATGATTGGGATACCACCCGCAACAGCTGCTTCATAGGCAATCTGAACAGCATTGTCTTCTGCTGCTTTAAACAGTTCATTGCCATGTTCAGCCAGTAAAGCTTTGTTTGCAGTCACAACCTGTTTGCCATGCTTAATGGCTTCCATGATGACTTCATAGGCTGGGTGAATACCGCCCATGACTTCCACCACAACATCAACATCAGGTTGACGTACGATTTCCATCAAGTCATCGCTTTGTTTAATGCCTTCGAGTTGTAAATCTGGACGTGGACGGCGTGTGCCTACGTGTGTAATTTGAATTTCTCGACCGGTACGGCGTTTAATTTCCGCAGCATTTTCTTGTAGTAATTTAAGGGCTCCACCACCTACAGTACCAAGACCGAGTATCGCCAGACGAACTGGTTTCACGTTACACTCCATTATATTCAATCATTTTAATGAAGCTTGATCATAGCTAAAAAAATGCGCAGACACTAGGGCTAAGATCATCTTTAATCTGTCGCCCGAGTCTTTGCTGATTTGTGGTGCGGTTTGAATTTATTTGTTTAAGCGTTGTACGATTTCTTCAGGTGTCATATAGCCGCCTAAATACTCGCCATCGACGTTATAAATCGCTGGTGTGCCATTCACGCCCATATTTAAACCGAGTTGATACTGGTCACGAACAGGGTTCTTACATTCAGCAGCCGAAACGGGTAAGCCTTTGGCAGCTTGGTCGAAGGCAGCTTTACGGTCTTCACTACACCAAATCGCTTGCATGGTTGGCATGAATTGTTCGCCACGTGGCCATGCGATATAACGGACTTCAATGCCTTTGGCATTAATTTCAGCAAGATGTTCATGCAGTTTATGGCAATAAGGGCAGCTTGAATCGGTGAATACATAGATCACATGCTTGGCTTTGCCGCCTTGAGCAGGATAAACAATCAAATCTTCGGTTTTTAGTGCCGCTAAATGTTTTTTATTTTCAGTGGCTTGTAAGGCATCACTCACATTATGTAATTGCTTGTCGCCTAAACGCACCACATCGCCTTGAATAATGTATTGGCCATCAGCGGTGGCATAGACAGATCCCATGCCTTCCAGACTTACCCAATAGAGATTAGGCACTTCGGTTTTCTTCACTGCAAGAATTTTGGCGTTGATATTGGCTGTTTTGAAATTTTTCTCTAAGGTCGAGACTAAACGCTGTTGCGCATTGCGTTCATTTAAAGTTGATGCTTCACCTGTCGCAGGTGCACTTGCTGTGAGCGCATCTTGTTTTTGTGCAGAGTTTTCTTTTGAGCAAGCACTGACTAATAATGTTGATGCTAATGTACAAGCAATTACAAGCTGAGACCGAGTAAACAACATATAGAACCTTTTTTGTACGAATTCATTTGTATAAGGGGCCTAGCATAACAAAAAAAATGAATCACTTCGTTAAATCTTGCATAGGCTCTGTGAACGGCATCAAGTTTTGGTTGAATCCTAGATAAAAGGTGGATTTAGCCGCGTGGATGGTATTTGCCATGCAATTCCTGCATACGATGTTGCGCGACATGGGTGTAAATTTGCGTGGTGGAAAGGTCACTGTGTCCAAGCAGCATCTGTACCACGCGTAAGTCTGCGCCGTGATTGAGTAGATGGGTCGCAAAAGCATGACGTAAGGTATGGGGGGAGAGTTCAGCTTGAATATTGGCTTGCAATGCATAGCGTTTAATCGCATACCAAAAATTCTGTCGACTCATGATGCCACCATGTTGAGTCAGAAATAGATAATCCGTGCTGCTTTTATACAGTTGTGGGCGTGATTCAATTAAATATTTTTCAATCCAGTCACAGGCAAATTGCCCTAGGGGCACCAGACGCTCTTTATTGCCTTTACCTGTGATTCGCACAAAGCCCTGTTTTAAATTGATCAGTTCTAAACGTAAATTCAGTAACTCTGAAACACGCAGGCCACAGGCATACAGCACCTCGAACATGGCACGATCACGGAGACCTAATGCTGTATTAATGTCAGGCGCATTGATTAAGGCCTCTACATCTTGTTCAGATAAGTCTTTGGGTAAGGCTCGTCCAATTTTGGGGGAATGGTGCGTAGCAACAGGATTATCGTCCCGTAACTTTTGTTCTCTTAAAAACTTATAAAATTGTCTTAATGCAGACAGGCAACGGGCAATCGAACGCGGGCTTTTCCCGGCTTTAGTCAGTGCAATCAAGACATCCGCAATATCGTCACTGGACCAGTGTGGTAAGGCTGCTGTCTGATGTAATTCAGCACATTGAATCAGGTCAGATAAATAGGCATTGCGGGTGTGTGGGCTTACGGTTTGAGCCACCAGATAATCCCGAAAACCCTGTAAAAAACTCAAATGTTCGGGGATGTTAACCGCAGCGGGAATACGAGGCTTTTTATTTAACATAAGGCATTGAATATATTTCTCAGTGAAAGAAGGGCATGTATTTTAAGGGGAATTCTGCCCTGATTTATTTTGGTTGAATTGCACTGTAAAAGAAAAATGAATTGTTGTCGATCTGTCACAGAAGCAAATGCCACTGAGATTGGTTTTGGTAATTATTCTCATTTGCTTGTATACTAGAAAAAAAGGGTTAAGGGTTAGAAGCGGTGCGATTGTCAGCATTAAAAGTCAAGCAAACAGCGATGATTACCAAAGTCAATCGCGTGGTCGATGAGACAGAACAGCCAGATTTAGTTGCAGTTCGTTTAGAAAGTTTAGGCTTTGTGCCAGGTACACAAGTACAGGTGATTACCAAAGGTATCTTTGGTGGAGATCCGATTCTAATCCAGCTCGGTTTTACGCGTTTTGCGTTAAGAAAAGCGGAAGCGGACAAAATTGAAATTCAACTTGAAGGAGCACCTGCATGAGTGATGCGTTACGTGTTGCCCTTGTGGGAAATCCAAACTGTGGTAAGACATCTTTATTTAACCATTTAACAGGTACACGCCAAAAAGTTGCTAACTATGCGGGTGTGACGGTTGAACGTAAAGTTGGACATTTTCAGCTTCCTTCTGGGAAAGCGGTTCGTGTTCTGGATTTGCCAGGAACTTATAGTTTACAGGCAACCAGCCCAGACGAAGAAATTACCCGTGATGTTTGCCAAGGCAAAATTGCGGAAGAAGGGCAACAAGATGCCTTCTTGTGTGTAGTCGATGCAACTAACTTAAAGCTACATCTTGGTTTGGTGTTGGAAATTATTGAGTTGGGTCGTCCAGTCCTTGTCGTGTTGAACATGATGGATGAAGCGCGTCGTCGTGGCATCCAGATCAATACACAAAAACTTTCTGAGCGTTTGGGGGTGCCTGTTGTTGAGACAGTAGCCGTACGTAGTTCTGGCATTGAAAACTTATTGCATGCACTTGATCAAGGAAAGTACTCCGTTCCTCAGACTGAGCTCAGTGGTTTGACAGGCACAGCTCATCAAAAAATTGAAGTGATTTTTAAAGATGTGGTGAACTTTGTTGATCTGGAAGATAAGCGTACTGATTTTCTGGATAAGATTTTCTTACATCCAGTACTTGGTTTGCTTAGCCTTGCGATCATGATGTTTGTTGTGTTCCAAGCCGTTTTTTCATGGGCTGAGCCATTTAAGGGTGCGATCGAAGATGGTGTGGTGCCATGGTTGGGGGAGTGGTTGACGGAAACAATCAGTCATCCTGTACTACAAAGCTTATTGGTTGATGGTGTGCTTGCTGGTGCAGGGACTGTGGTTGCGTTCTTACCGCAAATCTTAATTTTATTCTTCTTCATTCTTGTATTAGAAGAATCTGGTTACCTACCTCGTGCTGCATTTTTACTTGATAAATTGATGTTCAAAGCAGGTTTGAGTGGGCGCTCTTTTATCCCGTTGTTATCGAGTTTTGCTTGTGCAATTCCAGGTATTATGGCAACCCGCAGTATTAGTGATCCACGTGATCGTTTTACCACGATCATGGTTGCACCATTGATGACCTGTTCTGCACGTTTACCTGTTTATACCTTATTGATTGGTGCATTTATTCCTAGTCAATCGGTATTGGGTATTTTTAATTTGCAAGGCCTCGTGCTGTTCGGTTTATACATGGGCGGCATTGTGAGTGCGCTCTGCGTTGCATTTGTGATGAAATTTTTGCAAAAGGACAAAACGCAGCATGCTTTGTTGATGGAATTACCAAGCTATCGTTTTCCTGATATGAGAAGTGTAGCAATCGGTTTACTGGAACGTGCAAAAATCTTCTTGCGTCGTGTCGGTGGCATTATTGTGGCATTGACGGTCATTCTCTGGTTCTTGTGTACTTTCCCGCAAGCGCCTGAAGGGGCGACACAACCTGCGATTGATTATAGCTTGGCGGGTATGCTTGGGCATTTATTGCATCCAATTTTCGCGCCTTTAGGTTTTAACTGGCAGATTGTTGTTGCCTTGATTCCTGCGATGGCAGCACGTGAAGTTGTGGTTGCTGCATTAGCTACAGTCTACGCCCTATCGGGGGCAGATGATGATGCGATTGCACAAGGCTTGTCGCATTTGATTAGTGCGGATGGGACGGGTTGGTCACTGGCAACAGGTTTGTCACTGCTGGTGTGGTTTATCTACGCGCCACATTGTTTAGCCACTTTAGCAACCGTACGTCGCGAAACAGGCTCATGGAAACATGTGGCGGTGATGACGGTTTATCTGTTTGGCTTAGCTTATTTAATGTCGTTCTTCACCTACCAAATTGCATCACGCATTTGGGGGTAAAAGGAGTAGCTTATGTTTGAGTACTTGATTGTTGCTGTATTAGTGCTGTGGAGTGCTGTTGTCGTATTCAAGAAGGTATTGCCTCAAACAGCAAGTTCAGCATTTCTGGGCCTGTCCAATCTTTGTCAGCGTTTAGGTTGGCAACGCTTGGCGGCATGGTTAAAACCGAAAATGGCAGCTGGCTGTGGCGGAAATTGTGGTTGTTCAACCGATGAGGCTGAAACTAAAAAGCCAGAAACGATTCAAACAGTGAAATGGCGTTAGTCGCAATCTTAAAATTGCCCATCTTAAGATGGGCAATTTTTTTGAAAAGAAAAAATGAATCAAATTGAGATGAACAAGAAGAGATCATTCAGCTTAAAACATAAATTGATTTTATTGGGTTTTATGCGATTGATGACTTTGCTTTATCTTTCTGCTTTGGCAAAAAATCTGAATATTTATAAAGAAACAGTTTCATGGCTATTTTCATGTTCCATCTTGATTTATCTATGGTTAAGACCCGAATTGATTGAGCTTAAATTCAAGCATTATGTGTTTAAATCAGTCGATTGGCTGGGGATTGTGAGCTTGATTTTGTTGCTGATCAGCTGTGCGATGCCTGATTAAGCTTTTACGCACTGACACAAAAAAGATTGAATAAAACCAAAACTGAAAAAGCATTTAAAACAGTAAAGTGCTAACATTTTTGCCATTCTGTAATCTGCAAAAAATGGGGCAAAAATGTTAATACAACGCGGTGGATTAAAAGTTGTGGCTGGCTTAGGTATTTCGGGGGTATCAGCAGTCAACTTTCTACATGAACAAGGCTACCAAGTTGCAGTAACAGACTCTCGAGCAACCCCTCCAGGACATGATCAAATTCCCGCAGCTGTGCGGACCAGTTTTGGTCAATTAGATACAGAACTGCTGTTACAGGCAGAAGAAATTATTCTCAGCCCAGGACTTGCACCGCAACTACCAGAAATTCAGCAAGCGATTGAAAAAGGTATTCCAGTTGTGGGTGATATTCAATTGCTGCGCCGTGCCACAGAAGCCCCTATTGTTGCGATTACAGGCTCAAATGCAAAAAGCACGGTCACTACCTTGATTGGCTTAATGGCACAAGATGCAGGTAAGAAGGTTGCAGTTGGAGGCAATCTTGGGCGTCCTGCTTTGGATTTACTCAAAGATAAACCTGAACTGCTGATTCTTGAACTTTCGAGCTTTCAACTTGAAACCACATCACACTTGAATGCAGAAGTGGCTGTAGTGTTGAATATGAGTGAAGATCATTTAGATCGTCATGGTGATATGTTGGGCTATCACAAGGCTAAACATCGTATTTTCCAGGGTGTGAAAAAAGTGGTGTATAACCGGGATGACAATCTGAGCCGTCCTTTGGTTCCTGATGTTACACCGATACAAAGCTTTGGTTTGAATGCACCAGATTTAAATCAATATGGTGTGCTACGTGATGCCGATAGCACCATGTGGTTAGCACGTGGCCGTGAACGTCTGCTGAAAACCTCTGAGATGTATATTCAAGGTATGCATAACGTTTCCAATGCCTTGGCGTGTTTAGCATTGGGTGAGGCGATTGGTTTGCCAACAGTATCTATGCTAGAGACCTTAAAACATTTTAAAGGCTTGGAACATCGTTGTGAATATGTGCAAAGTATTGATGGTGTGCGTTATTACAATGATTCCAAAGGCACCAATGTCGGTGCAACCCTTGCCGCGATTGATGGCTTAGGGGCTGCAATTGAAGTCAACAATGGTAAGCTGGCTTTGATTCTCGGTGGTCAAGGCAAAGGTCAGGACTTTAAACCATTACGTGATGCGATTCAGAAATATGTGAAATCAGTGATTTTGATTGGTGAAGATGCAGCAGTCATCGAACAAGCGATTCAAGGCAGCAGTGTGATCCAACATGCACAGAGCTTAGAAGAAGCGGTGCGATTGGCACAGAAAAATACACAAGCTGAAGATGTGGTCTTACTCTCACCTGCATGTGCAAGCTTTGATATGTTTAAAAGCTACAATGATCGTGGACAGCAATTCGTGGCATGTGTAAATGCCTTGAATGACGAGAACAACTAGGAACAGAACTATGGCGGATTTAGCCCAAAATACGGTGCAAAAGGTTTCGCAATTGCTCAATCGTTTGCCGAAGTTGCCTGCAGAAATGACGGCACGAAATATTCTGATCTTTTGTGTGATTGCATTACTGTGTTTCGGTTCGGTGATGGTGGCATCAGCCTCGATGCCCTATGCGGAATATATTCACGAAAGTCCATTTTATTTCTTGATTCGTCATGGTATTTCGATTGTTGTGGCTGCGGTGGTGGCGTTTCTGACTTATCGGGTGTCATTAAACTTATGGTTTAAAAATGCCTTTCCTTTATGGTTGATTACCATCGTGCTGTTGTTAGCCGTGTTGGTGGTCGGTTCCGAAGTGAATGGTGCCCATCGCTGGATCAAGGTCGGTGGCTTTACCTTGCAGCCAACCGAGATTGCTAAGATTGTCATGGCGATTTTCACCGCTGACTATGTGGTACGCCGTGCTAAAGAAGTCCGAACACACTGGAAAGGTTTATTGCGTTTAAGTGGTGTGATGGCCTTAACTGTCGGTTTTATTGTTGCCGAGCCTGACTTGGGGGCAACTGTCGTTATTGTCTTAATGATGGTTGGAGTATTCTTCTTAGCTGGCGCACCTGCAACGCAGTTCTTAATCATGCTCGGTGCGATCTTTGCGGGTGTCAGTGCGCTGATCATCTTCGAGCCATTCCGTTTTCAGCGTTTGATCTCGTTTACCAATCCTTGGGCAGATCCATTGGGGGTTGGTTATCAGCTTTCCAACGCTTTGATGGCCTTTGGTCGTGGTGAGTGGTTTGGTACGGGCTTGGGTCACAGCGTACAGAAGCTTTCTTATCTGCCAGAAGCACATACTGACTTTATGCTGGCTGTACTAGGTGAAGAATTTGGTTTCTTCGGCGTGTCGATTGTGATGATGCTGTCGTTTACCATGCTGGCATGTTGTATCCGTATTGGTCATCGTGCCTTGCAACATAATTACTTACGTGCAGGTTATTTGGCCTACGGGATTAGTATCATCTTCTTGATGCAGATTCTGGTCAATGCGGGCATGAATATGGGATTAATGCCAACCAAAGGTTTGACCTTACCGTTTATTAGTTATGGCGGTACATCACTGATGATGTGTGCGGCGATGATTAGCTTGATTCTAAAAATTGATGCGTCAACGCAAGAGTTGAATCCAGTGAAAGAAGAGTCTAATTTCTAACTGAATTGAGACGAAATAAGCCCTGACGATGTACAGGGCTTTTTATTGCTTATAAATAAGTCCCACTGAGATGAAGCCCCGTTGGGATTAAGTTGATATCCCATTGTTGTACCGCTTGTTGCAGCATAATACGGGGTTGATCCAATTCAACCGTTGCTTGACCTAAAGCCAAGATGGCTTGCTGTAACAGTTTGGCGGCTTGAGTGATATCCAATGCGTGTGCCAGATTCTGTTTAGACAGTTTTTGCCCTTGATCGTTCATGGCAAGCGGAAGGTGCATATAGCTTAAGCTGGGATAATCCAGCAAAGAACCTAACCAGATTTGTCGAGCAGTATTATCGAGTAAGTCTGCACCGCGAACCACATGGCTGATCCCTTGCAGATAATCATCTACGACCACGGCCAATTGATAGCTAATAATGCCATCACGACGTTTCAAGACGAAATCACCCAGATCTTGCTGTAAATTAGAACATTGCAAACCTTGCAAGCGATCTTCGAAACAAATCTGTTGATCTGCGACTTTTAGGCGTATCGCTTGATCGGCAAAATCCAGATTTAAATCACGGCAGGTTCCTACATAGATATGATTGGAACCCAACATTTTACGGGTACATTGGCAGGCATAAATTGCATTGCATTGCTTGAGTTGCTCAAGCACCTGTTCATAGATCTCGAAACGATCTTTTTGAAAAATAATCTCTGCATCGGGTTCAAATTGAAAGGCATCAATGCAAGAGAGAATATGTGCTTCGCTATTGGGGAAAATACGCGGGATATCGGTATCTTCAATCCGAACCAACCATTGGCCTTGATTGGCCTTGGCATCGCAATAACTGGCCACTGCGGTGAGCAGAGACCCAAAATGCAAGGGGCCGGTTGGCGATGGCGCAAACCGACCCACATATGAGCAGCGATTAAGCAAAGCATCGCCTTGCTTCGCTTCATGGCTCAACACGGTTGTCAAAATTAACCGTTATTTTGCTTTTCTTTGATTTCAGCCAAAGTTTTGCAATCGATACATAAAGTCGCAGTTGGGCGAGCTTCTAAACGACGTAAGCCAATCTCGATACCACAAGTTTCACAGAAACCGTAATCTTCGTTTTGAATGGCTTCAATCGATTGTTCGATTTTACGAATGAGCTTGCGTTCACGGTCACGTGTGCGTAGCTCAATTGCAAATTCTTCTTCTTGCGTCGCGCGGTCATTGACGTCAGGAAGTGCGCTAGATTCGTCTTGCATCGTATTTAGGGTACGATCAACTTCAGACATTAACTCCGCTTTCCATGCATTTAAAATTTGGCGGAAATGCTCAAGTTGTCCTTCTGACATGTATTCTTCATTTTTCTTCGGCTGATAAGGCGCAATTCCAAACAGACTAGCAGTTGTACCACCTTCTGAAGCCTTCGGTTTGGTTTTACGTACACGTTTCGCCGATTTCAGATCATCAATCACTTCTGTCGGTTCATCCAAGACTTGATTTTGGTTGTCATTCGCCATATAGGGCATTCCTCATCTTACACGTACTATCTATACGCAAAAAATATGGTGATATGCAAGTGTTTTTATAGAAACCTGAGATGGTTTTTCCCATCAAGGGTCGACATCATATAGAGTTTTTGAGCAAGATGGTAGTCATTCCCGTCCAGATTTTGTGAGAAATCCCCAATGTAATTTGTAATCAAAAGTTTTAGGAACTGCTGCTATTTCAGCCATGCATTGTGTTATAGGCTAAAACAACATAAACAAGGCATGAAATACAGACAATGGCGATTCCTTTGTCAAGTTTCATAACGCAGTTTAGGGATGTTTTAGCCATAACCCTGCGGGGCAGAGAGATTTTTTGCCGCTACGATGTTAGGTTTTGTTTACTGAGAATGACTAAGTTTCACAAAACCTGCCTTGTACCGCCTAAAAAAATATCCTCTGCCACAAGCATCTGTGAAATGTCAGCAGTCCCTAATCATAGCCCAATACTTCTGAACTATTCATTCGTTGTGAAGTGGACAAACGATAGACCTGCGTTTCTATTTCTCCATTGGCTTTGAGACGAATCAAACGGTAGCCTGGATGCTCTTCATCCAATGCAAACTTATCACTTCTCGGCTTGAATTGAATACAGGTTGAGGGGGTTGATAAGAACTCAACGCCTTGCCATGTATTGATCGAATCCTGATGTACATGACCACAGACGATCGCTTTGACATTGGAGAAGGGTTGAATCGTTTCGAGCAAATCAGATGAATTCTTCAGCTTGTGCTGATCAATCCAAGCCGATTGCATGGCAAAAGGGTGATGATGGCAGGCAATAATCACATGGCGATCGTGGTGTTGTGTCAGCAACTGGGTGAGTTGTTGCAATTGCACCTCAGCAATATTGCCATCAATCCGCTTTGGCTGTGCGCTATTCAGCAGGATGATACTCCATTGCCCCAACTCAATTACAGTGGGTTGGGTTTGATCTGCCTCGTGGAATGGAAAATGCGTAACATCGTCATGATTGCCTGGGGTATGAAAAAAGGGGATTCCCAAAGTTTGCATATATTGTACATAGCGTTGATACGTCAAAGGTGTTGGCGATTGTGCTAAATCACCCGTGTGTACAATAAGGTCAATATGAGGATGTTGCTGGCGCATCAAGTCGATTACAGCATGAAAACTTTGCTCAGGTTGCATCCCGACAAATTCTAAATGTGGATACTCGAGCAAATGTGTATCGGTAATCTGTATCATCACAAAATCTTGTTGCGATAATGATGAGACTTGGAAAGTCACCGTCTTTAGCCCCTTCAGATTTTTATCTTTGTTGTATATGTTGAGACAGCCACTGTAATGCCATGATTACAGGTGCGTTTCTCAACCGCCCGTTATTTAATAATGCTTCTAATGCGGAATAATCAAATAGATGAAGCTGAATATTTTCACCTTCATCTGGCATTCCAAAAATACCCCCATCCTTTGGCAAATCAACTTCTGCAACATATAAATGAAAAAATTCAGAACATGCGCCAGCAGAAGGGTAGAAGCTAAATAAATGTTTTAATTCCGTGATCTCACAGCCTGATTCTTCGAGACTCTCACGGCGGATACAGCTTTCAGGAGATTCATCTCCATCAAGTACACCAGCAATCACTTCGAGTTGCCATGGTGAAACTGGATCACTTAATGCACCGATACGAAATTGTTCAATCAGTGCAAAGCGTTGTTGTTGGTCATTATAAAGTAGAACGCCAGCGGCTTCTGGACGATGAACCAATTCACGCTGAATTAAGGGTGAGTAATCTTCTCGATCAAATAATCGATGTTTTAAGCTCACTTTCTCAACTTGAATGAACCCCCGAAATAAAGGCTCTCGAGATTCTATCGTAACGTCGGTTGCTGAGTAGCTGGCGTGGTCAAGAATAGTCATCTTCAATCAGGATGAGATTGTACATATCTCATCCTAACCGAGAATGATTCGCAGGGAAATCTTTTTTTAGTCGATTCACACCTTGTGGTACAATTTTTGACCATGTTCCTGATAAGCGGTTTTCATTGCATTGAGACCTGCTTCAACTTCTGTTTCGGCATCATTTGACTGCTTGGCATTGTGTTGATTTTGCGCATAATCTCGCACATTCTGAGTGATTTTCATGGAACAGAACTTAGGTCCACACATTGAACAGAAGTGTGCTGATTTATGCGCTTCTTTTGGAAGGGTTTCATCATGCATACTGCGTGCTGTATCAGGGTCTAAGCTTAAATTGAATTGATCATCCCAACGGAATTCAAAACGTGCTTTAGATAAAGCATTGTCACGCACTTGTGCACCAGGGTGGCCTTTGGCCAAGTCTGCTGCATGCGCTGCAATTTTGTAGGTGATGATTCCGTCTTTTACATCTTTCTTATTGGGTAAGCCTAGATGCTCTTTTGGCGTGACATAACACAGCATCGCCGTCCCATACCAACCAATCATCGCTGCACCAATTGCAGAAGTAATATGATCATAACCTGGAGCGATATCGGTGGTCAGTGGCCCAAGGGTGTAGAATGGCGCTTCTTTACAGACTTCAAGTTGTAGATCCATATTTTCTTTAATCATATGCATTGGCACATGACCAGGACCTTCAATCATCACCTGTACATCATGTTCCCACGCACGATGGGTGAGCTCGCCTAGGGTTTTTAGTTCACTAAACTGTGCTTCATCGTTGGCATCTTGCACACAACCTGGACGTAAGCCATCGCCCAAACTGAAGGATACGTCATAGGCTTTCATGATTTCGCAGATTTCATCAAAATGCGTATATAGGAAGTTTTCCTCATGATGAGCTAAACACCATTGTGCCATGATCGAACCACCGCGAGAGACGATGCCCGTTAAGCGGTTTGCCGTCATTGGTACATAACGCAGTAATACGCCTGCATGAATAGTAAAGTAGTCAACACCTTGTTCGGCTTGTTCAATCAAGGTGTCTTTAAAAATTTCCCAAGTGAGGTCTTCTGCCACACCATCGACTTTTTCCAGTGCTTGATAGATCGGAACCGTTCCGATCGGCACAGGTGAGTTGCGGATGATCCATTCACGGGTTTCATGGATATTTTTACCCGTGGATAAGTCCATGATGGTGTCCGCTCCCCAACGGGTGGCCCAAGTCATTTTGGCGACTTCTTCATCAATCGATGAACCGAGTGCTGAGTTCCCAATATTGGCATTAATCTTGACCAAGAAATTGCGCCCAATGATCATCGGCTCACATTCAGGATGGTTAATGTTGGCAGGAATAATGGCACGGCCTGCGGCAACTTCTTGACGTACAAACTCAGGCGTAATTTCTCTTAGATTTTGTGCACCAAAGTTTTGACCTGGATGCTGGCGCATATCAACATGTTCAAGCTGACGTTGATTTTCGCGGATGGCAATATATTCCATTTCAGGGGTAATGATGCCCTGTTTGGCATAATGCATTTGCGTAACATTTTTATCTGCTTGCGCACGGCGAGGGTTTTGAATATGCGCAAAGCGGATTTCAGCAGTACGAATATCTTTTAAACGGGCTTGTCCGAACTCAGAACTGAGACCTGACAGCACATCGGTATCTTGGCGCTCTTCAATCCATGCTTGACGCACGGAAGGTAACCCCTTGTTTAAATCAATCTGTATATTCGGATCGGTATATACGCCTGAAGTGTCATAGACCATGACCGGTGGGTTGTGTTCGCCACCTAAGCCTGTTGGGGTTTCAGTCAAGCTGATTTCACGGAAAGGCACTTGGATATCGGGGCGAGAACCTTCAACATAAACCTTGCGTGAAGCAGGTAAAATACGGGTTAAATCTTTAGCGTCTTGCTCATGTTGAGCAGAAATATCGGCAGGGGAAAGATTCGTTAATTGGTTCATGGCATGATCCTTATGTATGGCATTAACGAATCAAGCACGACCAAAAACAATGGCGGATTTATCTCTATGATAAATAAAGGCTAAGTTTTTGCTGGGCTTGATTCCTACGCAGGTTTTAACCTGATCAGGTTCAACGGTACTTGTCTTTAAATTGGATGATTAAGACAATCTCAGCAGTTTGTTAACTGCGCTCCGTCAAGCTAGGTGTTTAGACTAACAGATTTAAAAAAAAATGCTTGTTTAATTGATGTTGTATTGAATACAAATTGCATCCTGATGGCAGTCTCGATAATCGGTACTTTCAAACGGTGATTTTAGTGGTAATAACTCGTGCAATTGTTCACTCGAATTACTTTCAGGGTTGTCTGTGACTGTATTTGCAGTAGTGAGAGCAAACTTTTGCTGGCGCTGCTCTAAAGGCGTGGTTGTGAAGGCTAAGTATTTTTGTGCCACTTCGGCCAAATGACTATGCTTTTGTTTGGCTAAGTGTTGGATCTGTTGTAACGCTTCTTTGTCTGTCTCTTGATCTGATGCCAGTCCGGTATAAGGGACTGGTGCTGGTGTGTTGTCTGAACCAAAGAAAATTAGAAATGAGTATTCATCCAATAGGCGTTGAGCGTCTTTAGCAAAATAGCTTTGAGGATATTGCTGTAGATATTTTTCCCAAAATAAAGCCCGTTCAATCAACTCTGCCCATGAAGCGTTAATTGCCGCATCAATGTAGAATAAGTCCTGATTATCTTTTGCCATTCGTTGTACAAAGATTTTTTGATCAATAGGCAATGATGGTGCAAAAACGTCCAAAATATATTGAGGTTGGCGACGGTAGTCAATGATACCTTCACCTTGGTCTTGTAGCTCGATATACGCTTGTCCTTGATGTTGCAATAAATACTGATCTCGAGGTGAAAGCTTTTTAAATAGTTCAGGTTTGGCCTGAAAATTTTTGATTTGTTGGATCGATTGCCATGAGGAATCTTGATCCATTAAGCGATATAGATATTCTTCAAGATTCAGAAATTGATCATAGCCTTTCTTGCTTTGATGTCCTTGCATAAAACGCAAATACATATTGCTTGAGTTTTGCAGCCATTGTAATTGTTGAGTATTTTTGACCTGAGAAATGCACTGTTTGAGTTGAGCATTGACTTGGTTTAATGCTTCAATACTGCTGCGCTCATCAATATTTTGCATTGCCTGATTTAAGTTGGTGCAATTCTGTTGAGTGGTGGTTGTTTTATTCGTTTGTTGCAGGGTCTGTTTATCTGTATTGGTCGGTTGTGGCGGTTTTTGGCAGCCGAGTAATAAGGCACTGCTCATCAGGCAAAGAGTAAAAAAACGCATAATAAAATTCTTTGTTGGTGATTGTTATGGCGGTAGGATTATAAAGCGCATGCTATAAAGATGAAATCAACGGATAGGCTGTCATAAAACTTTCATCATTTCTATGTTTTAATCACCAATCATTTTTCCATGTGTCTAGTGGAGGCATACTGTGAGCCCAAGCAATCCTGTGTTAAGTCATCATATTTCTTCACAATTTAATGAAGACTTGCAAGATGTGCATACCAAGTTTATGACCATGGGTGGATTAGTGGAGCAACAAGTTGCCAACGCAATTCATGCTTTATTAGACACAGATGCTAACTTAGCGATTGATGTGCAGTTTAAAGACAATGCGGTCAACCAATTTGAACGCGATATCGATGAAGGTTTAACCTTGATTCTCGCGCGTCGTCATCCTGCTGCGATTGATTTGCGTATGGTGATTGCAATGAGTAAGGCCAATACTGACTTAGAGCGTATTGGTGATGAGGCTGCAAAAATTGCTCGTATTGCACAAACCTTATGTGAAGAGGGTGAGTCGCCACGCGGTTATATGGAAACCCGTCATATTGGTAACCAAGTGCGTGTCATGATTCATGATGCTTTAGATGCATTTGCCCGTTTAGATATCGAGCAAGCGCTTAAAGTCGTGATGGCAGATGTGGATATTGACCGTGAATATCAGTCGGCTACACGTACCTTAATGACCTATATGATTGAAGATCCGCGTCATATCTCACGCGTGATTAATGTGATGTGGGTATTGCGTTCATTGGAGCGTATTGGTGACCATGCACGTAATATCTCAGAACAAGTGATTTATATGGCGAAAGGGACGGATGTACGTCATACCAGTATTGAAGAAATTGAACAACAAGTGCATCAAAAATAATCATGTAAAAATCACATAACTAAAAGCCGCTTTGAATAGGCGGTTTTTTTATGTGTAAAATCTTAGCATAAAAAAATCCCAGACTTCGGGGGAAAAGTCTGGGAGAGAAATTTCATGCGTTACGTGAGATATCAACGTATCTCTTTGTCCTTCTGGATTTAACTATACGGGGTAGGGTGAAAGGTGTCATGTAGACAACTGTGTATACTCTGTAAGGCTTTATTACTTATGTAAATATCACGTAAAAAGAGAGCTGTTTTTCAGCTCTCTTTTTACGGTAGGGTTTGACCAAGCGACTTATTTTTGTTCAGTCCAACCTTCTGCTTTTTCTACGCTTTCATCATTATTGAAGAATTTCTCACGTTGTTCTTCAAGAAACTTTTTCGCATCAGGCTCAAATACATTCAAGCGTTTTTCATTAATCAGCGTGGTTTGGTGTTTTAACCATTCCTGCCATGCCTGTTTTGAAATTGTTTCAAAGAACTCTTGGCCTTTCGGACCAGGGAATGGCGCAAAGTCCAAACCTTCAAGCTCTTGTTTGTATTTACGGCAAAGTACTTGTCTAGTCATCATCAATCCTTAAGCGTATAACTGTTCTAGGCGAGTGTGTGCACGGGCAATTGCAGCTTCAACCTGTTTCGGTGAGGTACCGCCAATATGATCGCGTGCATTGACAGATGCTTCTAAAGTCAGGGCCTTGTCAAATACATCGGCTTCGATCAAATCAGAGAACTGTTGCAGTTGTTGTAGCGTTAGTTCGGATAAGTCTTTTTCTTCTGCCACGCCTAAAGCTACGGCTTTACCAACAATCTCATGTGCATCGCGGAAAGCCACACCTTTTTTGACCAGGTAGTCGGCAAGGTCAGTTGCAGTTGAGAAGCCACGTAACGCTGCTTCACGCATAATCTCAATATTTGGCACAAGGGCAGGAACCATGTCTGCAAAAGCCATGAGTGAACCACGTACGGTATCAATCGCATCAAACAAAGGCTCTTTATCTTCTTGGTTGTCCTTGTTATATGCCAATGGTTGGCCTTTCATTAAGGTCAATAGGCTAATTAAGTCACCAAAGACACGACCTGATTTACCACGAACCAGTTCTGGTACATCAGGATTTTTCTTTTGTGGCATGATTGACGAACCTGTACAGAAGCGGTCTGGAATATTCACAAACTTAAACTGCGCTGAGGTCCATAAAATCAATTCTTCAGACATACGTGATAAATGCATCATGATCAAAGATGCTGCTGCATTAAATTCAATGGCAAAGTCACGATCTGAAACGGCATCTAAAGAGTTTTCTGAAACGGCTTCGAAACCGAGGAGTTCTGCTGTGTAAGCACGATCAATCGGGTAGGTTGTACCTGCCAAAGCTGCTGAGCCGAGTGGCATACGATTGACGCGTTTACGGCAGTCTTGTAAACGTTCAGTATCACGCACTAACATTTCAAACCATGCCAATAAATGATGACCAAAGGTCACAGGCTGAGCCGTTTGTAGATGGGTAAAACCAGGCATAATGGTATTGGTATTGTTGCTTGCCAAACCAAGTAAGCCTTTTTGTAAGCGTAATAATAGACCTAAAATGTCATCAATCTCATCACGCAAATATAAGCGGATATCGGTTGCAACTTGGTCATTACGGCTACGGCCCGTATGTAATTTTTTTCCGGTAATGCCGATTCGTTGAGTCAAACGAGACTCAATGTTCATATGTACGTCTTCTAAATCAATGCGCCATTCAAAGTTGCCTGCCTCAATTTCAGCTTTAATGGTGCTCAAGCCTTGGATAATGTCATCGCGTTCAGCTTCAGTTAAGACACCTACTTTGGCAAGCATAGTGGCATGTGCAATTGAACCTGCAATATCTTGTTTATAAAAACGTTGGTCAAATTGCACAGATGCGGTAAATTCTGCAACAAAAGCATCAGTTGCTTCAGAGAAGCGACCGCCCCACATTCCAGAGGTTTGATTCGGGTTGGCTGAAGAAGAGGATTGAGAAGATGTGGTCATGGCGGCTCAGCAAAATAAAAAAGAGTATAGCAAATCCAAACGCAGTTGCCGAAACTCGACGTAAGAAGTTATCGCAAACTCGTCAGGGGAATCCATCAGGCTCCTATTTTTTTACGAAAATTGGTCAATGGCAATACTTATTGGAATTAATTGTTGCAAGTAATGTCTTAGCGATGGTGCTGGCATTGGCTGAAGCGCGGTCATGGCAAGCCTTGGAGAGCTTTCGTGTACTGCAATATATGGTTTTTATTAATTGGGTAATTTTATCGTTCGCGACAGTTGTTGATTATTTTAAGGATTTTTTTGCTAAGTTTAGTCAGAAAATTGCCTTGATAATGGGCTTTGTGTTGTTACAGCTGATTGTGCTGTTGACGACTTGTGTGATCAATCTGCTTCAATTCTGGGCTGCACGTTCGGGTTCATTTTCGGATGAGATTTTATTTCATGGGACTAGTTTGCATTTAGGCTACGGCGTTTTGCTGGGGGCGTTCTGCTTACGTTATTTATATATGCGTGAGCAATGGATGAACCAGCAGTATAGTGAACTCAATGCGCGGATTCAGGCGATGCAGGCACGGATTCACCCACATTTTTTATTTAATAGTATGAATAGCGTGGTGAGTTTAATTGCGATTGACCCTGAAAAAGCTGAAAATATGTTGATTAATCTGTCACGCTTATTCAGAGCCAGCTTTCAAGAGCTGAAACTGGTGAGTCTGGCCGAAGAAATTGAATTATGTCAGCATTATTTAAGTATTGAAAAGATGCGTTTAGGCGCGCGTTTGAATGTAGAATGGAATATACAGGCAACACCGATTGAATTAAAACGGGTGACGATTCCGTTATTGACGTTGCAACCTTTGCTGGAGAATAGTATTTTTCATGGGGTAGAAAAAATTTTACAACCTTCAACCATTAGTGTATTGGTTGAAATATTGCAAAATCAAGTCAGTATAGTCATTACTAACCCTTATTCTCACGATACAATAAAATCGAGACAGGGAAATGGTATTGCGATAGACAATGTGAAGCAGCGCTTGAAAGCTTATTATGGGCAAACGGTTAAGTTTCAGATTTATGGGGGAACGTCGTTATATACGACCGTGGTGAGCTACCACTATCGAGTAAAATAATAAGTCAAGTTAACCATAAAAAATATGGATGAAGTTAACGGTGACAAGGAGGAGAGGATGAGAGTTCTGATTGCTGATGATGAGCCTCTCGCAGTAGAGCGTTTGGCACGTTTAGTGACCCAGATGGGACACGAAGTCATTGCGACAGCGCATCATGGTCAGGATGTGTTAAATCATATAGAAAACGACTCACCCGATGTCGTTTTATTAGATATTCAAATGCCAGGGATGAATGGTTTGGAATGTGCTGAACAACTCAGCCAGCTTAATCCACGTCCTGCGATTATTTTTTGCACGGCATATGATCAACATGCATTGGAAGCATTTAAATTTCAAGCACAAGGATATTTACTTAAACCTGTTGCACAACAAGATTTACAGCAGGTATTTAATCATTTAACTCAACTCACACAAGCACAAATGACGGGTTTACAACAACAAGACGATATGTACGATACCAAAGCACAACGCCATCAAATTGCTGCGAAAACTTATCGCGGAGTGGAACTGATTCCCTTGGAAAATGTTTATTATTTTTTAGCAGATCAGAAATATGTCACTGTTCGCCATAAAAATGGCAGTGTACTGATTGATGAAACACTTAAAGATCTGGAACTGGAATTTGCCGATCGCTTTATCCGCATTCATCGTAATGCACTGGTCTCGCTCGACTATCTTGAAGGCTTAGAGTTGGTGACTGCGGGACAATATCAGGTGCGGTTACGTGAGTTGGATGAGCGTTTGTCGGTCAGTCGCCGACACTTGCCGAGTTTAAGAGAATGTATGCATCAATTATAAAACCAAACTTTTCGGCTGAATGATTGATCACTTTGTGATTTTTTACTTGCAATTTCAGGTGAGCAAGTTAAGTTTGGAACAATTGCTTTGATCATTACCTCACTTGAATTTATGAAAACCTTAAAAATTGCGACTCGACAAAGCCCGCTTGCACTCTGGCAGGCGGAACATATTCGTTCTCGTTTAAATGCGCTTTATCCAGATTTAACGGTTGAATTACTTAAGTTCGTAACGCAAGGCGACAAGATTCTGGATACCCCTCTGGCAAAAATTGGTGGTAAAGGTTTATTTGTAAAAGAGTTGGAAGCAGCACTGTTGGATGGGCGTGCTGATTTGGCGGTACACTCGATGAAAGATGTACCCATGCATTTGCCTGAAGGTTTGAGTTTGGCAGTCATTTGCGAACGTGAAGATCCTTTGGATGCTTTTGTTTCAAATCACTACTCCCATTTTGACGAGTTACCGCAAGGTGCCAAAGTGGGTACATCGAGCTTGCGCCGTAAATGCCAGATTTTACAGCAACGTCCAGATTTAGAGATTATTGATTTACGCGGTAATGTCGGGACACGTTTATCCAAGTTGGATGATGGTTTGTATGATGCCATTATTTTAGCCAGCGCAGGCCTAAAACGTTTAGGTTTGGCTGATCGTATTCGCCATTGTTTGGCGCCCGTATTGAGCTTGCCTGCGGTGGGTCAAGGTGCACTTGGTCTAGAGTGCCGTAGCGATGATGTCGAATTATTAAAATTGATTCAGCCACTGCAACACGAAGAAACTTCGATTTGTGTCCGTGCAGAACGTGCGTTCAATGCTTATCTGGAAGGGGGCTGCCAAGTGCCGATTGCAGGTTATGCAACCTTGACGAATGATCAACTGCACATAGAAGGTCGTGTCGGTAGTGTTGATGGTCAGACCTTACTCAAAGAACAATTGGTCGGTGCAACAGTCGATGCTGAACAATTGGGTGAACAGCTCGCACAGCGCCTGTTAGAACAAGGTGCAGGTGAATTGCTCAAAGCGTTGTATTAATGCTGTTTATTAATACACGTCCTGATGACCGTGCCTCTGCTTTAACACAAGCATTAAGTGAAGTGGGTTATCAGGTCGAAGCACTACCTTTGCTTGAGTTGGTTGCAGAACCTTTTTCTCATGTTCTGCAACAACTTTATTTAGAATTGAAGCAGGTTCAAGCGATTGTGGTGGTGAGTCCAACCGCTGTTGATGTTGGGATGCGTTATTTACGGCAAGCAGGTTTGCAACTTGATCAGCTGCAGCATATTCAATGGATTGCTGTGGGACAGACTACAGCACACGCTTTAGCAAAATACAGCATAGACAGTTGGGTGCCTGAGGTGGAAACTTCGGAAGGAATGCTGCAACTGCCGATTTTAAAACAACACAAAGATCTAAAGAAAATCGCATTTTGGCGAGGCTTAGGGGGTCGACAGTTTATGATGCAGCAATTGCAGCAACACGGTGTCGAGATCCTGAATTTTGTGCTCTATCATCGTCAATGCCCTAAGCAGAGTGTGATTGCATTTCCTGAAATTGTAAAAAAAATAAGTTTAAATCAGCCTGTTGCAGTGTTGATCAGTAGTGAAGCGAGTTGGAATTATTGGCAGCAATTCTGCAAACAATCTCCGTGTACAGCTGCGTGGGTTTATCTGGTTTTGGGCTCACGTTTGGCTCAGCTCGTAGAAACGGCCCAATCGCAAACGGCGAAAGGATTTAACATTATTCAGCTTGAAAATTTATCCGCATCAGAGATCATTCATCGCATGAGTGACTGGAAAGGACATGTATGAGAAAAATTGGTTATCTAATATTAGGATTGAGTTTATTGTGGTTGGCTAAACTCAGTTACGATGTTGCGCAATATTCTCAAACGCTACCCCAGTTACAACAGCAGCTCGATCAAACCGAGCAACGCTATGCTCTATTGAATGATCAATTTGTTGCAGTGCAACGCCAGTTGCAAAATAGCAGTGTGATCGAGCCTACAGATAATGTTGCAATACCGACCACGATGACAGGGATCGCCCCGGTTATTTTGGTTAAACAACAAATGCACTTGGTTCAGTTTGCTTTGGATCAACAGCAGTTTATTTATGCATTAGATCAACTAAATCAAGCTCAGCAACATATTGCTCAGTATGCGGTTTCACCAGCGTTGCAGCATAGTCTGATGAAAGCCATTGAACAGGACAAACAAAGCATTCAACAATACGTCCTCAGTCAAACGCAGCAACAGCAGCAACTCGACAATTTGTTGCAGCAGCTGGATCAGAAGATTCAGCAAGAAATCAAAAATCCTAAAATAAGCATGACAAAAAGTGACAGTGGCGCTTGGTGGCATTGGTTTAAGTTGGAAAAGGTACAGCGTAATTCGCCCGATTTGATGAGTCGTAATATTACCTTGAAAGAAGCTCAATTACGTTTATTACTGGCTTCGCAAGCCTTGCAACAAGGGCAACTGGCTGAATACCGAAAATCAAGCTTGGAAGTGATGCAGTTATTGGCTGAATTACCCGATCAGAATAGCCAGCAAATGAAGCAGCGTTTAGAGAAAATTTTAAACCTGCCTGCAGTACCCACTCCGAAATTAACCACATTGGGTTTGTTGGGATAAGGCATTATGAAACATTTATTGTGGATTTATCTGCTTGCAAGTTTGGTGTTGTTCGCCCTGTTTGCCATCTTGAGTTATGGCTATGGGAATGGTTATGTGTATATTTATTGGCGTGATTGGCAGTTTCAGAGTGGAGTTTGGGGGCTGATTGCGCTGTTTATCGTCATCAGTTTGCTGGCACAATTTGCTTGGCTATTTGGTAAGCGTTATTTCGCCCGAGAGCAACGCAAAAAAGAAACGATTCTGCATTTTAAAGATCTACATCCTTATGAGCAACTCGGGATTGTTTGGTTATTGGAAGCTGCAAAAGATCAACAAGTGTTTATTGAGCGTGTTTATACCCAGTCAGGGTTGCTCAATCATATTATTGATGCGCAATTTGATTATAAAAATGGTGATTATGAGACTGCATTGCAGAGTTTAGAGAAATCTGCACCGATGGCATTTGAACTGGCTGAATTGCAACGCATTGATATTTATCTTGAGCAACAGGAAACACAAAAAGCACTCACCCATTTAGAGTTTTTGGCCCAACATCAGCTTTCACCTTGGTTGATTGAAATTGAGACGGCTTATCAGCAACGGATTACTGCGCTTTGGGGTAAACTTGCCTTGCAGGAGCCATGGTTGTTTTTGCAAACAACCCAATATGGTTTGCTTGATGCTGAACACCGTGATCTATGGTTGCAACAATTATTGATTCGGTTTGATCAGGCATCTGTCGATGATCTGGCGGCACTGCAGCAACGCTATCTGTTTTTACAGGATGAAATTCAAACTCGTCCGTACAGTAGTAAAGTGCTCTGGTTGAAACTATTGGCACGTATGCCAGAAATGAGTGTACAGCATGAAGATCTAGCCTTACATTTATTACAAGATCAATTTGATCCAGAAGTGTTTTATCTTTGGTTCCAACAACAATTATTGAAGCAGATTCCAGATTATGCCTATGTTGAGCAGCGCATTATGCAGCTTGAACAGCGTTACACCAGTGTGCCGATGTTAAGCTTTGCAAAATGGCATATTTATGTGGCAACACAGCGACAAGCAGAAGCAGAGCAATTATTAACTTTATATCCAGATAATATTTTAATGAGTTATTTAAGGATTAAATCAACTTTGGGTGATAATCCAGATTTAATCAGGCAGTTAAATTTAATATTTGAAAATGATGTAAATTTTCTTAATTTTAAGATATGAGAGAAAACATGAAAGAATTGTCTGTCTATCCTGTTGTGCTTCAGCAAACCGTTGCTTGGGGGGATATGGATGCGTTTGGTCATGTAAATAATGTTCAGTATTATCGTTATATCGAGAGTGCACGCATCGCTTATTTAATGACGCTGAATATCTTTGATCAGGAGATATTGACGGTCGTTGCATCAAGCCAGTGTAAATACTTGAGTCCTGTATTCTATCCCGATGTGCTGCATATTGGTGCGCGGATTGAGGAGTTAAGAAATAGTGCTTTTCGTATGCATTATGTATTGTGGAGTGAAACACAACAGCAAATCGTGGCAACAGCTGAGGCGGTCATGGTTTGTGTGGATAAGAACACATCAAAGAAATTAAATATTCCTGATGAGATTAGACAGCACATAATTCAGTTAGAACATAGCGTAGGTCATGCTTTAATATAATGTGAATGATTATAAAGACGATTATGTCTATTTTTGTTTGATTATATCATCATTTCATATAATAAGGTTCAAAGCTTTCATTTGTAAGAGATAAGGTATTTGAACCTAAACCCTGAAAAGAAAATTAAAATTTTTTAGATAAAATTAAGAGTAATTTAATATAAATCGGATTGCTTCGGATCCGTGGTCTCGCTTTTATAGAATATGTTTTTATATAACAGGTCTACTTTTTTTGCTTTATTGTAAATAAATTGCCATTTGGGGGTAAATATACGATTAAGTGCGTTATTCTTATATTGATTAATTAATCATTTATAAATTAATATTGAATCGAATTAAAAATTCATTTTATTTTTGAGTGATATATTTCCCCTATATAAGTTGGAGTGGTTCTAATGAAACCAGATATTAGTGATTTATCTGTAGAAGATTTAAAGCGTTTACAAGCAGAAGCAGAAGCTTTGATTGCAAGTAAAAAAGATCAAGCAGTTGAAGATGCGTATAATCAAATTATCGCGATTGCAGATGCGATTGGTTATAGCGTTGAAGAGTTATTGGAAGTGGGCGAGCAAAAGCGTAAGAAAACTACGCGTAAAGCAGTAGAGCCACGCTACCGTAACAAGAGCAATGCTGAAGAAACTTGGACTGGTCGTGGTAAGCAACCACGTTGGTTAGTTGCTCAGTTAGAAAAAGGTGCAAAACTTGAAGATTTCTTAATCTAAGCAAGTTTTAAAGTCATCGTTTTGTCATACGATGACTTTATCCTTTATTAAAAGCCAGGCTTAAAAAGCTTGGTTTTTTTATATCAGAGAATTGGCGATGTTGAAAAAGTATGCATAATGTCATTCAGGGGGCGATTGTCTCAAAAAGGATGATATTTGCATGTTGGTAAGGGTGGAATGAAGAAAAAAACCAAGCAATGGAGATGGTGGGTATTCGCCATTTTTGCATTTTTAATTTTTATTATTTTACAAATTCCAGCAACATGGTTAATTGCGAAATTTTCAAAAGATAATCAAATATTACATAATGTCAGCGGTAACATTTGGCAGGGGCAAGCAGACTGGCAACGTGGTCAATTGCGCGGTTCAGTGCATTGGAAAACTCGCCCTCTGGATTTGCTATTACTGCGCGTTGGTGCAGATCTGGATATTCATAGTGGTAATACCCAGTTCAATGGGGTTTTTGCTTACGGTCTAAGTAAGAAAATCATGATTAAAGACCTGCAAGGGAAAATCTCGCCTGAAACATTAAAATATTTTGCCAACTGGCAGTGGCCTGAAAACTCAATCCAACTGAAAGACGTACAATTGAATTACCAAAAAGAAAAAGGCTTTAGCGCGGTAGAAGGACAATTGAATTGGGGTGGTGGTGCGTTGGCCTATACTTTTGGTCAGCGACAAGATCGTATGAATATGCCGTCTTTAGTGGCTGAACTTAAAGATGAAAACGGGCAATTACAAATAGATGTCCGTGATCAACGTAGCCAGAAAATGGCGAATCTGAGCTTAGATGCAAGTCTGATGCTGGATGTACAACTCACCCAGCGGATGTTGTTAAACATTCCCTCTTATGAAGGTAAAGCTGGCTTAGACACCTATGTGATCAGTTCGCGGCAACCCTTGTTGCAAGGTGGTTTCTAATGAAAGCAATCACTGAAAAAATGCAACAATTGCGTTGGCAAAAACTGGATAAGCTCAGTGGTCTGGTTTTAGTACTCCTGATTTTGTGGTTATGTTGGAAATTGGCTTCACTGTTCTGGTGGGTGGTTGCGCCACCACAACCGATGCAGTTTGACCGAGTGGAGTTGGGCTCGCAGCAAGCCCAAGTTCCCAATATCAGTTCTTTTGCATTATTCAACGAACCAGCAGCAACTTCGGCTGATGATAATGTCAATCTGGAGTTACAAGGTGTGTTGTTGGGACAGCCCAATTATTTATCATCGGCTGTAATTAAGTTGAATGATAGTGCTGAACGATATCGTGTTGGTGAAACTGTGGGATCAACGTCATATCAATTGGCTGAAGTCTATTGGGATCATGTGGTTTTAAAACAGGGCAATGGTGCAACCCGAGAAGTTAAATTTAAGGGTTTGGACAAAGGTCTATATCAGCCAATTGATCCTGTGCTTAACAACAGCAACAATGTACCGCCAGCAGCGGCTGCACCAACTCAGAACTCACCACAATCGGCTTTAGGTCAAGCGATCCAGCAAATGCAAGATAATCGCGAGCAATATCTAAAAAATATGGGAGTCAATGGTGGTGGTGCGGATGGTTATGAAATATCAGACAAGACCCCATCGAATTTAAAAAATACCTTGGGTTTGCGTTCGGGTGACCGTATTCTATCGATCAATGGTCAAACCGTCGGGCAGGGGCTCAACGAAGTACAATTATTAGAGCAAGTACGTCGTGAAGGGCATGCCAAAATAGAAATAAAACGTGGTGATCAAGTGATGACCATACAACAAAGTTTTTAGTGATCACACGTCACACATCAGTTAGGAATAAGTGCAGGTTATGGCTTTTTTAAATCATCAACGACCACTTTGGGCATTACTTGCCGCCGCACCTTTGATTGCGTCAGTGAGTACTCATGTGCAAGCACAAACATGGAAGATCAATCTACGTGATGCAGACTTAACCGCATTTATTAATGAAGTTGCAGATATTACTGGGAAGAACTTTGCGGTTGATCCTCGTGTGCGTGGTAATGTGACGGTTATTTCCAATAAGCCTCTGAATAAGGACGAGGTGTATGACCTATTTCTAGGCGTACTCAATGTCAATGGTGTGGTGGCGCTCCCTTCAGGAAACACGGTTAAACTTGTCCCTGACAGTAATGCGAAGAACTCTGGGATTCCTTACGATGCACGTAGCCGTGCGGGTGGTGATCAAATCGTAACGCGAGTGATTTGGCTGCAAAATACCAATCCGAATGACTTGATTCCAGCCCTACGTCCGTTAATGCCGCAATTTGCGCATTTGGCAGCGGTTGCGGGGACCAATGCTTTAATCGTTTCTGATCGTGCAACCAATATTTATCAGCTTGAAAATATCGTGCGTAATTTAGATGGCACGGGTCAAAATGACATTGAAGCAATTAGCTTGCAGTCGAGCCAGGCTGAAGAAGTGATTGGTTTGTTGGAGACCATGAGTGCAACTGGTGCTTCAAAAGATTTTATCGGTTCACGGGTGCGTATCATTGCCGATAATCGAACCAATCGGATTTTAATCAAGGGTGACCCAGATTCACGTAAACGTTTGCGTCAAATGATTGAAATGCTGGATGTACCATCAGCAGATCGTTTGGGGGGGCTCAAAGTCTTTCGCTTGAAATATGCGAGTGCTAAAAACTTGGCGGAGATTTTGCAAGGTTTGGTCACAGGGCAATCTGTTTCGTCTTCATCGTCGTCCTCATCGAATAGTAATAATCGATCCAACTCGATTAATAACCTGATCTCTAATAATCAAAACTCAAGCTCGACAACAGGGTCATCGTCGTCGTCTTTTTCGACGCCTTCAATTAATCTAAATGGCAATTCAAATAATAGTCAAAACTCCAGTATTACGAGCTTTAATGGAGCAGGTATCAGCATTATTGCTGACCCAACGCAAAATGCATTGGTGGTCAAAGCTGAACCACAATTGATGCGCGAAGTTGAAGCGGCTATTCAACAGTTGGATATTCGCCGTCAACAGGTACTCATTGAAGCTGCAATTATTGAAGTCTCGGGAGATGATGCAGATCAACTTGGGATTCAGTGGGCTTTGGGTGATTTAAGTAGTGGTGTTGGTCTGATTAGCTTTAGTAATGTGGGTGCGAGTCTGGCATCCATTGCTGCAGGTTATGCCACTGGAGGAGCGAGTGGTGCAGCTGCAGCGATTGCGGGAGATGCCAATAAAGGTAATGGTGCTACACTTGGTATTGGTAATTTTGAAAACTCACGTAAAGCCTATGGTGCGCTGATCCAAGCCTTGAAAACCAACACCAAATCCAACTTCTTATCTACACCGTCGATTGTGACTATGGATAACGAGGAGGCTTATATTGTTGTAGGTCAAAACGTCCCTTTTGTGACGGGTTCGGTATCGACGGGGACGTCGGGTACAGTCAATCCTTATACTACGGTCGAGCGTAAGGATGTCGGTGTCACGCTAAAAGTGATTCCACATATTGGTGACAATGGTACGGTTCGCCTTGAGGTTGAACAGGAAGTTTCGGATGTCCAGAACAACAAAGGCCAAGCAACAGACTTGGTCACCAATAAGCGCGCCATTAAAACCGCTGTGCTTGCGGAACATGGACAAACAGTGGTATTGGGAGGCTTGATTGCAGATAATACGTCATTGTCGCGTCAAGGTATTCCTGGACTGAGTAGTATTCCTTATCTTGGGCGTTTATTCCGTGCCGATGCGCGGAGTAATATCAAGCGTAATCTATTGGTGTTTATCCATCCAACGATTGTGGGTGATGCTAATGATGTACGCCGTATTTCTCAACAGCGTTATAATCAGCTCTATAGTTTGCAACTTTCAATGGACAAAAATGGTAACTTTGCCAAACTACCTGAGAATGTTGAGGATATTTATAATCGACAAGCAGTGGCGACAAATTCACCGTATCAAAAAGTACCAACAGCAACCCAAGCGAATAAAACGGTTGTGGTGACTACACCTGTTGCAGTTGAAGCGCCTCAAGTACAACAAAAAACGGTACAACTTCCTGTGAAAGAAACAGAGCGTAGTAAAAACACGGTAACCACCACCACGATTCGACCAGCGTCTTCACAGTAGATGCACAGAAGCGCTTATGTCACAATGCTATGATTGCAAGAAATTCTATAAGGATATGCATCTATGACTTGGAAATTACAAGCCATTACAGGTGAATTTACGGGGCAAGAACTGAGTATCGAACGTGACATGTTGGTGGGAAGACATCAAGATGCCGATATTTTGTTGCAGTCAGCAGATATTTCACGTCGTCACGCGGCGTTATTGTTAAAAGATCAGCAGCTTTGGGTGCAAGACCTGAATTCATCGAACGGTACATTTATTAATGATGCGCGTGTTGAGCAGGAAACAGAATTGCACGATGGCGATAT
Source organism: Acinetobacter gyllenbergii CIP 110306 = MTCC 11365 (assembly GCF_000413855.1). Classification (GTDB taxonomy): domain Bacteria; phylum Pseudomonadota; class Gammaproteobacteria; order Pseudomonadales; family Moraxellaceae; genus Acinetobacter; species Acinetobacter gyllenbergii. Next base: position 3,506 of record NZ_ATGG01000026.1, on the reverse strand, counting down.
CTTGCAGTTTGCCAGTTTTGTCTTTTCAGTACTTGCGCCAGCGCTATCTGAAGCTGAAGTGCCAGAAATCGAGATTGAACCTGTAGCGTCAAATTCTACAGATCAAGGTATGCCAAGTATTGCTGAACGTGCAGTTGAGACGCCGATCACACGTGATGGAATGCCACAGCAAGTGGCGATACCAAAGCCAGCACCGATTCCTGAGGGAATCAATGTACAGGCAGCGCCAGAGCCGCAACCTGTTGCAATTGAAGAACCTATTTCGCGTGTTACTGCGGAAAAAGAGCAACAGAAGAATGCTTCGGTTGGCCTCATTTCTATTATTGTATTGATCATTCTGGCGGTGATTGCTTGGCTGTTCTTTAAATAATCGGGCGAAGCTTTTACAATCAAGGCATGCCCACGTGGGTATGCCTTTTTCATTTCTTGAGTCGAAAGATATGTCCGTTGCTCAGTTACACAACCGTAGTTTAGTCTTATTTGATCTGGATGGGACACTGGTCGATTCCGCTGCTGATTTATATCGAGCGATGAACCTGAGTTTAGAAAAATTGGGTTTGGCGAAGGTAACCGAGGCGCAAGTTCGGGTCTGGGTGGGAAAAGGTGCAGCCAAACTGTGTGAGGCTGTGCTAGAACATTTGTTTGGGGAAGTAGATGCTCAGCAGCAAGAGCAACTCCTCAGTACATTTGTTGATGTTTATGCGCAGGAGCTCTGTGTAAATACTCAAGTGTATGAGGGGGTTTTACCATTTTTAGATTATTGTCAAACCCATAATATTAGCATGGCATGTGTGACCAATAAGCCTGAACAGCTGGCACAAGGTATTCTTGATCTCTTGGCTTTAAGTCCATATTTTAAAATGGTGATTGGGGGTGATCGTTTGCCTGAACGAAAACCACATCCTTTGCCGTTGCTGCACTGTGTGCAGGCGCAGAATACCACGACTGCGGCAACCTTGATGATTGGTGATTCAAGCAATGATGTTGAAGCAGCTAGACGTGCAGGTATTGATTGTATTGTGGTCAGCTATGGCTATAATCATGGAGAAAGTATTTACGACTGTCAGCCACAGCAAGTGGTCGATAGTTTGGCAGAATTGATAGAAGAAGATTTAGTAAGGAGACAAGCATGAAGATGATTATGGTTTTTCGATGGCGGGCTTGAGACAGCACTAAAGAAAAAACGCACAGAAATTAAAAACCATAGAGAAGATTCATGACGACCTTAGCACAATTTGAGCAATTAAAAGCAGCAGGCTATAACACCATTCCTGTTTATCGCCAGCGTTTGGCCGATACTGAAACCCCACTTTCTGTTTTTGCTCGTTTTAAACAACATAAGCAAGCCTATCTATTTGAGTCTGTTGAAGGTGGTGAGAACTGGGCACGCTATTCAATGATTGGTTTGGGTGAGTCCACCGTTTTTTCCTGCAATGCAGGGGTACTCACCATACAACAGGCGGATGGTACCGTGATTCAGCAGGATTGTGCTGATCCCTTTGACTATATTCGTGAGTTTCAAGGTCAGTTTAAAGTCCCTACGCAAGTTGAATTGCCTGATTTGCCAAGTTTTACTGGAGGATTGGTGGGCTATTTGGGTTATGACGCTGTGCGTTATATTGAACCGAAGCTGAAAAACGTGCCTGCTGCTGATCCTGTAACATTACCAGACCTTTGGTTGATGCTCTCACAAACCGTGATTGTGTTTGATAATTTAAAAGATACCTTATTCCTCATCCATCATGCCGATGCCAACCAAGCTGATGCATATGTGCAGGCTCAGCAAAAGCTGGATCAGTTAGAGCAATTGTTGGCGACACCTGTTAGCTTACAAGCGAAGCCGCACACAGCACCGCATTTTGAATCGATCACAGGCAAAGCAAAATTTCTTGAGACGGTTGAAAAGGTCAAAGAATATATCCGTGCGGGTGATGTGATGCAGGTAGTGCCTGGACAACGTATGGTCTCTGATTTTGATGGTGAAGCGCTGCAAGTGTATCGTGCGCTTCGCCATTTAAATCCATCGCCCTATTTATTCTTGGTGCAAGGGCAAACCCTGACAGACCAAAAGCCCTTTCATATTGTGGGTTCATCACCAGAAATTTTATCTCGTTTAGAAAATGGCATTGCAACGGTACGTCCTTTGGCAGGAACGCGGCCACGTGGTAAAACCAAGGAAGAAGATCTTGCCTTGGAGCAAGATCTATTGGCAGATGAAAAAGAGATTGCTGAACATCTAATGCTGATTGATCTGGGGCGTAACGATGTCGGACGTGTATCTAAAATCGGTAAAGTGCAAGTGACTGATCGGATGGTGATCGAGCGTTATTCCCATGTGATGCATATTGTTTCGAATGTACAGGGTGAAGTACGAGATGATGTAGATGCTTTAGATGTGTTTAAAGCAACATTCCCCGCGGGAACGCTTTCAGGTGCACCAAAAATTCGGGCTATGGAAATTATTGATGAGGTTGAGCCTGTTAAGCGGGGTGTATTTGGTGGCGCTGTTGGATATTTAGGCTGGCATGGTGAAATGGACATGTCGATTGCGATTCGTACTTGCGTTATTCGCGATCAAAAGGTCTATGTACAAGCGGGAGCGGGGCTAGTTGCGGACTCAAATCCTGAATCTGAGTGGAATGAAACCCAAATAAAAGCTCGCGCAGTGATCAAAGCGGTTGAATTATCGTCAAACGGATTGATTTTATGAGTTTTTAGCAGTTTTTTTAAAAAAAGCACTTGCATCGATTCAGAGTTTTGCTAAACTGCACACCGTTCCGATACGAAACGTACGAAACACTTAGAAAGCGCCGGCATAGCTCAGTTGGTAGAGCAACTGACTTGTAATCAGTAGGTCCACAGTTCGAATCCGTGTGCCGGCACCATCTTAAAAGTGTGGTAGTATTAAGTGGAAGAACAGCACTGTGTAAGTGTGATGTGGTGAGATTCCCGAGCGGCCAAAGGGGGCAGACTGTAACTCTGCTACGAAAGTTTCGAAGGTTCGAATCCTTCTCTCACCACCATTTAACTTCGATAGAAGTGGTCAGTACCAACATGCGGGAGTAACTCAGTTGGTAGAGTGGCAGCCTTCCAAGCTGCATGTCGCGAGTTCGATCCTCGTCTCCCGCTCCATATCGAAGATGTCGCTCTTATAGCTCAGTGGTAGAGCACTCCCTTGGTAAGGGAGAGGTCTCGAGTTCAAATCTCGATAAGAGCTCCAGATATACAGCTTAGTGGAATTTCCACAACATTTTAAAGAAGCAGGCTATTATAGTCTGCTTTTCAAGTATTAGGTGTCTAGTTTTTTAGGCGAATGTCGATTAAGAAGGTTTTTCAGGGTTGTTTTTCTCTAAACTGGCGTCGACGTAAACGAGGAAAATCAAAATGGCTAAGGCTAAGTTTGAACGTAACAAACCACACGTAAACGTGGGTACAATTGGTCACGTTGACCATGGTAAAACAACTTTAACTGCTGCGATTGCAACTATTTGTGCAAAAACTTACGG